>NZ_DATMRB010000161.1:0-26089 GCF_035566555.1 Collimonas sp.
ATTTGCTGCTGCTGGATTACTGTGAAGAATCGGCCTTGCAGGCGATTGCCGCCAATGCCGACAAACTGGCGGCTGTATTGGTCGAACCGATTCAAAGCCGCATGCTCGATGCGCAGCCGCGCGAGTTCTTGCAACGCTTGCGCGCGCTGACCGCAAAACATGGCATCCTGCTGATTTTCGACGAGATGATTACCGGCTTCCGCAGCGCTCCGGGCGGCGCCCAGGAGATCTTCGGAGTCGAAGCGGATCTGGTGACTTACGGCAAAACAATCGGCGGCGGCGTACCGATGGCCGCGCTGGCGGCGCGCGGCAACCTGCTGGATGGCATCGACGGCGGCATCTGGCGCTTTGGCGACGATTCCAGGCCGGGTGCCACCACTACTTTCTTCGCCGGCACTTTCAATAACCATCCGCTCGGTTTCGCCCTGTCGCACGCGGTGCTGACAGAACTGAAACAGCGCGGACCATCGTTCCAGGAAGAACTCAGCGCCAGGACAGAACAGCTGACCGATCGGCTCAATCGCCGCTTTGCAGCTGAAAACGTGCCGCTGTCGATGATCCGTTTCGGCTCGGTATTCCGCTTCAAGCACGCCGGCAACCTGGATCTGCTGTACTACCACCTGCTGCATCGCGGCCTGTTTGTGTGGGAAGGCCGCAACTGCTTCCTGTGCGACGCCCATGGACAACAAGAAATCGACGCCATCGCCGACGGCGTGATGGATTCGGTCGCGGCGCTGCGCGAAGGCCAATACTTGCCGCCCAAACCGGCATTGCCAGGCCCCGCATATGCCAAAGCTGATGCGCATGCCGGCACGCTGGCGCTGTCCGATACGCAAAAGCAAATCTGGCTGGCATCGCAATTCGATGCGGCCGGTGCCAATGCTTACTGTGAAACGGTAGCGTTAGCACTCGATGGCGAGATCAACGCGATTGCGCTGGAACACGCTCTGAACCAGCTGATCATGCGCCACGAAGCCTTGCGCACCACCATCAATGGCGAAGACGGCACGCAAACGGTCCATCCGGTAATGAAGGCGCTAGTAAGTTACAGTGAAGATATGGCGACTGACGCCTGGATGGCTTCGCTGAGCGAGCGGCCGTTTGATCTGTCGGCCAAAGGTCCGCTACGGGTCAGTCTGCTCAAGGTAGCCGACGGCCCGCATGTCGAGCATGTATTGGCGTTGTGCGCGCACCATATCCTGATCGATGGCCAGTCGCTGGCGCTGATCATCGACGAACTTGGCAAGCTGCTGAACTCGCCGCTGGCGGAACCATTGCCGCAAGTACAGCAATTCCGTCAGCAACTCGACTGGCTGCACACCGCAAACGACCCGCTTGCTGAGAATTTCTGGCGTGAACGCACCCTCGATGCCCCGCCTGCCCTGCCGCTGCCGAAAATCGCTCAATACGACGTTGCACAGCAAAAAGCCGCACGCTGGCAAGGCAAGCGGGCCAGGCTGGCGCTGCCGGCAGACGTTGCAGCGGCGCTCACCACCTTGGCCACGCGCCAGAAAACCACCATGTTCAACGCCACCCTGGCGCTGACGCTGTCGTTCTTGCATACGCTGTTCGATCGCGACGACCTGCTGATCGGCATACCCAGCCATGGCCGACTTGAAGGACTGGAGCACATGGTCGGACAAGCAGCGCAACTGATGCCGATGCGCTCGCGCCTGCAGCGTGGCATGCGTTTCGCGCAATTGCTGAACAGCGTCGATCTCGAACTTGATGCCATTGCGGCCTACCAGACGTATCCGCTGGCGCATGTGCTGGAACCGGTGCTTTCCGGCGGCGACGAGCGGCCGGGATCCTTGACTATCACCTTTAACCTCGACCGCATCCGCCACACCAAGTTCGCCGGCTTGCCGACCAGGCTGCTGGATGCGCCCGTGGCTGGCGTCAAATTTGACCTGGCCATCAACCTCATGCAATCGCCCGACGGCTGGCTGCTCGATCTCGACTACCAGAGCAAGAACTATAGCCATGCCGATATCGAACGCCTCGGCCGGCGCTGGATCGACTGGGCAGCGCGCGTCGCCGCTGATCCGGCGCTGGAACTGGACCGCGCCGCGCCATTGCCTGCGGCCGAACTACAGCAAGTACTACACACTTTCAGCGGCGCCATCCGTGATTACTCCATCATCGGCAGCGTGCCGGCACAGATTGCGCTGCAAGCAGCCAGCACGCCGGAGGCCGTTGCAGTGACAGCCGATGGCCGCCATCTCGACTACCAGACCCTCGACCGTGCTGCCCGCTCGATCGCAGCCAGCCTGGCCGGTCTTGACGCCGGACCGGGAAAAATCGTCGCCGTCATGCTGCCTCGCTCTGCCGAACTCGTGGCGACCATGCTCGGCATTTTCTACTCCGGATCGGCTTATATGCCGATCGACCCTGACGAACCGGGACTGCGTCGCGAGGAGATTTTTGCAGAAACGATGCCGGTTGCGCTAGTCACCACCGCAGAGATTGCTTCCCGGCTCGGGGTTTCTTGTCCTCTCATGATCCTGGAAACGCCGGAGGCCCTGGCCACAGCATGGCTGAATACACCGGAAGAACGGATGGAACCGGTCGTCGTCCAGCCTGACGACATGGCCTATGTCATTTACACATCGGGGTCGACCAACAAGCCGAAAGGCGTGCAATGCACACATGGCGGCTTGCGCAACCTAATGGCATGGAATTGCGAAACATTCCCGCTGGACGGCAGCGACGCCTTACTGCAGAAAGCGCCCTACACCTTCGACATCTCGTTGTGGGAGCTATGCTGGCCGCTGGTGGCCGGCGCCCGTATCGTGGTGGCGCCGCCAGAGAGCCATCGCGATCCCGAGATCCTGGCGCGCCTGGTCATCGCCGAACAGGTCACTGTCGCTCAGTTCGTGCCGGCCATGCTGGAAGCATTCGTGGCCGTGCCGCTAGCTACGCAATGTACATCCCTGCGCCACCTGTTCGGCGGCGGCGAAGCACTCCATCCTACCTTATGCGACGCCGTGCATGCACTCGGCTTGATGACCGAACTGCATAATTTGTATGGTCCGACCGAAGCCACCATCCTGGTGACCCATTGCCGTTGCATTCCCGGCGACGCGGGTCCGATCCCGATCGGTTACCCAATCGCCAATACCACTGTGAGAATCGTCGACAGCCTGGGTCGTCCGGCTGCAATCGGCATCGAAGGCGATTTGATGATCGGCGGTGTGCAATTGACGAGTGGCTATCTCAAGCGCCCCGAGCAAAACGCCAAATCGTTCGTCGACAACCAGCATCTGGCGCCGATGCGGCTGTACCGTTCCGGCGACCGTGCGCGCTGGCGCGAAGACGGGGCCATCGAATATCTCGGCCGCGCCGACAACCAGATCAAGCTGCGCGGTTTGCGAATCGAAATTGGCGAAATCGAACATGCCCTGCGCAGTCACCCGGCGATCCAGGACGCCGTAGTCGATCTGCGCGGCAAAACCGCTGTTCAGCAACGCTTGCTGGCCTGGATCGTACCTGGCGCTTCGGTTGCGACCAGCAGCAACGGCTGGCAATCCGAACTGCGCAGCTATCTGGCGACAAGATTACCGGCCTATATGATTCCTGCCCATTTCGTCGCACTGGCCGCTCTGCCGGTCAGCCGCCACGGCAAAATCGACCGCAATGCCTTGATCGAACCGGAGCGTCCGGTCAGTACCTCCCAGGCGGTAGTGGCGAACTCGCCGGTTGAAGCCGAGCTGCTGGCCTATCTGCGAGACGCCCTGGATATCCATGCAGTTTCCACAGAGGATAACTTCTTCATGCTGGGCGGGCAGTCGCTGGCCGCATCGCAGCTGATCACCTGGGCCCAGCAGCGCTGGTCGGTGCGGCTAGCACTCAAGGATTTCTTTGAAACACCAACACCGGCGCGCCTGGCGAGCCTGATCGAGACCGCCATATTGCATCAGGACGATCGTCCCGGCGCAGCGCAATCCGCCACCGAAGCAAGTGCAATCCGCCCGCGCGAGCGCCGTCGCGTCCGCCGCGGACAATTTGTCATCGAAAACGTAAACGGGATTCTAGAATGAACCGAACCGACCAAATGACAGGCGTCATAGCAGCCCCAGCCTTGGATAAAGACGTATCCGTTTTCGAAGCGTCGCCGGCGCAGCAGCGCCTGTGGCTGCTATCCGGCCTGGACCAGGGCAATACCGATTACATCATTGCCGGCGCGCTCAGGTTAAGCGGCGCGCTGAAGGAAGATGTCCTGCAGGCGGCGCTGAACGACTGTATCGCCCGCCATGAAAGCCTGCGCACCGGCTTCACCGAGATCGACGGCACTCCCTGGCAGACGATCGAAGCCGCCAGCCAGATAACGATCACGCATTCCGACCTGAGCATGATGCCGCAGGATGAACGCCTTGAACATGCTTTGCGTGGCGCCGAAGCCATGGCTGCGCAAGCGTTCGATTTGAGCCAGCCGCCGCTGATACGCGTGCAGCTGGCCAAACTGGGCCAGCATGAATGGCTGCTTGCCCTGGCGATTCACCATATCGTCTGCGATGGTCCTTCGCTGGCGCTGCTGGTCAGCGACCTAGCCGCCGCCTACTCGTACAGGATCGATCCGGCCATGCCAATGGCGGCCGAGGTGCCATTGCAATTTGCCGACTTCGCCGAGTGGCAGCGCGAACAGCTGGCGCAGCCTGAAAGCGGGCAATTGCTGGCGGCCTGCAGCCAGAATCTGCAAGGCGTGCCGGATCTCGACTTGCCGACGGACCATCCCCGCCCAAAAATTCGCGCCGCCAAGGGCGCCCGTATCAGCGTCGCGTTGCCGCAGTCCTTGAAGGAACACGTTGGCAGCACGGCTCGTGCGCTGGGAACGACGCCATTCGCGGTGCTGCTGGGCGCCTGGGGTATGACCCTGGCGAGCTGGTCCGGACAGCAGGACTTTGCCATCGGCACCCCGGTAACCGCCCGCAACGATCCGGCGCTCGCTTTCACAGTCGGCAATTTCGCCGAAACTGCCGCCTTGCGTTTCACGTTGTCCGAGCAATCGACCATACGCAGTATCCTGGAGCAGGTGAAAATCAGCTGGCGCGATTCGCTGGCCTATGCCGGCGTCCCTTTCGACCTTCTGGTGCGCGCCTTGCGGCGCCCTCAAGAGCGCAGCAGAACGCCATTGGCGCAAACTATCTTCTCGCTGAATCCTGCACCCGCCGCGATCGCCATGAGCGGTCTGGCGGTGCAATCGGTAGCGTTGCGCATCGGCGAAGCAAAAACCGACCTCGTGCTGGAAGTCAGCGAAACTGCAAACGGCTTTCAAGCCACGTTTGATTACGACAGCGCCTTGTTCGAGGCAGCGACGATCGAAGGCGTGGCCGCGGTATATCGCGACTTGCTGGGTGCAGCCTTGTCCCGCCCGGAACAGACGCTGGAGGCCGTATATGCCATGATCGGCGCGCCGCTGCAGTCTGGCTCACAAGCTCACAGCCCTGGCCCGGCCGATCTCGGCGGCACGCCAGCGGCGAGCGAAGCGGCGCCGGTGAGCGAGGAGATACTGCATGCGATCCAAGAAATCTGGCAAGACTTGCTGCAAGTTAGCCAGATTACCGATGACACCAATTTCTTTGAAATCGGCGGCCATTCTCTGCTTGCGACCAAAGTCGCTTCGCGCCTTCGCAAGCGACTCAACATCAAACTGTCGATGACCGCGCTGTTCGATGCGCCAACCTTTGCCGAACTTGCCGCCCACGTGCAAATGCAAAGCAAGCTGCAAGCACCGGTTGCGGCCAAAGCGCTGCCCGCCACCGCTAGCGCAAGCTCAGTACCGCTTTCTTCCACCCAGGCCAGGCTGTGGTTCATCCAGCAACTGGATGCCGGCAATACCGCTTATGTGCTATCTGGCGCAATACGCATCGAGGGCCCGCTGGACGCTGGTTTGCTGGAACGCACGTTCGGCATGCTGCAGGTCCGGCACGAAACCTTGCGCACCAGGTTTGTCGATATCGACGGCAAGCCCGCCCAAATCATCCTGCCGCCGGCAGCCTGCGCCATCACGCTGCCAGTCGAGGAACTGGATGTGGTGGCCGGGATAAACCAGGCGCAAATGTTGGACGCCATGCTGCGCCAGGAAGCGATGCAGCCTTTTACGCTCGACCAAGCGCCGCTGATCCGGGCCAGACTGATCAACCTTGCGCCACGACTGCATGTACTGAGTATTTCCATGCATCACATCATAGCCGACGGTTGGTCGCTAGGCGTCCTGTGGCGTGACCTGATTCAGATTTATCGCTCGCTGGAAGCCGGTTACGCGCCACGGTTGCCTGCCTTGCCACTGCAATATCGCGATTATGCGCAGCAAGACAATGTCGATCAAGGCGGCGTCCTGGAACAGCGCGACATCGCCTACTGGCGAGGCGCGCTGGCTGATTTGCCGACGCTTGAGCTAAGCACTGATTTTCCGCGTCCGCAATTGCCCTCGTCTCAAGGCCGCCAATACCGTTTCGAGTTGCCGCCGCATCTTGTGAGCGTCATCGACCGTTTGGCCCAGGTCGCGGGCGCCAGCCGTTTCATGGTGGCGCTGACCGCGTTCCAGGTCTTGCTATCGCGCTGGAGCAGCCAGACCGACCTGGCGCTCGGAGTCCCGGTTTCAGGCCGCGAACAAAACGATGTGCAGGATCTGATAGGCTGCTTCGTCAATACCCTTGTGATTCGCGCCGATTTATCCGGCACCCCTGATTTTCTGACCTTGCTCACCCGCATCAGAACACGCTGCCTGGCCGCGTTCGAGCATCAAGCCCTGCCCTTCGACCGTTTGCTGGATGCTTTACGGCCGGCGCATGATCTGAGCCGTCATCCGCTGTTTCAAGTGATGTTCAATTACCAGAACACCGATTTCCATACTATCGCATGGGAAGGCATGCGTACCGAGGCGTTGGACGTGGACGGCGGCGCCACCCAGTTCGACCTGGCGCTTTACCTGGAAGACGCCGACGGCAACCTGCACGCCAATTTTGTCTATCGCAGCGACCTGTTCATGCCCGCCACGATGGAACGCATGGCGAGCGCTTTCGTGGCGATTATCGAGGCCGCTGAGATACACGATCATCCCGTCAGCAAATTCGACCTGCTGTCCGCTGCCGACCGCGGAACCCTGGCCGCCTGGAACGACACGACGGTCGACTACGGTCCTGCGGCGCCGCTGGACGTGCTGATCGCCGAACAAGCCTTGCGCAGCCCGGAAGCAGAAGCCATCTGCGCCGAAGACGGCACGCTTAGCTATGCCGAGACCATGCGCCGCGCCGATGCGCTGGCTGCGCGCTTGCAAGAACTGGGCGCAGGCCCCGGCCGCACGGTCGCCGTACAACTGGCGCGCGGCATCGACTTGCCGTTGGCCCTGCTGGCAGTGCTGCGTTCGGGCGCTGCCTACTTGCCGCTGGATCATGAACTGCCACCGGAACGGCTCGCGTTCATGGTGGAAGATGCGGCACCGGTCGCGCTGATCGCGTTGCCGGGCACGACTGGCTGGCTGAACACAGAAGTAGCGGTGATCGGCCCGGATGCCGTGGCTCTGGCGCCAACCGCCTGGCGCGCGCCAGACAGCCGCACGCTGGCCGATATCGCCTATGTCATCTATACCTCAGGCTCCACCGGCAAGCCCAAGGGCGTGATGGTGCCGCATGCCGGCATCGTCAACCGGCTGCGCTGGATGCAGGCGGAGTACCGCTTGCAGCCGCAGGATCGCGTCTTGCAAAAGACCAGCTGCAGCTTCGACGTCTCGGTATGGGAATTTTTCTGGCCGCTGCTGACCGGCGCCACCCTGGTCATGGCGCGCCCGGGCGGCCATCGCGATCCGGAATACATCGCCACCACGATCGCGGAACAGAACATCAGCACGTTGCACTTTGTACCGTCGATGCTGGAAATTTTCCTGGCGGAAGCCGAACCAGACCATTGCGCCAGCCTGCGGCAAGTATTCACCAGCGGTGAAGCATTGACGCCGGAGCTGCGCGACCGCTTTTTCGATTTTGGATCAAACGCTCGCCTGCACAATCTGTACGGTCCCACCGAAGCCTCAGTCGACGTGACCTACTGGCCTTGCGTTCCTGAAGAGCGCGGCGGCCCGGTGCCGATCGGCCGGCCGGTCGCCAATACCCGCATTCATGTACTGAACGAGTTCGGCCAGGAAATGCCAATCGGCGTTCCTGGCGAAATTTGCATCGGCGGCGTCCAGGTTGCACGCGGTTATCTGAATCGTCCGGAACTGAGCGCCGAACGTTTCATCCGCGACCCGTACGCCAATAATGCTGATGCGCTGCTGTACCGCACCGGCGACCTGGGACGCTGGCGGCAGGAAGGCTGGATTGAATATATCGGCCGCCGCGACAACCAGATCAAGCTGCGCGGCCATCGCATCGAACTGGGCGAAATCGAAGCAGCGCTACGCCAGCATCCTGCAATACGCGACACCGTGGTGTTGGTGCAAGGCAATAGCGCGGAAAGCCGGCATCTGGTCGCCTTCGCACTCATGGCAGGGCCTGTCCCGGGCCCGGTAGATAACGCTGCACTGCGCCAGCATCTTTCCGGATTGCTGCCGGCGGTGATGGTGCCGTCCTTCATCCATCAGCGCGAGGCTTTCCCTCTGACCAGCAGCGGGAAAATCGACCGCCACGCATTGACCGCACTAGCTGGCTCATTGGCCAAACCAGGCACCACTGCAGGCCCGCAGCCCGCGTCCGGCACGGAACAGCGGATCGCTGCGATCTGGCGCGATGTGCTCAAGCAGGCTATCGTCGACACCAACAGCAATTTCTTTGAAGCCGGCGGCAACTCGCTGTTGCTGGTGCAGGTCCACGCCCGTTTGCGCAAAGAATTTGAAGCGGCGCCGACATTGATCGACCTGTTCCGCCTGCCGACCGTGGCAAGCCTAGCGGCCTTCATCGATAACGCCGGCGCGCCGCAGACGGTTACGCTTGACCGCCCGGCAGGCAACGACGCTGACAACGCTATCGCCATCATCGGCATGGCGGGACGTTTCCCCGGCTCCGCCGATGTCGAGACACTCTGGCGATCCTTGCTGGCCGGCGCCAGCGGCATCCGCCAGGTTTCCCGCGAAGAGGCGCTGCAGGACGGCGCCGACCCTGCCCAGCTTGACCATCCGGACTATGTACCGTTCGCAGCGCCGCTGGACGGCATCGATCAGTTCGATGAACGCTTTTTCGGCTACAGCCCGGCGGATGCCGCCATGCTCGATCCGCAAGGCAGGCTGTTTCTGGAAACCGCCTGGGAAGCGCTGGAATCTGCCGGGATCGATCCCAGCCGAGACGGCGGCCGCATCGGCGTTTTCGCGGGCGCTACCGTCAGCACCTATGCGTTGGCGGCGCTGAGCAACAACCCTCTGGCCGGCAGCGAATTGTTCCGCACGCTGTTTTCCAACGACAAGGATTACCTGGCCAGCCGCGTTTCCTACAAGCTGGGCCTGACCGGCCCGGCCATCGGCGTGCAGACGGCTTGCTCGACTTCGCTGGTCGCGGTGTCGCTGGCGATCCGCTCCATCCTCAGCGGCGAATCAGATACCGCGCTGGCCGGCGGCGCGTCCATCACGGTGCCGCACCGCGTCGGCTATGTGTACGAAGAGGGATCAATCATGTCGCCTGACGGCCATTGCCGTGCGTTCGACAGCACGGCCGCCGGCACCGTACCCGGCAACGGCGTCGGCATCGTGGTGCTGAAGCGTCTGTCGCGCGCATTGGCGAACGGCGATCCGGTGCGGGCCGTGATTCGCGGTATAGCGATCAATAATGACGGTGCGGAAAAAGTCGGTTTCTCGGCGCCTTCCGTCAGCGGCCAGGAAACGGTGCTGCGCGACGCCTTGCGCCAGGCCGGGCTGCAGGCAGCCGACATCGGCTATATTGAAACCCACGGAACCGGCACCCGCCTGGGCGACGAAGTGGAGCTGACTGCCTTGACCCGGGCTTTCAGCAATGCCACCGATAATGCCGATAATGCTGACAATACCGGCACTGCGGCTAACGCGACACCATGTCTTATCGGCTCGCTCAAATCCAATCTCGGCCATCTGGATGCAGCCGCCGGTGTCGCCGGCCTGATCAAGGCCACACTCGCAGTAGAACGCGGCATGATCCCGCCAAGCCTGCATGTTGTCCAGCCGAACGCCTTACTGGACAGCGTTGCCAGCCGTTTCAAGGTGGCTACCACGTCAACCCCGTGGAGCGATCTGCAACGGTCGCGGCGCGCCGGCGTCAGTGCCTTCGGCATCGGTGGCACCAATGCCCATTGCATCGTCGAGCAGGCGCCGCCGTTGCCGGCAGGAGCGGCGGATGACGCCAGTCAGTTGCTGGTGTTGTCTGCGCACGATGCCGACAGCCTGGAGCGTTATCGCGGCAAACTGTTATCCGAACTGGAGCACAATCCACAACTGGATCTGGCCAGCACAGCCTGGACTCTGCAAACCGGCCGACGTGAACTGCCGTGGCGCTTGGCAGTCAGCGTCGCCGCCGCAACGGACGCCCGTTCAGCCTTGCGCAACGCAGCGCTGCCGACAGCGCCGGCATCATCGGCCCGGCCGGAGATTTTCTTTATATTCCCGGGCCAGGGCAGCCAGCGCGCCGGCATGGGCGCCAGCCTGTTTGCCGACGAGCCGCAGTTCCGGCAAACCGTCGAGCAATGCCTGGCACAACTTGACACCGCGCTCAGCGAAACGATTCGCGCCACCACGTTTTCCGTGCAGCCGCCGGCAGACTCAGAAGCCCTGTTGGCGAATACCGCTGTCGCCCAGCCCGCCCTGTTTATCCTGGAATACGCGTTGGCGCGCTTGCTGATGAGCTGGGGCATTCAACCGGCCGGCATGCTGGGTCACAGCCTGGGAGAAATTGTCGCGGCTGCCGTGGCCGACATGCTGAGCTTGCCGGCGGCGCTGCAACTGGTCGCCGAGCGCGGTCGGCTGATGCACGCCAGCACGGCTGGCGCCATGCTGCAAGTCGAGGCATCAGCCGCAGCGCTGGCGGCAATCCTTCCAGCCGGGCTCAGCATCGCCGCTATCAACGCGCCGGAACTAACCGTGGTCGCCGGGCCGACCGACATCGTCGGGCAATTTGCCGAACTGCTGGAACAGCAAGGGACCGCTGCGCAGCGCCTGCCGACGGCTTATGCCTTCCATTCGCCACTGATGGCGGATGCAGCAATGGCTTTCGGTCCGCATTTGTCGCAGCTGGTGCTGCAGGCGCCAACCTTGCCCTTGCTATCGAATCTCAGCGGCGACTGGATGCGCACCGAAGAAGCGCTCGACGCTGGCCGCTGGGCGCGCCAGATCTGCCAGCCGGTACAGTTTGCGGCCGCGCTCGCCCAATTGCAGCACCCCGCTGCACTATTGCTGGAAGTTGGACCGGGACGGACATTGTCCGCGTTTACCCGCCAGGCCGGATTACGCGCCATCCAATGCATGCCGAAGCCTGCCGCCGATAGTCCAGGCCGTCAAACGCTGCTGGATACGGTCGGCGCCTTGTGGCAAGCAGGGCTCACACCGGACTGGGCGGCAATCCAACGGACTGTGACGCCACGTCGGATCGCTTTGCCAACTTATCCATTCGCTCGCAACCGACACTGGTTTGCTGCGCCAGTATCTGTAACCGCGCCGCAAAAAAACGAACCGGCGGCACCGCATCTGGCGCTGCTTGACTGGCATTACGCAGAACCGGCGCTGCCGACGCCCGTAGCCAGCGTCGCGCTGCTGGGCGCCGAATCGCCGCTGTCGGCGGCATTGACGGAGCGTTTCAAGCTGCTCGGCATTACCGTACAGAGCTGGCAGACCCCGGCCGACGTAGGGCAAGCCGATCTGTTGATTGCGCTGACGCCTGATTTCCAGCGCCTGACCTGGCTGGCGCAACGTTTGGCGGGCGGCAAGACACGCCTGGTGGTGGTCACACGCAATGCACAGCAAGCCGACGCCGCCACCGACCGCCATGCCGCCATGACAGCTGCAGCCGCGCTGTGTATCGGCCAGGAGTTGCCGGAACTGGCGCTGCGCCAGATCGATCTGTGTGAAGCAGCTGCGGCAACGTTGAACCCGCGCCAGGTTAGTGCCTTGGCTAATGAGTGCCTGGCCAACGGTCCGTCGCAGGTCGTGCTGCGCGATGGCCGTCGCCGGGTTGCCGTAGCGTCGCCGCTGGCGGCTCCGGCCATGGTCTCAGCCTCGGCCTGGCGCACCAATGGCGTAACCTTGATTACCGGCGGCTTCGGCGGGGTCGGCATGGCGTTCGCGCGGCATCTGGCGCAATCTTCGCAAGCGCGTCTGGTCTTGCTCGGGCGGCAGCTGCCGGACGAACACGATCCTCGTCTGCAAGAGTTGCGGCACCTCGGCGCTCAGATTTTGCCGCTGGCCGGCGATATTTCGCAGCCTGACGTAGCTGAATCCACGGTGCGGGCAGCCTTGCAACACTTCGGCCGGCTCGACAGCGTGATTCATGCCGCCGGCATTGCCGGCAACGCCGCCCAGCGCCCGATTCTTGAAACCGACAACGTTGAAAGCGCAGCAATCCTGGCGGCAAAGTGCAGCGGCACCAGCTATCTGGCCGCAGCTTTGCAACCGTTGGAGCTGGATCACGTGGTCTTATGTTCGTCGCTCTCGACTGTCCTTGGCGGTCTGGGTTTTGCTGCTTATGCCGCCGGCAACCGCTGGCTGGAAGTGTGCGCCGAGCAGCAGAACCGTAACGGCGCTACTCCCTGGCTGGCGCTGGCGTATGACGGCTGGCGCTTCCACGCACCCGCGGCCGTGGGCGCCGAACCGGCCCTATCAGCCGCTAACGCTATCCGCCTCACCGAGCAGGCGCTGGCCCTGGGCCTGGTCGGACGGGTATTGGTCGCAGCCGGCCGCTTGCAGACACGGTTGGAGCGCTGGACCTCGCAGTCGGCGGAAGCGGATCCGGCGACGGACATGGCTGATATCGCCTATCTCGACACTTACGACGATCCGATCGAAGCAAGCGTGGCAAAGGCCCTGGCTGAAACACTGGCCTTGCCCGGCATCGGCCCCGACGACGACTTCTTTGCACTGGGCGGCGATAGCCTGATCGCCACCCGGGTCATCGCCAAATTACGCAGCGCTACCGGCCTGCCGCTGTCTGTAGGCCTGGTATTGCAAGCGCCGACGGTGCGCTTGCTGGCCACAGCCATCGCCGCGTTACAGGGAGGCCGCTCGGCAGCCGCCGGGCTGACCCACGACAACGAATATGAGGAAGGGACACTATGAGTGCTGACGCAATCCGCCTGCTAGCTGAACTGAACCGTGCCGGCATCGCGTTGTGGGCGGAAGAAGGTCAGTTGCGCTTTCGTTCCCGCAAAGGGCAACTGACCACGCAATTGAAAGCCGCACTGGCGACCCACCGTGAAGCGCTGCTGACGCTGCTCGGTGCCGCCGGCGCAAGCGAAACGGCGATCGGCAAACGCAGCGCAGCGGCTGGCTATCCGGTACCACTGTCGGCGCAGCAGCATGCCGTATGGATGGCCGAGCAAAATGGCGGCGGCAGGGCATTTCTGATCCCGGGTGCGCTCAGCCTGGCAGGCCGGCTCGACAAAGCCGCCTTGCGCGCCGCTTTCCAGGGGCTACTTAATCGCCACGAAGCGTTCCGCACCGCGATCCGGGTCGAACACGACCAGCCGATGCAGGTGGTCATGCCCGAAGTACAGTTTGAGATGCCGCAAATCGATCTGTCCTGCTTGAGCGAAATCGAACAGTCCGCCCGCGTCAGCGCGCTGCTGGCGGCGGAAGCGGAGCAGCCGTTCCAGCTTGAAATTGCACCGCTGCTGCGCGCCAGGCTGATCGTGCTCGGCAGCGAGCGCCATGTCTTGATCCTGACGCCGCATCACATCGTTGCAGATGGCTGGAGCATCGACATCATGGTACGCGAGCTAAGCCAGCTCTACCAGCCTGGCGTCACACTGCCAACCGCAGAACAGCAGCTAGGAGCAGCGCCGCTCGGCTACGCCGATTTCGCCGCATGGCAGGAAGCCCGCAGCCGGCAAGGCGAAGATAGCGCCGACCTGGCGTATTGGCGTAGCACGCTTGCCAATTTGCCGGCGCCACTGGAACTCCCTTCCGAACGGCCTCCGGGTTCTGTCGCCGAGTTTGCCGGCGCTTCGCTACGGGCCGAACTACCAGCATCTGCCTGCAGTGGCTTGCGGCGGCTGGCTACGCAAGCCGGCACCACCTTGTTTTCGGCGCTGGCCTCAGCCTTCGCGGCGCTGCTATACCGTTATAGCGGACAAACCGACTTGATCATCGGCACTGCGATCGCCGGCCGTGGCCGCACTGAGCTGGAGGGCGTCATCGGCCTGTTCGCCGGGCGCTTGCCGTTGCGGCTGGATCTGGACGGCGATCCCTCTTTCCGCGAATTGCTGAAACACGTGGCGGCCACGGCCGCAGAAGCATTTTCGCATGCCGAAGTGCCGGCCGAACGCATCCTCTCCGAGGTGGTGGCGCCAGATGCGCGCGCCGGGCTGTTCCAGGCCATGATCGCATTGCAGAATGCGGTCAGCAGCAGGCTCGCGTTTACCGGACTAGAAGTCCAGCCCTTGCCGATCAGCGGCGACACCGCAAAATTCGACCTGTTCCTGGCCATCGACGAAATCGGCGACACGCTGGCGCTGTCGCTAGAATACTCCACCGCCCGCTTCGGCCAGGAAGGCGTGCAGCAACTGCTCACGCATCTGGTGCGACTGGCCTGCGCCGTAGTCGACGCGCCGGACCTGCCGCTATCGCGTCTGCCGATGCTGGCGCCACAGGAACGGCAAGACTTACTCAGTGCCGGCGGCAACGCCGCACACTGGCCAGGACCTGACAATCTGTGGCAACGTTTCAGCCAGATGGCCGACGCCGTACCAGAACAGTTGGCGCTAATCGCGCCGCTGCAATGGGGCGAACTACAGACCGACAACATGACCTATGGCGCACTCCATGCACGGGCGCTGGCGGTCGCCACCCGATTGCTGCAAGCCGGCATGCAGCCAGGCGAAGTGGTGGCGCTGGACGGGCAACGTTCAGCCGGCTTTATCGAAGGCATGCTCGGGATTCTGGCTGCCGGCGGCAGTTATATGCCGATTGCCCCCGATCTGCCGGCAGCGCGCATCGCGGAATTGCTGGAAGATGCGGCGGCAAGCCTGCTGGTCTGCGTCAGCAATGATTGTCCGATCCAGGCGACACCATTTCGCGCCATTGTATACACCAGCGAGATCGGCAACGTCCCTGGCGCAAGCTCGCTGGAGATGCCGGCCATCGCGGCAGATGCACGAGCTTATGTCATGTTCACTTCCGGCTCTACCGGCCGGCCCAAGGGGGTCGAGGTAACGCATGCCAACGTGGTGCACTTCGTGGCAGGGATGCCAACCACACCCGGCGACGGCAATGCCGTGTTCCTGCATTTTGCGCCGACCGGATTCGACGCCTCGGTGCTTGAAATATGGAGCGCGCTGCTGACCGGCGCCCGCCTGGTGATCGCTCCGCCGGGCTTGCCAAGCCTGGATGCGCTGGCCGACCTGATTGAAGCCCACCAGGTATCCGTCAGCTTCCTGACCGCCGGCCTGTTCCAGCAACTATGCGAAGTCCGCGCAGCCACGCTGTCGAAGCTCGACTGCCTGATGGCCGGCGGCGACCGCGTATCGCTCAACGCCGTGCGCGCGATCATGGCTTGCGGCGGCCGGGCAAAGCTGTATAACGGCTACGGCCCGACCGAAACCACCGTTATTGCCTGCCACCACGAAGTGCGGCTGGCCGATATCGATCCGGCAGCGCATTCATTACCTATCGGCAAGCCGCACGGCAACACGCGCCTGTACGTGCTTGACCGCCACGGCGAACCGGTAGCGGCCGGTGTGATTGGCGAGCTGTATATCGGCGGCGGCGGCGTTGCTGCTGGCTACATCAATCGTCCTGATCTGAGCGCAGAGCGCTTCCTGCCCGATCCGTTCAGCAGCGAGCCGCAAGCGCGGATGTACCGTAGCGGCGATTTGGTGCGGCGGCGTAGCGACGGCGTGCTGGATTTTCTTGGCCGCGCCGACCGTCAGTTGAAGATCCGCGGCTTCCGCATCGAACCGGGCGAGATCGAAGCCAGCTTGATCACCCATCCAGCCGTAGCCCAAGCTGCCGTCGAATTGAAAATCGTAGGCGGCCACGCGCGCCTGGTGGCCTATATCGTGGCGGCCCAGCCTGCGACTGATCAACATGGCCAGCTGGACCTGGCCGCCATGCGCGGGTTCCTGGTGCAACGGCTTCCCGAGCACATGATTCCAGGCGCGCTGGTGATCCTGGACAGCTTGCCGCTGACCCGCAACGGTAAGCTGGACCGCGCCGCGCTGCCCTTGCCTGTGGCGGAAGTGGCGGGCGAAACCCTCCGCACTCCTCCCTCCAGTTCGGAAAGCCTGATCCTGGCGGGCATCTGGCAAGATGTCTTGCAGGTGACGCAGGTTGGCATGGAAGATAATTTCTACGACCTCGGTGGCGACTCGATCATGGCGATGCAAGTGGCCATGCGCCTGACGCGCCAAGGCTGGGAATTGCGGCCGCAGGAAATGCTGCGCCATCCGACCTTGCAGGCGCAAAGCACGCTGATGCGCCGTCGCCAGCAAGCTTTCGTTAAACGATCCGATCATGGTCCATTGCCGGCAACGCCGATCCAGAACTGGTTCTTCAATCTGGAACTGGCCAACCGTCACCATTGGAATCAGGCCGTGCGCCTAGCCTTGGAACCACAGGCATTGCCTGGCCTGGAACCGGCATTGCTGCAACTGGAGCAGACGCATGAAGCCTTGCGCCTGCGCTTTCTGAACACCGCTGACGGCTGGCTGCAACAAGCCGTCGCCACGGTGGAGAGTTCCCTGCTGCGCGTTACCGCCGATAACCAGGCGCAAGCGCTGGCCCATATCGAAGCGGCACAAGCCAGCCTGGATATTGAAAACGGCCCGATCTGGCGCGCCGTGCTGGTCGAAGGCGACCATGACGAATGGCCGCACCTGGTATTGATCGCGCATCATCTGGTGGTCGATGGCGTGTCCTGGCGCATCTTACTGGAAGACCTGACGCTGGCCTTGCAAGGCAAAACAATTGAAGCGCCTGCACTGGGCATCACCGACTGGGCCGCTCATCTCGCGACCAGCGTCTCGCCCGCGCAGTCCGCCGCAGCTGCAGCATCATCGCCAACGCCGGCTTTGCCGCCTTTCGACTGGCCGGATGGCGCTCATTTGGAAGCAGACACTGGTATCGTCACACTGCAGCTGCCGCCGCAAATTGCAGCTGACCTGCTGGGCGCGGCCAATCTGCCTTATCGCACGGAGCCTACCGAACTGCTGCTGGCCGGCGTGATGCTTGGCTTGCGCGACGCCTTCGACCGCGGCGATCTGAGCGTGGCCCTGGAACGGCATGGCCGGGAGGTCGACGGCGTCGATCTGTCCGGTACGGTCGGCTGGTTTACTGCGATAGCGCCGGTCCATCTGGCGCTGGCTGCCGACGCCGGTACCGGGCAAGCCCTGCTGGCGCTCAAACAAACCATCCGTCAAAGCGCCAGAGAGATGCCTTCCGGCGGCGAGATGCCTGCGGTGGCGTTCAACTATCTTGGCCGCTTCGACAACAGCCTGCCACCAGGCGGACCGTTCATGCTAGTAGAAGAAAGCAGCGGCGCCACCAGTGCAGCCGAAAACAGCAGACCTTATCCGCTAGAGATTGTCGCTTCGGTCGATAACGCCGGCCTGCGCATGGACTTCCGCTTCAGCCATGGCCAGTTCGCGCAGCGCAACGTCGAAGCCTGGGCGGCGGCGGCAAAACTGGCGTTGCTTGACGTGGTGGAACACACCAAGACTGCCGCAGCCGGCGGCCGCGCACCCTGCGATTTCCCCTTGGCCGGCATCGACACCCAGCACGAGCTCGACGCAATACTGGCGGATAACCGGCTGAGCGCCAGCCACATCGCAGATTTGCTGCCGGTAAGCTCACAACAACGCGGCATGCTGTTGGAAAACATGGCGCATCGCGAACGCGGTTTGCATATAGAACAATTCGTCGCCACCTTCGAGGGGCCGCTCGATTACAGCGCTTTGGAAAACAGCTGGGGCAGCCTGGTGGCGCGCCATGAAACGCTGCGCAGCAGCTTTATCTGGCGTCCTGCCGGCGATCCGCTATGCGTTGTCTTTGAACGTCATGCAGCTGTCTGGCAGCACTTCGACTGGAGCGCACGCGACGCCGCCAGTCAGCAACAGGACATCGCCGACTGGCTGCAACATGACAGCCGAGCCGGTTTTGACGGCAACGACGTACCGCTGCGCTTTGCCACGATCCGCCTGACGCCGGAAAGCTGGCTGTTCATCTGGACCTACCATCACGCGCTGCTGGATGGCTGGAGCGTCGCCCAGCTGCTGTCCGAGGTGCTGGACGGAAATGGCAGCCAGACCTCGCCAGGCAGCGTCCGCGATCATGCCAGTTGGCTGGCATCGCGCAACCGTGAAGCCGCAGCGGCCTTCTGGCAGCAGAACCTGGCCCATGCGCAAACGCCGACGATTCCCGGCCGTTATGTCGAGCAGCTGGCGCCTGGCGAAGGCCACGCCGACCAGCGCCGCCAGGTTCCGGCCAGCATTGTGCAACAGCTGGAGCAGCTGGCGCGCCGCCACCGTACTACGCCAGCCCTGGTGGCGCAAGGCGCATGGGCTTTGGTGATGACATGGGCATCGGGTCGCAGCGACATTGTGTTTTCGGTTACGGTATCCGGCCGCCCCGCCGAAGTCGCCGGCAGCGAAGCCTGGGTCGGCCTGTTTATAAATAGTTTGCCGTTGCGATTGGCGGTTCCTGCCACCGGCAATGCCTGGCAATGGCTGAGCGAACTGGGCGCCGTCAGCGCAGCGCTAACACCGTACGAATGGTGCACCGGCGGCGATATTCATTCTTGGTCGGGCCTGCCGCTGAATCGCGCGCTGAGCGACACGTTGCTGATCTTTGAAAACTTTCCTCGAGCGCAGCACCAGCCGCAAGCGGGCACCGGGGATAGCGTCCTGCCGCAACTGGTCACCGTGGCCGGGCACGGTTCTCGCACGCGTTTCCCCGTCACGCTGGTGATTGTTCCTGACAATGGCTGGCGCTGTGAACTGGCTGGCGACAATACGTATTTCCCCGAATCCGAAAGCGAGAAATTGCTGGACGCATTCGTCGTATTGCTGCGCCAGCTGACCGAAGACAATATCGATATCGCGGCGGCACAGGCTGCTCTTTCCTCGCCTCCAGGTATTTGCGTGCCGGTGGTGCGCGCCGCGCAAGCGCCGCGTACGCCGCTGGAACTGGATCTTGCCAAGTTATGGGAAGACCTGTTTTCTTACAGTCCGATCGGGATAGACGACAATTTCTTTTCCCTCGGCGGGCATTCGCTGCTGGCGCTGGATCTGATGTCGCGCCTACGGATCCGCTTCGGCCGCACCATCCCGTTCACCGCTTTCTTGCGCGATCCGACTATCGGCAGCTTGTCCAGGCTGCTGGAAGGCGACGCCGAGAAAGGCGGCGTCAGCCTGTTGCCGTTGGGCGTCGCCGGCCAGCCGATGTATCTGATGCCGGGGGCCAGCGGCAATCCGCTGGCCTACCTGCCGCTGGCGCAGATACTCGAAGGCCGTATAGCGTTGATCGGCGCCCAGCCGGACATGCTGCTGGAATCCGGCGCAATCTCGATCGAAGCCATTGCCGCCGAGCTGGCGCGTTCGATCGACCTGCACCAGCCGCAAGGAACCGTGCATCTGGCCGGTCATTCGTTCGGCGCCGTGGTGGCTTTCGAGACCGCTCGACAGCTGACGCAGACCGGTCGTCACGTCGGCGCCCTGATCCTGATCGATACCACCGTGCCGGATGGCGGCAAGGAGTTCATCGGCTATGGCGAGAGCGACTGGATCGTCGCCATTTCCGACGCCGCGGCCAGTTATTTCGGGCGTGCGGTCGAGATCCGGATGGAACAGCTGGAAGGGCTGTCGCCGCAGCAGCAACGTCACTTGCTGCTGCAACGCTTCAAGGCAGCCGGCACTTTGCCGGCCGGCGCTTCGGTGGAAGTCATCGACGATCTGCTGCTGACTTACCAGCGCAGCATCGAAGCCTTGTCGACCTACCAGCCGCAGTATTGGGATGGCGCCTTGAGTGTGATCCGCTCCAGCGAAACCCCGGCGCCGGCAGATACCGCCTTGGGCTGGGGGGTGCTGTGCCGTGAAATTTCCGCAACGTTCCAGGCGCCCGGCGACCACATCACCATGGTGACAGGGGCGCATGCAGCGGCTTTGGCCGAATTGATACAGCAAAGCATGGATACGAATCCTGTGACAACTCCCTGACGGTATGTATATGAACAACTGAACGCCGGGACGACCGCCGGCGGCGAAACAAGCCGCAGGCAGTCGCCTCTCAAAAAGCAACCAAAACGACCAACTTGTTTTTCACTGATAAAGAGAATCGGAAATGCTCATCAACCAGTCACAGCCTAGTCCGGATGAAGCGCCTCGCAGCTTCGCCCACTCCCCTATTGCGGTCATCGGCATGGCTGCGCTCATGCCCAAGGCCAACAGCCTGAACGAGTACTGGAGCAATATTCTCAATGAGAGCGAATGCCTGGAAACCGTACCGTCGAGCCGCTGGCGGGTGGACGACTATTTCGACGCCGACCCGAGTGCGCCTGACCGCACATACTCCGACCGCGGCGGCTTCATTCCCGATATTGCCTTCGATCCCATGCTCTTCGGTTTGCCGCCGAAGTCGCTGGCATCGACCGATGCGGCGCAGATTTTTGCATTGGCGGTAGGCCGTCAGGCCTTGATCGATGCAGGTTACAACCCCGACCCCGCAGGCCAGGGACGGCGCTTGCCCGCCGACCGCGCCGGCATCGTGCTGGGGGTATCCGGCACCACCATGAAACTCACGCTGGAAATGGCCAAGCGCAGCGAAATCCCGAAATGGATCGACACGTTGCGTCAGGCCGGTATCGACGAACGCGCCATTGCCAGCGTGGCCGACGCCATGCGTCAGCATTATCCGGACTGGACCGAGGATACCTTTCCAGGTTTCCTGGCCAACGTCGTCGCCGGCCGTATCGCTAACCGTTTCGGCCTCGGAGCCGCCAGCTATACGGTCGACGCCGCCTGCGCCAGCTCGCTATCGGCGGTACGTCTGGCATGCCAGGAATTACGTAGCGGCGCCGCAGATATCATGGTCACCGGCGGCGTCGACACTGACAACTCCAATGTCGCCTATCTCAGCTTCAGCAAGACGCCCGCACTGTCAAAGAGCGGCAAGGTCCGCTCATTCGACGCCGATGCCGACGGCACCATGATCTCGGAAGGAGTCGGCATGCTGGTGCTCAAGCGCCTGGACGACGCCATCGCCGACAAGGACCGTATCTACGGCGTGATTCGCGGTCTCGGCGCCTCCACCGACGCCGCCGGCGGCGCCATCTATGCTCCGCGCAGCTCGGGCCAGATCCGCGCGCTGCAGGCGGCTTACGCAGACGCTGGCTTCGACCCGCAGTCAATCGGCCTGATCGAAGCCCATGCAACCGGCACCGTGGTCGGCGACGCGGTCGAGATCGAGTCGCTTGAAAGCGTATTCAACGCCACCGACAATGCAGTCGCGCTGGGCAGCGTCAAGGCCCAGATCGGCCATACCAAGGCAGCGGCAGGCGCGGCCAGTCTGATCAAGACAGTCCTGGCGTTGTATCACAAGGTGATCCCGCCAACCATGAACGTGCAAGCGCCGAATCCGCGCCTGAATCTGGACAACGGACCGTTTTACCTGCCACGCCACGCCCGCCCATGGCTCACGCCTGCGCAGGGCCCGCGCCGCGCCGGCGTCAGCGTTTTCGGCTTTGGCGGCGCCAACCTGCATGTCGCGCTGGAAGAGCATGTGAACGATCATCCCCAGCCCAGCCACCTGCAAGCGTTGCCGATCCTGCTCAGCACCGCCACGCCGGCGCAGCTGGTGCTCACGTGCCGCCAACTGGCCGGCGAGATAGAAAACGGCGGCGCCGAAACATTGTTATGGCCGCTGGCCGCGGTGCCGTCAAGCGACGCCCGCATCGGCTTGCTGGCACGCTCGCGCGAAGCAGCTCCCGCACTGTTGCGCAGCGCTGCCGATATGCTGGAGAAACGATTGCAAGAAGATGCCTGGTCACTGCCGACCGGCGTCCATTACCGGCGCCAGGCCATGGCCGCCGATGCGCGCGTGGTTGCCGTATTCAGCGGCCAGGGTTCGCAAACCGTCGGCATGGGCGCTCGCCTGTCGATCGATTTCCCGCAGGTGCGCAAGTATTTCGAAGCGTTCGATGCGGCCGGCAAAGCCAGCGGTTTCAAGCCGGTTTCGAGCCTGCTCTTCGTTCCCGACAGCTTCGACGCCAGCCGCGTCGAAGCCCAGCGCAAGGCGCTGACGCATACGCTGCACGCTCAGACTGCGATCGGGGCCTACAGCATGTCCGCCTATTCTCTGTTGCGCGACGCCGGCTTTACGCCAGCCATCGCACTCGGCCACAGCTTTGGCGAATTGACCGCATTATGGGCCGCAGGCGTGTTCAGCGACCAGGCCTATCGCAGCGCAGTACTGGCGCGCGGCGACGCGTTGACGCCGCCACCCGGCGCCAATGTCGGCGGCCTGATCGCCATCAGCGCCGCCGCAGAACGGGTGACCGAACTGTTGCCGCAAATACCGGGGCTGGCCATTGCCAATCTGAATAGCCCAAGGCAAACCGTGGCCGGCGGCGCCCGCGAGGTGTTGACCAATGCGCTGGAAGTCTTCAAGCGCAACAACATCGATGCGACGCCGATCCCGGTTGCCGCCGCCTTCCATACCGAACATGTCAGTTATGCTGTCGAGCCCTGGCATGCCGCGCTGGCAAACATCGAACTGGGGCCGCCCGCCTTGCCTGTGCTGGCCAACCTGAACGCGCAGCACTACCCGGCGGACGCTAGCGGAATCCGCGATTTGCTGGCCCGCCAGCCTTTCGCCGCAGTGCAATTCCGGCAACAGGTTGAAGCTGCATACGCCGCCGGCGGCCGGATTTTCGTGGAGATCGGCCCGCGCGCAATCCTGACCAGGCTGATCGACGACATCCTCGGCGACCGCCCGCATGTGGCCCTGCCGGTGGCGCACGATCCGGCCGGCGACGACAGCCGCCAGATCCAGGAAGCCATGGTGCGGCTTGCCGTTTTGGGACAAGCGCTGCAACTGGCGACCCCGGTTTTCAAGAAAACTCCGGCCAGCGCCTTATCGGTCCAGATCGGCGCCCATATCATCCGCAACCCGAACCAGCCTCCCTGGCCAGTGGTGGAAAAACCGCGCGGCGCGCTGGCCGGCATCTTGTCCAAGCTGCAAGAGCCGGCGACGCCTGCCGATGCATCAGCTGTGCAACAAACTGCGGTGCTGGCAGCGCAGAACCGACTTGCAGAAATACATCAGGATTTCCTCGACAGACAGGCGACGCTGGCGCGCAGCCTGGCGCAGCATTCACCTTCGATGGAAGTCGCGGCTGAAATTCAACGCAACCAGGCGAGCATCAACGCTTCACACGCTGCCTTCATGCAAGGACAGCAGCAGGCCATCAACCAATTGGCGGCCAGCGGCGGCGCTGCCTTGCCTGTCACTGCCGAGATTTCTCCCCTTCCGCTTACCCCTTCCGACCTTGCGAATCAGGGCCGTGCGCCACAAGCTCCCGTTCCTGCGGCACAAGTCACTGCGCCGGCCGATCCTGGCGTTGCCTCCACTCATGTCCTGCAGCTATTGACGGATATCGTCGCAGAGAAAACCGGCTTTCCGGCATCGCTGATTGAAGCCCAGATGTCGATCGAAGGCGATCTCGGCATCGATTCTGTCAAGCGCGTGGAAATACTCTCGGCCATGCGCGCAGCGCTGGGCGCCCTGCCTGCGCCCGAAATACTGTCGTCGGCGCGTAACCTGGCGGAACTTGCTCAATGCATAGCGCAAGCCAGCAGCGATACAAGCAAGGTTGCTGCAGCTCCCGTTACGGAGCCTGTCCAGGTCCAGGTCCAGGTTCCGGTTCCGGTTCCGGTTCCGGTTCCGGTTCCGGTTCCGGCAGCGTTGCACGTCAGCGGCCCCGAACAGACCAACCCGACGGCTTCGGTATCCGACATTGGCGCCTTACTGTTAAACACTGTGGCTGACAAAACCGGCTATCCGGTCGATATGCTGTCGCTCGATATGCGGCTGGAGGCTGACCTTGGCGTCGACTCCATCAAACGCGTCGAAATTCTTTCCTTTATCCGCGACACCCTCGGGTTGCAGAGTCATTCAGCCACCGACCAGCTGCGCAACGCCGCAACGCTGACGGATATCGCCGCATTGCTCGGGCACCAGGAAAGCCCTGGTGCAAGCGCAGTTGCAGCCGAGGCGTCGACGTCGGCTACAACCCCAGCTCCAGCCAGTGTCATTGCGCTGCCAGCCACCGCTGTTGCCGGCAATGCCGGCGACGTATTGGCCCTGTTGCTGCAAACGGTCGCAGACAAGACCGGCTTCCCGGCTGACATGTTGTCCGCCGAAATGCGGCTGGAAGCGGATCTCGGCGTCGACTCCATCAAACGGGTCGAAATCCTGTCCGCCGTACGTGATGCGCTCGGTATAGCGGTCTCTGCTGCGGCCAGTTCGGATGCGTTGCGCAATGCGGCGACGCTGGCCGCCATCGCCGAATTGCTGAGTGGCGCCGCCAGCGAGGCGACAGCGATTGCCTCGCCGCCAGCAGCACCGCCGCAACCGGAATCCCAACCCGTTCCACCAACCTTGCAACAGCCCGGTGCTGATATCAGTGGCCTGCTCTTAGCGACCGTCGCCGAAAAAACCGGCTATCCGGTCGACATGCTGTCGCTCGACATGCGGCTTGAAAGCGATTTGGGTGTCGACTCGATCAAACGCGTCGAAATCCTGTCCAGTGTGCGCGATACCTTGGGCATTGCCGCCGGCTCGGCCAGCGACGAATTGCGCAGCGCCAGCACGCTGGTGGAAATCGCAGCATTGCTTGCCCGTGGTCCTCGCGTCCAGGCTAACGTCTCGCCGTGGCAGCCGTTGCCGGTTTGCGCGCAAGCCTTGCCCCATCCGCCGCAAGCGCGCAGTCCTCAAGCCAATGCCGGCAAGACGGCGCTGATCTTCAGCGATGGCGGCGAGCTTGGAAACGCGGCGGCGGACGGTCTGCTGCAAGCAGGCTACCGGCCGCTGGTCATCCGCCTGGGCGGCTGGATAGCGCCAAATTCGAAGCAGGCGATCAACGCGGATGTTATCGATGCCTCGATCGACACGCTGGCGGCGACGCTGGCGTCGCTCGCCCAACAATTTGGCACACCGGCAATCGCTTTGCTGCTGCAAGCAACGGATAGCAAGGTCGCCAGCCGCAATCGCCTGGCTCTGGCGTTGCGCACCGTTCGCGTCATGCTGCCATGGCTGGATGGCCGCCTGGGCCGGCTGACCTTGCTGGCCACCGCCCGGCTTGACGGCAAACTCGGCAGTCTCGGCGCGCCTGACGGCGATCCGGTCGCCGGCGGCCTGGCCGGCCTGATCAAGACGCTACGGCTAGAGGCAGAAGGCGTCGCCGCACGCTTTGTCGATCTGGCGCCAGAATTAAGTCCCGCGGCAGCCGCACAATCCCTGCTGGCGGAAATGCACGATGCCGATCAAGCACCGGCCGAAACCGGCTGGACTGCAGATGGACGCTGGACGCTGGCGTCTGCACCGGCTACGCCTGAACAGCAAGGCGCTCTGCCGCCACTGCGTGCAGGCGACCTGGTGCTGGTTACCGGCGGCGCCCGCGGTGTGACTGCACATTGCGTACAGGCGCTGGCAGCCACCGTAGCTGCGCATTTCGTCCTGATTGGACGCACGCCGCTGGTCGAGCGCGATCCGGCCTGGGCCGAGAATATCGATGACGCCGCCACGCTCAGAAACAACGCGCTACAACACTTGCGCAGTAATGGCGGTACGCCGACGCCGCGCATGCTGGAGGACAGCTGCCGGGCGGTACTGGCAGCACGGGAAGTACGGCTCACCTTGCAAGCAATCGCCGCCCACGGCGCCCAGGCGACTTATCTGCCGCTCGATCTCGGCGACGTCGCCGCCACGCGCAGCGCG
>NZ_DATMRB010000162.1:0-23589 GCF_035566555.1 Collimonas sp.
GGGAGTGGGCCAGCAACGACCAGGGCGGCGAACCGGACGTGGTCATGGCCTGCAGCGGCGACGTGCCGACCCTCGAAACCCTGGCCGCGGTGGCCTTGCTGCGCAAGCATTTCCCGGAACTGAAAGTGCGCCTGATCAATGTTGTCGACCTGATGAGGTTGCAGCCGCAGAGCGAGCATCCGCACGGTCTGAGCGACCACGATTTTGATGAGCTGTTCACTGTCGACAAGCCGGTCATCTTTGCCTATCACGGTTATCCGGCCTTGATTCACCGTCTCACATACCGGCGTACCAATCACGGCAATCTGCATGTGCATGGCTACAAGGAGGAGGGCACGACCACCACGCCGTTCGACATGGTGGTGCTCAACCAACTGGATCGCTTCCATCTGTTTGGCGACGTCGTTGACCGCTTGCCGCAACTGGCGGCGCGGGCCACTTATGCCAAACAGTTCGTCCGCGACAGGCTGTTCGCCCACAGGCAGTACATTGAACAGCACGGTGAAGACATGCCTGAAATCCGCAACTGGAAATGGGCGCATGACGCAGGCTTGGCGGAACTGCCTGTCATCCGAAGCGGCAAGCTGCCGCGGGCGGAATGAACATGGATGCCAGAACTGCGGGTGTAAGTCATGACATCGACGCTGCCTTTCATGGCGGCTTGGTTAAGCGATGCCTCAATGTGCATTATCCAGTCCCGGCCAAGCAACAGCTTGCGCAGCCGGATCCCATGAAAAATCATTTGCTGGCGGCTTTGCCGGATGCCGTCTGGCGGCGCTGGCTACCGTATCTGGAAGCCATAGAGATGCCCTTGGGCCAGGTGCTGTACGAATCGGGAAGTGTACAGAATTACGTCTATTTCCCCACCAGCGCTATCGTCTCGCTGCTGTATCTGTTGGAAAGCGGCGGTTCTGCCGAAATCGCCGGTGTCGGCAACGAAGGCATTGTCGGCATCTCCCTGTTCATGGGCGGTGAATCCACGCCAAGCCGGGCCGTGGTATTGAGCGCCGGACAGGGTTATCGCCTGCGGGCCAGCATCATGAAAGAAGAATTCAACCGTGGCGGCCCGGTGCTGCATTTGCTGCTGCGTTATACCCAGGCGCTGCTTACGCAGATGGCGCAAACCTCGGTCTGCAACCGCCATCACGCTGTCGATCAGCAGCTATGCCGCTGGTTGTTGCTCAGCATAGACCGTCTGCAGCACAATCATCTTGTGATAACGCAAGAACTGATTGCCAACACGCTCGGCGTGCGGCGCGAGGGGATTACCGAGGCCGCGCGCAGTTTACGGCAGGCAGGCTTGATCAGTTATGCCCGCGGCCATATCTCCGTGATTGACCGCCGTGGCCTGGAACAACGCAGCTGCGAATGCTATGCGGTGGTCAAACGCGAATGCGAGAGATTGCTTCCCGCCAGGATGGCGACCTGAGCTTCCGATTTTCTATTAAGTGTCGTACCGAACTGACGGCTGCACAGGCGACGAGCATGCTCGATTTTCGTTAACCCGATTGAAAGAATCACATGAAAACCGATATGCAGATGCAGCAGGATGTTCTGGCAGAGCTGAAATGGGAGCCTGCGGTCAACGCTGCACAGATTGGCGTTGAAGTGAAAGATGGTGTCGTGACCTTGGCCGGGCACGTCGGCAGCTACGCGGAGAAATGGCATGCCGAGCAGGCCGTCCAACGCGTGGCGGGACTGAAGGCGCTGGCAATCGAAATCGACGTCACGCTGCCAGGGTCAAGCAAACGCAACGATTCCGATATTGCGCATTCGGCAGAAAACGTATTGCAATGGATGACTTACTTGCCGGAAGACGCGGTCAAGGTGGTGGTCGAAGCTGGCTGGATCACGCTCTCCGGCGAGGTCGACTGGGAGTATCAGAAGCTGGCGGCTACCGGTGCGGTGCGCCACCTGATGGGAGTGGCGGGCGTCAGCAATCAGATCATGATCAAGCCCAAGATATCGCTGAGCGCAGTCGAATCGGAAATCGAGGCAGCCTTGAAACGGCGCGCCCACATCGATGCACAAAATATATCTGTCGAAATCCAGGGCACGAACGTGACCTTGGCCGGCACTGTCCACAGTCTGGCGGAACGCAATCTGGCTTGCCATTCTGCCTGGGCGACGCCGGGGGTGCGTAACGTGGTGGACCATCTCGTGATCGTCTGAGCGAGGCGTCGCGCCGCGCAAGCCGCATTTTTATCATGACAGCGCGCCTGAGTCATTCATCCAGCATTTATCAAGGAAACATCGTGGAAATAGAAAATTCGCCGTTTTACGTCTTCGCCACTCACGCCGAAGCGGAGCAGGCAATCCAGTGGCTGCGCCGGGCCGATTTCGATGTCAAGAAATTGTCCCTGATCGGCAAGGGCTATCACACAGAAGAGCATCCGATAGGATTCTATACGGCTGCCGACCGCATCAAAACCTGGGGCGGCGCCGGTGCATTCTGGGGCGGCATCTGGGGTTTATTGCTGGCTCCGGCAGTATTTTTCTTGCCGGGAGTCGGATTGATGGCAATGGCCGGTCCTATCGTCGCCGAGCTGATTGCTGCCCTGGAAGGGGCGGTGGTGGTGGGCGGCGTTTCGGCCTTGGGAGCTGCATTGAGCCAGATCGGCGCCGACCGGGAGCAGGTCATCAAGTACGAGACTGCCTTGAAGGCGGACAAATACATTCTCATGGTGCATGGCAATGCCGAGGAGCTGGCGCAAGCACGCGCCGTCATGGCCACCCGCACCTTGTGGGCAGCATAACCGGGACTTCAAGCCGGGCCGGATCGGCGCGGCTGCAAGTCCTTTTGATTGGGAGTAACGATGAAAGCATTTGTTTATGGCGGACCGGGCCTGAAGTCGCTCGAAGACCGTCCGAAACCAGAGATCCAGGCAGCTGGCGACGCTATTGTGAAGATGGTCAAGACCACCATCTGCGGCACCGATCTGCATATCCTCAAAGGAGATGTCGCCACTTGCGTTCCCGGCCGCATTCTTGGCCACGAGGGTGTCGGCATCATCGATTCGGTAGGCGCCGGCGTGACGGCCTTCAAGCCGGGCGACCGCGTGCTCATTTCTTGCATTTCTTCCTGCGGCAAATGCGAGTATTGCCGGCGCGGCATGTTTTCGCATTGCACCAGCGGCGGCTGGATCCTCGGCAATGAGATCGACGGCACGCAAGCCGAGTATGTCCGCACGCCGCACGCCGACACCAGCCTTTATCCGATTCCAGCCGGCGCCGACGAGGAAGCGCTGGTCATGCTGAGCGACATTCTGCCGACCGGTTTCGAATGCGGCGTCCTCAACGGCAAGGTGGAACCGGGCTCGACGGTCGCAATTGTCGGCGCCGGACCGATAGGGCTGGCGGTTCTGCTGACCGCCCAGCTGTATTCGCCGGCGCAGATCATCATGATCGACCTTGACGACAATCGCCTGCAGGTGGCGCGTCAGTTTGGCGCTACGCAGGTGATCAACAGCGTTGACGGCAAGGCCGCAGAAACCGTCAAGCAGCTGACTGGCGGCCGTGGCGTCGATGCGGCGATTGAGGCAGTCGGCGTACCGGCGACCTTTCTGCTGTGCCAGGAACTGGTTGCCGCTGGCGGCATCATCGCCAATATCGGCGTGCATGGACAGAAAGTCGATTTGCACCTTGAGCGGCTGTGGTCACAAAACATCGCCATCACAACCCGACTGGTGGATACCGTGACGACACCGATGCTGTTGAAGACGGTCCAGTCGCAGAAGATCGATCCTACCCGCCTTATCACCCATCGTTTCAAGCTGGATCAGATTCTGGATGCCTACGACACTTTTTCCCATGCTGCCGAAACCAAGGCATTAAAGGTGGTCATCGAAGTTTGACGGCCGGGGATCGTCATTTGGATTGATGAACCGCCGCCAGGGAAGGATTTTGAATATGCTGTCATGACAGCAGTTGCGTAACCTGTGCTGGCACATGCTCTGCGCGCGCCGCGAGGGAGTTACCGAGGCTGCGGGGTATCTACAGGATGCCGGGCTGATCCACTATGCGCGAGAACGCATCACGGTAGTGGAGCGTCCCGGCCTGGAGAAGCGGACCTGCGAATGCTATGCGGTGGTCAAGAAGGAATGTGACAGACTGCTGCCCGATACGCTTGCTACGTAGGTTGCCGGGAAAGTAACGATTCCACTGCAATTGTTATTTTTCCATATGTGCGGAAACGAACCGACCAGGCTGCCAGTCGAATAGATACTTGCCAGGTCCGATATCAGAAATCGGGCATCTGCGGCAGACCCGAAGATATGGCACGACACGAACTTTGTCGCCCTCCTTTCTGACAGAAAGAGGATCATGGAAAACAGCTTGGAAACACTCGGAAGCCAGAACCGCGGAATGCCGGCCAGGATAGGCGAGCAGGAAGCAGGTTTGACAACTGACAACGCGACATTTATACCGTTCATCCTGATTGATGGCCATTGCAGGGCACTGGTCATGTTCGATCATTCTATGGCGTTCAAGTACCATGTATTTTTGGAGCGCTCGGCGGAGGGATGGTCCGGCAACGGTGTTGACTGGACGGCCCTGGCGGAAGTGGTTGCCGCCGAATGCCTTTGCGCATTGACGGAAGCTGTTGCCTATGATTCTGACGCCGACCTGTTTTCAGCCCGAGGGTGTCGTTCCACTTTGGAAAAACTCGCCTTTCAGTTGCAGGCAATCTATCGGAACGATGACGCAATCCGGGACTTGATGTCGCGCGTCGTTGCCATACGTGCGGTGGCGCCTGTCAAGTTCGATCCCCAGCAATCTACGCGTGCGCCGTCCTATCAATCGCGGAGAACTTCGTGATGCTGTTGCCTGGCAGATAGCGGCGGCACAGGATTTCGTAGAATCCGGTGCGGCCTATTTGGCCAATATGGGCGGCAGCAGGCGATCGCACTCGTTCTTGACCACTGCATAGCATTCGCAAGTTCGCTTTTCCAGGGCGGGACGATCCAGAACCGTGATGCGGCCGCGCGAATAGCGAATCAGGCCTGCAGCCTGCAGGCGCGTAGCGGCTTCCGTGACACCTTCGCGCCGGACGCCGAGCATATTCGCAATGAGTTCCTGCGTCATCACCAACTCGTTACCCTCTAGGCGGTCCATGCTCAGCAGCAGCCATCGGCATAGCTGCTTATCCAGCGAATGGTGACGATTGCATACGGCCGTCTGGGCCATCTGCGTGAGCAGCGCCTGGGTATAGCGCAACAACAAGTGCAGCACGGGACCGGCTCGGTCAAACTCGTCCTTCATTGCCGCCGCGCTGAGACGAAAGCCATGGCCAGCGCTCTGCACCACGGCACGGCTGGGAGTGGAACCGCCGCCCATGAAGAGGGAGACGCCGACCAGGCCTTCATTGCCGACAACGGCAATTTCTGCCGACGCGCCATTTTCCATTTCGTATAGCAATGAGACGATTGCCGTAATGGGGAAGTAGACGTAGTTGAGCGTAACGCCTGGCTCGTACAGCACTTTTCCCAATGATAATTCGAACAATTCCAGCTTCGGCAGCCAGCGCTGAAATTCTGCGTCCGGCAGCGAGGCCAGCAAGTGGTTTTTCTTGGGATTGAAGGGTTTTGTCATGATGAGAATCGCGTTATCTCAAGATGAGAAAAATAATCAGGACGATCACAACTGTTCCGAGGCCGATATACATTTTTGATTCCTCTTGGAATTGGCTAAGAGTACCTATCTAAACTCAAAAACGCGCTCGGGTCAGTACGCTAGGATACATACGAAGGAAGTCGCCGCCGCATGTGATTCGTTGACAACAAATATCGGCACATCAGGCAGGACGCCGTTGATCTGGATCTCGAGGAGGAAAATGCTGACAATGCTATTTCCTATGGCATTTGACGAAGGAGTGATCTATAACGTCAATTTGATGTATCAGTCGAGGCACATACTCTGGCGCCCAACTGACGAAAACCGGGAGGAGTGCAAACATGCAGCAAACCAGGATAGACGGATTCGCCCATGATCGCTTCAGTGCCGCGAGAGAGGCGTTCGAGGCCAACTTCGCGAACGGCGAGGAACTGGGCGCCTCGTTCTGCGCCACGGTAGAGGGCGAGACGGTAGTCGACCTGTGGGGCGGCTATGCCGACGAGGAGAAGGTCCGGCCTTGGACGCGCGACACGATCGTCAACGTCTACTCCGTCACCAAGACCATGACGGCGCTGACGGCGCTGCTGCTGGCCGACCGCGGCGAGCTCGATTTGTCTGCGCCGGTCGCCGGCTACTGGCCTGAATTTGCCGCCAACGGCAAGGATCGCATCACCGTCGCCCAGCTGATGAGCCACACCTCTGGCCTGTCGGGCTGGCGGCCTGCGGTCAGCGGCGCGGATTTTTACGATTGGGATAAGGTGACGTCGATGCTGGCCGCCCAGGCGCCGCTATGGGAACCGGGGACGGCCTCCGGCTATCATGTCTATACCTTCGGTTTCCTGATCGGCGAGGTAGTGCGCCGGATCACAGGCAAGAGCCTCGGCACAGTGTTCCGCGAAGAGATCGCCGAGCCGCTGGGCGCCGATTTCTGGATCGGCTTGCCGGACTCGGAAGACCATCGCGTGGCCAATCTTGTAGGGGGAGAGTCGCCGCCCAGCACGGTGAATTTGCAGCTCACCGACATTCAGAGAATCACCTTTATCGACACTCAGACCGATGTGCCGTCGACCCGCACCCGCGCCTGGCGCGGCGCCGAAATTCCTGCCGCCAACGGCCACGGCAACGCCCGTTCCATCGCCGAGATCCACGCTCTGCTCGCCAATGGCGGCGTCGCCAAGGGCAAGCGGATCATGTCCGAGGCCGGCTGCCGCAAGGCGCTCGAGCAGCAGATAGACGGCCCCGACCTGGCCATGGGCGGCAGGCAAGTCCGTTTTGGCCTGGGTTTCGGCCTGCCGAGCGCGATCCTGGCGCTCGCGCCGTTGCATCCCAACTCTCTTTTCTGGGCCGGCGGCGGCGGTTCTTTTGTCCTCGTCGACATGGATGCACGCACCACCTACGCCTACGCCATGAACAAGATGCAGCGCAGCCTGATGGGCGACGAACGTTCTTTCCGCATCATCCGCGCCATGTGGCAGGCGTTGGGAGCCGAACCAGGAAAGGCGGCCTGAGAATATCCTAGGAATTCGCCCATTCCGCAAGCTTTGCTACGGTGTTCATGTTGCGGGCAGTGCCATTTTTTGCGGCGGCAATCTTCAGTTTCGAATCGGCCATGCCATTCCCGTAGTGCACGTAGATCTCGCGCACTCCCAGCGCGATCTCTTCGTCTTGCCGGCCGCGCGCATCGTTCACAGAATCCTGCGGCGGCGGGTGGTCAAGGAAGATCGCCACAGTCCGGTTCGGCGCTGCAGACTGGAAGGGATTCGCGGCGAGAACCGCAGCCATTTCCTTGGCGCTGCGCACCAGTACGCCGACCGGTTTGCCGGCATACGCATCGAGGCATTTTTCCAGTTTCTCTTTCACCGATGCTTCTGAAAGCTTGCTTTCAAAAACCACATTGCCGCTGGCAATATAGGTGCGCACCTTGAGAAAACCCAATGACTCGCACATGGCCTTCAGTTCCGGCATCGGCAACTTGCCGGTGCCGCCCACGTTAACGGCCCGCAACAGGGCGACATAGCTATGCATGAAAACTTCCCTTCCGGTTCAAGTTATCCATTTGTACGAATGCATCCAGCATGTTTGAATTGTCTTGTGTCAATAAGACGATGCATATGATTCCTTCCTGCATCAGGATAGCGGATGCGAGGCGCGCATGTAAGCGGAGTCCAGCTTGAATATGGCGCAAACATATCCTATTGTGGCTTGGCGATACAACGATAAAACATCGCAAATCTGCGAGAAAAACCGAGCAAGATAGTGACCGGCGTCAACCAACCCGTTGACGGTCCAGCACTCCGCTCTTTACCCCGGTACCCGAATGGCTCGCATTCGAAGATCACCGGTGCGTATGTCGACCAGATCAGCAGTTCCGTACATCCACAAAGAAGAAATAGTTAACCGTGATGCCCGCGGCCGGGAAGCCGACATGAACTGGCTTCAGGTTATCGCTTCCATGCCTCTTGCGTTGCCGATTATTTTGTCCGCAACAGAATATATCAAATTCCTTTTGATGCCAGGCAAGTTTGTTCTGGATCATGTTTCAGAACGGCGCTGGCCGATGCATGTGGAGATGGCGCCATTATTTTCGAGAATGCTTTTTGACAGAACAGTTATCTGACTTTCGCACGGCGCCACAGCAGGAGAACCCGTATGACGCTGCGCCTGAGAGTATCCCATTTAAAAGAAAGGATGTTCATCATGAAAAACCTTGTCCTGATGTCGATCATGGGCGGTCTTGCGCTGGCGGCTGTGGCGCAAACGGCGCCCGATAACCAGACCGTGCAGATCACCGGCCCAACGCTGCGCATTGAAGCCCCCAGCCACTATCACCGCATGCGGGCGGATGAAGCTTATGACTATTTACGTTCATACAGTCTTTCAAACGGCATGACGCTGGACCTGTTCTACCGCGGGCAGCAGCTTTATGCGCAAGTGCAGGGGCAGGGGCGGCATGCGATTGTCGCAACCGCGGCGCATGATTTCGTCGCCCTGGACCGCCAATTGAAAATGACGATCAATCTCCATGGCAGCGATGATGCGACCGGTGAGCTGATCATGGTCGTTCCTCAGCATCAGCTGGCAAACGGCGATGTTGCCGGCGAGCGGCTATTGATGTTTGCGTTCCGCTAGGCAGGCCGGCTTGCCATTCAGGGGCGGGTGGATAATGCAAATCCGGACATAGCAAGTATAGGCCTGCGCTGCTATCGGAAGCCTGGCTGGAATCTACAATGGCGCGCGTTGCTCCTTTCCCGATTGCGGGAGAGGAGATCCAGCCACGATTCATCAGCATCGCACAATCTCTATATCTACTATGACACTGTCGCGCCGTCTGGCAGCCGAAGCGCTCGGCACCGCTTTCCTGCTTGCCGCCATCGTTGGCTCGGGCATCATGGCTACACGCCTGTCCGAAGCGAACGAAGGCCTCGCCCTGCTGGCCAATACCCTGGTCACCGGCCTCGCGCTGATGACCTTGATCCTCACTTTCGCTCCGGTGTCGGGCGCGCATTTCAATCCTGTCGTGACCTTGCTGGAAGTATGGCAGGGAAAAATGGCATGGCACGATGTGCCGCCCTATATCGTTGCGCAGTTGATTGGCGCTTGCGCCGGCGTGGCTGCGGTTGATGTGATGTTTGGATTGCCGGTTTTCTCCGCGGCGACACAGGTCAAATCCGACCGGCCGCTATTGTGGAGCGAGTTTATCGCCACCTTTGGCTTGATCGGCGTGATAACCGGCTGTTCGCGCCGGCGTCCGGCGGCAACGCCTTTTGCCGTTGCCGCCTACATCGTGGCGGCATGCTGGTTCACTTCTTCATCCTCTTTCGCCAATCCGGCGGCGACCCTGGCGCGGGCGATGAGCGCTACGTTTACCGGCATCCGGCCGGCCGATGTGCTCGGCTTCGTGGTGGCCCAGATCATGGGTGCGAGCTGTGCTGCGGTAGCGTTTGACTGGATGTTCCCGCTGACCGGCGCGCTCGATCGCAGCACAAAGCGCGCGGCTGCCGCAGATGGCGGCAGCGAGCTGGCTTCTTAAACGAGACCCATGCGCGGCAGGGCATCCGCAAATTCCTCCCGGATCCTGCGCTATCGATTTATCCGCACTGACATCGGATCTTGCTACTGCCGACTCCATAGTTGCTTTAAAATGCTCCGCGTGAGCATGCCGGAGCGTATCGCTGCGACGACCCGCCGGAGCAAGCATATGCCGTCTTGACACTGATATCCCTGACACGCTGCGCAAACTTTATGGATAGGAAGCTGATGATGACTTTAACGCAGCGCTACCGGGCGGTTCTCTTTTTGATGCTGTCAGCGTCAGCTGCCGCCGACGCACAGGCCGAACAAGGCGATCTGTTTGGCTGGGTGGAGAACCAGCCCATCAGCGAAGTGTGGCTGAACGGCGGTTTCTATTCCGAGCACTTCGATCGCGACAAGGGCCTGAACAACAGCAATTACGGCCTCGGCGCCGAGTACCGGTTTTCCACCGTGGCGTCGGCCACTGCCGGCAGGTTCTATAACAGCGACAGGGAATATTCAAACTACGTCGGCGTCTACTACCAGCCGGTATATATCGGACCGGTACGCCTAGGTGTGGTAGCCGGCGGCTTCAACGGCTACCCGAAAATGCGCCATGGCGACTGGTTCCTGGCGGCGATTCCGGTCGCCAGCATCGAATACAAGCGTATCGGCTTGAACCTGGCAGTCATTCCCAGCTATAAGGACAGGCTGTACGGCGCGCTGTCCTTCCAGTTGAAAATCAAGGTTTTCTGATTGCACGGAGATAATCAATGGAGGTGCGCAAATCCTTTCGCGGTAAACCACGCCGCCATCAGGCTGAAATATTCCGGCGCATCAGGCGCCTGAGCGCTGAATGCCTTGGGATCGATCTGGAATTCGAGCGGCGCGGACAGCATCATGTCGTGGTCGGCGCCGGCGATCACCGCGGTATCGATGTTGGGATACTGCGCCGCGTTCTTGCGCAGGATATCGGCCGACAGCTTTGCCGGCACCCAGGGGTCTTGCGCGCCGTAGATGACCAGGGCGGGCGCATGCACGGAGTCGAGCGTCTTTAAGGGATCGTGCCTGATTTCTTTCGCCCAGTGCGATTTGCCGGGATCTGCAAATGTCTTGTCCAGATAGGTGAGTGCAAACCACGGCTTGTCGATGACGGCATCGAGCCGGGTCTGTGCGGCTGCGCGATCGAGTTGGCCACGCTCGAACTCGTCGACCGCCGTCCGGGCCGCAACGGCCATTTCTACGTCGGCTTCCGGATAGCCTTTGATCCGCAATATGTTCGCTACCGCGAAATTCATCTGCACGTCCGGCGTGGTCATCGGCGCCGAGATGGCGATGGCGAAGGCGGCTTCCGGGCAGCGCGCCGCCGCCAGCAAGGATAGCCATCCGCCCTGGCTAAGACCCCAAAAGCCAATCCTCCTGGGGTCGATCCGCGCATCCCGGCCGAGCATCCGCTGCGCTGCAATGGCATCATCCGCCAGGGCCTCGTAATCGCTGTCGGCGAGCGTGCCGCCCGATTTCCCGCTGCCGCGCCGGTCATAGACAAAAACGGCGATGCCGAGCGGCGGCAGGGCTTGTATCAGATGACGATAGAGCGCCTGATCCCGGGTGGGGACCGAGGCCGCATGCAGCACGATCACCGCCGGCGCCTTGCCTGGCAGCTGAGGGGCGTATAGGGTTCCACTGAGCGCGGTCCGGCCGTTATTGAATTGCAGTTCCGATGCGCTGGCCGAGGTTGTGACGGGCGCGCTCCACAAGGCCGCCGGACTGGGCAGCTTTTCCTGCGCCTGTGCTTCGATGGCTGATGTGAACGCCGCAGCCAGGACCAGTGCTATTCCGGACAGGATCACGGTGCGGGCACGGGTTTTTGCCGTGGAAATGTCTGCTTGGGTCACGCGGTTCGCTCCTTTGCTTGAGATCGCAATGAAATTCAGCGCAGTCTGGTTTTCCGGCTACCGCCAACGCGATGAAGCGGCGACGCTGCCGGGAAACAAGTCTTCGTTCAATAAATAGTTTCATTATGGCAAATGTCGATCGCCCTTGGCCGCCAGCCCGGGAAATTGCCGGTATTTTGTTGGTTTTGCTGGAATTTTCCGCCATCCCGATGCGGGCTGCGGTAGCTGTCTGTATAATCCTGCACTTCGTTTTGCGCAGCAACGGCGCTGGCATCCACGCTCCGGGTTTGCACTTATACTGGATCGGCGTGAAAGACCTGCCTAGTCATGTCCGGCTGGCGCTATCTATCCTGCTTACCTACCTATCTCTTGCATTGGCGTCTGTGGCGTGGGTTTGCAGGCGGCAAGCGGAATGCCGGCGTGGCGCCGCCAAATGGCTTAGCTGCGAAACGTCTTGCTTTTCCGATAACTGTGCTGGATATACTCCCGTTTTCCCTGCCAGGCAACTGAATCCCGGGTGCGGCGCCGCAGGTAGCTTATGATGAATCAAGTATTGCAAGTCCGAGGGCGGCCGTCCCCGGCAAACAGAAAGTACGGGTTGACACAGTGACTTACAGCATCAAGGAAATCTTCTACACACTGCAAGGCGAAGGCACACATGCCGGCCGCCCTGCGGTGTTTTGCCGTTTCAGCGGCTGCAACCTGTGGAGCGGGCGGGAAGAAGATCGCAGCACGGCGGTCTGCCAGTTCTGCGATACCGATTTTGTCGGCACCGACGGCGAGGGTGGCGGCAAGTTCAAGACCAGCGCGGCGCTGGCCGACACCATCAATGCGCTTTGGCCGACGACCTACACAGGTAGCAAGTTCGTGGTGTTTACCGGCGGCGAGCCCTTGCTGCAGCTGGACGCGGCGCTGGTCGACAGCATGCATGCGGCCGGCTTTGAAATCGCCATCGAAACCAACGGCACGCTGGAACCGCCGGCCGGCATCGACTGGATTTGCGTCAGTCCGAAGATGGGCTCCGTACTCAAGCTGCGCAAGGGTAATGAGCTGAAGGTCGTGATTCCGCAGCTCGGCCAGTCGCTGGCGACATATGAATCGCTTGATTTCGATCATTTCTATGTACAGGCCATGGATGGCCCGCAACAGGCGCAAAATATCCAGTTGGCCATCGAGACCTGCAAGCGCAACCCGAAATGGAAACTGAGTCTGCAGACGCACAAGCTGTTGCAGATTCCCTGAACCGATTTTATAAAGAACCGATTACCATGCTGACCATCACCCGCAAACTCGAATTCGACGCCGGCCACCGGATTCCCGACCACAAGAGCCAGTGCCGCAACCTGCACGGCCACCGCTATACCCTGGAAATCACCCTGGTCGGCGCCGTCATCGAAGTCGAAGGCAGCTCCGACAATGGGATGATCATGGACTTCTCCGACATCAAGACCCTGGCCAAGCAGCATCTGGTGGATGTCTGGGACCACGCTTTCCTGGTCTACGAAAAAGATGCAGCGGTACGCGATTTCCTGGCCACGCTGCCGAATCACAAGACGGTCGTGATCGACCGCATCCCGACGGTGGAAAACCTGGCGCGTACCGCCTTCGATATCCTGAAAGCCGCCTACAAGGATCATTTCGGCACCGGCCTGCACTTGCAAAAACTGGTGCTGCACGAAACCCCGAATTGCTGGGCCGAGATTTCCGAAGATCGCTGACCTGCCTATGCGTGACGCTATCTACATGCAGCAAGCGATTTCCCAGGCGCGCAATGCCTGGGCCCTGGGCGAAGTGCCGGTCGGCGCACTGATAGTGAAAGATGGCCAGATCATCGCCACCGGCTTCAACCAGCCGATCGGCAATCACGATCCGACTGCGCACGCCGAAATCATGGCGCTGCGCGCCGCCGCCACCATCCTCGGCAACTATCGCTTGCCCGGTTGTGAAATGTACGTGACGCTGGAGCCCTGCGCAATGTGCGCCGGCGCCATGCTGCACGCACGGCTGGCACGCGTGGTGTACGGCGCCAGCGATCCCAAGACCGGCGCCTGCGGCTCGGTGCTGAACCTGTTCGAGCAGGAAAAGCTGAATCACCACACCGAGCTGACGGCTGGCGTGATGGCTGAGGAATGTGGCACACTACTCAAGGAATTTTTCGCCGAACGGCGCCTTGCTCAACAAAAAACATGACCGAGAATACTCAAGTGCAGCCGTCAGCGGCAATTGGCGTGGCAGTGATCGCTCCCGGCGGCTACGCCAACGACGAAGCGGCGTTGGCGCGCGGCATCCAGGCCTTGCAGCAGCAAGGCTGCGTGGTCTACGACTATTACGATCCGGCGGCAAAATTCCAGCGCTTCGGCGGTACCGATGCCGCCCGGGTGGAGCAGATTTACCAGGCCATCGATAATCCGCACGTGCAGATCGTGCTGGTATTGCGCGGCAGCTACGGCATGTCGCGCCTGTTGCCGCTGCTGGATTTCCGCCGCCTGGCGGCGAGCAAGAAAATCTTTGTCGGCCACAGCGATGTCACCGCCTTGCACCTGGCCTTGTTTGCGCAGACCGGCGCCGTCAGCCTGGCGGGGCCGATGCTGTGCGCGGATTTCGGCGCCGCCGAGCTGAGCGAATTTACGATGTCGCACTTCTGGCAAGCGTTGCGCCAGCCGGAGCAGGCGATACAGGTCGCCGCCGCCGGCAATCCGACGCTGCATGTCAGCGGCACGCTATGGGGCGGCAACCTGGCGATGCTGACGCACCTGGTCGGCACTCCCTATCTGCCGCAGATCGAAGACGGCATCCTGTTCCTGGAAGACATCGGCGAGCATCCTTACCGTATCGAGCGCATGATGCTACAGCTGCAATACGCCGGCATCCTGGGGCGGCAGCAGGCGATTGTGCTGGGGGCTTTTTCAGACTACCGGCTGGCCGAACACGACAACGGCTACGACTTCGACGCCATGCTGGCCTATCTGCGCGCCAACGTTTCGGTGCCTATCCTGAGCGGCCTGCCGTTTGGCCATATCCGTGACAAGCTGACCTTGCCGGTAGGCGCGCAGGCCAAGCTGGATGCGGATGCCGACGGCTTCCGGCTGGCTTTCCAGAACCCGCTCACGCTGCCTTCCTGAAGCGCGGCACGGCGCTGCCGGCGGCTATCCGCGGTGGCGTCACTGGGCGGCCGCATGGTGCAGCCACTCCTGAAATGCCTGCATGGCCGGCGTCGCCTGCTTCGACTTGAGGCGCGTCAGCCAATAGCTGCCGCTGCTTATCTCCACATCAAACGGCCGTATCAGCCGCCCCTGCTGCAGCTCTCGCGCGAACATGCGGGCCGGCAGCAGCGCCACGCCGGCGCCCTGTGCCGCGGCTTCCGCCATCGTCAGCGAAGAATCGAATACCGTGCCGCGCAGTACCGGGCAGGCGTGGCCGGCGGCGGCGAACCAGATCGCCCATTCGTCGCTGCGGTAAGAGCGCAGCAGCATCTGGCTGCCGAGGTCGGCCGGATCGCGCAGGTAGGGCGCCAGGGCGGGGGAGCACATCGGCGACAGCGGCGCTGCCAGCAAGGCTTCGGCATCGGTGCCGTGCCAGGCGCCGTCACCGAAGCGGATGGCATAGTCGAGGCCTTCGCCGGCGATATCGACCCGGTTGTTGTTGGTGAACAGCCGAAAATCGACAAAAGGATGGGCTTGCTGGAAATCGCGCAGGCGCGGAATCAGCCAGCCCACCGCGAAGGTGCCCACCGCGCCAACCGTCAGTACTTCGCGCAAGCGGCCGCGGCTATCCTGGAACTGCTCCAGCACCGAGCCGATGCGGCCAAAGGATTCCGCCAGCACCGGCAGCAATGCAATGCCCTCGGCGGTCAGCGCCAGGCCGCGCGGCAGCCGCCGGAACAGCTGGACTCCCATGCGTTCTTCCAGGTTTTTCACCTGCTGGCTGATGGCGGCCTGGGTGACGTTCAGCTCCGAGGCGGCGCGGGTAAAGCTGAGAAAGCGCGCCGAAACTTCAAAAGCGCGCAGCGCGTTCAATGGCAGGTGCATGATTCTTCCTTTAAAGCTTAAGCCAGTCAGGCCTAGTATTTCTTATGACTTCATTAGGATATTGTAGCTTGAGAGATCGCCGGCGAGTGGTTATCGTGAACGCCTTGCTTATCGACCTGAGAGGAAAAACATGAATCGACGTCAATTCGCCGGCAATCTCGGCATGGCATTCGGGGCACTGGCCATCGGCGCCTGGACACAGAAATCCTGGGGCATGACTAATGCGCCGGCGGTGCACGCAATAGTCGGGCAGCTGCGCCAGATCGAAGCCAAAAGCGGTGGCCGGCTAGGCGTTGCCATCTTCGACAGCCATTCAGGACAGACCTACGCCTATCGCGGCGGCGAGCGTTTTCCGATGTGCAGCACCTTCAAACTGCTGGCGTCCGCCTTCGTGCTGAAACGCGTCGACCAGGGCAAGGAACAGCTGACACGGCGCATCCGCTACCAGAAGGCTGACCTGGTGTCCTATTCGCCGGTGACAGAGCATCACACCGGCGCTGGCGGCATGACGGTGGCGGAACTGTGCGAAGCCGCCGTCACGCAAAGCGACAATACCGCCGCCAACCTGCTGCTGCGCAGTTTCGGCGGCCCGGCTCAACTGACAGCCTATATGCGCGCGTCGGGAGACAAGATGACCCGCCTGGACCGCATTGAACCGCAGTTGAACGAGGCCGCTCCCGGCGACCCGCGCGATACCACGACGCCCAGCGCCATGCTGTCCAGCTTGCGCGAGATATTGTTGGGTGGAAATCTGTCGGGAAGCTCGCGTCAACAGCTCACCGACTGGCTGCTGGCTAACAAGACGGGTGACAAGCGCTTGCGCGCCTTGCTGCCGTCCGGCTGGCGCGTTGCCGACAAGACCGGCACCGGCGACCAGGGCACCGCCAACGATATCGGCATGCTGCTGTCGCCGGACGGCGCGCCGCTGCTGGTCGCCAGCTACCTGACCGGGGCGCCGGGGCCGGCCGCTGCACGCGATGCGGTGCACGCGCAGGTCGGGCGGCTGGCGGCGTCTTTGGTGACGCAGCTGTCCTAATCCTTGCCGCCGGGCAGCGGCGAATTTTGGGAAATGTGGCGGTAAGTCGTTGTTTTATATGGACTCATGCAGTGCACAAATGCGGATACTGTATAATGCCGCCACCTAACCCCATGATTCAATTAAGAAAAGAACCAAAGCCAAGATGCTGTCCACCGCAAATATCACGATGCAGTTCGGCCCCAAGCCGCTGTTTGAAAACATTTCCGTCAAATTCGGCGACGGCAACCGCTACGGCCTGATCGGCGCCAACGGTTGCGGCAAGTCCACCTTCATGAAGATCCTGGGCGGCGACCTGGAGTCCTCGGCCGGCAACGTGATGCTGGACCAGAACGAGCGCCTGGGTAAATTGCGCCAGGATCAGTTCGCGTTTGAAGACATGCGCGTGCTGGACGTGGTGATGATGGGCCACACCGAAATGTGGGCGGCGATGGCGGAGCGCGATGCGATCTACGCCAATCCGGAAGCCACCGACGACGACTACATGAAGGCGGCCGACCTGGAAGCCAAGTTCGCCGAGTATGACGGCTACACCGCGGAAGCGCGCGCCGGCGAACTGCTGCTGGGCGTGGGCGTGGCGATCGAACAGCACCAGGGCCTGATGAGCAGCGTCGCTCCCGGCTGGAAGCTGCGCGTGCTGCTGGCGCAGGCGCTGTTTTCCAATCCGGACATCCTGCTGCTGGACGAGCCGACCAACAACCTCGACATCAACACCATCCGCTGGCTGGAAGATGTGCTGAACCAGCGCAACTCCACCATGATCATCATTTCCCATGACCGCCACTTCCTGAACCAGGTGTGCACCCACATGGCCGACATGGATTACGGTACCTTGAAGGTCTATCCGGGCAACTACGACGACTACATGCTGGCTTCGTCGCAAGCCCGCGCGCAGCAGCTGTCGGTGAACGCCAAGGCCAAGGACAAGGTCGCGGAACTGCAGGATTTCGTGCGCCGCTTCTCGGCCAACAAATCGAAGGCACGCCAGGCTACCTCGCGCGCCAAGCAGATCGAAAAAATCAAGGTCGAGGATGTCAAGCCATCCAGCCGCGCCAATCCGTTCGTGAGTTTCGACGGCGAGAAGAAGCTGCACCGCCTGGCGGTGGAAGTGCAAGGCATCAGCAAGGCCTATGACCGTCCGCTGTTCAAGCATTTCAGCATCATGGTGGAAGCTGGCGAGAAAATCGCCATCATCGGCGCCAACGGCGCTGGTAAAACCACGCTGTTGCGCTGCATCGGCGGCCACGATATCGCTGGCCTGGACGCTGACAGCGGCCTGGTCAAGTGGGCGGAAAACGCTAACGTCGGCTACATGCCGCAAGATCCGACCGAAGACTTCGCCACCGACAAGACGTTGACCGACTGGATGGGGCAATGGACGCAGGAAGGCGACGACGACCAGGCCGTGCGTTCCAGCCTCGGCCGCCTGCTGTTCAGCGGCGACGATGTCAAGAAATCGGTCAAGGTGCTGTCGGGCGGCGAAAAGGGCCGCATGATGTACGGCAAGCTGATGCTGGGCCGTCACAATGTGCTGCTGCTGGATGAGCCGACCAACCACATGGACATGGAATCGATCGAATCCCTGAACATCGCGCTGGAAAAATATGCCGGCACGCTGATCTTCGTTTCGCATGACCGCGAGTTCGTTTCTTCGCTGGCGACACGGGTATTGGAAGTCAAGGAAAACGAAGTGGTCGATTTCCAGGGTTCTTACGAGGATTACCTGAGCAGCCAGGGCATCGAATAACTCTCGACCGTATCAATCGCGTCCTGACGCAAAAAAAGCGTGGCAGATTTTTTCTGCCACGCTTTTTTTATGCTCGCCAGGTTCAGGTCTGCGGCCGTTCGCCCAGGTACAGCAACTGATCCAGCCGGCCGCGCAGGCTGCGCGCGATTTCCTCGCCCTTGGCCTTGAGCACCGCTTCCAGGTAGGCCTGGCGCAGCTCGCGGAAGTCTTGCACGCTGCTGGCGCGCTCGACCCGCAGTTGCAGGCCGTAGCCGCGCAGACCGATCATGCTCTTGATCGTGTCGTTATAGAAATGGTAGATCGCTTCGAACTGGGTTTGGCCGGGAGGAAGTATTTGCTCCGGAGAGGCTGGAGCAGCGGATGCGACGCTCTTGGCTGCCGTCGGCGCGGCTGCAGGAGAGCCGGCGACCGGTGCTGCGGCAGCCGGCGCCGCGGCAGGGGCTGCTATCGGGACATTAGCGCCGGCATCGCCGCTGGCCTGGATCAGGCCGGCCTGCAGCAGCTCGTCCAGATGTTCCTGGCCCAGTCCGAGACCGGCCACTTTTCTCAACAGCTCATCGCTGCCGGTCTTGCCGTCGACCAGCAACAGCAGCGTGCGCAAGCGCGGCGCCACAGCCTGGCCGCGGGTGGTTATCTCGCTACGGCCACGCTCAGTCTTGTCGAAAATAGTCATGATGTCCCTGTATTCTTTTAGTGCGTCCGAAAAATGCGCGAAGCTTCACAAGCATTTTTCTGTGACAATCTTTTATGGCAATTGTGAAATAATAGTACGGCAGTTCCCGCAAAGTTGCAATAAGGTAATGTTGAGGCAGTCTTCCAGAGATCACGGTAGAATTCCGCTCTCGCTTTCCATGCTAATAAATTGCCGCGGAATATCTTGCCGCGCCTTCTGTCGTATCATGGCGTTTTACTGCAGTTCATGTCGATTTCCTCAATCTCATCCGCAGCCATCATCATTATGCAACCCCAAGCCATCAAAACCGTTGAATTCGAGCGGCCGCAAATGGAGCTAGGCAGCAGCTGTACTGCACATGCCTGGGCCCGCGTCCCCGAAACCCCTACGCCAGAACAGAAAACCGCCCTCAAGGAGCGCATCAAGCGCTTGCTGAAAGAACAGCAGGCGGTGCTGGTCGCCCATTATTACGTCGACGCCGATTTGCAGGACCTGGCAGAAGAAACAGGTGGCTGCGTTTCGGACTCGCTGGAAATGGCCCGCTTCGGCCGCGATCACCCGGCCAAGACGCTGGTGGTGGCGGGCGTCAAGTTCATGGGCGAAACCTCGAAAATCCTGAGCCCGCACAAACGCGTGCTGATGCCGGACCTGGACGCCACCTGTTCGCTCGACCTCGGTTGCCCGGTAGACGAGTTTGCCGCATTCTGCGACGAGCATCCGGACCGCACCGTGGTGGTGTACGCCAACACCAGCGCTGCCGTCAAGGCGCGCGCCGACTGGATGGTGACGTCGTCCATCGGGCTCGACATCGTCGCCCACCTGCATGCGCAAGGCAAAAAGATCCTGTGGGCGCCGGACAAGCATCTGGGCGGCTACATCCAGAAACAGACCGGCGCCGACATGCTGCTGTGGCAGGGCTCCTGCCTGGTGCACGACGAATTCAAGAGCGTCGAGCTGGAACTGCTGCGCCAGCAGCATCCGCGCGCCAAGATCCTGGTGCATCCGGAATCGCCGGCAGCAGTGGTGGCGCAAGCCGATGTGGTCGGCTCCACCACCCAACTGATCGCCGCTGCCCAGACGCTGGATGCCGATGAATTCATCGTCGCCACCGACAACGGCATCCTGCACAAGATGAAAATGGCGGCGCCGGGCAAACGCTTCATCGACGCCCCGACCGCCGGCAACAGCGCCACCTGCAAGAGCTGCGCGCACTGTCCGTGGATGGCGATGAACGGCTTGCAGAACCTGGCCGATGTGCTGGAATCCGGCAGCAATGAAATCCACGTCGATGCCGAGATCGGCCGCAAGGCGGTGATCTGCATCGACCGCATGCTGGATTTCGCTGCGCAACGCAAAGCCAACGTGCGCCCGTCCAGCGATCTGGCGCAAGAACAAAAACTGTTTTCAGGAATCGGACCCGCATGAGCACTTCTTCCCATAAATCGGCCAGCAATCTGGTGAATCGTTTCGCGCCGTTCGACGCGGCCCTGCAAGCTGCTTTTGAGAGCAATATCAGCATCGCGCTGGCGGAAGACGTCGGCAGCGGCGACCTCACCGGCAAGCTGGTGCCCGAACAGCAGATGGTGCGCGCGCGCGTGATCGTGCGCGAAGCAGCGGTGCTGTGCGGCGCGCCGTGGTTCGAAGCGGTGATGCAGCGGCTCGATGCGCGCATCCGCATCGACTGGCGTTATGCCGAGGGCGACCTGATGAGCGCCGACAGCGAAGTCTGCCTGATCGATGCGCCGGCCCGGGCCTTGCTGACGGCCGAGCGCGGCGCCTTGAATTTCCTGCAGCTGTTGTCCGGCGTGGCCAGCGCCACCCGGGTTTACGTCAACGCCGTAGCCGACACCCGCGCGCACATCCTGGATACGCGCAAGACCATGCCCGGCCTGCGGCTGGCGCAGAAATATGCGGTGCGCGTCGGCGGCGGCCACAACCAGCGGCTGGCGCTGTACGACGGCATCCTGATCAAGGAAAACCATATCGCCGCGGCCGGCGGCATTCCTGCCGCGATGAAGGCGGCGCTGAGCCTGGATGCGGACGTCACGATCCAGGTCGAAGTGGAGAATCTTGTGCAGCTGGATGAGGCCTTGAACTCCGGCGCCACCTCGGTCCTGCTCGACAATTTCAGCCTGGACGCCATGCGCGATGCGGTCAGGCTGACCGATGGCAGGGCGTTGCTGGAAGCGTCCGGCGGCATCAATATGGATAGCGTCAGGGCGATTGCGGAAACCGGCGTCGACCGGATTTCGATAGGCAGCCTGACCAAGGATATCCGGGCGACCGATTATTCGCTGCGTATCATCGAGTAGCGGGTTTGCAGGGCCATGCAGGCGCATGGCCCATCCATCCTGATTCTGGCGAGTTTGGTCGCTTAGTGGATGAGCTTGGCGGCGGTGAAGGCGAGGGCGGTGAGAGAGATAGCCGTTCCGATAAACCATCTGAGAAGCGTGGCTTCAAGTCTGGATACATCTTCCTTGGTAGCCATATGGTCCAGGCGCGTTTCTATCCGCGCCATGCGGTCGCGCGCTTCTTCAGCAAATTCTTCAAGCTTGATGATTCTGGTTTCCATATAAGGATGGTAGCGCCGGTTTGTCGTGTCATCAAGCGTCTGAGCAGAAAGCGTGGCCAAGTTAAGTCTTTGGCTTATATTGAGCGGGCGGACAGTTTCCTGTTCGCCCGCTAGCGCGCCTGACCTATTCGACTTTACCTTGTGCAAAATCCATGATCAGCCGCGTTGATAAATACAAGCGCGGAACAATACTGTTCAACAAGACATATTCGGCGTCATTCGAGTGGGCGCCGTAGCCGGTCAATCCCATCCCTTCGATCACCGCCGCTTTCGATTTCAAGCCGGCGAAGGCAGCATCGGTGCCGCCGCCGCTGGCGACATCCACAATGGTCATCGGCAGATCGAGTTCTCCGTATATCTTCTTGCCATAAGCAGAGACGGTGCGCGAGGCGGCGTTGGTTTCCAGCGGCGGCCGCCGCATTTCAAATGTCAGATGGACCTTGGCATCCGGGATCAGCTGCTTCTTGACGCCTTCCTGCAACTGCGCCTGCAACTGTTCGAAATCGCTCATTTTCAAGGCGCGGGCGTCGGCTTGCGCGCTGGCGCTGGCCGGGATCACGTTGCGGTTGGTGCCGGCCTGGGCTACCGTCCAGTTCAGTTTCAAGCCGCGTTCCGGTTGCGATAGCGAACGCAGCTGCAGCAGCTGGTGCGACAGTTCGTACAAGGCGTTGATGCCCTTTTCCGGTGCAGCGCCGGCGTGCGAGGATTTGCCTTCGACTGTCAGGTAGGCTGCTGCAATGCCGCTGGTGGCCAGCCGCAGCTGGCCCTGGGGGCCGCCGCCTTCATACGAAAACACCGCATCCTGTTCGGCGCCCAGTTTGGTATGCAGGCTGCGGCCGCCGGGCGAGCTGATTTCTTCGTCGCCGTTGATCAGCACGGTCAGAGTGTCGTAATCCTTGAAGCCGATTTTCTGCAGGATCGCAATGGTATGCAGGATGGTGGCGACGCCTTGCTTGTCGTCGGCGATGCCAAGGCCGTAGGCTTTGTCGCCGTCGACGCGGTACTGCTGGTCTTTCAGCATGCCGCGCAGGTAGACCGTATCCATGTGCGCGATCAGCATGATCTTGCGTTTACCGGTGCCCTTGAATTCGGCGTGGACGATCTGTCCGATTTTTGCCGGGGTGTCGCCCATGCGATAGATTTCAGGCGCGTCCAGCAGCTCCGCCTTGCCGCCCAGCTGCGTCAGGCGATCGCGGATCAGGCCGGCGATCCTGGCCAGGCCTTCGAGGTCGCCGCTGCCCGATTCGATGTTCACCAGGTCGCGCATGGTGTCCATCATTGCCGGCTTTTCTTTTTGCGCCAGCTCGTACACCGGTGCAACCGGAGCCGCCTGCGCCAGGCTGGCGCTCAATGCCAGCGCCGACAAGACCAGCGCGCCCAGCAGATTTTTTTTCAGGGATGAGGGTGTTCGTTTCACTTTTTGTCTCCGGCTTGTTATTTGTTGTTTAAATAATATCTCTCCGGCCGCAAAAAAACAGCCGGCGATTTCAGTCTCAAGTGTGATCAGACATTCTGCAGATTGTCATGGCGCGTCTCGCGCATGCACAGCACCGCAGCCAGGCTGAGCGCGGCCGCTACCGACACGTAGGCGCCGACGTAGGCGAGGCCGCCGCGCTGCGCCAGCAGCTGCGCGATATAGGGCGCCACCGATGCGCCGAGGATGCCGCCGATGTTGTACGACACGCCAGCGCCGGTATAACGCACGCTGGTGGGGAACAGCTCCGGCAGCAAGGCGCCCATGGGGGCAAAGGTAACGCCCATCAGGAACAGGAAGATGATCAGGAACAAGGCAATCGCCGCCGTGTTGCCGCTGCCGAACAGCGGTTGCATGGTAAAGCCAGCTGCAATCGCCGCCACGGTGCCGGCGATCAGCACAGGGCGCCGGCCGAAGCGGTCGCTGGCCAATGCCGACAAAGGCGTCGCCAGGGCCATGAACACCACCGCCAGGCACAGCAGCGCGAGGAATTCCTGGCGCGGAATATGCAGAGTGCTGACGCCATAAGACAGCGAAAAC
>NZ_DATMRB010000163.1:0-20343 GCF_035566555.1 Collimonas sp.
CGGTTTCAGCGACGGCCAGCCGGCCTGGGGCGCGCACCTGGCGGATGAACTGGAACGTCTGGTGACTTTGCACGACGCCTCGACCATCGCCGCTGTCATTATCGAACCGCTGGCCGGCTCCACCGGCGTGCTGGTGCCGCCGGTCGGCTACCTGGAACGTTTGCGCGCGCTATGCAGCAAGCACGGCATCCTGCTGATTTTCGACGAAGTGATCACCGGCTTCGGCCGGCTCGGCGCCGCCACCGCAGCCGAATATTTCAAGGTCACGCCAGACCTGATCACCCTCGCCAAGGGCATCAACAATGCGGCGATCCCGATGGGCGCGGTAGCAGTCCGGCGCGAGATCCATGACACGGTGGTGCAAGCGACCGCCGTCGGCGGCATCGAGCTGATGCACGGTTATACCTATTCTGCCCATCCGGTGGCCGCCGCGGCCGCCATCGCCGCCATCGACCTGTATCAAAGCGAGCGCCTGTTCGAGCGCGCGCGCGAGCTGTCGCCGCTGTTCGGCAGGGCGGCGCATGGCGTCGCCGGCGCGCCGCACGTCAAGGACATCCGCAACCTCGGCCTGGTGGCCGGCATCGAACTGGAATCACGGCCCGGCGCGGTCGGCGCCCGCGCCTACGAAGTTTTCCGCAAGTGCTTTGAAAAAGGCGTGATGGTGCGCTATACCGGCGACATCCTGGCCTTCTCGCCGCCGCTGATCGTGCAGCCGGAAGAGATCGAGCGCATTTTCAGCACGGTGCGTGCGGCGCTCAACGAAACCAGCTGAGCAAGCGCCGCGGCATCAGCTCCGGTCCGGCTTGAGCAGCGGACCGGCAACGCCATCTTCCACCAGAAATCCCTGCCGCTTGATTTCCAAGCTCAGGCGATCGGCTTCCTGCCATTGCTTTTGTTCGCGCGCGGCCTGACGTTGCTGCGCCAGTTGCGCCACTGCCTGCGGCACCTGATAAGCATCGGGTCGCCAGTTATCCAGATCCAGCCCCAGCACCGTATCGATGGCGCGCAAGGTCGCCTTGCCAACGGCGGCATCGCCGTCGCTGCGCACCAGTTCCCACACCAGCGCCAGTACGCGCGCAGAGTTGAGGTCGTTATTGATCTCTACGCGGAAGCGCTGCATCCATGCCGCATCGACCGCGCCGCCATCCGGCCAGCGATGGTAAGCCTCGCGCAGGCGCTGCAAACCGGTCGCCGCCGCCTGCAAGCCTTCCCAGCTGAATTCCAGCTGGCTGCGATAGTGCGCCGCCAGGCAAAGGTAGCGATAGGCCGATGGATCAAACCCTTTATCAACCAGCGATTGCAGGCGCAGGAATTCGCCATCCGATTTGGCAATTTTTTCGCCGTCGATTTTCAGGAAATAGCCGTGCATCCAGTAATTGGCCAGGCGCGTGCCGTGGCAAGCCTGGGTCTGCGCGATCTCGTTGCTGTGGTGGACCGCGATGTGGTCCTCGCCGCCGCAATGGATGTCGAACAAGCTGCCAAGATGGGCGGCCGACATCGCCGAGCATTCAATGTGCCAGCCGGGAAAGCCGCGGCCCCAGGGACTGTCCCATTCCATCTGGCGGCGCGTCTCTGGCGGACTGAATTTCCACAAGGCGAAATCGGTGATGCTGCGCTTCTCTCCCACAGCGACGCGCACCCCGGCCTGCAAGGCATCGCGGTCCAGCCGCGCCATGTAGCCGTAATCGTCCTGCTTGCTGGTGTCAAAGTAGATGCCGTCGGCGGTGCGGTAGGTAAAGCCTTTCCGCTCCAGCTCCTGGATGAAACCGATCTGCTCCGGCAGATACTCGGTGGCGCGGCACCAGACGGCCGGCTGCAGCAGATTGAGCGTGCGGCAATCCGCCATGAAGGCGGCGCTATAGTATTGCGCAATGTCCCAGGCGCTCTTGCCGCTGCGGCGGCTGCCTTTTTCCATCTTGTCCTCGCCGTCGTCGCCATCCGACACCAGGTGGCCGACGTCGGTGATGTTGACCACATGCTGCACCTGGTAGCCATTGAATTCCAGCGTACGCCGCAGGAGGTCTTCAAAAATGTAAGTGCGCAGGTTGCCGATGTGGGCGTAATCGTAGACGGTCGGCCCGCAGCAGTACATGCCGACGCGGCCCGGATGAATACTGTCGAAGCGGCGGACGCGGCGTTCCCAGCTATCGTAAAGATGGAGTTCCATGCAGTTCTTTTAAAGTGACGGGTGATACGGCGCGCCGCTCAAATCGGGCGCAAAAATCCGACCTAAGTCAGATATAAATCAGATGCGATGCAGGGACGTCGTGCGGCAACAGCGTACGCAGACTGGAGAAGAGGAGCAGATGATGGATTGCTTGAGCATGGCTTATACTAACTTGCGGCGCCGGCCATGGTCAAGCACGCCAGCTGTACCTCGCCGGCCGCATCAATTCTTTCCGGAGCAGACAATGAATGAACAACTCATCAAGCATCGCAAGCTGGGATCGGGCGGCCTGACGGTATCGGCCATGGGACTGGGCTGCATGGGCATGAGCACCGCCTATGGCGCTGCCGACGAAAAGGAATCCATCGCCACCCTGGAGCGTGCGCTGGAACTCGGCATCAACTTCTTCGACACCGCCGAACAGTATGGGCCTTATCTCAACGAAGAATTGCTGGGACGGGTCTTCAAGGGACGGCGGCATGAAGTGGTGCTGGCCACCAAGTTCGGCTTCAAGATCGAGAATGGCGCCACCACCGGCATCACCAGCGAACTGAGCCATATCCGCCGCGCAGTAGAGGGTTCGCTGCGCCGTCTCGGCACCGATCATATCGATCTGCTGTACCAGCACCGGATCGATCCGGCGGTGCCGATCGAAGAGGTGGTCGGCGTCATGGCCGAGCTGGTGCGGGAGGGGAAAGTGCGTTACCTGGGACTGTCGGAAGCCGGCGTCGCCAATATCCGCAAAGCACATGCGGTGCATCCGATCAGCGCCCTGCAAAGCGAATACTCGCTCTGGGAACGCAACCTGGAAGCCGATATCCTGCCGGTCCTGCGCGAACTCGGCATCGGCCTGGTGCCGTTCAGCCCGCTCGGCCGCGGCTTCCTCAGCGGCACGGCGCAGCGCGCCGAGAGTTATCCGGCCAGCGACTTCCGCCATCTCGATCCGCGCCTGCAAGGCGAGAATTTCGACGCCAACGTGCGCGCCGCGCAAGTTGTAGCCGATATCGCCGCGAGCAAAGGCGCCACCGCCGGCCAGGTCGCACTAGCCTGGGTGCTGCAGCAGGGCGACGACATCGTGCCGATTCCCGGCACCAAGCGCCGCGCTTATCTGGAACAGAATGTCAGCGCCATCGACGTCACCCTGACCGCGGCCGAGACCGAAACGCTGGAGAGTGCGCTGCAACGGGTGGCGGGCGAACGCTACAGCAAGGAGCGCATGGCCTGGGTCGACCGTTAAGCGTCGACTCTAAGGACAGGCGCTGGCGTTGCAGGTATTGCCTGCCGCGGCGGCAGACTTGAGATTGGTCTGCGCGGCGTTGCCATTGTTGGCGCTGAGCCGGTTATTGCTGAAGCTGGACTGGGCAAAGGCGGCCAGCCCGAAATGCTGATTGCCGCGCATGCTGCTGCGGCTGACCTTGAGGTCAATCCCGAAAATGCCGTCGCCGCCGTTATTCTCCGCCGCGCTGTTGCTGACCACGCCGCCAAACAGCACTGCGCCGCCGCGGCCATTGCGCGACACCACCACGTGATCCAGGCTGGCTGAAGCGGTCTCCAGGTAGATGCCGTAATTGCCCATGCCCTGGACGATGCCGTTCCTGATCGTGACATGGCTGCGGTTGACCGCATGGATGCCGTTGCCGCCGCCAAGCGGCCAGCATGGCGCCGGCAGTTGCTGGCAACGTGTCGGTCCCTGGATGGCATAGCCATGCAGGTCGAGGGTGACGTTGTCGGCATTGATTTCGATGGCGGTAGTGTCAGGATCGGCCACCTTCAGGTTGCCGCCCAGCTGATAATGTCCAGGCGCATCGATGATCACCATGAAACCCGGCTTGTCGGCACGCGCCGGATCAATCGGGATGATGCGCTCCGCCGCCATGCCGGCGCCGGGCATTGCCTGCCACGCGAGCAGAGCGATTGCTGCGAATTGCTGCAAGCTGCGCATGGCAGGTCTCCGTTTTTTCCGCCAGGCCGGCCCGGCATGTTTATTCAAGATCCAGCGCCTCGGCATCCTTGGCAAAGATCGCCAGCTTCAAAGGCCGCACTGCGCCCATCCAGATGGCATGATCGCGATGATCGGCCAGTTCGTCGCCGGTCAGCGGGTGGATGAACACCACCAGGCCGCCGCGATTGAGCGCCAGCCACGGGATCAACTGGCCGAACACCTCCGGTGCAAAACCCAGCTGGCAGCTCCAGTCCGGATGCGGCCCCACCGGTTGCCGGTGGGCGCGGCCCACGGCCAAGGCAAAGCGCTGCGCGGCTTGCTCGCACAGGGCCTGCGCCTGCGGCATGCTGGCGGCGTCGTAATAGATGTGGGCGTGATAACCGCTGATATGCGGCTCGGATGCATCGGTCATGCTTAACAACTCCAGGCAGGTAATGCAAGAAAGACAGCGGAACCAGACAGCTGTTTTTCAGGCGTCGGTCTTCAAGAATACCCCTTTTCTGCCGTCATAGGAATTGCCTTTGGGCAATTGCCGAATACTTGTCTTTCTTGTCAGCGAAAACAATCATGCACGGAAACAAATTCCGGCAGGTTTCTGGCGCACAATCGACCTGGAAAAAATAGCGCCGCTTCTGTGCGCTGACGTACCAAGCCGCCACGCCGGCTTGTATATGCTGTTGCTAACGGCTTGACCTACATGACCCGCACTCAATTACCTTCCCAATTACGCCCATGAATCCAATCAGCGCAGAGGCAACAGCAGAAGCCAGCAACATAGCCGTCCCCGATCCGGCGCCCGCGGCCGTGGAGCAAGCGGCAGATCATCCCGCCACGGAAGCGCCGACCACCGGTCCGCTGGCGCCGTTTGTTTCCAACAGCGCCACCCATGTGCGCAGTCTGTGCCTGCGCATCCTCACCGTGCTGGCCCTGGTGTTCGCCCTGCAATGGGGGCAAAAATTCCTGGTGCCGCTGGTGTTCGGGATTTTCATCGCCTATACCTTGAATCCGCTGGTAGCCTGCCTGGAACGCATCCGCGTACCGCGCCTGGTCGGCACCTGCCTGGTGATGGCGACGCTGGTGCTGGGCCTGGCCCAGGTCGGCTACTCGCTGCGCGGCGAGTTCCAGTCCATCGTGGAGCGCCTGCCGGCCGCCGCCCATCAATTGTCGCGCGCCATCGTCACCGCCAGGAACCAGGGCGGACAAACCAGCACCATCCAGAAAATGCAGGCCGCCGCCAATGAAATCGAAAGCGCCGCCGGACAGGCCGCCGGCGCCAAGCCCGATCCCAAACGGCAAGCGCCGGCAGTGGCGCCGCCGCCGGCCTTCCAGCTCAGCGAATGGATCTGGACCGGCTCGATGGGCGCCATGATTTTCATCGGCCAGGCGACCATGGTGGCCTTCCTGGTGTTCTTCCTTTTACTGTCAGGAGACAAGTTCAAGCGCAAGCTGGTGAAACTGACCGGACCCTCGCTGTCGAACAAGAAGATCGCCGTCAGCATCCTGCTGGAAATCAATTCCTCGATCCAGCGCTACATGTTCATGCTGCTGGTGACGAATGCCTTGCTGGCGGTGCTGATGTGGATCGTGTTCCGCTGGATCGGCCTGGAAAACGCCGGCGCCTGGGCCCTGGCCGGCGGCTTCCTGCATATCATTCCTTACTTCGGCCCGCTGCTGATCGCGGTAGCGACCGGCGTCACCGCCTTCATGCAGTTCGATTCCTTTTACATGATGCTGCTGGTCTCCGCCTCCACGCTGGCGATCGCCACCCTGGTCGGCACCTTCGTGACCACCTGGATGACCGGCCGCATCGCCAAGATGAACGCGGCGGCGGTCTTCATCGTGCTGCTGTTCTGGGGCTGGCTGTGGGGAATATGGGGCTTGCTGCTGGGGATTCCCATCATCGTCATCGTCAAGGTAGTCGCCAAACAGGTCGACGGCATGCAGGCGATCGCCGAACTGTTGAGCGACTAGCGGACCGGGGCGCGGCAGGAGCAGGCAAAAAAATACGGCATCCGAAGATGCCGTATCGCTTTCAGGACTGCTAGCTGCGTTGCTGCTTACAGCGTGATCTTGGCGATCTTGGCGCCTTGCAGCGAAACGCCGGCGATCAGGCCGCCGTTGGTGGTGACGAAGCCGATGATCGGTTGCTGCGCGGTGTTGGTATCGATATTACCGTTGGCGCCAATGTTAGCCAATGCCACGGTAGCGTCCGCACCAACTGTCCAGCCGTTGCTGTTGCGGAATTTATCCAAGGCGTCCTGTGTCATGAACAGCAGCACGATGGCTTTGGATTGCGCGCCAGCCTGGAAACCGATTGAACCGGCGGTGGTGCTGTAATAGCCTTCGGTACGGTTGCCGACGCGCAGGGCGCCCTTGCCGTATTCGGCGCCGACCACAAAGCTGGCCTGCAGCACTTCAGGGAATACCAGGACACCCTTGGCGCGCGCCACCAGCTCGCGTGAAGCAGGCGCGGTCTGGTACAGTTTCGACAAGGTAGCGTCTACGCCGGCATTGACGTCGGAGCGGCTGGTCTGGGAGCTTGCGTCCTTGCCCGGCATGGTAGTGGTGCAACCGGCGAAGGTGACGCTAGCCAGGGCAACAGCAACGGCAGCAAGGGTCTTGCTTGGGAATAAGGATTTTTTTTGCATTTTTTTCTCCAGCGAAAATGTGGATGACAATCGGACAACGTTGTAAATTATATATGGCATTTCAAGATGCGTGTACAAACTGGCAATTTTGAGTAAACGTCAAGTCCTCCAGTTCCGGACGATAGCCCTGATCGGGTCAGGCATCCTTGATTCGACATCCGTAGGCAACAGGCCAGCGGCCCGGGGCGGCAATCGCATCAAAGTGATCGAGATGCGGCTGCATCTTCTACAATCATGATTTCACTGTAGGCGCGATGTAAGATTGAATCTGTACGGTAGCGCACATTCGCACAACGTTTCTCCGACATCAGCCTGTCAGAGAAGACAGATACCGCAAGCTTTGACCAAACCCGAGGAAGCCGTCATGACCGAGCATAGCAGTCCCCCGCAATCCGCGCTGTACCTGGACGACCTGACAGTCGGCGCGCTGTTCGTCAGCGCCGAGCATGCCATGGATGAGCAGCAGATCCTGGCCTTTGCCCAGCAGTTCGATCCACAGCCGTTTCACCTCAGCGACGCCGCCGCCAGGAACACCTTGTTTGGCGGACTGGCCGCCAGCGGCTGGCACACGGCCGCCATCACCATGCGCCTGCTGGTCACCAGCGGCATGCCGCTGCAGGGCGGCATCATCGGCTCGGGCGGCGAACTAAGCTGGCCGCAACCGACCCGCGCCAGCGATATCCTGCATGTCGAAAGCGAAGTGCTGGAAGTGACGCCATCGCGTTCGCGGCCGGATCGCGGCATGGTGAAGCTGCGCAGCGAGACCCGCAACCAGCACGGCGAAATCGTCCAGCTGTTCGTCTCCAAGCTGGTCGTGTCGCGCAAGACACAATGACGTCCGGCCGAACTACAATCAAGGTTTTTGAGCGAAGCCAAGATGATACATATCCGTGAAATCGACCACCTGGTGCTGCGCGTCATCGACCTCGACAAGATGCTGCATTTTTACTGCGAGGTGCTCGGTTGCAGCGTGGAGCGGCGGCAGGAAGCCATCGGCCTGGTGCAGCTACGCGCCGGCAATTCGCTGCTCGACCTGGTGCCGGTCGACGGCAAACTCGGCAGCGCCGGCGGCGCCGCGCCGGGAAAAGAGGGACGCAACCTCGACCATTTCTGCTTCCGCGTCGAACCCTTCGACGAAGCGGCCATCCGCAGCCATCTGCTGGCGCATCGGGTCGATGCCGGTCCGCTGGCTTCCCGCAACGGCGCCGAAGGAGAGGGGCCATCCATATATATCAGCGATCCGGAAGGCAATGTGGTTGAGCTGAAAGGGCCGCCGGAACGGCTCTAGCAACATCACAGTGCTGTCGCAAATCTTCGACGGCACTCCGCCCTGCATTTCATGCTCACCTTTCTCAGCAAGTTTGTTTACCCGGATAGGCACGCCGGGTTAAGCTAAGTATTTATATACGCGCCATGCACGCCGCCTACGACTACGATACCGAACATCCCATAGACCCCGATGTGCGCATCCAGATCAACGCCACGCTCGCCCAGGTTGAGGCAGAGCACGCGGTGAAAATCCTGCTTGCCTGCGAATCGGGCAGCCGCGGCTGGGGCTTTGCTTCTCCCGACAGCGATTACGACGTGCGCTTCATCTATGTTCACCAGCCGGACTGGTACCTGACCGTGTTCCCGGGGCGGGACGTCATCGAGCTGCCAATCAGTGAAGTCTATGATGTCAGTGGCTGGGATTTGCGCAAGGCGCTCGGGCTGCTGCGCAATGGCAACGCGACCCTGGTGGAATGGCTGTCTTCGCCGGTCGTCTATCACGCCGATCCGGCATTCCTGAGCGCGCTCCAGGCCGCCGCCGAACAGGTGAGCCGGCCCGACCGCTCCTTCCATCACTATCTGCACATGGCCAGGAAGAACTACCGCGAATATCTGCAAGGGGAGATGGTGCGGCTGAAGAAGTATCTATATGTCCTGCGGCCTTTGCTCGCCTGCATCTGGATAGAACAGCAGCGCGGCGCGGTGCCGATGCGCTTCCAGGACCTGGTCAACGCTATCGTCAGCGACACCGCTCTCAGGAACGCGATTGCAGAACTGCTGGTCGTCAAGCGGCGGGCGAAGGAATCGGAACATGCGCCAGCCATGCCTTTGATCAATCAGTTCATTGAACGCGAGCTGCAGCGTTTCAGCCACGATTCACCAGCGCTGCAACCGCAACAACAGGACTTCTCGGTACTGGACCGTTTGCTACGCGATACAGTACTGACCCAGCGCTAGCACCGGCGCGGCAGCTGCTTACCTGCCTGCTACCGTCTCCCAGCCGAGCCCAAACTTGGCCAAATATTTTTTCAGGCGGTCCGCATCGTTAGGCTTTTCCTTTGCGCTGCGCGATGCGGCAAACAGCTTGCGGCCTGCATCCGACATGGTTTTCGAGCGGCGACAAATATCGATCACCGCTTGCAGTTGCATGACGTCGAACAAATCCATCTGTTCTATCTGAGCAGGTTCCAGCACTTCGCCGAGATCGACGGCGCCGGTTTCCGTCGGTTGCTCGGTGTAGGGGCGCCATAGCCGCTGCAGGCGGCGGATCTCGTCCGCCGCAATGGCGTCGGTAATACGGCCGGCGTCAGCCAGGGTCGCCATGCGCGTCACCGACGCCGACAAATCCCTGAAATTTCCCATCCACAAGGCATCCGGAGACATGGCAAAGCGCATGTAGACATCGCGCGCCTCCTTGTTGAGCCTGATCATCTGGCCATTCTCGGCGCCAAACTGCGCCAGCAGGTAATCGATGTTCGGCTCCACGTCTTCAGAGCGGTCCACCAGTCCTGGCAATTCATAGGTCCATAAGTTGATGCGCGCATACAGGTCTTCGCGGAAACCGCCGGCCACCACTTCGCGCGACAGATCACGGTTGGTGCCGGCAATCAGCTGAAAATCGCTCTGGACTTCATTGTCGCCGCCGACCGGCAGGAAGCGCTTTTCCTCTATCGCCTTCAACAGCATGGCTTGTTCATCCAGGCCAAGCTCTCCAATTTCATCGAGGAACAGCAAGCCCTTGTGCGCGGTGCGCAGCAAGCCAGGACGGTCCGTTGCCGCACCGGTGAACGCTCCCTTGATATGGCCGAACAAGGTGGAACCAGCACCATCGCCATGCAGCGTCGCGCAATTCAGCTCGACAAATTTACCGTCCAGTTGGTGGCGTGCCTTCTTCAGCTCGAACACGCGCCGGGCGAGGAAAGACTTGCCGGCGCCGGTCGGCCCCATCAGCAGCATGGGCGCCTTGGATTTGATGGCGACCCGTTCGATTTCATCGATCATCGTGTTGAAACGCGCATTGCGGGTGGCAATGCCCGATTTCAGGAAAGCGACGCCTTCTTCCTGCTCGCGAGAAAAGCGTTGGGCGATCTGATCGTAGCGGGAAAGGTCCAGATCGATCAGCGTATAGCTGCCAGGATCGCCGACGGTCTGCCGGCGCGGCGGCGACGATTGCAGCAGGCGTCCCGGAAAATAGTGCGCCTCGGTCATCAGGAACATGCAGATCTGCACCACGTGCGAACCGGTAGTGATGTGTATCCAGTATTCCTCGTTGTCGGTATCGAAAGGATAGCTCTTGGCGAAGTCAAACACGCAGCCGTAGACATCTTCAAAATCCCAGGGATCGACGATCGGCAGCTGCCGCGGGCTTACCTTGGTTTCTGGCGAGACCGAGGCAATGTCCCTCTTCACCTGATGCACCAGGCTTTCGTACTTGCCGCTGTACAGCAACTCGAAACGCCCGATCACCATCTCTTCATGCTGGGTCAGCGCCACCGTCGGCCGCCATTTTTCCCAGCGGCCGCTGCCCGAGCCCTTATCCAGCTGCGTACCGAGGAAGCCGATGACTACGATGCGTTTCTTCTTCATATATTGGATAAATATTTATCTAAAAAGATAATTTATCACAATAATGAAGTCACACACAAACTCTTTCCAGTCTCGCCAATTCATTAAAAATTCCTTTCAAATCAATCGACTAACTTCAAAGTTAAAGCTCGCAGACGGCGCTGGCACAGTCGTTGCAATAAAAAAGGCATGGAAGCGGCAGACAAACAGAACTGTCGCAGCAACGAATAACGCAAGCAGGCCCTGATCTGTTCGGCGCAATCAATAAAGAGGAAATGAAAATGGCGAATACCCAATTGTTCCAAAGCCTGAAAGGCAAATTCCTGCCGCAAGCGAACGCAGTCAATGCCGCCGGCGCCGCAGCCTATACGATGTCGCCGCGCCATCGGCTGGCGCAGTACGCCGCTACCGGTTGCCTGAATGCGACCTTTTACACCAGTGCCGAGACACAACTGGAAACGGTTTTGGAACTGTGCCAGGACATCGATACATGTTTCATTGCGCAGACTGCAGTGCATTGCCGCGAACGCGGCTACATGAAGGACATGCCGGTCCTGTTGACAGCCGTTCTGGCCGCCAAAGGCGCGCCCGAGCTGACGCGTACTTTCAAGCGCGTGATCGACAACGGCAAGATGCTGCGGAATTTTGTGCAGATCCTGCGTTCCGGCGCCATCGGCCGTAAATCGCTGGGCACCCGTCCAAAGAAACTGGTGCAAGCGTGGCTGAACCAGGCTTCGGAAAAAGAATTGCTGGCCGCCGCGGTCGGCAACGCGCCGTCGCTGGCCGACGTGGTGAAGATGGTCCATCCCAAGCCGGTGGAAGCCTGGCGCGAAGCATTCTTCGCATGGTTGATCGGCAAGGCTTATGACGCCGAAGCGCTGCCGCCTTTATTGAAAGCATTGCAAGCCTACAAGTCCGACCGTACGCAAGCGCTGCCGAATGTACCGTTCCAGATGCTGACGGCGCTGGAGCTGAGTGATATCGCATGGGCACAGATTGCGCGCCAGGCCGGATGGCAGATGCTGCGCATGAACCTGAATACGTTTGCACGTCACGGCGTGTATGCGCTGCCAAGCATGACAGCAATCGTGGCGGAAAAACTGTGCGATGCCGAGGCGATAGCCAGGGCAAGGGTGTTTCCGTATCAGTTGATGGCCGCCTACGGAGCGGCAAATGAAGAGGTTCCAGTGGAAATTATTGAAGCATTACAGGACGCAATGGAAATTGCGTTGAACAACGTTCCCGAAATCGCCGGAAAAGTAGTGGTTTGTCCTGACGTATCGGGTTCCATGCAGTCGCCAGCGACCGGTTACCGTGGTTCGGCCACATCGGCCATCCGCTGCATCGATATTGCGGCCTTGATGGCTGCCGCGATGTTGCGCAAGAATCCGGCTAGCGTCGTACTGCCCTTTGAAGTCGATGTAGTCGCCTGCAAACTGAATCCGCGCGATTCGGTGATGACAAACGCCAGCAAGCTGGCGGCCATCCGCGGCGGCGGCACCAATTGCAGCGCTCCGCTGGCACGTTTGAACAAGGATAAGACGAAGGCCGACCTGGTAATTTTCGTGTCGGACAACGAATCCTGGGTCGATGCGGCACGACGCGGTGCGACGGCGACGATGCGCGAATGGGAAACATTCAAGCAGCGCAACCCGAACGCCAGACTGGTGTGCATCGATATCACGCCGTACGGCACGACGCAGGCGGCGGAACGGGAAGACATCTTGAACATCGGCGGCTTTTCTGACGATGTATTCCAGATTGTCGCCGACTTTGCCGCCGGCCAGCTGAGCGCAGCGCATTGGGTGGGTGAAATTCAATCCATCTCCATTTAATAGTTTGATACGCTCTCTCATATAACGGAGAGCACTGATAAAGGAGCTCACCGTGAGCTGGATCATCAGGATCAGCAGTACAGGTTTTGAGCGCAGCATGAATGCCGGTGCGATTACATCCGATAAATGTCTCGTCACATCGACCTCTTGTCATACTGTCGCTCAGTGGTGCGTGTCCCCGAATGCAGGCAAGACTACATTCAGAATAGCCGGCGCGAATCCGGCCTGCCAGACTGAACAGCTTTGGCAGAATGTCTTGTCAACTCTTGTCGGGATTTGAAGGTGCGCAGTAGCAGATTTTAGGCGAATGCTGGTGAAACTACATCATTCAAGCTGTGGAGACGCGGGTTCAAATCCCGCCGGCGGCAAAGCAGAGTCGCCGTAGCTCAACCGGAAGAGCGCCGTGCGGGCAACCGCACATCGTTTCACCACCCCTTGTCGCTGATTTTTTTGATGAATGCCGATGGAATTACATGGATAGAGCAGCGAAGCTTGCTTCGAAGGTCCCCGGTTCAAGCCCCGGGTCGGCACCTGCCGATAGCTCAGTAAAACATTTCATCACCACTTGTCATCCCCTTATTATTTAAAAGAAGAAGACCATGAAGCACGAAGAATACGATGTAATGAATGTTGAAGGCGGAAGCCATATCAAGATGTGGACCCGCGGAGTTCCGGTGGAAGCTGAAGCGCGCAAGCAGCTGAGCAATACCGCGAAGATGCCCTTTATCTATAAGCATCTGGCCGTGATGCCTGACGTCCACGTTGGCAAAGGATCGACCATCGGCAGTGTTATTCCTACACTGGGAGCGGTGATTCCTGCCGCGGTGGGGGTGGATATCGGCTGCGGTATGATGGCGGCCAAGACCACCTTGAACGCGCGCGACCTGCCTGATAATCTCGGCCCTTTGCGCAGCGCCATCGAAAAGGCCATTCCGCACGGGATGTCGCCAAAGACGCGCGGTTTCAAGGGCCGCGATAAAGGTTCATGGGAAACCCCGCCGGCGCCGGTGGACGCCGCCTGGGCGCAGCTGAAGGATGGATTCGACGCGGTTTGCCTGAAGACGCCAAGGTTGAAGAACACGAATAACTATCGGCACCTCGGAACGCTGGGATCCGGTAACCACTTCGTTGAAGTCTGCCTGGACGAAAGCAATGCGGTCTGGTTCATGCTGCACTCGGGTTCGCGTGGCGTCGGCAACGCCATCGGCTCGCATTTCATCGAACTGGCCAAGCAGGATATGCGCACCCATTTCATCAACTTGCCGGATCAGGACCTGGCCTACCTGCCGGAAGGTACGCAACATTACGACGACTATATAGAAGCAGTGAGCTGGGCGCAGAAGTTTGCGCGCATGAACCGAGAGGTGATGATGCAGAATCTGATTGCAGCGGTGCGGACGGTGATCAGCAAGCCTTTCGAGACGCATGTGGAAGCCGTGAATTGCCACCATAACTATGTGCAGAAGGAAAATCACTTCAGCAAGGATGTGCTGGTAACCCGCAAGGGCGCCGTTTCAGCGCGGGCGGGCGAACTGGGGATCATTCCCGGTTCGATGGGAGCTAAAAGCTTCATCGTCCGCGGTAAAGGCGATGCCGACAGCTTCCATAGCTGCAGCCACGGCGCCGGACGCACTATGAGCCGGACTGAAGCCAAGCGGCGTTTCACGCTGGACGACCAGATCAAGGCGACGCAGGGCGTGGAATGCCGCAAGGATGCCGACGTCATCGATGAAATTCCGATGGCTTACAAGGATATCGATGCGGTGATGGAAGCCCAGCGCGCCTTGGTGGAAGTAGTGCATACCCTGAAGCAGGTTGTGTGCGTGAAAGGCTGAACACCTGCTTGTACTGAAGCAGGTAATGTTCACGCTGGGGACATGGTCACAATGACGATAACAATAAAGAATAGAAGAACATGATTGAACTAGATGGCGCAACAGGAGAAGGCGGTGGTCAGGTTTTGCGGACAGCATTGACCCTGTCGATGATTACCGGACAGCCGTTCCGGATTGTGAATATCCGGGCCAACCGGCCAAAGCCGGGATTGATGCGGCAGCATCTGGTGGCGGTGCAAGCTGCCGCCGAGATCAGCAATGCCGATATCGGTTCTGCCGCGGTAGGCGCACAGGCGCTGCAATTCATGCCGGGCAAGATCGAGGGCGGGAACTATCAGTTCGCCATTGGCACGGCCGGCAGCTGCACCCTGGTGCTGCAAACCTTGCTGCCGGCCTTGCTATATGCAGATGCGCCGTCGGTGGTGAGCATCACCGGCGGCACCCACAACGCGATGGCGCCACCGGCCCATTTCCTGCAGCGCGCCTATGGCCGCGTGCTGGCGGCGATGGGTGCTGACATGGCAATCGAACTTAAACGCTTCGGCTTCTATCCCGCCGGCGGCGGCGAGATAGAAGCGAAAGTATCGCCGTGCCGGCAGTTGCAGCCGCTGGAACTGATGAGCCGCGGCGAACGCGTTGCGGGCTACGCGGAAAGTTTCATCGCCGGCGTGCCGGCCGATGTCGCCAAGCGCGAACTGGCTTGCGTCAAGACCGCAATGGGCTGGGATGATGCACAACTGGCGATCCGCGGCTTGCCGCATGATCAGGGACCGGGCAACGCCTTGCTGGTCACGCTGGAGTCGCAGCATGTGACAGAAGTGTTTTGCGCATTCGGCGAGAAAATGGTGCGCTCCGAGGCGGTTGCAAAAAAGGCAATTTCGCAGGTGCGGCAGTATATTGCCTCCGGCGCGGCGGTCGGCGAGCATCTGGCCGACCAGATCATGCTGCCGCTGGCATTGGCCGGAAGCGGCCGTTTTACGACCGATCGCGTATCCCAGCATGCGATTACCAATGCCGAGGTCATCGAACAATTCTTGCCGGTGAGGATCACGTTTGAAGAACAAGGGCTGTCCAGCACCTGCGTAATTGCAACAAAATGAAACAGAAATAGAGCGGCGCAGGGACAAATCCCTGCGCTGTCTGCAGCAATATTTACCAGCCACCTCTTTCCAAACAGGTCGGCGCACCCAATATAGATCTCAATGGTGGCTTTAGCTTAACTGGCAAAGCGCGCGGCTGTGACCCGCGACGATATCGGATCATTCCCGATAGGCCACCCCAACCAGTAGCGCAGTCCTCACGCTAAAAAGCAACAAACGAAGGACGAAATACAAAAATGCTGGTTATAATCAACCGCAAAGGTGATGCAAATGACGTCCCACATCCTGACCCTCGATATCGCGGGCAATCCGTTTGACTGGATTTCGCCGCAAGACGCTGTGCTCTATTACGCGAGCGGGAAGGTGGCTTGGGAAATCGGCGAAGGCGACATCGTCTTCCGCGGCGGTTACTCCCGCGCCGGCATCCAGTCGCGCATCGCCGTCAAACCCATCATCGCCATCGCCGGCAGCGCCATCATGGCGCGCATGCTGCACATGGAACTGCCGCTGGGCCATCACAACGATCTGCTGTTCCGCCGCGACCGCTATACCTGCGCTTATTGCGGCGGCCGCTTCCCGCACAATGAACTGTCGCGCGACCATGTGCTGGCGCGCTCGCGCGGCGGCAAGGATACCTGGACCAATTGCGTCACCGCCTGCAAGGACTGCAACCAGGAAAAAGGCAGCAAGGTGCTGGAGAGCTTCCGGCCGCTGCTGTACGTTCCCTATGTTCCCTGCCGCGCCGAACACTATCTGCTGAGCGGCCGCAACGTCCTGGCCGACCAGCACGACTACCTGGCGGCGCGCCTGCCAAAACACAGCCGCATGCGTGAACTCAACTAGGTTCGGCAGCATTTGGCTGGCGCATGTCGCGCCGGATTTCGTGTCAAATACAACAGAATCGCAGCGCTCTGCGGTGAATTGTTTGACACTGCGATTTCATCGGGCGCAGAATCGCAACTCAGTATTTCGACTAACGCATTTTTACAGGAAAGGAACGGCCATGCCACGGACGGCTATCAACAATTCAAACGATAAATAGCCCCGCGCATGACTGCTCGGGGATTGCGGCGATCTTGCCGCCCCGAGCCGGTCGTTCCAGACAGAACCCCGGTGAGGAAACTCGCCGGGGTTTTTGTTTTTGCGGGCACGGCAGCGCCAGCCCGCAGCGAGGACACCGGCATGACAAGGAAACGTTATGCCAGATCATTTGCGTGAAAGGATGGCCCATGAAAGTCACACTTAAATTGCCGAAGCCGCGCAACCCCCTCGTGGCGCCAGCCAGGGCCAGAAAGGCCGGCGCGCATGCCTCCTACAATCCAGCACGCAAAGTGCGGCGGACTGAAAAACAGAAGCTGAAGCAAGCGCTGTCTGCGTTCCTCGATTGATCGAAGTGGGCACAGGTGCCCACCCGACCGGCATTATCACAAGAGGAATTTTGTCGCGGTCGGTTTATCCGTTTCCTGCCAAAGACATGGCTAGAACGCGCACCACATGCAAGGCAGCCGTATCTGCCCCATCCTGGATCTGGTGCCGGCAGCTGCTGCCGTCGGCAACCACGATGCCGTCCTTGCCTGCCTTGCGCACTGCCGGCAGGAGCGTCAGTTCCGCCATCGCCATCGACGCCTCATAGTGCTCGGCTTCATAGCCGAAACTGCCGGCCATGCCGCAGCAGGAGGACTCAACGGTAGACAATTCCACCTGCGGTATCCACCCCAGCACTGCTTGCACCGGACGCAGGGCATCGAAGGCCTTTTGATGGCAATGCCCGTGCAGCATGACCTTGCTGCCGGGTAAAGGCTTCAGATCGAGCTGAAGGCGGCCTGCGTTTTTTTCCCGCACGAGAAATTCTTCAAACAGATAAGCCGACTGCGCCAGCTTTTTGGCTTCTTCGCCATAGCCGTAACTGAGGAATTCATCGCGCAAGGACAGCAGGCAGGATGGCTCCAGGCCGACGATGGCGATGCCGCGTTCGACATAGGGCAGCAATGCGTCCAGCGTCCTGCGCGCCTCGGCCTTGGCTTGCTCGACCAGGCCGGCGGACAGGTAGGTGCGGCCGCAGCACAAGGGGCGGGCGCCGGCGACCGTGTTGAAATGGACTTTGTAGCCGGCGGCTTCCAGCACCTGCTGGGCGGCGCGGGCGTTTTCCGGCTCCATGTAGTTGTTGAAGGTATCGACGAACAGCAGCACTTCGCGCGCGCCGGCGACGGTAGATTTTGCCTTGGCCAGGAAGGCGCTCTTGAACTGCGGGAAGGCACGCTGCGGCGCCAGGCCGATGCGCCTCTTGAGCCAGTTCGACAGCAGCGGGACTTTATCAACGGCGGCAACCAGGCCGCCCAGGCTGGCGGCGTAGGGCGCATATTTCGGCATGAAACCGACCAGCCGCTCACGCAGGCTGAGGCCGTGCTGGCCGACCCAGGCGGCGCGCGCCTCGATCTTGATCTTGGCCATGTCGACCCCGGTCGGGCAATCGCGCTTGCAGCCCTTGCAGGAGACGCACAGGTCCAGCACTTCCTTGACCTCGGCGCTGGCCAGGCCTGCGCTGCCCAGCTGCCCGGAAAGCGCCAGGCGCAGCGTGTTGGCGCGGCCGCGCGTGACATGCTTTTCATCCTTGGTGATGCGGTAGCTGGGGCACATGGTGCCGGCGTCGAACTTGCGGCAATGGCCGTTGTTGTTGCACATTTCCACCAGCTTGGCGAGACCGCCGCTGCGGTCGCCGCCAGTGCCGGCGGCGCTTTCCTCGCCGCTGAGCGGATCGCGTTTGACGTTCCATGCAGACCAGTCCAGCAAGGGCCGGTGCGGCAGCTCGGCATAGCCAGGCGCAAAGCGGAAATTGGCAGCGTCGTCCATATTCGGCGGCCTTACGATCTTGTCCGGATTGAAGCGGTTCTCCGGATCGAACAAGGCCTTGATTTCACTGAAAGCGGCGTTGATCTGCGGACCGTACTGCCAGGCTACCCATTCGCCGCGGCACAGGCCGTCGCCGTGTTCGCCGGAGTAAGCTCCCTTGTACTTGCGCACCAGCGCCGAGGCGGCTTCGGCGATTTCGCGCATGTCCTTGGCGCCGCCGCGGCGCATGTCGAGTATCGGCCGCACGTGCAGGGTGCCGACGCTGGCGTGGGCGTACCAGGTGCCTTCGGTGCCGTATTTGTGGAATACCTCGGTCAGCTGGCTGGTGTATTCCGCCAGGTGTTCGAGCGGCACGGCGCAATCTTCGATGAAAGACACCGGCTTGCCGTCGCCCTTCATGCTCATCATGATGTTGAGGCCGGCCTTGCGCACATCCCACAGGGCTTTCTGCTCGGCGGCGCCGGACATTTGCACCACCGCGCCGGGTAGCTGCAGATCCGCCATCAATTCATCCAGGCTGGCCAGCTTCTGCAGCAGCGCATCCAGCTGTTCACCGGCGAATTCGACCAGCAGGATCGCCTGCGGCCGGCCGCGCAGCGCTTTTTCAATCACCGGCCTGAAGGCCGGATTGCTGATCGACAGGTCGATCATGGTGCGGTCCACCAGCTCGACCGCGGTCGGGCCGAGCTTGACGATGTGCTGGGTCAGGTCCATCGCCTGGTAGAAGGTCGGGAAATTCACCACGCCCAGCACCTTGTGCGCTGGCAGCGGCGCCAGCGCCAGGGTGAGCTGGCGGCTGTAGGCCAGCGTGCCTTCCGAACCGACCAGGATGTGCGCCAGGTTGGCCATGCCGTCGTCAGTGTAGGCGCGCGGGTTCTGGCAATCGAACAGATCGATGTTGTAGCCGCCGACCCGCCGCAGCACCTTGGGCACGCGTTCCGCGATCTCGGCCCGCTCGCGCCGGGCGATCTGCTGCAAGCCGGCGACGATAGCGCCGATCCGTCCTTCCTGCTGCATGCGGTCCAGCCGTTCAAAGCGCCCTTGGCTGCCGTCAGCCAGGACGGCGTCGATGGCCGCCACGTTGTGCACCATATTGCCGTACTCGATCGACCTAGAGCCGCAGGAATTGTTGCCGGCCATGCCGCCGATGGTGCACTGGGCCGCGGTCGAGACATCCACCGGAAACCACAGCCCGTGCGGCTTGAGCCAGGCGTTGAGATGGTCGAGGACCATGCCGGGCTCGACCGTCACGGTGCGTGCCGCGGCATCGAAATCGATGACCTGGTTCAGCCATTTGCTGTTGTCGAGCACCAGCGCCTCGCCCACCGTCTGGCCGCACTGGCTGGTGCCGGCGCCGCGCGCCAGCACCGGGATGTGGTGGCTGCGGGCGATGTCCAGCGCCAGCAGCAGGTCGTCCTGGTCGCGCGGCACCACGACGCCGAGCGGCATGATCTGGTAGATCGAGGCATCGGTGGCGTAGCGGCCGCGGTCGGCCCGGCCGAACAGTACTTCGCCTCTCAGTTCGCGCCGTAATTGAACGGCCAGCGGCGTAGCCAGCGGCGGGCTGCGGGGAACCAGGTGGATGGGCTTGACCAACATAGATGGAATCCTGTCAAAAGCTTGAAAAATTGCCGATGCCGGCTCAAGCCAGCTCGAAATGAATCGGCGGCAAACCCGCAATCTGGCCGATCACCAATCCCGGCTCGTCCGGGAAGTGGATGCCGGTATAGGACCCGGTAGTGACCACCGTGCCCGCAGGCAGGGCTATGCCTTGCCTGCTGCAATGGTTCACCAGCCAGCCCAGCAGGCGCCGCGGGTCGCCGGCCGGATTGCTGGCGCTGCCCTTGAATATGTCTTTGCCGTTCAAGGTCAGGTGCGCCGCCGGGTTCAGGAACGGAAAAGCAGCGTCGTAAGCGACAAATTCACCGCTGACCAGGGCGCCGTGGTTTTGCAGGTCTGCCAGCTGGCTCAGCTTGGGCACATCCGGCCAGCCGGCGATGCGGCTGGAAACGATCTCTATCGACGCCGCCATCGTGCTGACGCGGCGCATTACTTCGCGCTCCGGGACCGGCGCCGTTCCCGGCCGGAAATCGGTATCGAAACAAAACATGATTTCCAGCTCGATGCCCAGC
>NZ_DATMRB010000164.1:0-38844 GCF_035566555.1 Collimonas sp.
CTGTCGAAACGGACCTTGCTGTACACGGCAATCGGTACGGTGCGCAACAAGGGCAACGCCAACTTCGGCACCGAGTTCGACAATCCTTTGCCGGGCCATGCGCAGAACGGCGGCTACGCTGGTATCAGCCATACCTTCTAAGCCGCGATAGCTTGTCTCGCCGATCTTGCCGGATCTCCGAGTTGGGGCAGCAGCACGGCATGATGCTGTTGCCTCTTTTTTGACGCGTTCAGCCTCCGGCCCTGGCATGAACGACGCAGGTATTGAAGTCATTCTCAAATCGGGGCTACTACAAAACTGGAGACGAGCGTCATGACGAAAAGCAAAAACACAGAATTTCTTCCTGCTGTCGCTGGAACTAACAAATCACGTAAAACTGTAGCGGCCAATCCGGCGCGCCGCAAACTGCTGGGCCAGATGACGGCGCTGGCGGCAGCGCCGCTGGTGGCTGCCTGTGGTGGCGGCAATGCCGATAGTCCCGCTGCAGCGATTGCCGCCGCCGCTCCCAGGGCCAGCAGCAAGGCCGACCTGCCAGGCATCGCCGGGATCGCGCCGATTGCCGCCAATGCCAGCCAGAACCTGTTTTATCAGACTGCCGGCAGCGACTGGGCCAGCACCTGGCTGCCGATAGGCAATGGCCGCGCCGGCGCCATGCTGGCGGGTGGCGTGCTGCTGGAACAGGTGCAATTCAATGAACAGAGCTTGTGGGCTGGAACCAACAACTTTGATGGCGGCGCCTACGACATTTCCGGCTTTGGCAGCTATCAGAATTTCGGCAGCCTGTCGCTATCCTTTGGCGCCAGCCTGCCGCCGGCGATCAGCTCGCCGAATGTCAGCGCCAGCGCTTCTAGTTCAGGTGAAGGCATCTTGTCCACCGTGGACGGCAATCTCAGCACGAAATGGTGCATCGTCAGCCCGCCGAATCTGGTGACCTGGCAAGCGGCGCTCTCCGCTGCAGCCGCAGTTTCCGCCTATACGCTGACTTCTGCCAACGATGTGCCGGCGAGGGACCCGCTCCAGTGGATAGTATCCGGTTCCAATAACGGCAGCAGCTGGACTGTGCTGGATAGCCAGAATTTCACAACTACCCCGTTCGCCAACCGCGGCCAGACCAATAGCTATGCGTTTTCAAACAGCACCGCGTTCCGCTATTACAAGATCGATTTCACCGTGTCGACAGCTGCGCTCAATGAAGGCCATTTCCAGATTGCGGAAATAGGCTTGAATGGCGTCAATCTGTCGCAAAACCCGTCAGCGCAGCCGCTGTATGTGTTTTCACCGTCCGGTCACGGCATGGGTGTGCTGACCAGCTCCGGCAGCCAGCGCATCGATAGTTCGGTCGACGGCAATGCAAATACCAAATGGTGCGTGTTCGTGAATCCGGGCGACATCGTGCAATGGCAGATTGATCTCGGCGCGGCGCAAGCCATTTCCAGCTATGCGCTGACCAGCGCCAATGATGTTGCCGCGCGCGATCCGCAAGCCTGGACGCTGGCCGGTTCGAACGACGGCGTCGGCTGGACGCAGATGGACAGCCAGTCGAGCGCGCCGTTCGCCTCGCGCGGGCTGCAGAAAACCTTTGCGCTGAGCGGTTCAACCGGCTATCGCTACTGGCGCTTCAATTTCGATACGTCCAAATGTCCGGCCGATGCGGGTTCCGGCGATCCTAAAACCGGCCACTTCCAGGTGGCGGAGATCGTGTTGAGCAGCGCGGCGTTTACCACCGCGGGCAAAGCCGTCGCCTGCGAATATCAACGTCGCCTGAATCTGCAAAACGGCCTGCAGACCACCAGCTATCTGTATGGCGGCAATTACTTCATCCGCGAGACCTTCGCCAGCAAGGTCGACAATGTGATCGTCATGCAGCTCAGGTCGGAACGGCCGGGCGGCTTGTCCGGGCTGCTGCAGCTGACTTCAGGGCAAAGCGGCGATGCCATAACGGCGCTGGTTTCCGCCAGCGAAGAAAGCCTCTCCTTCAGCAGCAGCCTTGCCAACAATGCTCTCAACTATGCTGCCAAGATACGCTTGATCCGTAGCAATGGCAGCGCCGCGCAAAGCGGCGCGGGCATCCAGTTCAGCGCTTGCGACAGCATTCTGCTGCTGCTGGATGCCAGAACCAATTACGCGCCAAGCTATAGCGGCGGCTGGCGCAGCAGCAGCGTTCCGCTCACCGTGGTGAATAGCACCCTGAGCGCGGCCGCGGCGCAATCCTTCGCCGCCATGTATGCCTCGCACTACTCGGATTTCCAACCGTTGATGACCGCGGTCGACGCCAACTGGGGCAACAGCAGCGCGACATTGACAAGCCTGCCGACCGATCTGCGTCTGAGCGCTTACCAGAGCGCCGCCGGCGGTAAGGATCCGACGCTGGAACAGTCGCGTTTCCACCTGGGCCGCTACTTGCTGGCCAGCTGTTCGCGCAAGGGCGGCTTGCCGGCCAATCTGCAAGGGCTGTGGAACAACTCCAACAATCCGCCATGGTTTAGCGACTACCACAACGACATCAACATCCAGATGTGTTACTGGTCGGCGGAATCGACCGCCTTGCCGGATTGCCACCTGCCGTTGTCTGATTTCATCGTCAACCAGGCGCCGGCCCTGCGGGTAGCGACGCAGGCAAATTTTCCAGGCAGCAGCGGCTGGGCTGCACGCACCAGCCAAAGCATCTTCGGCGGCAGCAGCTGGGAGTACTTCACTCCGACCAATGCCTGGTACATGCAGCATATGTGGGAACACTATGCCTTCAGCCAGGACATGAATTATTTGCAGACGGTTGCCTATCCAATGATCAAAGAGGTGGCCCAGTTCTGGACAAGCGGCGGGCAGCTCATCAAAAATTCGGCAGGCCAGTACCTGGTCGCCGCCAACCCCCAAAATGCCAAAGCAAGCAACTCGGGATCGCCGGAACAGGGGCCGGCGGAAGATGGGGTGATGTTTGGCCAGGAACTGGTGTGGGATGTATTCCAGAATTTCCAGAAAGCCACCAGCGCCTTGACCAATGCCGGCTTGACTCCTGCCGGCGACAGTGCGTTGCTGGCCACGGTGCAAGCCATGCAGGCAAAGCTGGCGCCGAACCTGATCGGCGCCAAAGGGCAGTTGCAAGAGTTCCAGGAAGACTATGAATCCAATTCGACTTTAGAGGCGAACCAGGGATTAAGCCTGACCCATCGCCACACCTCGCATTTGATTGCGCTGTATCCAGGCAGCCAGATTACGCCGTCCGCCACGCCTGCGCTGGCGCAAGCGGCCAAGGTTGCGCTGCTGGCGCGCTGCGGCCTGCCGCTGGGAACCGCGTCCGGCCAGGTAGTAGCGGCGAATGTCAGTAGCGACAGCGCCGCCTCGTGGCCCTGGACCTGGCGTTGTGCCTTGTTCGCACGTCTGGCGGATGCCGAGAACGCGCTGGTGATGATCCAGGGCAGCTTGCAGCGGAACACTATGCCTAACCTGTTCACCGCCATGATGCCGGAGACCTTCCAGATCGACGGCGACCTCGGCATGCCGGGCGCGATGACTGAGATGCTGCTGCAAAGCCATGAAGGCGTGATTGTGCTGTTGCCGGCATGTCCCGCGGCGTGGCAGGCGGCGGGCTCGTTTACCGGCTTGCGCGCGCGGGGCGGCTACAAGGTCAGCTGTGCCTGGAGCAACGGCGCGGTGACTTCGTACAGCATCATTGCCGACAAGGCGCCGAACAAAGCGGCGGTGAAGGTCAAGGTCAATGGCGTGGTGAGCAGTATTGTCCCGGCATGAGTCTGGCGGCAAGCGCCAACTGATGAAGGGTTTTGAATCCGGATCGGGGTGATACGGGGAGTGGCTGCCTTTGCGGCAAAACAAGCGGTAACTGTTTTGCCGCAGAGGCGGGCGGGAAGGGAGGTGTGCTGTTGCGCTGTGCTTACTCTGTTGGCGGCACATAGCCGGTAGCAGCGTCGGCGCCGTCGCCGAAGAAATGCTTTTCCATCTGCACCGCCAGGTATTTGCGGGCGCGCACGTCGGCCAGGTTCAGGCGGTTTTCGTTGACCAGCATGGTCTGGTGCTTGAGCCAGCCGGCCCAGGCTTCTTTCGAGACGCTCTCATAGATGCGTTTGCCGAGTTCGCCCGGGTACGGAGGGAAGTCGAGGCCCTCGGCTTCTTTGTCGAGCTTGATGCAATGAATGGTGCGTGCCATGGTTTTTCCTTGTAGATGGTGCGGGCCCGCGCATGGGGCCCGCTAATAAGATCAATTGATTGCGGGGATGCGTAGCTTGGCGTCAGACCTTGATTTTATAGGGTCTTGATCAATACCAGTGATTTTCGTTGCCAGTTATACATGTGCTGGCGGTCCTTCGGCAGGTCGTCGACCGTGGCATGGACGAAGCCGCGCCGCAGGAACCAGTGCGAAGTACGGGTGGTCAGCACGAACAGCTTGTTGAAGCCTGCCGCGCGGGCGCGGCTTTCCATGTGTTTCAGGATGCGTTCGCCGTCGCCTTGCGCCTGCACTTCCGGATTGACCGTCAGGCAAGCCATTTCCGCCATGCGCTCCGACGGGAAGGGGTACAGCGCGGCACAGCCGAAGATCACGCCGTCATGCTCGATCACCGAGAAGTAATGGATCTCGCGTTCGATCAGCTCGCGGCCGCGCTTGACCAGGGTGCCGTCGGCTTCCAGCGGTTCGATCAGTTTCAGGATGCCGCCGACGTCTTCAATCGTGGCTTCACGCAGGCTTTCCAGGTTTTCGTAGGAAATCATGGTGCCCACGCCATCGTGGGTAAACAATTCCAGCAGCACCGAGCCGTCGGTGGCGAACGGCACTACGTGGGCGCGCGGCACGCCGGCGTTACAGGCCTTGATGGCATGCTGCAGGTAGAAGGCTGAATCGGCCGGCAGGCAGCCGCTGTCCAGCACGGCTTGCGCCTGGTGCGAAGACAGTTCGCGGATTTCGGTGTCGCCGGCATCTTTCATCAGCGGCGTTTCGCTGATGAAGATCAGTTTTTCGGCGCGGAGGGAAATGGCTGCGGCCACGGCCACGTCTTCCATGGTCAGGTTGAACGCTTCGCCGGTCGGCGAGAAGCCCAGCGGCGACAGCAGCACTAGGCCGCCGGCATTCAGGATCGGATGGATGGTGTCGTAGTCGATCTTGCGCACCACGCCGGTCAGCTGCAGGTCGGCGCCGTCGATCACGCCGAGCGGACGGGCGGTGACGAAATTGCCGGAAATGATACGGATGGCGGCATGCGCCATCGGCGTGTTGGGCAAGCCCTGGCTAAAGGCGGCTTCGATATCCAGGCGCAGTTCGCCGGCGGCTTCCTTGGCGCATTCCAAGGCCGCGATGTCGGTGATCCGCAAGCCGTTGTGGAAGCGCGCTTCGACATTGCGCAGCGCCAGCTGTTCTTCCACCTGCGGCCGTGAGCCGTGCACGATAACCACCTTGATGCCAAGCGCATGCAGCAGCGACAAGTCCTGGGCCAGCACCGGCAGGGCGCCGGCAGTCACCAGTTCGCCCGGAAAGGCGACCACGAAGGTCTTGCCGCGGAAGGCATGGATATACGGCGCGACAGAGCGCAGCCATTCTACGAATTCATTGGGGTTTTCCATGCCGCACATTATATACAGGACGTGGTATTGGCTGCAGGGATTCAACGATTTACGCGTGCTTTTATTGTGGATAGGGTGGGCGCCCGTGCCCACGCTGCGCGGTATGACATGCCGCCAGGACAGAATTCACGCGTGGGCACGATGTGCCCACCCTACGCGCAGGCCCGGAATGCCGCCCGCAATGCGATAATCCGGCCATGATAAATACGATTACAGTGGAATTCGAGCCCGCCGATGTGCAACAGCTGCTGCAGCACGCCGAAGCGGCGACCGAGCACCTGCCCTGCATGGGCGACCAGTTTGTCGCCAAATATTACGAGGGCGGCAAAGTGATCACCAAGAACGACTGGCCGGACGTCAGCCAGCTTGACCTTGCCAGGATCCCGCCAGCCCTGTTCATGGTCAATGACTCATTTCTCATGAGTAACGGTATCGCTGCTGAGCAAGCGGTAGCCTGTGTCTACAAGAATGGTCACGTCGCGTCCGACCAGCAAAACGAAAGCGATGCCTTTGCCCTCGGTTCGGAGGAGTTGCCGACCGTGACCAGGATACTGGCCAGGGATTTTGCCGGCATAGAGACTGCCCACAAGGTCAGGGTCACCTTCCTGCACGATCCGCGCAAAGGGCCGGTGGTCACGCTGGAGCTGGTGAATCCGGCGCATGAGATACCGGATGTCAGGGTGGTCAATCGACGTCCGTGAGCTAGCAGTCTGCCCAGTTACGGCAGCAATCTATAAGTTTCTCCGTATTTACATTTGCGTGCATCGGGAAGAGCGGCTTGCTATGTTAATCTGTATGGACTAGACTTAGTCCAGTCCATTTAATGGAGGCATTATGCAAACAATGAATATCCACGAAGCAAAGACCCAATTTTCCAAATTGATTGAAGCTGTGATCCAAGGCGAGGAAGTGATCATTGCGCGCGCCGGCAAACCGGTGGCGAGTCTGGTTGCGATTCGAGCTGTGACGCCGGTACGTAGCCCAGGCGCCTTGAAAGGAAAAATCAAGATTGCCGACGATTTCGATGCGGAGCTGCCTGATGACGTCATCACTTCTTTTGAGGGAAGCTGATGCGTATCTTATTGGATACGCATATTTATCTCTGGTGGTTGCAGGATCATCCGAAATTGTCAGCGCCAGCCCGCGGAAAAATCCTTGCCGCAACCGAGGTCTATGTCAGTAGCGCTTCGATTTGGGAAGCGTCGATCAAAATAGGCATAGGCAAGCTTGAAGCTGATATTGAAGAGCTGGTGGCGCAGATCGCACAGAACGGTTTTCTTGAGCTGCCTGTGAGCGCTAGGCATGCCATGCAGCTGACACGGTTGCCCGAACTTCATCGTGATCCATTTGACCGCATGCTGGTTGCCCAGGCCATGTGCGAGCCTTTGCGCTTGCTGACTGCCGATGCGCAGGTGGCGCGTTATTCTGAATTAGTAGATCTGCAGTAATCGAATATAAGCGGTCAGATTGGTTCGGGCAGGCAGGTGAGCAAAGTGATGGCGCCGGCACGGCTGGATACCGGCGCTTCCGCCATCCAGCTATTCCGCCGCCAGCTCCAGGCTGACAATGGTCAAGGCACCGTCCACTTTATCGACCGCAAATTTCACCTTGTCGCCCACTTTGAACTGCTCCAGCATGGCCGGATCGCCGGCCTTGAACAGCATGGTCATGGCGGGCATGCCGAAGTTGGGGATTTCATCGTGTTTGATGGTGATCTTGCCGGTGGCCGTATCGACCTTGCGGATTTCGCCTGCGACCATGGGCAGGGCGGTTTCGTCGGCGGGCGTGGTCTGCACTTCGCTGGTCTCGGCGGCGCTTGCCATGCTGCTCAAGGGAATGCCGACGATCAGGGTGGTGAGAATAACGAATATCTGCAGGTATTGCATGGTCTTGATCCTTTCAAACTGAAGTGCGGATGTGTTCAATTTGGCATATTGACATCGGTTATGCCGGGGGATGGCTGAGAATACTCTGGCTGTTCTTTGCTATATGCGGACGCACAAGCGCTTATCAAGCGCCGCTTCAGATGCCGATATTCCGCGACAGCGGACAAAAAGTACCGGGTTTTTACAGCTCGTTACCAGATGTCAAAATGCCATTATTCTAAAATCCCAGCTTAGTTGGCCCCGGCTTTGGCTGGCGCGGCGACGATCTTGCCGACCATGCCGGCTTCATAATGCCCCGGCTCCAGGCAGGCAAAATCCAGCGTGCCGGCATGGTCGAACTGCCACACCAGCTCGTCGCTCTGGCCCGGTGCAACGGTCACCTGGTTAGGGTCTTCGTGCTCCATCTCCGGCATCTTGCGCATCAGTGCTGCATGCTCCGCCAGCTGGGCGGCGCTGCCGATCACCATCTCGTGCTTCAGCTGGCCGCTGTTGCTGACCAGGAAGCGTACGGTCTCGCCCTGCTTGACCTGGATGTTGGCAGGGGTGAAGCGCATGTTGTCGCCCATCTCGATCTTGACGGTGCGCGTGACGTCGACCATCAGGCCGGGCTGGCCGATGGCGGCGCCGCTGTCGGCGTGATGATGACCGGCATCGGCATGGGCAGCGCCGGCAATGGCCAGCGCAGCGGCGAACAGCAGGGAAGCGGAAGTTTTCATGGTTGGCTCCTTTGATTGGTAAAAATATAACATTCTATTGATGATGGTGTGAGGCCGGCTTGACGACATTGACTACCGTCTCCGGGCCTGCAGTGCTTGATGCCGCCGGACGGGGGCTGGCGGCGTCCGGCAAATCGGCCGCCGTGCCTTGCCATTCGTAGGCGACGCTGCCGGCAGGTGCGCGGTACCAGCCGGGATCGCGGTAATCGTTGCGCGCCAGGCCGGCCCGCACTTTGACCACGCTGAACATGCCGCCCATTTCCAGCGAACCGTAAGGTCCCTGGCCACCCATCATCGGCAGGGTGTTGTCCGGCAGCGGCATTTCCATCTCGCCCATGGAGCCGCCCTTGTCGCCCATCACCATGTAGTCCGGGATCAGCTGGCTGATTTTTTTCAACTCCGCTGACTGGTCGACGCCGATCATGGTCGGCACCGCGTGGCCCATGGCGTTCATGGTGTGGTGCGACTTGTGGCAATGCAGGGCCCAGTCGCCAGGTTCCGCCGCATCGAATTCGATGGCGCGCATCTGGCCGACGGCGATGTCGGCGCTCACCTCTGGCCAGCGTCCGGCCGGCGGGGTCCAGCCGCCGTCGGTGCCGGTCACCACGAATTCATGGCCGTGCAAGTGGATCGGATGGTTGGTCATGGTCAGGTTGCCGACCCGGATGCGGACCCGGTCATGCTGCCGCACCACCAGCGGATCGATGCCGGGAAAGGCGCGGCTATTCCAGGTCCACAAATTGAAATCCGTCATTTCATTGACGCGCGGCGTGGCGGCGCCGGGTTCGATAGCGTAGGCATTCAGCAGGAACACGAAATCGCGGTCGACCCGCATGAAGGAGGGATCTTTCGGATGGGTGATCCAGAAGCCCATCATGCCCATCGCCATCTGCACCATTTCATCGGCATGCGGGTGGTACATGAAAGTGCCGGCGCGCCGTGCCGTGAATTCATAGACGAAGGTCTTGCCGGGCTGGATGCCGGGCTGGGTCAGGCCGGTGACGCCGTCCATGCCGTTCGGCAGGCGCTGGCCGTGCCAGTGCACGGAGGTATGCTCAGGCAGTTTGTTGGTGACGAAAATCCGCACGCGGTCGCCTTCCACCACTTCGATCGTCGGCCCCGGACTCTGGCCGTTGTAGCCCCACAGATTGGCCTTCATGCCTGGTGCGATTTCGCGCACCACCGGCTCCGCCATCAGATGGAATTCCTTGACGCCGTTGTTCATGCGCCAGGGCAGCGTCCAGCCGTTCAGGGTGACCACCGGCTGATAGGGGCGGCCGCTGGCCGGAGTGAGCGGCGGCTGGGTGCCGGCCTGGGTTTGCGTGACTGCTTCGGGCAGGCTGGCGGCGGCGATGCGGCTGACCGCGCCGGCGCTGACCGCCAATGCGGAACCTTGCAAGAACGCGCGTCTCGAGATATGGCTCATGCTTATTTTCCTTGTGTGACAGTGCTGGCCGCGGCTTGCGGCGGCGGATTGAGCGGGCCGCCCAGCGCCAGCTGCAGGGCGTTGTCCGCCATCCAGAAGTCGCGCTCGGCGTCGATCGCGGCATTCACCGCATTGGCTTGTTCGCGAGCGTCGCTCAGCAGCTCGAAGACGCTGGAGAGCATGCCGTTGTAACGCAGCAGATATTCCTCCGAGACGCGCTTGCGCAGCGGCAGCACCTGATCGCGATAATGGCGCGCCAGGTCGTAGGCGCTCTGATAGTCGGCATAGGACACGCGCAGCTGCGATTGCGCGTTCAAGGCGGTTTCCGCCAGCCGGTGTGCGGCTTGCATGTAGATCGCCTCGGATTTGGCGACGCGCGCGCCGCCCCAGTCGAACAGGGGAATTTCAATGCTGACCTGGTAGCCGGTCTCGCGCGAGGCGCCTGGTTCGGAGTTGTGCAGGTAAGCCAGTTCCAGCACGTTGACGAAACGCGTGGCGCGGTTCAGTCCCAGGGTTTGCTGCAGGCCGTCCACTTCCAGTCTTGCTGCAGCGATGTCGAGCCGCTGGGCCATGGCCAGCTGTTCGCTGTCCTGCAAGGAAGGGCGCTGCCTGGGCAGCGCCGGCAGTTGCTGCGGCAGGGTGAATCCGCTTTGCTCGCCGCTCAGGCCGAGCAGGCGGATCAGTTGCTCTCGTGTCACCAGCGCCAGCTGCCGCGAGCGTGTCAGCTGGGTGACGGCGTCGGCATGAAACGCCTGCTCGCGCGCCAGTTCCAGCTGGTTGAAATTGCCGGCCTGCGCCATTTTTTTTGCCAGCGCGCTGCCGGCGGCGGCAGCGTTTTCGACTTGCTCCTGATAGCGCACGCTCTGGCCGGTAGCCACGCTCTGGTAGTAGGCGTTGCGGGTGTCCGCGGCAACCTGCAGGATACGGTTGGCGGTGTTCAGCTTAGTGACCTGGAACTGCTGCGCCTCGATGCGGGCGGTGATTGGCAAAGTCAGCAGGCCCATCACCGCCATGGAAAAACTGCGGTCGATCTTGATGTCGTCGCCGCTGCGCGTGCGGCCGAAGCTGAAGCCGGGATTGGGCAGGCGGCTGGCCTGCACCCAGCTGGCTTCGGCGATGCCCAGTGCTTCATAGTCGGCCTGCAGGCCGCGGTTGTTGAGCAGGGCGATCTGCACTGCAGCGTCGACCGTCAGCGGTTTTTGCAGCAGTTGCTGCAGCTGCTGCCGGCTGGCGGCGCGTTCTTCATCGGAGCGCGCGCGCGGCGGCGTCTGTCCCAGGCCTGGCTTGGCGAGAGCGGCGGCGTCGCCGAAACCCTGGTCGGAGCTCAGGCTGGCGCAGCCGGCCAGGACGGCCAGCAGCGCGGCAGGCAGCATGCGCCTGCGTAAGAAAATAAACATGGCATCCTCGATAACGGATCAAATCAGCGCGATGCATCAGTGTCGGCGAGCGCGCTGACAGGCGCGTACGACGGCTACGGTTGCGGCATCGCGGTCTAGCAGGTTTGCCACCGCAGAGCTGCGGCCAGAACCTGGAATGACGGCGTCAGGCGAGGAGAGAAGGGGGACGTTCTGGATTTTCCGGCGTGTAGCCGACAAAACCCGACAGCGGGAAAAGAAGTGGATGAATGACCGGCAAAGGCTGTACCGCTGCGAGCGGTGCGTTGACCGGCAATACGCCAACGCAGCAGGCTGCGCAGGAACTGCAGGAAGTGGACGATTTGTCGTGAGTCGATGCATGATCCGAGTCGCCGTGCAGGACCTGCACGGCATCCTGCGCGTCGGCATGATGATGCGCCATGCCCGCATGGCCGGCAGAACTCGCCGCCATCGCCGCCACCGGTTTTTCCGGGCCGCAGAAAACCATCGCCGCCGCCGCATATCCCTGCAAGGGGATTGCCAGCGCCAGCAGCAATATCAACAGGTTCTTCAGGCGGGTCAGGGAAAACATGGTTCGGATTCTAGCATCGATCTACAGTTTAGCAAGCCCGTCAAGGATCGGACACTCCGGCCGGGCGTCGCCATGGCAGTGGCAAGCCAGCTGTTCCAGCGTCCCCTTCATCGCCTGCAGCTCCTTGATCTTGTCGTCCAGTTCGGCGATATGCGTCAGCGCCAGCTGCTTGACCTTGCTGCTGGGGCGCGACTGGTCCAGCCAGAGACCGATCAGCTCGGCGATCTGCTTCATCGAAAAACCCAGCAAGCGGCCCTGGCGGATGAAGCGCAGCAGATGTACATCGCGTTCGGCATAAGTACGATAGCCGGAATCGCTGCGGCTGGCGGCCGGGATCAGGCCGATTTCCTCATAGTGGCGGATCATCTTGGCCGAGACGCCGGAAGCGCCGGCGGCGTCGCCGATATTCATGGCCTTAGTTGTCATGCGATGTCTCCTGTGCCGGTTGATTGATGGATAGATGCGCGGCAGGCCGCCAGCGGCGCAGCAGCAGGGCGTTGCTGACCACGCTGACGCTGCTGAAGGCCATGGCGGCGCCGGCCAGCACCGGATTCAGATAACCCAGCGCCGCCAGCGGAATGCCGACCAGGTTATAGATGAAGGCCCAGAACAGGTTCTGACGGATCTTGCTGTAGGTACGGCGCGAGATATCGATGGCGTCTGCCACCAGCCCGGGATCGCCGCGCATCAGCGTGATGCCGGCTGCCTGCATGGCGACGTCGGTGCCGGTCGCCATGGCGATGCCGACATCGGCCGCCGCCAGCGCCGGCGCGTCGTTGATACCGTCGCCGACCATCGCCACCACGGCGCCGCCGGCCTTCAAATCGATAATCGCCTTGGCTTTGTCGGCAGGCAGGATTTCCGCATGGATGTCGCTGATGCCAAGTTGACGTCCTACTGCGTTGGCGCTGCCGCGGTTGTCGCCGCTCAGCATGGCGACCCGGATCGATTGCTGTTGCAATTGCCGGATCGCGGTCTCGGCGGTCGCCTTGATTTCATCGCCAAACGCCAGCAGGCCGTTCACTGTGCGCTGTCCATCCGGTCCGGACGCCAGCCAGGAAACAGTGCGGCCTTCAGCCTGCAGTGTCGCGGCTGCGGCAGCCAGCACGGTAGTATCTACCCCCAGTTCCTGCATCCAGCGGCTGCTGCCCAAGAAGCAAAGCCGGTCGCCGATGTACGCCTGTACGCCGCGTCCTGCCACCGTCTGTACATTGCTGGCGGTGTTCGCTGGCGCGATTCCGGCCTGGCTGGCGGCGGCGATGACAGCGCGCGCCAGCGGGTGTTCGCTATTGCGTTGCACGGCCGCCGCCAGCGCCAGCAGATCGCTGGCGGCGGCCGCGCCTGGCGCCGCCGGCAAGTAGCTGAGCAAGGTAGGATGGCCGACGGTCAGGGTGCCGGTCTTGTCGAAAGCGACGACGTTGATGCGATGCGCGATTTCCAGCGCTTCCGCATCCTTGATCAGGATGCCGTAGCGCGCGGCGATGCCGGTGCCGGCCATGATCGCGGTCGGCGTCGCCAGCCCCAGTGCGCAAGGACAGGCGATCACCAGCACCGCCACGGCATTCAGCAGCGCCTGCTGCCAGTCGCCATTGAAGAAACCCCAGCCCAGCAAGGTCAGCAAGGCGATCGCCAGCACCACCGGCACGAACACCGCGCTGACCTGGTCCACCAGGCGCTGGATCGGCGCCTTGGCGGCCTGCGCATGCTCAACCATGCGGATGATGCGGGCCAGCGTGGTTTCGGCGCCGATGGCGCTCGTCGTGACCAGTAACAAGCCGTTGCCGTTGATGGCGCCGGCGGTAATCCGGTCGCCAGCCTGTTTTTCCACCGGCAGGCTTTCGCCGGTCAGCAAAGATTCGTCGACCTGGCTGTGGCCCTCCAGCACCACGCCGTCCGCGGCGATACGTTCGCCGGCGCGCACCACCACCACGTCGCCGAGCTGCAAGGCGGCGATGGCGATCTCGCGGTCGACGCTGTTCGTGCCTTGAGTGCGCCGTACTGTGGCGCGTTCCGGGCGCAGCGCATTCAAGGCCCGGATGGCATCTGCGGTCTGGCGCTTGGCGCGGGTTTCCAGCCATTTCCCCAGCAGCACCAGGGTGATCACCGCTGCCGATGCTTCAAAATACAGATGGCCCATGGCGGGCGCCGCCAGCAACAGATACAGCGACAAGCCGTAGGCGGCGCTGGTGCCGAGCGCCACCAGTAAGTCCATATTGCCGCTGCCCGCCTTCAGCGCGCGCCAGCCGGCCCGGTAGAAACGGGCGCCGAGCCAGAACTGCACCGGGGTCGCCAGCGCCAGCTGCCACCAGCCGGGCAGGCTCCAGCCGCCGCCAAAGGGCATCAGCAGCATCGGCAGTACCAGGGGCAGCGTCAGCAGGCCGGCGGCGGCCACCGGCCACCAGCTTGGCAATCCAGGTTTGCCCGCACCTGATGCAGGGCTGTCTGCTGCAGACGACGGTAGCGATGCTTCATAGCCGGCTGCATGAACCGCCGCAATCAGACTTTCCAGCGACACAGCGCCGGCGGTGTTCAGGGTAGCTTTTTCGCTGGCCAGGTTGACCGCCACGCTTTGCACGCCCGGCACCTTGTACAAGGCTTTCTCGACCCGGCTGACGCAGGACGCGCAGCTCATGCCTTCAATGGCCAGTGTGACTTCCTGTTGTTTGACCGTATAGCCGGCTTTTTCCACCGCCGCCACCAGCGGGCCGATGGCGGTAGCGCTGTCGCCCTGCACGGTGGCCAGTTCGGTCGCCAGGTTGACGCTGACATCCTGCACCCCGGCGACCTTGCGCAAGGCCTTTTCGACGTGCGAGACGCAGGAGGCGCAGCTCATGCCTTCGATTGCTAACTGGAATTCGGTCAATGCCTGGGTGCTGCCCATGATGTGCTCTGCTTATGGAGTGGGGATAGCTTGATGATGGGCCTTCCAATGATGGGAAGGTCAAGCATAATTTTAACAGCCTGCGCTTTTCGCCGTTTTTTGCGCTGAAAAGCGCTAACGCTTATACGCGCCGCGCTATATAGCCGAGGGCATGAGCAGGTTAGGATTCCCGGCCATAGTCCCATTCATCCGTTAACTTGTCAGGAACGCATCATGTCCAAGCCAGCAAATTTCGAGAATTATCATATCCGCAAGTGGTACACCCAGATTGACGACACCCTGGCCAATGAAAACGGCATCCTGGCCGACGGCAAGCCTTTGCGCAAGATCGTCATCGCCGCCGCCATCCACAATCCTTACGCCGGCCGCTTCAGCGACAACCTCGACCTGATCCTGGCGAATTCTCCTGCGCTGGGCCGCGAATTCGGCCGCCGCATCGTCGCCGCGCTGGGCGGGGAAGAACTGGAAAGCTACGGCAAGGCTTGCATCGTCGGCATCGCCGGCGAATACGAACACGGCAACGCTTTCCTGACGCCAGCCATGGTGATGCCCATCCGCGAAGCGATCGGCGGCGGCAAAGCCTGGATTCCGTCAGCCGGCAAGCGCGGCGTGCCCGGCACTGAACTGGATATTCCGCTGGCGCACAAGAATGCCTTGTACGTGCCGTCGCACTACGACACGGTCACCAGCCAGTTCTTCGATGCGCCGAATGCCGACGAAGTGGTGGTGGCGTTTGCCGTTGCCACCCGCGGCCGCCTGCATGCGCGCCTGGGCGGTTTGAAAGCCAGTGAAATCGAAGGCAAGAACGGCCTCAACTGATGTTGGCAGGCCGATGCCGGGCTTGACCTTGCTATCGTGGGAAGGTTTATAGTGGATGTAGTACTGAACCAACCCACGGAGCAAAACATGATTCAATTCACTGTGCAGGACATGACATGCGGCCATTGCGCCGGCCGCATCAGCAAAGCCATCAGCGGCGTCGATGCTGGCGCCAAGGTGGATATCAAGATCGACAGCCACACGGTGGCGATCCAGAGCCAGGCCAGCGCTGCCGAGCTGGCAGAGGCCATCAAGGATGCCGGTTATACGCCGCAGTTGCGGGCATAATGTGCATCAATATTGGGTTCATCTGACTTCTCTACAGGTGCAAAAAATGTTTTCCTGTGTAGGGTGGGCACGCTTTTTCGCCCACGCGGATAGCGCTACAGCGTGGGCACAAAAGCGTGCCCACCCTACCTTTTAGCAAGCCATGCGCGATAGCGTCCTTTTTACCCACAGAGAAGTCTGAACACCCCAATATTGCATGCTGCCACCCCGATGCCGGCAATGCGGCGAGCGATCGCCGCCGCCGGCAGCAGGGGCATTCCTCATCATTCGACAAATTTAAGCGCGTCCGACACCAGGTCTTCGGGCTCTACAGGATCGTCGCCTTCAGCCCAGAAAAATTTCCATCCAAGATCCACGTGATGGCTTAGCCGCTGAACCGCAAACCGCGATCCCAACATAACTGCCTGCCATCCATCAATTCCATAAATCGTCCTTGTCCGATCAAGAAACCCGATCGACACTTCGCATCCCCATTCCTTATCGGGATACTCCGTCGGAACTCCTATGCTGAGCCCGAGTGTGCGGCCAGCGCCTTCAGGAGATACGGCATACCAGATTCTTTCAAAAGCAATAGTCATTTCCATCCTTCAGGGATAGGGGGACAGTTATCTTCCTTAGGTGCGACGTAAATTGGAAGAGCTGCCGGACAGCAGCAGCTCTTGATTTTGCCATGAGCGGGATTTTTTTCCGAGAATCCGGTATTGGACATTCAGCATGGCCAGGCTTGCATCGTGCCGGGTCCGCGCCGCCGGCTTTCAGGTGCTTAGCTTGACGCCGGCAATATAGCGGTCGATCACCGTCGGCAATACCGTCAGCGGCACGCCGCCGCTTTTCACCAGCGCATCGTTGAAGCTTGCCAGGTCGAAATGGGCGCCCAGCGCCTGTCGCGCCCGGTCGCGCTGATGCAGGATCTCGTTGTGTCCCATCTTGTAGCCGCAAGCCTGTCCCGGCGATACGCAATAGCGGTCGACTTCGCTGGTGATGGCGGCGACGCCGCGGCCGCAGTTTTCAACCATGAAGCGGATCGCCTGCTGGCGCGTCCATTTCATCGCGTGCAAGCCGGTATCGACCACCAGGCGGCAAGCGCGGAACTGCTGCGCCTGCAGATAACCGATCTGGCTGAACGGGTCGTTGGCATAAATGCCGAACTCGTCGACCAGCTGCTCGGCATACAGCGCCCAGCCTTCGATAAAGGCATTGAAGCCGATCATGGAAGTGATCAGCGGCAGGTCCGCATGGTGTTCCGCCAGGTACGCTCCCTGCCAGGTGTGGCCGGGAATGCCTTCGTGCGCGGTGAGCGTGGCGATTTCCGATTTCGGCCAAAGCGTGGTCGATTTCAGGTTGATGTAATAAATTGCCGGCCGCGATCCATCCAGTGACGCGAAATTCATGTAGCCGAGCGGGGCGCCGGCTTCGATATCGGCCGGCACCCGCTTGATGATCAGCGGCGCTTTCAGGCCCAGGTGCGAGATCTTCGGCATCAGCAGGCGCACTGCCGCAATCCGCTCATTGCAATAGGCGATCAGCTGTTCGCGGCCCTGGTCGTCGTCGGCATAGAAACGCTTGGGGTCCTTGGACAGCGCCAGCAGGCGCTCGCCCACCGTGCCCTGGCTGATGCCCTGCGCCTTGAGGATGGCGTCGATGCGTGCTTGCAGCGCCTTGTTCTGTTCCAGGCCGATGGCGTGGATTTCCGCGGCGCTGTGAGTCGTGGTGGTGCCCAGTTTCAGCGCCCACTCGTAATATGCAGCACCGTCCGGCAAACGCTGTACGCCGGCGACATCGGTGGCTTTTGCGGTGGCTTTGGCAAAGCTGGCGATCTGCCGCTCCAGCGCCGGATACACCTTGTCGTTGACCAGCGCCGTCGCCCGTGCTTCCCAGTCGCCGTCGATGCCGAGCTCACGGGTGCGGCGGGTGATCGACGTCACCAGCTTTTGCGATGCTATCGGCGTGTTGCGATAATTCCGCAGCTGGATCAGCGTGGTATGCGCAATGAAATCGGGCGGCATGATGCCTTTGCCGGCCTGTTCTTCGATGCGCGCGCTTTCCTGGTCGAGCAGGCGCGCCATTGCCGTCACCCGCTCAAGATAAGCCTCGGCGTCGGCGGCGTTGGCGATGTGGTGCTGCGAGTCGAGAAATTCGGGCACCGCGATCAGGGCGCCATCCTGCTGGGTCACCGGGAAGGGATCGGTGCCGCCGTAGAAGCCGCTGGCCGCGCCGCCATAGGAAAAGCGCAGGCCGTCCACGCCCTGGGTCGCGGCATAGCGCACGCTGTCGTAACGGATTTGCGCATCCGGGCTGAGCCTGGCGCGTTCCACCGTGTGCATGCGCGCCAGCATTGATTTCACCTGCCCGGCCCAGAGTGCGTCGCCGGCCGGGGAGGCATCCTGCAAGCGCGACTTGAGCGCGGCGCGGGCGCCGGAATCGAGCCCGAGCGAAGTCGCCGAAGTCGGCGACAGGCGCAGGACTTCTTCGGCAAAGTCGGCCAGCAGGCCGTTGAATTTATGGTCGGCCGGGCTGGCGTCCTTGCCTTGGGCGCGGGCGATGCCGGGCAGGGCGCTGGCGGCGGCAGCGGAAAGAGCCGTCAGCAGCACGTCGCGGCGGCGGCGGGAAAAGGTCGAGGTCGGGGGTGTCGTGCTCATGGAATCCTTTGATCTTGGAAAAAGAATGACTGTCTGAGTCTATCCTAAGATTGCTCAGCCAGCTTCTTGAGGGCTGCCAGCACATCGGAGAAATCGCCGGTCACCAGCGGACCGATTTCAGCCGCATCCGGTCCGCTGATTTCGGTGCTGTAGATAATCCTGGTGCGGCCAGACGGCAGCGGCAGCAGCTTGTGGCTGACGAGCACACGGGTGTCATCCACCACGGTCTCGTCGATGAATCTTTCGTTGACTTTGACTTCAGTGAGGGTGCTGGTCAAGGCGTCCTGCCCGGGCGGCCGCATGGTGAAAGTGGTACCAGCCACGAACGGCCCGTGCAATTCGATGCTCTCGATGCCAGCGTTCCATTCCTTCCAGCGCGCAACGTCAGCGAACAGCGCCCACACACGAGACGCAGCAGCGCTTGTTTCGATGCTTTCTTCATGAGTCCACATAGCTATCTCCATGAGGTGTAAGGTGAACAGGTTGCCGACTGCTTGCAATCGCTCATTTTGCCATTGCCCGGATTTTCTCACTGAGGATCTTGTACTGCGCATCGACCATGGCCAGATTTGGATCGTGACCGGTCTGCGGTACTGATACATATTCCTTTTCAGGGGCGATAAGGCCATCAAAGTAGTGCTTTGCCACATCGGGCACAGCGATCAGGTCTTCCGATCCCTCGATGATGTAAACCGGGATATCGAAGCGCATTCCCAGCCTGGGCAAGTCGATGCGGGAAAACATGCCGTCGCCTTTGAGGCCGACGAACTGCAGATAGGAGTAATCGTCGGCTTGCTCAAAATATTCCTGCATCTGCGCGGTGGCATATTCTGGTGCGGGTATCCACCATGCTTTCGGTGCAGCCGCCGAGGTCTTGGCCTCATAGACGCGCGTCGCCCGTCGCAAAATGCCACTGTTGCGCGGGTTTGTCCATGGCGGCGGGCCGAGCGCTTCAATTGCCGCGACCGTCTTTTGATCATCGGCAGCGCGCGCCAGGGTAATCAGTTTCGTGTAACTGGCATTCTGGTTTTCTCGATAGCTGACGATTTGTCCGGTTCCGACGTAAGCGTAAAACAGGTCGGGCCGGGATTTGATCATATGAATGCCGAGAATCGATCCCCATGATCCTCCCATGAGAATGACTTTGCGCTTGCCGAATTGCCTGGTCAGATATTCTGTCAGCTCGATTCCGTCCTGCGTCATGCGTTCAACCGTCAGCGCGGATTCGGCCGTCGCCGGGTTGGCGGCAAAGGTCTTGCCGGCGCCGCGCTGGTCCCATTGCACCAGCGTGAATTCATTCTGCCAGGTGCCATAAATTGCATCCGCGTAGGGGCTCAGCGAATTTCCGGGACCGCCATGAAGAAACAGGATCAGCGGATTGTCACAGCTTTTGCCACTTGTGGCGATCCACTGCTGAATGCCGCCGATCAAGACGAATTTTTGCTCATTCAGTTTGACGTTGGCTGCCGCACAGCCGCCGGTGGTTTCCACTTTTGGTGACGTTTGCGCAGCATCGTTTTGGGCGATGCCGTACAGCGGGTGCCAGGACAGTAGCGATGCTAAGCTCAAGGTTGCAAGTTTGCGGATGAGGCACGCGGAGCCGCTGCCTGCATCGAAGTGTCCTGTAAATGGAAAATATTTTTTCACGGGAACGATCACCTGTAGTCATGCAGTTGGCGGTATGGGAGCAATTGGATTTTTTCGCACTATGTGTTTGTATTGTGAATACATGACCTGATCCCCTGCTGCAGGGATCAGATTGCCGTGCTTTCATCTTATCGAGTAGGCTTTTTTCTTTTGAATATCTGATAAGCCACCAACACCAACAATATCACCAAGACCGAATTGATCAGCACTGACGGGGATGCCTCTGGCGGCATCACTCTGTCAAGCACGAGATAAGTGGTCAGGCAGAGCCAGGTTGCTGCCTTGAGCCAGTCGCGTTTTAAAGAAAAGACGACGGCGCAGACAACTCCGCCGGCGAGAACGAATTGGGTAGCCAGGGTGAGCGTTTGCATATTGCAGGCTTTCAGTTAATTGACACAGCTTGGATACGGCGCCGCCTCGCCAGCCACGATCGGGCAAAGCTTGATCGGATTCAATTGCTTGAATTTCTCCGTCCATTTGCCGACGTCTATGGCAAGCGGCGTGGCGGACGGTGCGCCGCGTTCGGCCCATTGAACCGTGTAATAGTCGCTGCTGCCCTTGATCACGGCGATCACCGCGGCTTCGCTGGTTTTTCCTGCCGTGGTGGGGGAAGTGCCGCAGGAGGCGACCAGGACGAAGGCGTCACGCTCGCTGATCTTGCCGATGCCGAGTTCCTGGCCGCTGAACGATGTCGGGCAGGCGCGCTGGAAGCCGGCGGCCATGTTGACGGCGAAAGATTGCGGCGTGACTTTTGGATTCAGCGCCAGGTCCTTGAGGCCGGTGACGGTGATCATCTGAGTCCATTGATCGACGTTCTCCTTTTCCAGCACCGCTTCGCGGATATAGTGCGAACCGTTGGTGTTTTCAAATGCAGTCTTGAAGCCGGGCGGGAAGGGCACTACCAACAGCTGGCTGAAAATCGGCGCAATCGATTTTACGGGATAGCCTTGTTGGCGGTATTGCTCAATGGTCTTGCCGGCGTCGGCGGCATGGGCGAAAGATGCGCATGCCGATAGGGCCAGCACGATTCCAGTCTTGTACATGTTTTCCTCGCAGGGCACAGCTTGGTTCCGGGATATCCGCTTCCATCAAGCATTCGGTGCTGGGCCATGATAGGTCCGATATTTCTAAATTGCAACTTTCAAAAAAATACCCCGCCGGTCAAGGGCGGGGCATTCACGCTGCGCGGCGTGAAAATATAGCGGCGCTCGGGCCGCGAAGCTGGACGCTCTGTTTAAGCCAGCACGCGGCGCAGCCAGCTGCCGATATCCGCAACTTCCTCGGCGCAGACCGAGTGCTGCATCATGTATTCATGCCATTCGACGCTGTAGCCCAGCTGCAGCAGCAAGTCGCGCGACATTTCCGCGCGGTTCACCAGCACCACTGGATCGGCGCGGCCGTGGGCCTGGAAAATCGGCGTGTGCTGGTTGGCGGCATGGCGCTCGGCGGCGATCTTGTCGTTCAGCGGCAGATAGCCGGACAGGCACATCAGGCCGGCCAGTTTCTGCGGATAACGCAAGCCGGTCTGCAAGGTCATGGCGCAGCCTTGCGAAAAGCCGGCGAGGACGATCTTGTCGGCGGCGATGCCGAGCGCGATCTGCTCTGCGATCAAGGCTTCGATGTCGGCTTGCGATTTGCGCAGGCCGGCTTCGTCCTCGCGCCGCACCAGGTCGCTGGTGAGGATGTCGTACCAGGCCGGCATTACGTAGCCGTTGTTGATGGTGACCGGAATCGCCGGCGCGCTCGGGAAGACGAAACGGATGCCGGGACAGCCGCTCAGGTCGAGTTCCTTGACGATGGGGACGAAATCGGAGCCGTCGGCGCCGAGGCCGTGCATCCAGATGACGGCGGCGGTTGGTTTTTCGGAAGTGGAAATTTCCAGGGTTTCTAGTGTGTTTGACATGAGTTGGTCCGGATTCTGATTGAAAAATTAAGGGGTAATGAAAGCGGTCTCAGATCACCATCAGGTCTTTACCGACGATGATTTCACCGCTGAATTGCTTGCGCGCTTCGGCCGACCACATGTCGTCGGTGATGGCGGGATCGCCGCCGGGCACGAAGTGACTCAGCACCAGTGTCTTGACGCCAGCGCGCGCCGCCACCAGGCCGACTTGCGCGCTGCTGGTGTGGCTCTTCACCAGATGATCGAGCAGGGTCGGCGCATTGTCGACGGTGCGCATCAGCTTTTCCAGCGCCGGCAGATACATGACTTCGTGCACCAGCACGTCGGCGCCCTTGGCCAGCTGGATCAGGTTTTCGTTGTAGGCGGTATCGCCGGAAAACACCACCGAGCGGTCCTTGCTGTCGAAGCGGTAGGCGAAGGCGGGCTTGAGCGTGTAATGGTCGACCAGGGCGGCGGTGACCTTGACCTGGTCGTTTTCCAGCACCACGCGCGGGCCGCTGAATTCATGGGTCTTGATCAGCGGCCGCAGCGGCGGCCGGCCTTCTTCCTTGATGCGGACGGCGATGTCGAGCGCGTTCATGCGGACGAAATCGTCCATCATGCGGCGCATGCCGGGCGGTCCGTACATCTGCACCGGCGTTGCCAGGCCGGTAGCCCAGGCCAGCAGCACCAGGTTGCCGAGGTCGGCATTGTGGTCGGAGTGCTGGTGGGTCAGGAAAATGTCGCGGATCTGCGGCAGCTTGATGCCGGCCTTGACCAGTTGCTGGGCGACGCCGTTGCCGCAATCGACTACATAGGGCTGGCCGTCGATCAGCAGGACATTGGCCGGTGCGGCGCGCAGGGCGGATGGCGTCGGGCCGCCCTTGGTGCCGAGCAGGATCAGGCGCGTGCCTTGGTCGCTGGTGGTCGTTAGCGCTGCGGCAGTCTGCGCCTGTGCTGGCGTCAGCCACGGCAGTACGGCAGCGCCGCCGGCGGCCAGCGCCAGCTGCATGAATTTCCTGCGCGCGCCTTGCTGTTGCGGCTTGCGGGTCACGGTGTTCTCCAGTGTCGCCAGACGGCGGTGTTATTGCGCAACGTGCTTGAGGCACTGCGCCACGATCTCGGCGGCGCCGGCTTTTTGCTGCCAGGCCGCGACCTGGCTGGCAGCCGCCTTGCGCAAGCTGTCTTGTATCTCTTGCGCCGGCGCCAGGTTGAGCGTCATCTTGTGTTCGCGCATGCGGCTGTAATTCGCCTCGATGCGATCCTTGATCTTGCCCCAGGAGGCGTCCGCGGTGCGCTTGGCGGCCTCACTCAGCACGGCCTGTTGTTCAGGCTTCAGCTGCTGCCAGACATCCTGGTTGACGACGGTGTAGCTGAGCGGGATGGCGTAGCTGATGGCGCTGAAGTTGCCCAGCTGGTCCCACAAGCGGTTACCGGCGCCGCCGTCGCCGGAGGACAGCACGGCGTTCAGTTCGCCGGCCGCCAGCTTGGGCGGCACTGCCGAGAACGGCAGGTTCTCGCTGTGGGCGCCAACCTGCGCGAAAACGGCGCGGCTGTTGTCGTCATAGGTGCGGATGCGCAGCGCCTGCAGCGCCGCCAGATCTGCCACCGGCGTAGCCGACCAGATGCCGGACGGCGGCCATGGCGTGACGTACAGCAGGTGGGCATTCAGTTTGCGCAGATGCTGCTCGACCGCCGGCTGGGCGCAGTTCGCGAGCGCGCTGGCATCGTCGAAGCTGCCGACCGTGAACGGCAGCGAAGACAGCAGGAAAAAAGGATCGCTGGCGCCGGCGATGCCGGCAAACAGCGTCGCCATCTCGACCTTGCCCTCGCTCAGCGCACTGACCTGGGCGCTGCCTTTGAAAGGATTCTGCGCTTCTTGTTCGGTGACGATGGTCAGCGCATTCGCCGGCAGCGCAGCACTCAGTTGCCTGACGTTGTCGGCAAACTGTAAATCTGCAGCGGCCGTGACCGAGGTGGCCGGATACTCGTTGATCAGATGCAGGGTTTGCGCTTGCAGCGGCGCGCTCTGGCCGAGCGCCAGTAGCGGCAGCAGCAAGAGTAAGGCACGGTTGAAACGATTTTTGTTTTGCTTGCTGGAAGCCGCTGGCGACATGGATGCTGTCCGCTGAAAAGAGTTGGGTGAAGAGGCCGTAGCTAGGCTGGCTTGAGCGCCGATTTCGGCCGGAACGCCTTGCACACCGTTTCATTGGTTTCGATATACGGACCGCCGATCAGGTCGATGCAGTAAGGCACGGCGGCGAAGATGCCGGACACCTTCTGCTTGCCGTCGGCATCCTTCAAGCCTTCGAGAGTTTCCTTGATGGCTTTCGGCTGTCCCGGCAGGTTCAGGATCAAGGCCGCATGATCGGCAGTCTCGCGGATCACGGCGACCTGCCGCGACAGGATTGCGGTCGGCACGAATTGCAGGCTGATCTGGCGCATCTGTTCGCCAAAGCCAGGCATTTCCTTGGTCGCCACCGCCAGCGTCGCCTCCGGCGTGACGTCGCGGCGCGCCGGGCCGGTGCCGCCAGTGGTCAGCACCAGGTCGCAATGATGCTGGTCTGTCAACTCGATCAGGGTTTGCTCGATCAGTGCGCGCTCGTCGGCAATCAGGCGGGTTTCCACCTGCCACGGACTGGCGAGCGCAGCTGCCAGCCAATCCTGCAGGGCAGGGATGCCCTGGTCCTGGTAAGCCCCGCTGCTGGCGCGGTCGGAAATCGATACCAGACCGATTTTCAGGCCCGCCGTCGGCTCAGGGTTAATTGTGCTCATCTTGCTCGTCGTCGTCTTCGGCGTCGATATCATCGTGGTTGCCCGACGATTTCTGCAATTCCTTCAGCAGCTGGAAAATCTCGCGATACGCTTTCGGCGGCTTGTTCTCGGCCTGCTCCTTGCGCGCATTGCGGATCATGGTGCGCACATGTTGCACGTCCAGTTCCGGATGGTGCGCCAGCAGTTCGGTGAGCGCGCCGTCGTCCTTCAGCAGGCGGTCGCGGTGGCGCTCCAGCGCGTGCATGGCGGCGGTGTCGGCTTTCGACAGGCCGCGCCAGCTATCCAGGGTTTTCTGGATTTCGGCGATTTCGTGCGGCTCCAAAGTACGCATTTTCTTGCCGACGTACTGGGTCTGGCGGCGGCGGCCTTCGTGGTCCTTGATTTGCTGGCATTCGAGGATGGCGTCGCGCACATCTTCCGGCATCGGCACGCGCTTGACGCGGTCGCGCGATTCGGCGATCAGTTCTTCGCCGAGCTTCTGCAAGGCAGTCATCTCGCGCTTGAGCTGGGACTTGGAGGGACGGTCGTATTCTTGTTCGAACTCGCTGGACTGAAAGCCGCAGGAGCCCCGATTGGGATTTGGCATGATGTAAAGGGTGCTTCCATACTGTAAACGACTGCTATGATAACCGTTTTATACCTAATTCGAAGAAAACCGACCCATGAGCGACTCCGTATTTACCCATAGTCAAGCCCAATTACAACAGCTGGCGCAGGATGTCTTGCGTTATGCGCGGGAAAAAGGCGCTTCCGGCGCCGCGGTTGAAATCAGCGAAGGCAGCGGTTTATCGGTGGGCGTACGCAAGGGCAGCGTCGAAACCATCGAGCAAAACAAAGACAAGGGCATGGGCGTCACCGTCTATATCGGCGAGGAGGGTCATACCCGGCGCGGCAACGCCAGCACCTCGGACTTTTCCGCCAAAGCCTTGCAGGATACGGTCGAAGCGGCCTATAACATCGCCCGTTTCACCGCCGAAGACGATTGCGCCGGCTTGCCGGATGTTGATACTTTGGAAATGAATCCGCTGGATTTGCAACTTTGCTCACCGTGGCTGATTTCGGCCGAAGAAGCGGTGGAACTGGCAAAACGTTGTGAAGCGGCAGCATTTGCCGTCGACAAGCGCATCACCAACAGCGAAGGCGCCGGCGTCTACGCCCAGCAATCGCACTTCGTCAGCGCCAATTCGCGCGGCTTCATGGGCGGTTATCCATTCTCGCGCCACACCATTTCGGTGGCGCCGATCGCCGGCAAGGGCAGCAAGATGCAGCGCGACGACTGGTATTCCTCGATGCGCGACCCGCAACAACTGGCCAGGCCGGAAGCCATCGGCCGCTATGCCGCCGAGCGCGCCCTGGCGCGCCTGAACGCGCGCCAGCTGGATACGCGCAAATGCGCGGTGCTGTTCGAGGCGCCGCTGGCGGCCGGCTTGCTGGGCGCTTTCGTGCAGGCGGTGTCGGGCGGCGCGTTGTACCGCAAGTCCTCGTTCTTGCTGGACAGCCTGGGGCAGCCGGCATTTGCGCCGCATATCCAGATTGTTGAAGATCCGCACGTGATCGGTGCGGTCGGTTCGGCGCCTTTCGACGAAGAGGGTGTCAAGACCCAGCGCCGCGACGTGGTCAAGGATGGCGTGGTGCAAGGCTACTTCCTGTCGACTTATTCGGCGCGCAAGCTGGGCATGAAAACCACCGGCAATTCGGGTGGCTCGCATAACCTCAGCATGACTTCTTCGCTGACCAAAGCCGGCGACGATTTCAAGGCCATGCTGAAGAAGCTGGATACCGGCTTGCTGGTCACCGAACTGATGGGGCAGGGCACCAACTACGTCACCGGCGATTACTCGCGCGGCGCCTCCGGTTACTGGGTGGAGAAGGGTGTCATCCAGTATCCGGTCGAGGAAATCACGATCGCCGGCAACATGAAAGACATGCTGGCGCAGATCGTCGCCATCGGCGCCGATACCCTGATCCGCGGCACCAAGCAGACCGGTTCGGTGCTGATTGAAAGCATGACTGTCGCCGGCAATTAAACTGCGCTTAAAAAGCGCTGTCTTGGTGTAGCCGGCTACCCCCGGTCTACACCCAGCTACGCGCCCCGGCCTCGTCGGCCACGCTAGGCGACCCCGTCATTCCCGCGAACGCGGGAATCCAAGTTGCTGAATATGGCAGTGAAAATGGATTCCCGCGTTCGCGGGAATGACCGGGGCGCGTAGCTAGGGGTGTAGCTGGGGCCGCCCAGGTGTGGCGTCAATAACGCCGGATGAGTTATTCGCCGCGCTAACGCACCGAGCGATACAGCCCCTTGCGGCCGCGCTTGCTCAGCACCAGCTGCCATAGCTGTCCCTGGCCGGAACGGAAGAATCCGGCCGAGGACAGGATGAAGTATTTCCACATGCGGTAGAAACGTTCGCCGTATTTGTCTTTCAGGGTCGGCCAGGCCTTCTCGAAATTATCCCACCAGGCCATCAATGTGCGGTCGTAGTCCTGGCCGAAATTATGCCAGTCCTGTATCAGGAATTTCCCTTCCAGCGCATACGTGATTTCCTTGGCCGAGGGCAGGTGGCCGTTGGGGAAAATGTACTTGTCGAGCCAGACGTCGCGCTTTTTTTCCGTCTCGTAATTGCCGATGGTATGCAGCAGGAACAGGCCGTCCGGCTTCAGCAGCCTGGCGGCGACATCGAAGTATTCGTCGAAATTTTTTGCCCCCACAGCTTCGAACATGCCGACTGAAACGATCTTGTCGAATTGTCCTGTGAGCTCACGGTAATCGATCAGTTCAATCGCGACCGGCAGCCCGGCGCAGCGTTCCTGCGCCAGCTTCTGCTGCTCCTTTGAAACCGTGATGCCGACCACTTCCACTTGATGATTTTGCGCGGCATGGCGCGCCAGGCCGCCCCAGCCGCAGCCGATATCCAGCAAGCGCTCGCCAGGTTTCAGTTCCAGCTTGCGGCAGATCAGGTCGAGCTTGTGCAGCTGCGCCTGTTCCAGGTTCTCGGCCTTGGGCCAGTAGCCGCAGGTATAGGTCATGCTGGAATCCAGCATCTTTTCAAACAGGTCGTTGCCGATGTCGTAGTGCTGTTCGCCGACCTGGAAGGCGCGCTTGCGGCTTTGCACGTTGAAGAATTTCTGGCGCAGGATTTCCAGGTAAAAGCCGACTTTTGCCGGTCCCACCACGGTCTGTTCCAGGTCGTGGCTGGTGACCCTGTAGAAGAACTCGTCCAGCTGCTCGCAATCCCAGTCGCCATCCATATACGATTCGCCGATGCCAAGTTCCCAGGTGGCGAACATCTTTTGAAAGAAAGCCGGATTGTGGATCTGCATGTCCCAGGGCCGGTCGCCGTTGAGATGGATGTCGGCGTGTTCAAACAATTGGCGGATGATTTTCGCGCTATTCGTATCCGGGATCATTGGCGCTGACTGGCCGGCTTTCACATTATTCATGCAGTGTCCCTTTTCAGTTGGAGTTATTCGTACACGGATGGCATCTTTGCGTGAGCAGCTTTTATGGGCAGAATTCTTGTCATGGGAGCTCGGCGATAAAGGGTAGCACCGCTTTGCTGCGTTTAGGTTAAGAAAGTCTTAAGTTCGATTGTGTCGGGTTTGCCGATGCAGATAATTCTCTTGCACGCGGTTTGACGACAAAAAAGCAAGCGCTTGCGCAAGCGCTTGCTTTGCACTAAGATTGCTCTCAAATCAGGCCGCCAAGCGCATTTTTCAGCCAAGGCGGCCTAGGTAAAAACATAAACGCCTGGAGACAAATGAAAATCCCGCACCGTTACGAGGCGATCCGGCCTCGCTGTTCATTGCCACAAAGAACACATATTGAGCATTCGCTCACGCCAAAACATCCGCATTTAGTGGTTGTTGCTTGAGGGTATGTTGACGCGCCTGCGCCGTTATCCACGATTTTCTTGAGATTGATCGTTCAGTCAGTTTAAGGGGCAGCCCATGAAACCAGTATCCGACGCGACGCCTATCCTGGAGATGCGCGCCATCTCCAAGACCTTCAGCGGTTTGCGCGTATTGAAAGAAGTCGACCTGACGGTCTACGCCGGCGAGGTGCATGCCTTGATGGGGGAAAACGGCGCCGGCAAGTCGACCTTGATGAAAGTCTTGTCCGGCGCCCATGCGGCCGATGCCGGCGGCGAAATCCGCATCGACGGCAAGGCGGTCGCCAATTACGGTCCGCGCGCCGCCAAGGAGCTGGGCGTGGCGGTGATCTACCAGGAACTGAGCCTGTGTCCCAACCTGAGCGTGGCCGAAAACATCTACCTTGGCCGCGAGCTGAAGCGCGGCTGGACCGTCGACCGCAAGGCGATGGAAGCCGGCTGCGTCGATGTCCTGGTGCGCCTGGGCGCCGACTTCGGACCGCGCACCAAGGTCGGCAGCCTGTCGATCGCCGAGCGCCAGCTGGTGGAGATTGCCCGCGCCATCCATGCCCATGCGCGCATCCTGGTGATGGATGAGCCGACTACGCCCTTGTCGTCGCGCGAAACCGACCGTCTGTTCGCGCTGATCCGCCAGCTGCGCCAGGAGGGACTGGCGATCGTCTACATCAGCCATCGCATGGCCGAGATCTACGAATTGTCCGACCGCGTCTCGGTGCTGCGCGACGGCAAGCATGTCGGCGTGCTGGAGCGCGCCGCTCTTTCTGCCGAGGCGCTGGTGAAAATGATGGTCGGACGCGATCTTTCCGGTTTCTACAAGAAAGAACATGCCGCCTACGATCCCGGCAATGTCGTGATGCGGGTACGCGACATGGCCGACGGCGGCCGCGTGCGCGGCTGCAGTTTCGATCTGCACGCGGGCGAGGTGCTGGGCATTGCCGGCCTGGTCGGCGCCGGCCGCACCGAACTGGCGCGCTTGATCTTTGGCGCCGATCCGCGCATCTCCGGTACGCTGGAAGTGGCGGGCAAGGCAGTTGCCAGCTTGCGCGGCCCGACCGATGCCATCCGCGCCGGCGTGGTCTACCTGACCGAAGACCGCAAGGCGCAAGGGCTGTTCCTGGACATGAGCGTGCGCGACAACATCAATGTCTGCGCCTGCGTGCCGGATGCGCGCTATGGCGGCGTGCTGGACCGCCGCCGCGGCGCGCGCCGTTCGGAGGAAGCGATCAAGTCGCTGTCGATCCGGGTGGCGTCCGGCAATGTCAACGTCGGCGCGCTGTCGGGCGGCAATCAGCAAAAGGTGCTGCTGGCGCGCCTGCTGGAAATCAAGCCGCATGTGCTGATCCTGGACGAGCCTACGCGCGGCGTCGACATCGGCTCCAAATCCGAGATCTATCGCATCATCAATGACCTGGCCAAGGCCGGCGTCGGCGTGGTGGTGATTTCCAGCGAACTGCCGGAAATCGTCGGCACCTCGGATCGCGTGCTGGTGATGCGCGAAGGCGAGCTGGTGGCCGAGCTCGGCGGCCATTCGGGACGCGACATCAGCCAGGAAAACATTATCGAACTGGCCACCGGCGCGCAGCAGGTGGAACCGCAGGCGGCATGACAGGCAGGCGCCTTGGACAGGCAAGGCAGCAATCGTGAATCAGAACAGCAAGGAGACAACTATCATGGAAGCAAGTAGCAGGATTACGGCCGAGACCATCGGCAAACGGGAACAGCTGCGCGGTGTGCTGCGCACGGTCGGCATGCTGCCGGTGCTGCTGTTGCTGGTGCTCGGTTTCGCGCTGATGAGCGAAAACTTCTTTACGCTGCAGAACCTGGCTATCGTTACCCAGCAGGCTTCGGTGAATATCGTGCTGGCCGCCGGCATGACTTTCGTGATCCTGACCGCCGGCATCGATCTCTCGGTTGGCGCGATCCTGGCGGCTGCGGCGGTGGTGGCGATGCTGGCTTCGCTGTCGCCGCAGTTCGGCATGCTGGGGATCGCTGCCGGCATCGGCTTCGGCCTGCTGCTGGGCCTGGCCAACGGCGTGCTGATCGCTTTCATGCGGCTGCCGCCGTTCATCGTCACGCTCGGCGCCCTGACCGCCATGCGCGGCCTGGCGCGTTTGCTGGCGGACGACAAGACGGTGTTCAATCCGGATTTGCCGTTTGCCTTCATCGGCAACGATTCGGTGCTGGGCGTGCCCTGGCTGGTGATCATCGCGCTGGTGGTAGTGGCGCTGTCCTGGTTCATCCTGCGCCGCACCGTGATCGGCGTGCAGATCTATGCGGTCGGCGGCAATCATGAAGCGGCACGCCTGTCCGGCATCAAGGTGTGGAAGGTGCTGCTATTCGTCTATGCGGTATCGGGCCTGCTGGCCGGCCTCGGCGCCGTCATGACGGCCTCGCGCCTGTCTGCCGCCAACGGCTTGCAGCTGGGGCAATCCTATGAACTGGATGCGATCGCCGCGGTGATCCTCGGCGGCACCAGCTTTACCGGCGGCGTCGGGTCCATAGTCGGCACGCTGATCGGCGCCCTGATCATTGCCGTGCTGACCAACGGCCTGGTGCTGCTGGGCGTGTCCGATATCTGGCAATACATCATCAAAGGCATCGTGATCATCGGCGCGGTGGCGCTGGACCGCTACCGGCAGTCGGGCGCGCGCACTTAAAACATTGACAGACCACCGGGGGCGGCAAGCTGGTCGCTGCCCCCGGATTTCCCTATGACCGGCAACAGGAGATCAAGCATGATGAAAAAATTCGCTCTAGCCGCAATACTGCCGTTGACGCTGGCTTTGACTGTCTCTGGCGTAGTGCAGGCGCGTGAACTGAAAGCGGTGGGCATCACCGTCGGTTCGCTCGGCAATCCGTATTTTGTGACGCTGGCCAATGGCGCCAAGGCCAAGGCGCAGCAGATCAACCCGAACGTCAAGGTCACCGCGGTGTCGGCCGATTATGACCTGAGCAAGCAGTTTACCCAGATCGACAACTTCATTTCAGCCGGGGTCGACCTGATCCTGCTCAACGCCACCGATCCGGTCGCCATCGAGCCGGCCATCAAGAAAGCGCAGAAGGCCGGCATCGTGGTGGTGGCGGTGGACGTCGGCGCCAAGGGCGTCGATGCCACGGTGCAGACCGACAATGAACAGGCGGGCCGGCTGGCTTGCAAATACCTGGTCGACAAGCTGGGCGGCAAGGGCAATGTGATCATCCAGAACGGGCCGCAGGTGACTGCCGTGACCGATCGCGTCAAAGGCTGCAAAGCGGTACTTGCCGCTGCGCCAGGCATCAAGGTGTTGTCAGATGACCAGGACGGCAAGGGCTCGCGCGAAGGCGGCCTGAACGCCATGCAGGGCTATTTGACCCGCTTCCCGAAAATCGACGGCCTGTTCACCATCAACGACCCGCAAGCCATCGGCAGCGACCTCGCCGCCAAGCAGCTGAAGCGCAGCGGCATCGTCATCACTTCGGTCGACGGCGCCCCCGATATCGAAGCGGCGCTGAAATCGGGCGGTGCGATCCAGGCCTCCGCCAGCCAGGACCCTTGGGCGCAGGCACAGGATGCGGTAGCCATCGGTTATGACATACTCAACGGCAAACGTCCCGCCAAGCCGACAGTATTGCTGGCGCCAGTGCTGATTACTCATGATAATGTCGCCAGCTACAAAGGCTGGTCCAGCGCACGCTGAAGTGAAATGACGGCTGCCGCGACCTGGTGTCGGCAGCCGCCAGTCTAAACAGGGGAAAAATAATTGGCTACGATGGATGATGTTGCAAGAATCGCGAAGGTATCGACTTCGACGGTCTCGCATGTCTTGAACGGTACGCGCAAGGTGCGGCCGGCGACGGTGCGCGCGGTGGAGGCGGCGATCCAGGAGCTGGGCTACATCCCCAACACGCTGGCGCGCTCGCTGGCGCGTTCCACCTCGAATACCATCGGCGTCGCCATCTCCGCACTCTCCAATCACTATTTCAGCGAAACCGTGCACGCCATTGAAACCGAATGCGCGCGCCACGGCATCATGATGCTGTATGTCGATACCCGCGACGATCCGGAGCAGGAACTGCGCGCGGTCAAGGCGCTGCACCATCGCCGCGTCGACGGCATCCTGCTGGCGCCGTCGGCCGATCCGCAGCATCTGGCGCTGGAGTATTTGCGCGCCAACGATATTCCAGCGGTGCTGGTTGACCGCCTGGTGGCGCAGGGCTTCGACCAGGTCGGCGTGGAAAACAAAAAATCTTCGCAGCAGCTGGTCCGCCACCTGATCGAACACGGTCATCGCCGCATCGCCCTGATCGCAGGTAGCGCCGGCCTCACCACCACCGATGAACGGATCGACGGTTACCGCGCCGCGCTGGCTGCTGCCGGCCTGCCGTTTGACGCAGCACTGCTGGTGAATGGCGAATCCAGCAGCGAACCGGCGCGTAGCGCTACCCGCCATTTGCTGACGCTGGCGGAGCCGCCGACCGCCATCATGGCGGCCAACAACCTGATGACCATCGGCGCCATGCATGCGTTGCGCGATGCCCGGATCGACGTGCCGGAGCAGATTGCGCTGGTCGGCTTCGACGATTTCGACTGGGCCGATTTCTTTGTGCCGCGCCTGACCGTGATGGCGCAGCCGGTCAAGGAATTGGGCATGCGCGCCGTCAAGCAGCTGCTGAAGCGGATCGAAGAGCCGGACGGCAAGAAGCAGACGGTGCGGCTGGCGCCGACGCTGCGGGTCCGTAATTCATGCGGATGTCTTTGAATAAAACCACAGGAACGCAATCATGATGAGTAGTCCCATCGCACTCGGGATTGATCTTGGCACGTCGGAACTGAAAGCCGTACTGCTGGACAAAGCCGGTACGGTGCTGGCGCATGCCGGCGTCAGGCTGGACATCTCGCGGCCGCAAGCCGGCTGGTCCGAGCAAGATCCGGAAAGCTGGTGGCAAGCCTGCCTCTCGGCTTTGCATCAATTGCGGCAATCGCAGCCGGACGCCTACGCGCGGCTGCGCTGCATCGGCCTGTCCGGCCAGATGCACGGCGCGGTCTTGCTGGACCAGGCGGACCGGGTGCTGCGGCCAGCCATCTTGTGGGACGATTCGCGCGCCATTGTGCAGGCGCAATGGCTGCAGCAGCTGCATCCCGAGTTTGCCGCGGTCACCGGCAGCCTGCCGATGGCCGGCCTGACGGCGCCCAAGCTGCTGTGGCTGCGGCAGTACGAGCCGCAGGTGTTCAGCGAAATTTCCTGCGTCCTCTCGCCCAAGGATTATCTGCGTTTGCGCCTCACCGGCGAGCGCATCAGCGATGTCTCTGACGCCGCCGGCACGCTCTGGCTGGACGTCGCCAGGCGCGACTGGTATGCGCCGATGGTGCAGGCCTGCGGCTTGCAGCTGCAGCAGTTGCCGCGGCTGGTGGAGGGCTCCGCCGCCTCGGCTGGCCTTAGCGCCGCCGCGGCGCAGCAGCTCGGACTGCGCGCGCAATTGCTGGTGGCCGGCGGTGGTGGCGACAATCCGGTCTCAGCGGTCGGCATCGGCGCCATCGACGCCGGTCATGGCTTCATCACGCTGGGCACCAGCGCGGCGATTGTCGCCATCACAGATCATGCCGCCGGCAATCCTGCCAGCGCGGTCCACAGCTTCTGCCATGCACTGCCGCAGCGCTGGTACACCATGGGGGCGATGCTGGCCGGCGCCAGCTGCCTGCGCTGGGTGACTCGCCTGCTGGGGCAGCCGAACGAACAAGCTCTGCTGCAGCTGGTGCAGCACAGCTTGCCGCAGACGCAGCCGATCGCGGCCGGCGTTCCTTTGTTCCTGCCGTATCTGGCGGGCGAACGCACCCCGCATAACGATCCCTTGCTGCGCGGCGGTTTCATGAACCTGGATTACGACAGCTCGCCGGCCATGCTCGGCTATGCTGTGCTGGAAGGGGTCGGCTTCGGTTTGCTGGATGCGCTGCATGCCGTGCAGTCGGCAGGGGCAGTGGTCGGCGCCTGTGCGCTGGTCGGCGGCGGTGCGCGCAGCAACTATTGGGCGCAATTGCTATCCAACCTGCTAGACAGGGAAATTCATACCCTGGTGGGCAGCGAGTTGAGCGCATGTATTGGCGCGGCCAAACTCGGTTTCCTGGCCTATGGGCAGGGCGCCGGCTTGCTGGCCAGCGGCATGCCGGTGAAAGAGCGTTTCTTTCCGTTCGTCGCCCAGCAGCCGATGTTGCAAGAACGCTACCAGAAATTCCGCGGACTGTTGGCAGCGGCACAAGCCCTGCACGATTGATTTTAAATATTTTATAAAGAAAAGGACTCGCCATGAACCAGCTGGAACAACTGAAGCAATACACCACGGTGGTCGCCGACACCGGCAATTTCAAGCAGCTGGCGCAATTCAAGCCGCGCGACGCCACCACCAATCCCTCGCTGATCCTGAAGGCAGTCCAGCAAGCAGACTATGCGCCCTTGCTGGCCGAGACCGTCGCCGCCCACGCCGACAGCAAGCTGGACCAGATTGTCGACCAGGTACTGGTGCGCTTTGGCCTGGAAATCCTGAAAGTGGTGCCGGGCCGGGTCTCCACTGAAGTCGACGCCCGCCTCAGCTTCGACACCGCCGCCACGGTGGCGCGCGCGCGCCGCATCATGGCGCTGTACGAAGCCGCCGGCATCGGCCGCGAGCGGGTGCTGGTCAAGGTCGCTTCGACCTGGGAAGGGATCCAGGCGGCGCGCATCCTGGAGCTGGACGGTATCCGCTGCAACCTGACCCTGCTGTTTTCCTTCTGCCAGGCGGTGGCCTGCGGCGAGGCCAAGGTGCGCCTGATTTCACCGTTCGTCGGCCGTATCTACGACTGGTACAAGAAATCGGCGGGCGCAGCTTGGGACGAGTCCGCCAACACGCTTGCCAACGATCCCGGCGTCAAGTCGGTGGCGCAGATCTACAGCTACTACAAACGCTTCGGCATCGAGACTGAAGTGATGGGCGCCAGCTTCCGCAATGTCGGCCAGATTGCGGCGCTGGCCGGTTGCGACCTGCTGACCATCAGCCCGGAACTGCTGGCGCAGCTGCAAGCCAGCGACGCCGATTTGCCGCGTGCGCTGGACAAGGATGGCGCCGCCGGCGCCGATCTGCAACAGGTGAGCTATAACGAGGCTGAATTCCGCTACGCCCTGAACGAGGATGCGATGGCAACGGAAAAGCTGGCGGAGGGGATACGCGGTTTTGCCGCCGATGCAATCAAGCTCGACAAGATCATCGAGGGCTTGATCGCTGCCGCCCACAAATAAGCTCGGCAGCCCGGCGGCGGGCGCGTCAGCTCGCCGTATCGTCTTTCAGCGCGCGCTGGCGCCAGCGCCAGTTGAGCAGCCCCAGGGCCAGCACGGCATGCAGCAGCGCGATGCCGAACATGGTCCAGGCGCTGCCGAGATGCAGCGGCATGAAAAATATCGCCAGTCCGTTTAATCCCAGCACGCGCGCCATGAATGGCAGCAAGCCGTTGATCACCGCCAGATACAGGATGGTGGTGGCGCCGGCGCGCTTGCCTTTGCGGGAAAAGGCAAAGAACAGATAGACGCAACAATCGCGCAACAGCATCAGCGCCAGCGTCGCGGCCAGCAGCGGGCTGTAGGCGAAGCTTGGCGGCAGCTCGAAAGGCGGCGTCTGGCCGTCGTTGACCAGCAGTAGCAAGGCAAAACAGAAACTCAGCGCCAACGTGCTGGGCCAGATCGGCAGGTTGCGCAGGAAGCCCTGCCAGTTGCCGGACTCGATGCGGGCGACGATGCGTTGCCAGAGCGCGATATCGTTTTCTTCCGTGAACAAGACGGCGTAGGTCATGGCGATGGCCAGCAACAAGCCTATCCACAGCAGGCCGGCGCCGTCGGCAAAACCGGCGAGATAGGCAGCCAGCAGGCAGCAGCCGAGCGGCCAGGCCCAGGGCACTGTGCTGATCTGCAGCGCGCTGTTCATGCTGCGCCACGCCGCAAAGACGGCGAGGGCGGCCAGGAATACCATGCTGCCCAGCAGGAAAGAGCCATAGGCAAAGCCCATGCCCCACCACTGGATGATAGTGTCGGTGTGGGAGCGGAACGGCGGCGCGAACATGACCGCGATCACCACTACCGCCCAGGCGATGCCGCCGCGCTGCACGGCGCGTATGTCGCTACGCATCAGATGCAGGTTAAGGGCGATGGTGGCGGCGTGCATCAGGATGCCGAGCGCCAATAGCGTCAGGCCGGCGCTCAAGGTCATGCTGCGGCCGCCGGCAATGGCCGTGACTGCAAACACCGCCAGGCAGATCAGTCCGCCATACCAGTTGAAGGCGGTGGCGCCGAACAATTTACCCCAGGTCATGGTCCAGGGATCGAGTGCGCTCATGCGCTGCTGGTCCCAGGTCTTGTCGCGGATTTCATCGATCACGGAACTGCTGGCGTTGCGCGTGCCCCACAGGCAGACAATGCCGCCGAATAAAATCAACGCTACGCTATCGAGCGCCATGCCGACAGGAAGATTGGCGGCGGCATAGCTGAGCGTGAAGAAAATCAGTCCGAGGATGGCCGGCATGGCGATCAGCCTGTGCAGGGAAAACTGCAACCAGAGGTTGCGCTTGAATTCAGGATTGATCATGATGCGCTCCCGCTTTTGCCTGGGTTGCTGGTTTGTCCGTTTTCGTAGCTTGCGACCGAACGCAGATAGGATTGCTGGAGGTTTTCCTTTTGATCGGCAAAGCTGCTGACCAGCAGGCCGGCGCCGACCAGGCGCGCCAACAGGGCGGCCTGGGCGTGTTCGTCGCCGCTGAAGTTGAAATCGGCGCTGCGCTCGTCGCTGGCGGTGACTTGCAGCGCCGCTTCCGCTGCAAGTTGTGCCTGCAGTCTGGCGTCCGGCTGGGCCAGCATCAGCCGCAGCGATCGCGGCGGGGATTGTCCCAGCGTCGGCTGGTTACCGTTGTGGACCAGGGCGCGGTATTCCAGTACCCGCCCTTCGCGCAGCGCCAGCATATGGCTAGAGTATTCATCCAGCTCGGCCAGGATGTGCGATGACACCAGCAGCGTCATGCCATTGGCCTGCAGCTGGCGGAACAGGCCCGCCAGGCTGGCGCGGGCTTCCGGATCGAGGCCGGAAGCGGGCTCGTCCAGCAGCAGGATTTTCGGTCCGTGGATGATGGCCTGGCCGATGGCGACCCGCTGGCGCAAGCCGCGCGATAGCTTGTCGCAGGTTTGCTGCAGCCGATCGCTCAGTCCCAGCTGGCGGCCGGTGGTCTGGATCGCTTGCGCAATCTCTGCTGCCGGCAAGCCTTGCGCCGCCGCCGCATATTCAAAGCATTGAGCCACGGTCAACGCCTGGTACAAACCGTAGAAATCGGACAGGTAGCCCATGATCCGATGCACTTCGCGCGGCTGTTCCAGCACGTCCATGCCGGCCACGCTGATGGATCCGGCGAGCGGCGTTTCGAGTCCGGCGATGCAGCGCATCAGCGTGGTTTTGCCGGCGCCGTTGGAGCCGACCAGCGCAGTCACGCTGCCGGCTTCGACTTCCAGGCTGACCTGGTGCAGGGCGCGATGGCCCGGGTAGTCGAAGGTAAGGCCAGAGATTTTTATCATGGGAGCCGATCTTCTAGAGATAATGTGGACATGATAGCAATGTAAGTTTCCAATAATAAAGCAATCCGCGGCGGAAGCGGCAAATTGCGGCCGGCAACACGCTGTATCAATAGGCGTCCAGCTGTTACCAAATGATTCACCTGCCGCGGCGCAGCGCCAACTCCGGTTAAATACGCGTTTTGATACGAGGAGATTGCAATGCAAGGAAAGCCGCTGTCATCAAGCTTCAAGCTTGCTACGCTGGCCGTCATGGTCGCCCTGAGCCTAGGCCTGGCTAGACCTGCGCTGGCCTCGCCGGTGATGGACTTCCACACTGAAGATTTGCTGTCGGTCGCCGACGGTCTGAAGGACGATCTGCACCTGAATCCGAACCAGCAAACCTTGTGGCGTCAGCTGGAAGGCAAGTCGCGCACCATCATCAGCGAACGCCAAAAGCGGCAGCAGCTGATCCAGGCCAGCATGGCGAACGGCTTGAATAATCCGACGCTGGACCTGCGCCAGCTGTCGGCCGCGATCGATGCCGAATCGGCTTTGGCGCTGCAGGACGGACGCCAGTTGCGCGAGCTGTGGCTGACCATGAACGATGCGCTCGACGACCAGCAGCGGCAGACCGCGAGGGCTTTCCTGGCGGACCGGCTGCAGCGGGTCGATGTGGCGTCCTGCGACCGCAGCTCGGTGGTGCCCAAGGATAAGTCGTCCGGCAAGGGGCATGGCAAGGGTATGGGCGGCATGGGCGGTGGCGGCATGGGAGGCGGCAGCTCGTCGATGGGCAGCGGTTTGTAATGTCATGCGAAATCGTTGAATGTGATTTTTTGTGATGATGATTTTTGAATCAGCGGCATTTAACAAAAATTTGCAAATTGCCATGCTTTGATTTCCTTGTATCCGGTTTTTCTCCTCTAGAATGTTCGCAGCCGCTATGGCGG
>NZ_DATMRB010000165.1:0-45756 GCF_035566555.1 Collimonas sp.
ATAGGGATGTTTGCGCGACAGTTGTTGCAAGGTTCGTTTCTCCGCTTCAGTCAGTTCAACTTTCAGTTTCATGAGCATCGGTTCGAGTTGAGATTGCCTTCAGACTCATAATCGTGAATTTAGTTTACCCGGGGCACTTACTTCTCGTTGTTTTATTTTGCTAACTGAGTTTTACATCAAAAGGGCATTGTCATGACCAAAGTTGCTATCGTTTACCACTCAGGCTACGGCCATACCAAGAACCAGGCCGAGGCAGTGCATGCCGGCGTATTGCGCGCGCAAGGCGCGACGCCTGAGCTGATCGCCATCGATGCCGAAGGCAATCTGAGCGATGCCGCCTGGGCCACGCTGGAAGCTGCCGACGCCATCATCTTTGGCACGCCGACCTACATGGGCACGGTTTCCTGGCAGTTCAAGAAATTTGCGGATACTTCGTCGAAGCAATGGTTTGGCCAGAAATGGAAAGACAAGGTCGCCGCCGGCTTCACCAATTCGGCGACCATGAATGGTGACAAGGGCACCACCATGAGCTACCTGATCACGTTCGCGATGCAGCACAGCATGGTGTGGGTCGGCACCGGCCTGATGCCAGCCAACAGCAAGGCAGCGCAGCGCAACGACGTCAATTTCGTCGGCGGCTTTTCCGGCGCCCTGGCGCAAAGCCCGTCCGATTCGTCGCCGCAGGAAGGTCCTGCAGCCGGCGACCTGGAAACCGCCAGCCAGTTCGGCCAGCGCGTTGCCGAGACTGCGCAGAAGTTCAAGAAGTAATTGATTTGACGGGAGGGCGCAATCCCTCCGCTCGGAAAACAAAAAGCCCGCGGCAACTGCCAGCGGGCTTTTTCATGGGGCTGAATTGCGCGATTAATGCGCCGTGCTGATGTCCGATGGCGCTGCCGCTTCGGCCGGAACTGTCTCGGCCAGGCAATGCGGGCAAGACTTGCCGGCAACGTATTGCGGCGACAATTGCTGGCGCGGCGTCACCACCGCGCGGCAGGCGTAGCATTGCACCGTGGCGGTTTCCTGCAGTTGCGGATTGAGCGCGGTGCGATAGTCGAACACGAAGCAATCGCCGTCGTAATGGGCGCCGCCGCATTCCTCGAAATACTTGAGGATGCCGCCTTCCAGCTGGTACACGCTGTCATAGCCGATGTCTTGCATGTGGATTGCCGCTTTCTCGCAACGGATGCCGCCGGTGCAGAAGGTAACGATGGTCTTGCCGGCCAGCTCGTCCTTGTGCTCTGCCACTACCGCGGGAAACTCGCTGAACTTTTCGATGCGGTAGTCGATGGTGTTTTCAAAGGTGCCGACATCGACTTCAAAGGCATTGCGGGTATCCATCATCACCACCGGCCGGCCGTTGTCGTCAACGCCCTGGTCCAGCCAGCGTTTCAGGGTCTGCGCCTGTACTGCCGGCGCGCGCCCCAGTTCCGGCTTGATCAGCGGATGCTTCATGGTGATGATTTCCGCTTTCAGCTTGACCAGCATGCGGGTGAACGGCTGTTTATCGGAATAGCTTTCCTTGACTTCGATGTCCGCAAAGCGCTCGTCGGCGCGTAGCCAGGCCAGAAACTGGTCGATTTGCGCACGTTGTCCAGCCAGAAACAGGTTGATGCCTTCCGGAGTGAGCAAGATCGTGCCTTTTAGTTGCAATTCCTTACAAATTGCAAGAAATTCTGGGCGCTTCTGCTCCGTGTCTATGAAAGTGACGAATTTGTAGGCCGCAATATTGACAAAAGAGTGACTGGACTGCATGGGAAATTTCTCGGTAAGTCGTTGATTTATCAGTATTATAAACGGCAGGCATGGGTTTGCCCAATTTTGCTAAAAGTCTGACAGGCCTCGGGGTAAAATACCGCCCATGACGACACCGCAATTTATTCACCTCCGCCTCCACTCTGAGTATTCCATCGTCGATGGCCTGGTGCGCATCGACGACGTAGTGAAAGCAGCAGCCAGCGATGGCCAGGCCGCGCTTGGCATTTCCGACCTCGCCAACCTGTTCGGCATGGTCAAATTCTACAAGGCCGCGCGCGGCAAGGGCATCAAGCCGATCATCGGCTGCGACGTCTGGATCACTAACGACGACGAACGCGACAAGCCGTCTCGTCTGCTGTTGCTGGTCAAGAACCGCAGCGGCTACCTGCAGCTGTGTGAACTGTTGTCGCGCGCCTGGCTGGAAAACCTGCACCGCGGCCGCGCCGAAATCCGCGCCGAATGGCTGGCCGCTCTCAAGGACCACGGGAATGGCAGCGGCAACGGCCTGATTGCCTTGTCGGGCGCCCACTTCGGCGATATCGGCATGGCCATCGACAACGGCAACCTGGAAGCGGCCGAGCGTTGCATCCAGCGCTGGATGAATATTTTCCCGGATAATTTTTACGTTGAAGTGCAGCGCGCCGAGCAGCCGAACATGGAAGCGCATGTGCGCCAGGCAGTGGCGCTGGCGGCGAAATTCGGCGTGCCGGTGGTGGCTACCCACCCGACCCAGTTCCTGGACAAGGAAGAGTTCATCGCGCACGAAGCGCGTACCTGTATCGCCGAAGGCGAGATGCTGGCGAATGCGCGCCGCGTGCGCCGCTTCAATGTCCAGCAATCGTTCAAGAGCCAGGCCGAGATGGCGGAACTGTTTGCCGACATGCCGGCGGCCTTGCAGAATTCGATTGAAATCGCCAAGCGCTGCAACCTGACGCTGCAGCTGGGCAAGCCGCAACTGCCCGATTTCCCGACGCCGGACGGCATGACCATCGGCGAATTCCTGATCCAGCAATCACAGGAAGGCCTGGAGCTGCGCCTGGCGCACCTGTTCCCGGATGAGGCCAAGCGCGAGCAGCAGCGCCAGCGTTACCAGGACCGCCTCAAGTTTGAAACCGACACCATCATCAAGATGGGTTTCCCCGGCTACTTCCTGATCGTTGCCGAGTTTATCCGCTGGGCCAAGCAGAACGGCGTGCCGGTCGGACCGGGACGGGGTTCCGGCGCCGGTTCTCTGGTCGCCTATTCGCTGCAGATCACCGACCTCGATCCGCTCAAATACAATCTGCTGTTCGAACGCTTCCTCAATCCGGAGCGGGTATCGATGCCCGACTTCGACATCGACTTTTGCCAGGAAGGGCGCGACCGCGTCATCCAGCACGTCAAGGATTTGTACGGCAAGGATGCGGTATCGCAGATCGCCACCTTCGGCACCATGGCCGCCAAGGGCGCGATCCGCGACGTCGGCCGCGTGCTCGACTTCGGCTACAACTTTTGCGACGGCATTTCCAAGCTGATCCCGTTCAAGCCGGGCAAACATGTGACCATCGCCGATGCGATCCAGGAGGAACCGATGCTGGCCGAACGCCTCGAAAACGAGGAAGAGGTCAAGCAGCTGCTCAACCTGGCGCAGCAGGTCGAAGGCATCGCCCGCAACATCGGCATGCATGCCGGCGGCGTCCTGATCGCTCCAGGCAAGCTGACCGATTTCTGCCCGCTCTACACCCAGGGCGGCGATGCCGGCGTGGTCTCGCAATACGACAAGGACGACGTCGAAGCGGTCGGCCTGGTGAAGTTCGACTTCTTGGGTTTGACCACCCTCACGATCCTCGACCGGGCGGTGCGCTACATCAAGCAGCTCGATCCTGCCATGGCCGATTTCAGCCTGGAAAAGCTGCCGCTCAACGACCGTGCTTCCTATGAACTGCTGACCGCGGCCAAAACGGTCGCCGTGTTCCAGCTGGAAAGCCGCGGCATGCAAGGCATGCTGAAAGATGCGCGCCCCGACCGCTTTGAAGACATTATCGCGCTGGTGGCTTTGTATCGCCCGGGTCCGATGGACCTGATCCCGGATTTCTGCAAACGCAAGCATGGCGAGCGCTTCGATTATCCGGATCCGCGCACTGAGGGTATCCTGTCCGAAACCTACGGCATCATGGTGTATCAGGAGCAGGTGATGCAGATGGCGCAGGTGGTCGGCGGCTACTCGCTCGGCGGCGCCGATTTGCTGCGGCGGGCGATGGGTAAGAAAAAGGCGGAAGAGATGGCGGAGCACCGCCAGATTTTCCGCGACGGCGCGGCCAAGGACGGCTTGAGCGAAGCCAAGGCCGACGAGATTTTCGACTTGATGGAAAAATTCGCGGGCTACGGCTTCAACAAGTCGCATGCCGCCGCCTATGCTCTGTTGTCCTATCACACCGCCTACCTGAAGGCGCATCATCCTGCCGCGTTCATGGCCGCCAACTTGTCGCTGGCGATGGACGACACGGAAAAGATCAAGATCCTGGTGGAAGATTCGCTGGTCATCTGCAAGCTGACCTTGCTGCCGCCGGACATCAATCTGTCGGACTACCGTTTCACGCCGGAAGGCGAACCGGGCAAGAAAGCAACCTTCATCCGTTACGGCCTGGGCGCCGTCAAAGGTTCGGGACAGAACGCGATCGAAGCCATCATCGCCGCCCGCCAGGAAAAGCCCTTCGTCGACCTCTTCGATTTTTGCCTGCGGGTGGACAAGCGTCAGATCAATCGCCGCACCATCGAGTCGCTGATACGTGCCGGCGCCTTCGACTGCTTCAAGGTCGACCGCGGCATCCTGCTGGCTTCCGTGCCGCGTGCGATGGAAGCCGCCGATCAGAAACTGGCGTCTGCCAATCAGGTGAGCCTGTTCGGCGGTGACGACAGCGACCTGGAAGCGCCGATCGAATATGTGCAGGCGACGCCCTGGACCGATAAACAGAAACTGACGGAAGAGAAGAGTGCGCTCGGCTTCTATCTGTCTGGGCATCTGTTCCACGCCTACGCTGCCGAAGCGCGCCGTTTTGCGCGCACGCCGCTAGGCAGCCTGGAACCATCGCGCGAGCCGCGCACCCTGGCCGGCATCATCTCCAGCTTGCGGACCCAGATGACTCAGCGCGGAAAAATGATGATCGTTACCCTGGACGACGGCAGCGCGACGCTTGACGTCACCGTCTATAACGAGCAGTTCGAACCGAACAAGGCGTTTTTCAAGGAAGACGAATTCCTGGTAGTGCAGGGCAAGGTTTCGGAAGACCGCTTCAATGGCGGCTTGCGGGTGTCGGCAGAAAAGGTGATGGATATTGCTACTGCGCGGATTCACTATGGGCGTCAAATTGTACTGTCTTTATCGTCTCCTTCGCAGAAAGTCGATGCGTTGCAGCTTAGGGAGATGCTGTCGTCACATCGTTCAGAAACAGGCCTGCCGATAACGTTGCGTTACACCGGGGAGGGCATCGCGTGCGAAATCTTATTCGGCGATGAATGGAGGATGTCTCCTAGCGACGGCCTGCAGCTCGCCTTGTCAGAAAAAATAGGCCCGGAAGCGGTCGCGGTGGAATATTAAACTGGTGCAATTTACCAGAGCCATTTCACCATTTAACTTAAATCCGGAGAAGAAATTTGTCTTATATTAAATGGCCTGTAATTCTGGCCATTCTGTTGTTTCCTGCCTTATCCATAGTGCTGCACAATGCTGGCAATGCCTGTTTATTCGTGCTTTTGATTTGCAGCATAGCCGCACTGATCTTGCGCTGTAAGCCCATGGGCATCACGTTCAGTCAAATGTTGAAAGACTATTGGCCGCTTCATCTTGCCATGGCATCCTTGTTCATTGCAGTCATTCTCAATCAGTTTTCGCTTGGGATTTTTGACGCTAAACAATATGATCGCGCTCTGCGCCTTGCCATCTTTGCGCCAGTCTTTTGGATAGTGATGGCGGCACCCCTTAAATATCTGAAGTATGTGCAGTGGGCTTTCATTTGCGGAATCATTGCAGCAACGATCAAGATATATCTGGTGACGGATGGGGGAGTATCCCGGCCAGGCAATATCGGATTTCTGCTGATCATTGCTTTTTCTGATATTGCCCTGTTGCTGGGTTGCATGACACTGCTGTCGATCGGCTGGAACAGCCGCCGCAGTAAAATGATCATGGCCCTGAAATTCATCATTTTTATTGCCAGTCTGTACATCACCATTCTGGGACAGTCCAGAGGTACCTGGATAGCGATTCCTTTTTTTGTGATTTTCGTAGTCCATTCCTGGAGAAGAATCCAGCTGCGCCATAAGTTGATGCTGGCAATTTTCTCTCTTGTGGTGGTGGGATCCGTGTTTACTTTCAGTGGTACTGTGGAAACCAGGGTGACGGAAGCTAAATCGGATATTTCTCTTTATTTGCATGGAAAAAATGTTGATACTTCGCTAGGTATCAGACTTCAGCTCTGGCGGGCGTCGTGGGAACTGTTCAAGGAACGCCCGGTTTTCGGGATCGGACGGGAGAACTTCGGTATCGGCTTGGAAACCCTGTCTGCGCAAAACCAGATTACTCCTCTCGCGGCGTCTCTTGCACATTCTCATAATGAGCTTTTGTTCAATCTGACCATATTGGGGATATTCGGACTGCTTGCGAACTTGTCGATCTATTGTGTGCCAGCATACTATTTTTCCAGGGAGATACATCATCCTGACCGGGACATTCGAGTGGCGGCGGGAATGGGGATACTCCTGTGCCTGGGTTTCTTTATCTTCGGCCTTACGGACCTGATGTTTTTCTGGACGGTTCTTGGCGGATTTTATTGCATGAGCGTTGCGACATTCCTTGCCATCATAATTAAGCGTAAAAAAGAACTTAAAGCAGACTGACTGATGAGCTCATCTTCCTACACAACTTATTTCAAGCGCCTGGCGATACTGCACCGGCCATACAAGAAGCGCCTGTTTCTCGGATTGCTCGGGATGGTGGTAACGGCGGCAACAGAACCGTTGGTTGCCTATATTTTTAAAATTTTGCTGGATAACGGTTTTGTTCAAAAGCCGACTTTCCCTCTGTGGCTGGTGCCGGTTGCAGTGATCGGTGCATTTGTAGCACGTGGCGCGTCAACCTTCTTGACGACATACATGACTAACTGGGTTTCCACTCGGGTGTTGAATACGTTGCGGCAGCAAATGTTCAATCGCATCTTGCATGTGTCGATCGACTTTCACGCCACTCATACGGTAGGGCGGGTGATCAATTCGATCATGTTTGAAGTGCAGCAGATCATAGAAATGATCAGCAAGCTGTTTACGTCGATTGTGCGTTGTGTGCTGACGGTAGTGGGTTTGCTCGGATACATGCTGTTTATCAGCTGGAAGCTGACGATAGTCGCGCTGGTGCTGATGCCTTTGATGATCATGGTAGTCCGCACGACTGCCAAGCGCCTGAAAAAACTCAACAAGGATGCACTCGACGTCAATGCCCAGCTGACTCAGGTAATCGAAGAAACCACGCGTGCCCAGCAGGTCATCAAGGTGTTTGGCGGAGAAACATACGAGAAAAAACGCTTCGAAGAATCGGCCGAGCATATCCGGCACTACAGCATGCGCATGACCAGTACCTTCGCCGCTACCGTACCTGTTACGCAAATCATGATGGCTTGCGCGATGTCGGCCATGATCACCATGGGCCTGGTGCAGGCAAGTCATGCGCAGCTCACCGCCGGTGATTTCGTGTCGTTTCTGGCTGCCATGATCGCTTTACAGGTGCCGCTGAAGCAGCTGGCTGAGGTGAACGGCCCGCTGCAGCGTGGCATGGCTGCGGCGGAAGCTGTATTCAGGCTGATCGATAGTCCGATTGAGCGCGCCGACGGTATACCGCTGGATCGGCGTGTCACCGGGAAAGTTGAATTTTCCAATGTCGGTTTTTCATATCCCGGGCAGGAAAAGCCTGCGTTGATGGATATTAACCTGAATGTCGAACCGGGGGAAACGATTGCATTCGTGGGCATGTCAGGAGGCGGAAAGTCGACCCTGGTCAATTTGATTCCTGGATTTTATTCGGCGACTGAAGGCCGTATCCTGTTGGATGATCTGCCCATTGAGGAGATCTCTTTGCGCAGCTTGCGCTGCCAGATAGCCATGGTGAGCCAGAATGTGGTGCTGTTCAACGATACGATTGCGGCCAATATCGCCTATGGCGACAGTAATCCCGACCGTGCACGGATAGAAGCTGCTGCCAAGGCTGCGCATCTGTCCGAGATGATTGCGGCTTTGCCGGACGGCTACGAGACGCAAATAGGTGATAACGGCTCACGTCTCTCCGGCGGCCAGCGTCAGCGACTGGCGATGGCGCGCGCGATTTACAAGGATGCCCCGATCCTTATCCTGGATGAGGCTACATCCGCGCTAGATACCGAATCCGAGCGAGCAGTACAGGCAGCGCTCGACCAGTTGATGGAGGGCCGCACTACGTTCGTGATCGCGCACAGGCTGTCAACCATTCAGCGCGCCAGCCGCATCGTCGTGCTCTCGAACGGCAGCATTGTGGAAATCGGCACCCATGATGAATTGCTTGGCAAGCGAGGCGCATATGCAAATCTGTATCACCTGCAGTTTTCCAAGGAAGTGGTGAATGTAGAGAGCTGATGCGAGCGGCCCTGAGCAGCGGTCTTGATCTCGTCAACCTGCCGCATTTGAAAATACAGTCTGCAAGAAAATCAATAGAAAATCTCATGACAGCACAACTCGCTCCTGCCGCTTTGTTGGAAAAAACAGATAAGATCCTGTTCATTGCCCATCTCGCACTCGGCGATTTCACTTATCTGCAAAACTGTTTTCAGGCTTTTGCACATGCTTTTCCGCATATCAAAATCCATATTTGGGTTGATGAAGTGCGTCGCACCAACAACACTGCAGCATGGCCGTATTTGAAGAAATACGCCTTGTATGACTGGCTGGCTGAATGCCCGTTCGTTGCCAAGATTTACCAGCAGACTTACAGCCCCGCATTATTTGAGCAATCGATAGTCGAGGCGCAACAGGAGGATTATTCACTCGTCGTGTCGCTGGCGACCTTGCGGCCGCCAATGTATGCGAAACTTGCGCGCCAGATCAGCCCGCGCGGTTTTGTTGCTGGCATGAAAAAACCGGCGAGCATCTTTGCGCTGCATAAGTGTCTTGCCTATCAAAAACTGGATGCCGCGTTTGATCCGGATCGTGTCGCCGAGCGCGGAGTGCACATCAGTGCGGTCTATGCGGCCTGGTTCAATCGTTTGTTTGGCATCGACAGTACGTCATTTTCGCGCCTGCCTTTCGTGCAGATCCCAGAACAATGGGAGACGTACGCTAAAGAACAGCTGAAAGCATGGCATTTTGAATGCGCCGGCGGAAATCCGGCGGATCACCGGGCGCGGCTGATTTTCATTAATCCCTATGCCAAGACACCGAAGCGTTGCTGGCCGCTGGAGCGTGTCGTCGACCTTGTTTCCGCATTGCGAGCACAGGAAACTTACAAAGACACATGCTTTATAGTCAATGTGGTGCCCGAGGAAATGCAGCGGGCTAAAGCCTTTTTCGACGCTTATACGATAGCCCGCATACAGTTGTTCAGCGCGCAGGATAATTTCTTTCAGTTACCGGCGATGCTGCGCCAGTGCGATTTGATCATCTCGGTCGAGACCGCCGTGATGCACCTGGCCAATGCCGTGCACGTCCCGGTGATCGCCTTAATGCGCCAGAAAAATCCTGAGTGGGCGCCTATCGACCAGGAGAACAGTATCGTGATAACCACGGCAAATCGCCGAGACTGGGTTAAGGCAATTACGGTCGAGCAGGTTATCGCTGCGCTGCGCTAACGGTAGCTGCTTCCTCGGGGCTGGTGAGATGAGCGCCGCTATCCTGGCGCCATTGCAAGACAACTTCTGCGACGCTATCGGGTGTGATGTTCTCCATGCAAGCGCAACTGGCGGCGTCGACATCCTTGCAACCCGCGCAGCTGATCGGCAGGCACAGCGCCTGAGCCCGGGTTCCCAATGGCGCCCATCTGCCCGGATGCATCGGCCGGGTGGGTGGGAACAAGCCTAGCGTGCGCTGTCCCAGCGCCGCGGAAACATGGAGCGGTCCGGTACCGCTCGCAATCAAGCCGTCTGCCGCTTTAATGAACGAACTCAGCTGATCCAGCGTGAATTTGCCGCAGACGTTGCTGACATTTGGTAATTGCAATAATTCTGCACCATATGCGGCCAGCCATTCTCCTTCGGCGGCGCTGCCGGTGAGCCATATCCGGATATCCGGATATCTGCCCAGCTGTCTGGCGAGAGTAGTGTAATGCTTGATGGGCCATTCGCGGCCGTGGCCATTTGATTTTGTATGCAGAATCAGATTGAAAGGATGCGGCGCGAACATGCGCGCTATTGCCGGAACCTCTGGAATGTCGAAATCATACAGCGTAATAATTTCTGACAGTTCCGGAATGGTGGTTAATCCGAAAGGGCGCAGGAACTCGAAATTGAACTGTGCTTCATGCAGTTCCGAATTTCCTTTCTTGAATCGCACCCTGCGATTGCAGTAAAGCATTTGATACAGCTTATGGCGTGCATTTCCTATGCGATTGAGGATGCGGGCTTTGAAAGCTATCACCGCCAGACGCTTGTTTGGTTGCGCCAGAATGATGGTGTCAACCTTGGCATGTGCAAAATAGGCAGCAGGATTATCCAGGAATGTTTCAAGTTCCACTACCTCGTCGACGCTGCGGCAGTGCCTGATCACGGGGGCAGCATAGGCGCGGCATAGAAAGCTGATTTTCAGCGCCGGGAAATGCTGTTTTAAATATGCGGCAATAGGCAAGGTCAAGATGACGTCGCCTATATTGTCGGTGCGGCATATTAAGACATGTGAGCTTGTTATTGCCATATTTCGATCAGGTGTTGCTGAACTGATTGTAAGTTTGCAGAATTGTAGCTTGGCCTTGCGCTAGCAGGTCAAGTTATAACGGATAGTTACGTCTTGAATAAATTACCTTGCGGAAAGATATTTGAGGTACCACTTGAAGCTATCCAGCACTTGCCCGCGCTTCATCAGGAAGCGCGAATACATGCGCATCTCTTTGTAGTTGCGCGGCGCCTTGTCCAGCGCCAGGTCGGCCCAAGGCGAAAGCGCCTGGTACTTGACGAACAGGTCCCGGGAGGCATGCAGGCACCAGTCGTTCCACGGCTTGACGGCGCCGGCGAAATGGATGAAGACGACGTCGCCGATGTCGCGCATCTGGCGTTTGTCTTTTTCCAGGTCGTGGATCAGGTCATACAGGAAATTCCATTTGCGCGGGATGTACTGAATTTTTCCTTCCAGCACTACGTTCAGCGCATCCTGGTCAGGGAAGCGGTAGTGCTTGCCGTTCTCTAGGATGGCGTGGATGGTTTTCTCGGTGATTTCCTGCGCCATCCAGTTTTCGACATGCATGTACATCACGCCGGAATTGAAGTATTTCCCCGACGCCAGCTGCAAGGCCGCGCAGCGCCTTCTGGTGGTTTCGTCCGCATCGGGCACCACAATCGCCGCGCTGTCGCCGAACTCCATGCTGAGCAGTTCGGCCATGCTGCCGACGCACAGGATATCAGCGTCCAGGTACAGCACCTTGTCGCAGAGTCCGCGCAAGGTCGAGGGAATCAGCAAGCGGGTGAAGATGGTCGGCGAGTAGTAGGAAAACTGCGAGATGTGAGCAAACGGCTTGAAGACATCCGGATCGATGATGTGGATGTGCGTCTTCAGGCCGTACATCTGTTCCAGCTTCTTGAAGCGCGCCCGGTTGTCGTCGGAGAGCTTGAAGGCGAATACATGAAAGGTGAATTGCACGCCCGGGCTGTTAGCGATGATGGAGGCGATAGTCGCACCCATGCTGCGGCAATAGTGGTCGTCGACGCAAAAGGCAATGTGGAAGGAATCGTCCACCGCGGTGTCCGCCGGAGAAGTCGGTAAAGAGTTGTTCATGCAAACCTTACATAAGAATGATGTCGTACTGTTCCTGCGGATAAACCGTTTCCACCTGCAAGGAAATCGGCTTGCGGATGAAATCGCCCAGCATCGCCAGATGCTGCGATTCTTCTTCCAGGAACATGTCGACCACCACTTGCGACGCCAGGATGCGGAATTCGCGCGGGTTGAACTGCTTGGCTTCACGCAGCACTTCGCGCAGGATTTCGTAGCAGATGGTGCGCGCGGTCTTGACCTGGCCTTTGCCGTTGCAGGCAGGGCAGGGCTCGCACAGGATATGGGCAAGCGATTCGCGGGTGCGCTTGCGGGTCATTTCCACCAAGCCAAGCGCCGAGAATTCCGACACCGATTTCTTGGTGCGGTCGCGCAGCAGGGCCTTGTGCAGCTCGGCCAGCACGGCTAGCTTGTGCTCGCTGTTCTCCATGTCGATGAAATCGAGAATGATGATGCCGCCCAGGTTGCGCAGGCGCAGCTGGCGCGCGATCGCGTGCGCCGCTTCCAGGTTGGTCTTGAAAATCGTGTCGTCGAAATTCCGGCCGTTGACGAAACTGCCGGTATTGACGTCGATGGTGGTCATGGCCTCGGTCTGGTCGACGATCAGGTAGCCGCCGGATTTGAGCGGCACACGGCGGCTCAGGGCTTCCAGGATTTCTTCTTCCACGCCGTAGAGATCGAACAGAGGACGCTCACCGGTGTAATGCATCAGCCGCTCGGTGACCGAGGGCGTGTAGCTGGCGGCGAATTCCTGCAGCTTCTGGAAATTCTCGCGCGAATCGACCTGGATTGTAGTGGTTTCGTCGTTGACGAAATCGCGCAGGACCCGCTGCGCCAGGCTCAAGTCCTGATGCAGCAAGGTCGGCGCCGGCTTGGTCTTGGTCAGCAGCGTGATCGAAGACCAGGTCTTGCGCAGGTACTCGATATCCATCTGCAGGTCCGCATCCGGCGCATCCTCGGCCATGGTGCGGATGATGAAGCCGCCTTTTTCTTCCGGCGGCAGCAGTTTTTGTACTTTATTTTTCAGCAGCTCGCGTTCAGCCTCGTTCTCGATGCGCTGCGAAATGCCGATATGGCGGTCCTGCGGCAGATACACCAGCATGCGGCCGGCAATCGAGATCTGGGTCGACAGGCGGGCGCCCTTGGTGCCGATAGGATCCTTGACCACCTGCACGGTCAGCGACTGGCCGTCGAACAAGAGTTTTTCAATCGGCGTCTGCTGCGCCGCCTGGCCATCGTGGGCGCGGGTTTCCCAGATGTCCGCTACGTGCAGGAAGGCGGCGCGCTCGAGGCCGATATCGATGAAGGCCGATTGCATGCCTGGCAGCACGCGCACCACCTTGCCCAGGTAGATATTGCCGGCCAGGCCGCGCGACAAAGTGCGCTCGATGTGCAGCTCTTGCACCGCACCCTGGAAAATCAGGGCGACGCGGGTTTCCTGCGGCGTGATGTTGACGAGGATGTCTTCGCTCATAAAATGCGGATGCCTGCCTGTTGAAGTAATTGTGCGGTTTCGAAAAGCGGCAAACCCATGATGCCGGAATGGCTGCCGCGTATGCTTTCGATGAAAATCGCTGCCGGCCCCTGGATGCCATAGCCGCCCGCTTTGTCATACGGCTCGCTGGTATCGCAGTAGGCGTCGATCATGGCAGCGCTCAAGCTTTGGAATAAGACATCGGAAACTTGCGTGAGTTGCCAGGATTGCTCCTGATGGATGACGGCGACGCTGGTGAGCACCTGGTGCGTGCGTCCGGACAGCATTTGCAGCATCTCGGTCGCCTCGCGCCTGCTGGCCGGCTTGCCGAGGATCAGGCCGTCGATCGTGACGGTAGTGTCGGCGGCCAGGATAGGCCGTGCCGGCAGGCTGCGCCAGACCATCATCTGATGCGCCGCGCGGGCCTTTTCCATGGTGACCCGGGCGACATAGTGCTGCGGCAGTTCGTCCGGCAGCACATCCTCGCTGACATCGGGGCCGCGCGGCGTCTGATCCCGCAGCAGCAGCAATTCGAAGACCACGCCGATCTGGCGCAGCAGCTCGCGCCGGCGCGGGCTTTTCGAAGCAAGATAGATTTTCTGGTAAGGGTTTTTCATTGCTGGGCGGCATGCGTCGTGATTCCAGCGATTATTACAGAGTTACGCGTCTGACGGGGGTGTTTTGGGGGGAGATAAGCGCTCACCAGGCGAGGGTCAGACGCGATGATAGGGGTGATTCTGGGTAATCGACCAGGCGCGGTATAACTGCTCCGCCAGCAGCACCCTGACCATGCCGTGCGGCAGCGTCAGGCTGGAAATGCGCAGCAGGCTGTCAGCCTTGGCCTTGAATTCAGGATCGAGGCCGTCGGCGCCGCCGATGATGAAGGCAACGTCGCGGCCGTCGCGCTGCCATTGGGTCAGTTGCTGCGAGAGCTGGACGCTGGTGAGGTCTTTGCCGCGCTCGTCGAGGGCGACGATGCGTACGCCTTTCGGCAGCACCGCCTCAATCCGGCTGCGCTCCAGCGCCATGGCGGAAGCGGCCGTATGGCTGCCGGAACGTTCGACGGGTTTGATTTCCTTGAGGACGACGCGGCAATCCGGCGGCATGCGTTTCGCATACTCGCCGAAGCCGGTCTCGATCCATGCCGGCATTTTGTGGCCGACCGCAGCGATGATGAGCTGCATTGCTGAGGCTGTTCCTGCAGCAGCTTATTCAGCTGCCTTGGTTTTTGCCGGCGCGCGCTTGACGGCTGGCTTCTTGGCCGGAGCCTTCTTAGGCGCTGCAGCCTTCTTCGGCGGCACCGAGCTCTTCGACGGCGCTACCTTGATGGTCTTGCCGACGGCCTTCTTGGCGCCATCAGTCTTGACCGGCTTCTTGCGCGCAGGCGCTTTCTTCGGGGTGTCGTCTTCCGGCTTCAAGGCTTGCGAAGTGGTCAGATGGCGCGAGATCTTCTTCGGCGCTTCTTCTTCCGCTGCGGTACGGGTCGAGACGCGCTTGGCGGCGCCGAACTTGACTTCCTTGTCGCCCCAGATTTCTTCCAGGCGGTAGTAGGCGCGGATCGCCGGCTGCATGATGTGCACCACCATGTCGCCCATGTCGACCAGCACCCATTCGCCAGTGTCTTCGCCTTCAACGCTGAGAATGTTGCCGCCGTTTTCCTTGACCTTGTCGCGCACCGAAGCGGCCAGCGCCTTGGTCTGGCGGTTGGAGGTGCCGGAGGCAATCGCGATGCGGTCGAACAGGCCGGTCAGATGGACCGTGTCGTAGACGCGGATGTCCTGGGCTTTGACGTCTTCGAGAGCATCGATGACGAGACTTTGTAGTTTTTTGATATCCATTTAATTCTTATAGAGATGATGTTGTTCAATATAGTCCAGTACTGCGGCCGGGACCAGCGTGTCGGGTCTTTTTGCGTTGTGCAGCGCGGCACGAATTTCTGTTGCCGAAATGTCTATAGCCAGATTCCTTGCCAGATAGGTCAAGCCATGCGCACTCTGGCGTATCTGCTCCGGGGTGGCGGCGCGGCGTGTAAATTCGCGCGTGACCTCGGCTGGCACCTGCGACGCATCCATGGCGAAACCGGGGCGCGAAGCCACGCCCAGATGGGCATAGTCAAACAGCCTATCCCAGCCTTGCCAGGTATTCAGATGCTGCAACTGGTCCGCACCCATCAGGAAAACGATAGACGCCTGCGGCCCGAGTTCGGACCGTAATGCTTGCAATGTATCAATAGTATACGTTGCCGTCTTGCGCTCGATTTCCTGGCGGTCGATGACCAGCGGCACGCTTTGCTGGCTGAAGGCGCGCTGCACCATCTCGACCCGTTGCTCCGGACTGGCCTCCAGCCCGTGTTTTTGCCAAGGGTTGCCGGCAGGAATTACACGCAACTCGTCTGGCGCCAGCAAAGTGACAAAATATTTCGCCAGCGCCACATGGCCATTGTGGACCGGATCGAAACTACCGCCGAGAACTGCTACGCACTGCCTGGAGCGTGGAGAATGATTGGATGTCATTGCGGACTTGCTTATCAAACCCACTCGCGATGGATCAGGAAATCGGAATATAAACGGGCTTCCGGGCTTCCTGCCGCCGGTTGCCAGTTGTAGCGCCACTTGACCACGGGCGGCATCGACATCAGGATAGACTCGGTACGTCCCCCGGATTGCAGACCGAACAAAGTGCCGCGATCATACACTAAATTGAATTCAACATAGCGTCCGCGACGATATGCCTGGAAATCGCGCTCGTTTTCGCCATACGGCGTGTCCTTGCGCCGCGCCAGGATTGGCGTGTATGCCGGGATGAAGGCATTGCCCACGCTTTGCATCATGGCGAAACTCTGTTCGAAGCCCAGGGCGTTGAAATCGTCGAAGAAAATGCCGCCGACGCCGCGCGGCTCCTTGCGATGCTTCAGGTAGAAATAGTCGTCGCACCATTGCTTGAAGCGTGGATAGAGTCCCGGACCCTGGTCGCCAGCGCCGTCAAACGGCGTCAGCGCATCGCGGCAGCTACGGTGGAAGTGTTCCACATCTTCGCTGAAACCGTAGTAAGGCGTGAGGTCGATGCCGCCGCCAAACCACCAGACCGGCTCCTTGCCTTCGGCGCTGGCGATAAAGAAGCGCACGTTCATGTGCACGGTCGGTGCGAACGGATTACGCGGATGCATCACCAGCGAGACGCCCATCGCTTCCCAGGTGCGGCCAGCCAGTTCCGGCCGGTTGGCGGCGGCGGAGGGCGGCAGGCTGCTGCCCATCACGTGCGAGAAGCCGACGCCGCCGCGTTCCAGCACATTGCCTTCTTCGATGATGCGGGAAATACCGCCGCCGCCCTCGGCACGTTGCCATTGATCGCTGCCGAAGGGTTTGCCGTCAATTTGTTCCAGGGCCGCCACGATACGCGTCTGCAAGTCGAGCAGATAGGATTTGACGGCGCTGGCCGGACTGTCGGGAGAGAGGTTTGATGTCATCGTACAGATCGGTGGTGTCTATAAATTTGCTGGTTTACCAACGTCAAAAGCATAAACTGTTTAGTTAAATTGGGGCCAGGATTTTTCGCCATGCATGACGAAAATCCTGGCCCCAACTTGTTTTGTTGCCGCCGCTGCCAGCCGCGAAGTTAGCTTAGCCGTGCTTTTTCAGCGCGCGCCAGCCGATATCGCGGCGGAACTGCGAACCGTCGAAATGAATCAGGTCGACCACGCCATAGGCTTGTTTCTGCGCCATCTTGACGCTGTCGCCCAGGCCCACCACGCACAGCACGCGGCCGCCGGAAGTGGTCAGGCGTTCGCCGGTCAACGTGGTGCCAGCGTGAAAGGTGACGGTATCGGCGTTTTCAGGAGGGATGCCGGAAATCAGGTCATCCTTGCGCGGCGCGTCCGGGTAGCCGGCGGCGGCCATCACCACGCCCAGCGCGGTGCGGCGGTCCCATTCCAGTTCGATGGTGTCGAGCGTGCCGTTGACGGCATGCTCCATCACCACCAGCAGATCGGTCTTGAGGCGCGCCATGATCGGCTGGGTTTCCGGATCGCCCATGCGGCAGTTGAATTCCAGCGTCTTCGGATTGCCTTTGTCGTCGATCATCAGACCAGCGTACAGGAAACCGCTGAACGGAATGCCGTCCTTGGCCATGCCTTGCACGGTCGGCGTGATGATTTCGCGCATCACGCGCGCATGCAGCGCCGGGGTGACGATAGGCGCCGGCGAATAAGCGCCCATGCCGCCGGTATTCGGCCCCTGGTCATCGTCCTTGAGACGCTTGTGGTCCTGGCTGGTCGCCAGCGCCAGAATGTTCTTGCCATCCACCATGACGATGAAGCTGGCTTCTTCGCCGGCCAGGAATTCTTCGATCACGACGCGCGCGCCGGCATCGCCCAGGCGATTATCGGACAGCATCATGTCAACCGCGCCGTGCGCTTCTTCCAGCGTCATGGCCACGACCACGCCCTTGCCGGCCGCCAGGCCGTCGGCCTTGATGACGATCGGTGCGCCTTTTTGATCGATATATTGATGGGCGGCGGCGACGTCGGAGAAGGTCTGGTATTCAGCCGTCGGGATATGGTGGCGCTGCATGAAGGATTTGGCGAAATCCTTGGAGCTTTCCAGCTGCGCCGCTTCCCGCGTCGGGCCGAAGATCTTCAGGCCGCGGGCGCGGAAAATGTTGACGATGCCGGCCGCCAGCGGTGTTTCCGGGCCGACCACGGTGAGTGCGATATGTTCGCTCTCGACGAAATCCGCCAGCGCGGCAGGATCGGTGATGTTGATGTTTTCCAGGCGCTGGTCGAGCGCCGTGCCGCCGTTGCCGGGCGCGACGAAGACCGTTTGAATACGCGGGGATTGGGCGATTTTCCACGCCAGGGCATGCTCGCGGCCGCCAGAGCCCACTACCAGAATTTTCATATGTGTCCGTGTATCATTCTTCAGTATCAGTCTTCCGTATTAATCTTTAATGATTAATCTTCAATGACTGCGTTGCTATAGATTTCCTGCACATCGTCCAGGTTTTCCAGGGCGTCCAGCAATTTTTGCATCTTGATGGCGTCGTCGCCTGTAAACACGGTTTCAGTGGCCGGTTTCATGATGATTTCCGCCATCTCCGCCTTGAAGCCGGCCTTTTCCAGGGCTTGCTTGAGCGCGGCAAAGTCGTGCGGGCCGGAAATGACCTCGATGCCGCCTTCTTCGTCGGTGATGACGTCTTCGGCGCCGGCTTCCAGCGCCGCTTCCATCAAGGCATCCTCATCGGTGCCAGGCGCGAACAGCAGCTGGCCGCAATGCTTGAACATGAACGCCACTGAACCTTCGGTGCCCATGTTGCCGCCGAACTTGGAAAACGCGTGGCGGACTTCAGCCACCGTACGGATTCTGTTGTCAGTCATGCAATCGACGATGATCGCCGCGCCGCTGATGCCATAGCCTTCGTAGCGCACTTCTTCATAGTTGACGCCGTCCAGGCTGCCGCTGCCGCGCTGGATGGCGCGGGTGACGTTATCCTTGGGCATGTTGGCGTCGGATGCCTTGTCGACCGCCAGCCGCAGACGCGGGTTGGCGTCGATGTCGCCGCCGCCCATGCGGGCCGCGACGGTAATTTCCTTGATCAAGCGGGTCCAGATTTTGCCGCGCTTGGCATCGGTGGCGGCCTTCTTGTGCTTAATATTGGCCCATTTGCTGTGTCCAGCCATGATGGTTCTTTCTTGCTCTAGTTAGCTATAATCAAAGCGCAATTTTACCATATCGGCCTTTCTTGAAATCCACTTCTGAGTCAGCGAAAACATGTCAAACCCTCTCCTGATAGCCAAAAATGCCCAGCATGACCTGATGCTCCTGCCTGCATTGGTGAACCGCCACGGCTGCATTACCGGCGCCACCGGCACCGGCAAGACCGTGACCCTGCAAGTGATCGCCCAGGCATTGTCGGAGCGCGGCGTGCCGGTGTTCATGGCCGATGTCAAGGGTGACCTGTCCGGCATGGCCAAGGCCGGCGCCGCGTCCAGCAAGCTCAAGGAGCGGCTGGAGACGCTCGGTATCGAGGAGCCGCAGTGGGCGGCCACGCCGGTGACTTTCTGGGATGTCTATGGCCAGCAAGGCCATCCGGTGCGCGCCACCATTTCCGATATGGGGCCGCTGCTGCTGGCGCGCATGCTGAATCTGAACGACACCCAGCAGGGCGTGCTGCAGCTGGTGTTCAAGATCGCCGACGACAATGGCTTGCTGCTGCTGGACCTGAAGGATCTGCGGGCCATGCTGCAGCATGTCGGCGACAACGCAGCCAGCTTCCAGACCGAATACGGCAATATTTCCGCCGCCAGCATCGGCGCCATCCAGCGCGGCCTGATCGGCATCGGCGAGCAAGGCGGCGAGCAGTTCTTCGGCGAGCCCATGCTGAACATCGACGACCTGATCCAGACCGACGGCAACGGCAAGGGCGTCGTGAATATCCTGGCGGCGGACAAGCTGATGAACGCGCCGCGCCTGTACTCCACCTTTTTGCTATGGATGCTGTCGGAACTGTTTGAACATTTGCCGGAAGTAGGCGATCTTGATCAGCCCAAGCTGGTGTTCTTCTTTGATGAAGCGCATCTGTTGTTCAGCGAAGCACCCAAGCCCTTGCTGCAAAAAATCGAACAAGTGGTGCGCCTGATCCGCTCCAAAGGCGTCGGTGTTTTCTTCGTCACGCAAAATCCGCTGGACATTCCCGACACCGTGCTGGGGCAGCTCGGCAACCGCGTACAGCACGCGCTGCGCGCCTATACCCCGCGCGACCAGAAGGCGGTGCAGGCGGCTGCCGACACCTTCCGCACCAATCCAGCCTTGAATACCGCAGAAGTGATCAGCGAACTTGGCGTCGGCGAGGCGCTGGTGTCTTTCCTGGACGAGAAGGGCCGTCCGACGATAGTCGAGCGCGCCTTCATCCTGCCGCCGGCATCGCAGATCGGGCCGATCACGGATGAGGAGCGCAAGCAGCTGATGGCGACTTCGATTGTCGCCGGCGTTTATGAAAACGCGGTCGACCGCGAGTCCGCCTACGAGAAGCTGAAGGGCCGCAGCGCTGCGGCGCCTGCGGCCAAAGACGGCGCTGAAGCCGGTGCGGATTCTTCCATCGGCGCCACCGTCAGTTCCTGGGGCAGCGCCCTGGGCGGCTTGCTCGGCGGTAGTTCCGGGCGCAAGGACAGCGTGGTGCAGGCCGTGGTGAAATCGGCTGCACGCACCATCGGTTCGCAAGTCGGACGCGAGCTGATCCGCGGCGTGCTGGGTTCCTTGCTGAAGAAAAAATAAATCCCGTCGGTCCGCGTTGCCGGCAATCCGCGATTGCCTGAACCGGAGAAAATGGCCTGGCCATTTTCTCCATCCGCTCCCTTGGCAACGCGATCTTCACATACCCATTACAATTCCATCATGAGCATTCAATGAGTAGTAAGTTACCGGTGGTCGATCGCCAGCTTTTTCTTGGCGGCCTGGCAATTGCCGTCGTCGGCGCGATTCTGTTTTCAGCCAAGGCGATAGTCGCCAAGCTGATCTATCGCTACCCGGTCGATGCGGTGCTGCTGATCACCTTCCGCATGCTGTTCGCGCTGCCATTGTTTGCCGCGGTGGCGGTGTGGAAGGCGCGTAGCGAAGCGCCGCTGTCGACGCGCGACCGCATGCGGATCGTGGTGCTGGGCTTGATCGGTTATTACCTGTCAAGCTTTCTCGATTTTCTCGGCTTGCAGTATATTTCGGCCGGGCTGGAGCGCTTGATACTGTTTTTGACGCCGTCTTTCGTGCTGCTGATGTCTTTCTTTTTTTATCGGCGCCGGGTGAGCTGGATGGAATGGGCGGCATTGCTGATTTCCTATCTGGGAACGGTGCTGGTGTTCTTGCATGACGTGCGCCTGGGCGGCGCCAATATCGGCCTGGGCAGTGTGCTGGTGCTAGGCGCCGCGGTCAGCTATGCGCTCTACCTGATGCTGTCGGGCGAGCTGGTTAGCCGGGTCGGGGCGATGCGGCTGGTGGCGTATGCGATGTGTGTTTCGTGTGTTGCCTGCATTGTGCAGTTCCTGCTGCTGCGGCCGTGGCCTGTGCTGTTGCAGCAGTTGCCGCAAGTGTATGGCTTGTCGTTGATTAACGCCGTGTTTTGCACGGTGCTGCCGGTGTTCCTGACGATGATTGCCGTGGCCCGCGTCGGGCCGGCGACGGCGGCGCAAGCGGGCATGGTGGGGCCGGTTTCGACCTTGTTTTTGGGTGCCCTGATCCTGGCGGAGCCGATTACGGCGATCCAGCTGACAGGCACCGGTCTGGTGTTGGTGGGGATTTATCTGATCTCAAAGAAGAAGGCATAAAAAGGCACGATCAAGCGCGATCAGATAATGATTTTTTGCAGTTTCATGCAATGTTAAGCAGTAGCACAGAGAGCATCATTAGGAGGTGAAAGCAATCATGGTAAAAGCAATCAGGATATCGAAAACCGGCGGTCCCGAAGTCATGGAGTATGTCGACGTCGAAGTTGGCGACCCTGGCCCGGGCGAAGTCCGGATCCGGCACGCCGCCTGCGGCTTGAATTTTATCGACGTTTATTTCCGCAGCGGCCTGTATCCGCAACCTTTGCCGGGAGGCCTCGGCCAGGAAGCCGCCGGCGTGATCGAGGCGGTCGGCGCGGGCGTGACGCACGTGAAAGTCGGCGACCGCGTGTCTTATGCGACCCGTCCGAACGGCGCCTATTCTGAAGCGCGCGTGATGCCCGCCGCGTTCCTGATCAAACTGCCGGATAGCATCAGCTTCGATACCGCCGCCGCCATGACCTTGCAGGGCCTGACCGCGCAGTATCTGTTCCGCCGCACCTTCCCTTTGCGTGGCGGCGAAATCATCCTGTTCCACGCTGCCGCCGGCGGCGTCGGCCTGATCGCCAGCCAATGGGCGCGAGCGCTTGGCGTGACCATGATCGGCACTGTCAGTTCGGCTGAAAAAGCCGCGCTGGCGACCGCGGCCGGCTGTACCCATGTGATCAACTACAAGACCGAGAATTTTGTCGAGCGGGTGCGGGAAATCACCGGCGGCAAGGGCGTGCCGGTGGTGTACGACTCGATCGGCAAGGACACCTTCATCGGTTCGCTGGACTGCCTGGCGCCGCTGGGCACGATGGTCAGCTTCGGCAATGCCTCAGGTGCGGTGCCGCCATTCAGCCTGAACGAACTGGCGTCGCGCGGTTCGCTGAGCATCACGCGGCCGTCGCTGCCAAGCTACGTATCGACCCGGGCTGACCTGGACGCAGCTGCCGCGGATCTGTTCCAGATGGTGGAAAGCAAAAAGATCACGATTGAAATCAACCAGCGCTATGCCCTGAAAGACGTGGCGCAGGCGCATGCCGACCTGGAGGGGCGCAAGACCACCGGCTCCACCATCCTGGTTCCCTGAGATGAGCGACCCTTTGAAAGACCAGCCGCAGGCTGAGCTGGAAAATCCGATGCACCATCCGGACGAACAACCGAGCGGCAGCGAGGGTTCGCCCAAATTCGGCCGTTTGCTGATCGTGCTGGTGCTGGCGGTCATACTCATCGGTTTCATCACCTTTGCCAGCGAATGGTTTTATAGCTGACCGTCGCCGCTGCATAAAAACGGCCTGTGACCCCGTCTGGACGGGAGCACAGGCCGTTTTTATTGCCGGGTTTGCCGCGGCGGTTATGGTTGATTCACTGCTGGTCTTCCACCTTCAGCTTGACCACGTGCGGCACGCCGCTCTTGCCGGGGAAATCGGTAAAGGCGCTGCGCACCAGATACGGCATGATGGCCGGCAGCGAGCCCACTTTTCCTTCGCTGCTGACGCTGACGTCATACAGTTTCTGACCGCCGGCGGCGCGCGTGATGGTGACATTCAGGCGGCGCAGGAACAGTTGAAAGTCGTATTCGCGCTGGCCGATCACTTGCGGGCCATACCAGAATGGGTCGTAGAAAGGATCGTTGAAGCGCGGGCCATAGAATCCCGGGCCATAGAAGCCTGGCCTTCCCCAGCCATAGGGGCCATACCACATCGGATCGGCGACCACCGGTTCGACCACGTGGACATCGCGCGCGCTGATGTCATATTTCAGGGCCACCTTCAATTGCGCCGCGCCGCCATCCTGCTGCACAAATCCCAGGCGTTGCAGCTCCGTGCGTACCAGGCTTTCGTAGTTGCGGTATTCCAGGTCGTTGTTCTGTGCTTCGGTGTGCTCGAAGACGAAAGATTTGTTCGGCAAGTCCGCCGGCCACTCGTTGAATGCCGTGACATTGCTGCTGACGACGGTGGCGCAGCCGCCAAGCAGCAATAACAGCGAGGCCAAACAGAGACTGATGATGCGTTTCATTGCGGTTCCTCTTCGTGGGGGAATGTGCACTGCAATTCCGGGATTTGCCTGATAGGCAAGGACGGCAGCTGGCACGTGGGACTGGCGGTCTCGCGGCCGGATGGCCGAAAGAACAGCTTTATGTGCATATTTTAGCCAAGTCTTGATAGTGCTGCTCTATCGCATTGTCACGACCTGTAACTTGCGGGCCGGTTTTTCTTCCGGCAGATGAACAGCTGATTTTATAGCAACTTCCATTACCTATCATTATATTGTTTTATTGATATCCATTGTTTGGCGATGCTGCGGCATATATGCCTCAAATTGGATGATGCTTTGCGCTTTGATTGGTAGAATCACTGTCTGCCCGAATTATTAACACTGATAAGACTGACCAGCAGGTCATCAGGCAAGTCACTGGGTTATCGCCCATGCTGACCGCTTGATTGCCGACTTTGCCGACTGTCGTTACCAACCATAGTTGTCAACCGAAGTTATCACTCGAATTTACCATCATTCACCCGCCACCTTAGCCACCACTACCTATGCGCACCGATACTTCCGTCACGCCTCCAACCATCCACCGCAAGGACTATTCCGTTCCTTCCTTCCTGGTCGACACCGTCGACATGGGCTTCGATCTCGATCCGGCTGCGACCCGCATTGCCACCCGCATCGCGATGCGCCGCAATCCGGCCAGCGCCAGCAAGGAAATCGTGCTGTTCGGCGAAGGACTGGAACTGGTGCAGTTGCGCCTCAACGGCAAGCAGCTGAAAGCCAGCCAGTACCACCTCGAAGGCGGCAAGCTGCGGATTCCATCCGCGCCCGCCAAGGTAGTGCTGGAAATTGAAACGCTGACCAGCCCGGAAAAGAATACCTCGCTGATGGGCTTGTACGTTTCCAACGGCAATTTCTTCACCCAGTGCGAGGCTGAAGGCTTCCGCAAGATCACCTATTTCCCGGACCGTCCGGATGTCATGGCCAAGTACACAGTCATGCTGCGCGCCGACAAGAAAAAATACCCGGTGCTGCTGTCGAACGGTAACCTGATCGAAGAAGGCCGCCTGCCTGACGGCCGCCACTATGCCAAATGGGAAGACCCGTTCAAGAAGCCATCCTACCTGTTCGCGCTGGTGGCCGGCAACCTGGTGTGCCAGGAAGAAAAGTACACGCTCAAGTCCGGCCGCGAAGTCTTGCTGCAGGTGTGGGTCGAAGAGGGCAATCTGGACAAGACCCAGCACGCCATGGATTCGCTGATCAACAGCATCCGCTGGGATGAAGAGCGCTTCGGCCTGGAGCTGGACCTGGACCGCTTCATGATCGTCGCCGTCGGCGATTTCAACATGGGCGCGATGGAAAACAAGGGCCTGAACATTTTCAACACCAAGTATGTCTTGGCCAATCCGCGCATCGCCACCGATGTCGACTACGCCAATATCGAGGCCGTGGTCGGTCACGAATACTTCCACAACTGGACCGGTAACCGCGTCACCTGCCGCGACTGGTTCCAGCTGTCCCTGAAGGAAGGCCTGACGGTATTCCGCGACCAGGAATTTTCGGCCGATATGGTCGGCACCGACAGCGGCCGCGCCGTCAAGCGCATCGACGACGTCCGTGTCTTGCGTCAGGCGCAGTTCCCGGAGGATGCAGGTCCGATGGCGCACTCGGTGCGTCCGGACTCCTACGTCGAAATCAATAATTTCTACACCGTCACGATCTACGAAAAAGGTGCTGAAGTGGTGCGCATGTACCAGACCTTGTTCGGCCGCGACGGCTTCCGCAAAGGCATGGACCTGTACTTCGAGCGTCATGACGGCCAGGCCGTCGAGTGCGACGATTTCCGCGCCGCCATGGTCGACGCCAACGGCCGCGACCTGAGCCAGTTCGAGCGCTGGTACAGCCAGGCCGGCACCCCGCGCGTGCAGGCACAGGGCAAGTACGATGCCGCCAAGAAGACGTATGAACTGACGCTGTCGCAAAGTTGCGCGCCGACGCCGGGGCAGAACAAGAAACTGCCGTTTCATATTCCGGTCGCGGTTGGCCTGCTCGACAGCAGCGGCAAGGACATGGCGCTGCGCTTGAGCAGCGACGGCAAAGGCAAGGCCGGCAGCGAGACCACTCGCGTACTGGAACTGACCAAGACGCAGCAGATTTTCCGTTTCGTCGATGTCGCCGAACAGCCGGTGCCGTCGATCCTGCGCAATTTCTCCGCGCCGGTGGTGCTGGATGTTGAGTACACTGATGCCGAACTGGCTTTCCTGCTGGCGCACGACAGCGATGCCTTCAACCGCTGGGAAGCGGGGCAGCGCCTGGCGACACGCAGCTTGCTGGCATTGACTGCAGCGGTGCAGGAAGCAGCGCAGGCAGGTCACGTGGTAGCGCTGGAAGAAGTGATGAACCATGCCGCCTCCAACAGTGCGGCACTGGGTCAGGCGCTTGGCCTGATCCTGAATGACGGCGCACTGGATGCCGCGTTCCGCGAGCAAGCGCTGACGCTGCCATCGGAAGCGCTGCTGGCCGAACAGACCGAAGTCATCGATCCGCAAGCGATCCATAGCGCGCGCCAGTACCTGCGCGGCAAGCTGGGTGCAGCGCTCAAGGACGACCTGCTGGCCGCTTATCACGCCAGCCAGACGCCAGGCGACTACAGCCCGGACGCCGATGCCGCAGGCAAGCGCGCCTTGAAGAACGTCGCCTTGTCGTACCTGATCCAGGCTGACGATGCGGCCGCGCATGCGCTGGCGCAGCAGCAATACGACAGCGCCAACAACATGACCGACCGTCTGGCCGCATTGGTGGCGCTGACCAACAGCAGCGCGCCGGGCAAGGCCGCAGCGCTGGAAAAATTCTACCTGGACTTTGAACAGGAAGCGCTGGTGATCGACAAATGGTTTGCACTGCAAGCCATGGCCTATACTGCCGACGTCGCCACTATCCGCACCCTGGCCGAACATCCGGCCTTCACGCTGAAAAACCCGAACCGCGCGCGTAGCCTGATTTTCAGCTTCTGCAGCGGCAATCCGGCCAATTTCCATGCGGCCGACGGCAGCGGCTACGAGTTCTGGGCAGATCAGGTGATCGCGCTCAACAGCGTCAATCCGCAAGTGGCTTCGCGGCTGGCGCGCAGCATGGACCGCTGGCGCAAATATGCGCCAGCGCTGCAGGAAAAAATGCGCAGCGCCCTGCAACGGGTGGCGGCAGCGCCAAACTTATCGAAGGATGTACTGGAAGTGATTGGCAAGGCATTAGCCAATTGATTTTGGCTGGTTCGCCGCCATTGCGGGATGCCGCGGCGGCGGCGAACGGCTACAACGAAGAAAGAGCAATATGAAACGTATCAGTCTTACGCAGCACCTGATCGAGCAACAGCGTTTGCACAACAGTATCCCGGCCGAACTGCGCCTGCTGATCGAAGTAGTGGGCCGCGCCTGCAAAACCATCAGCCATGCCGTAGGCAAGGGCGCGCTGGGCGAAGTCCTGGGCAGCGCCGACAGTGAAAACGTGCAGGGCGAAGTACAGAAGAAGCTGGATATCATTTCCAATGAAATCCTGCTGGAAGCGAATGAATGGGGCGGCCACCTGGCGGCGATGGCGTCGGAAGAAATGGAATCCATCCATCCGATTCCCAACCGTTATCCGCAAGGCGAATACATGCTGTTGTTCGATCCGCTTGACGGCTCCAGCAACATCGACGTCAATGTCTCGATCGGCACCATTTTCTCGGTGCTGAAGGCGCCCGACGGCATGACCACGCCAACCGAACAGGAATTCATGCAATCCGGCCGCAAGCAAGTGGCAGCCGGCTACGCCGTCTACGGCCCGCAGACCATGCTGGTGCTGACCACCGGCAACGGCGTCCATTGCTTTACCCTGGACCGCGAGATGGGTTCCTGGGTGCTGACCCAGCGCGACATGCAGATCCCGGCCGAGACCAAGGAATTTGCCATCAACGCTTCCAACGCCCGCCACTGGCATCCGCCGGTGACGCGCTATGTCAACGAGATGCTGGCCGGCAGCACTGGTCCGCGCCAGAAGGATTTCAACATGCGCTGGATCGCTTCGATGGTGGCGGATGTCCATCGCATCCTGAATCGCGGCGGCATTTTCATGTATCCGGCCGATGCGCGTGAACCGGACAAGCCAGGCAAGCTGCGCCTGATGTATGAAGCCAATCCGATGGCTTTCATCGTCGAACAGGCCGGCGGCGCCGCTACCGACGGCAAGCAAGCCATCATGGATATCCAGCCCGAGAAGCTGCACCAGCGTGTGCCGGTGTTCCTCGGTTCCAAGAGCGAAGTGGAACTGGTGACGCGCTATCACCAGGAGTAAGGGAACCCGCGGCGTGCGGCCGGGTCAGAGCAGGAGATCCGTGCCGTGCGCGGCAGCGAAATGCCAGGCGTTGTAGAATCCCGCACTGGCAGCAAACGCTTTACCGCAATACACATTGATAGAAATAAGAGGAATAGATTGAAAACTGCACTAGTCGGAGATAAGAGTATCCCCGAGTTCGACAAAGACATCATGACCAACCTGCTGATCACCACCGTGGAAGAGAAGCTGGTCCGGCAAGAACAGATGCTGATCGCTGTCCTCAACGCGAAGCAAGAGATTTACCGGGTGATTGGCGCCGCCGACCGCAAGCAGTTCATCAATGCGGTGGAAGAGCTGGAAGACCTTGAGCTGAGCAACGAGCTGAAGGAAGTCGACCGGGTCAAGAACGGCTACGACGCCATTTTCGGTTTAAGCGCCTAAAGCCTGGTTTTACCTGTTTATCGTGACTGTCGGCGCGCCGCGCCGGCAGCTTCATGGTGACATACTGCTTCCCACATCCGGGGTAATTCCCGGTCCCGCCATTTTTCGCCCGCGCTTCTCCGCATTAATCCCTGACGGGTCCTAAGCTCTGCATTTTTGTCTTCATTATATTTCTATATGGAAATATAATGGCCGCTGCATTCAACCAGGGGAACAGAATAATGAAAGCAATCATCGCACTGACGGTGCTGACGATCATCATCTTGGTGGTTATTACCGTACTCACCAGAGAGAAGCAGGCGGCCCAGCAGAAGCGCCGCGAATACATCAAGAAAAAACCCCTGTCGAACCATGAGCAAGTCCTGTACTGGCGGCTGGTCGGCGCCTTGCCGGACCATATGGTGCTGGCGCAGGTCAGCCTGGGCCGTTGCCTGGGCACCAAGGATAGCGGCGGGCTGGATGCGATGACATCCAAGAACCTGGATTTTGTGGTGTGCGACAAAGCCAGCGATGTCGTTGCGGTAATAGAAATCGATACCAAAAACCACAGTTCAAAGACAGTCAGCAAGGATGATGAAAGAAAGTACAAGGCGCTGAAAAAGGCCGGCATCGACATTATCCGCTGGCGCGCCAATTCCCTGCCTAGCGAAGCCGACATCCGGGAGCGCTTCACTTTGCTGGATCCGAGCAAGAAGCTGCGGGTAGTGAAAAACAAAACCCATCAGACCAGCATCTTTGGTATCGGCATCGGCAAATACCGGAATACCGGCGCCGGCTGACCATTCTCTGGCAGGGACGCTTTATTCGGTAATGACGCAGTTCCGTCCCTGGTTTTTGGCGCGGTACAGGCGCTCGTCGGCAGCCCGGAAGATGGTGTCGATCGTGCTGCCGTCGAGCCCGAACTGGGACACGCCGATGCTCACCGTCAGCGCCAGCCTGGGAATCACTATGCTGTCGAATACCGCGCTTTCGGTCGCCGCGCGGATCCGCTCTCCGATCGTCACCGCCAGTTCCTGCGTCGCTTGCGGCAGCAGCACCATGAATTCTTCGCCGCCCATGCGCGCCACGCTATCGTAGGGACGGATCTGTTCCGTGCATTTCTGCACGAATCCCTGCAGCACCTGGTCTCCCACCTGATGGCCGTAACGGTCGTTGATGGCCTTGAAATTATCCAGGTCCAGCGCCAGCAATGCGAACGACAGGTTGTCGCGCTTGGCCCGGGCGATCTCGGCGTCGACCCGTTCGATGAAGTGACGGCGGTTGGCGGCGCCGGTGAGCGGATCGGTCGACGCCAGGTGCTCCAGCATCTGATTGCTGCGCTGTAGTTCCTGCAGGGCGCTTTCAGTTCTCACCATGGCCATAGCCAGCCGGTTCACCATCTCTTCCTGGTTATAGATATTGGCGAACGAGCGTGTGGTGTGGAATGCCTTGACGATGCCGTAGCTGAGGATGAAAAAGCCGCCGGCGAAGATCGCATGCGCCAGCCACCACATATGGTTCCACGGCTTGCCGAGAATGAAGGCCAGCGAGGACAGGCCGAACAGCGCAATCGAAATCCCGAAGATCGTCATCAGCGGCGAGCGGATCCGTCCCATCAGCATGACGCTGAGGTTAATCGCGGAAAACATCAAGGCGCCGCCTTCCATCGACAGCCGCAGCGCCGGGCTGCCGGCAAACGGCGAGTAGGCGGCAATCGCCACCGCTACGTCAATCGCAAGAAAAGCCGCGATCCAGGCCAGCCATGCGCGCGGATTGACCCGTTGCGCGGGCGCGTCGGGTTCCTGGTTGAAGGACAGCAAACCGATCAGCAGCAGGATCGCCATCGCCAGCCGCGAAGCCGGGCCGTACAGCAGGAACAGCCAGATGTTATGGTGCGCCATGCCGGTGAAAGCGCCGTGCAGCACATAGATCAGCGTGAAGCCGAGAAAACCCAGGGTCAGCCAGCGCAGCAGCGGTTCTCCCGACGACAGGTAGCAACGCCAGCTGACGTAGGTAACGAACAGGCCTTCGATGGTGGCGCCGGTGATCGCGAATTCGTGGAACAGGTGATTCTCGAATTTGAGCGTAGGATCCTGGAAAAAATACAGGTAGGCAATCAAAAAGACCGGCGACAGGGCGAAGCCGGCGATCAGGAAAGCAGCATAGATTTTGGTGACCCGGCGAATGGTTTCTGGCCGTTCGCCGATTTTTGCGCTCATGTCCATATGCATCCTCGGCTCAGATGATAATTCCGTCAGGCAACGGCGGCACGGCTATTCACAAAATGGCTGGAGAAAACTGTTCCTGTATGCAAGGTAACAAACATTTTCCCGTTTCGATAGGATTTTGTGCAAGGCGATTGTGAAACTGTCATTTTTCACAGCTGAAGACGGATTGCGTTTTTGTCGCCGGCTGCATATATGATGTCGGGAAATTCAACAAGGAGTGCAGCATGAGTGGCCAGCCAGGCAACGGTGAAGACAAGGGCGAATTTGCCAAGCTGCGCGAGGAAATTCGCGTTTTCGTCGATGAACGCGACTGGGATCAGTTTCATACGCCGAAAAACCTGTCGTCTGCGCTGTGCGTCGAAGCGGCAGAGCTGCTGGAGCATTTCCAGTGGCTGAAAACCGGCAGCAGTGAAGAGCTCGGTCCGGACAAATTGCAGCAGGTCGGACACGAAATGGCCGATGTGCTGGTGTATCTGATCCGCCTCGCCGACAAACTGGATATCGACCTGAACGCGGCAGTGGCGGAAAAAATGCTGCTTAACCGCGCCAAGTATCCGGCCGACAAAGTGCGCGGCGACGCGCGCAAATACTACGAATACAAGAATCCATGATGAGCGCGTCCCGGGCGGTCGGCGCCTGGCATAAGGCCTTCAGCTCTGGGCGCTGGCCTTGGACCGCTGCGTCGCCTTGGCCAGTTTGTCTTGCGCCAGGGCGTCGGCATTCAGGCACTCGCCTTCGGCCCAGCTTTCAAGCAGCGTGACGCGCAAGGCCTGCAAGTGCTGCTGCTGTTCGCGCAGCGTGCCCATGAGCTGGTCGATTTCCTCCAGCCGGCCGTCCAGCCTGTGTAGAAGTTCATCTTTGGACAAACCTTCATTGCCAGCTGCAAATACGCTGCGGATCGCATCCAGCGAAAATCCCAATCCCTGCGCCATCTGGATCCGCCGCAGGCGTTCCACGGCCGCATCGGCATACTCGCGATAGCCGTTGGCGCCGCGTTCCGCCTTCGGCAGCAGGCCGCTTTGCTCGTAGTAGCGGATGGCGGAGGACGCCATGCCGGTTTTTTCCGCCAGTTCACCGATCTTCATAATGCTTGACCTTCAAGTTGACTTTAAGCTTAGGATACCTTATTTCCACCTTTACCGACGGATGCACCATGCAATCAGCCCTGTTTTCAAGCTTGCAACTACCGAATGGCAGCCTGCTGCCCAACCGCCTGGCCAAAGCCGCCATGGAGGAAAACATGGCCGACGATGGACAACTGCCCGGCCCGGCCATACGCCGCCTATACCAGACCTGGGCGGAGGGCGGCGCGGGTTTGATCATTACCGGCAATGTCATGATCGATGGCGCCGCGCTGACTGGCCCGGGCGGCATCGTGCTGGAAGCCGGCACGCCGCTGGAACCCTTCAGGCAGTGGGCTGACGCCGCCAAGCACAAGGGCGCGCAAGTGTGGATGCAGATCAACCATCCGGGCCGTCAGGTGATGGCGGCCATGGGCGGCCGCGCCTGGGCGCCTTCGGCGGTGGCGCTGGACATGGGTAAGCACAGCAAGCTGTTTGTGCGGCCGAAAGCCATGGACGCCGCCGAGATCGAGGAAGTCATCGGCCGTTTTGCCGCCACCGCGGCAGCCGCCGAGCAGGCAGGCTTCAACGGCGTCGAGATTCACGCCGCCCATGGTTATCTGATATCGCAGTTCTTGTCGCCTCTCAGTAACCAGCGCAAGGATGACTGGGGCGGCAGCCTGGCCAACCGGGCGCGTCTGCTGCTGGCAGTGGTGCGTGCGGTGAGGGCGAAAGTATCCAGCGGATTCTGCGTGGCGGTGAAACTGAATTCCGCCGATTTCCAGCGCGGCGGCTTTACCGAAGACGATGCCCGGCAAGTGATCCTGTGGCTGAACGAACTGCCGGTGGATCTGGTCGAGCTCTCCGGCGGCAGCTATGAAAGCCCGGCCATGCAAGGAAACACCGCCGATGGCCGCAGCTTGGCGCGCGAAGCCTATTTCCTGGAGTTTGCCAGAGAACTGGCTGCTGTCGCCCGCATGCCGCTGATGACCACTGGCGGCATCCGCCGCAAGGCTGTCGCCGAGCAGGTGCTGGCCGGCGGCGTGGCGGTCGCCGGCATGGCCACCGCGCTGGCGCTGGCGCCGGACTTGCCGGCACAATGGCGGGCCGGCGGCGACCAGGCTGCGCACAGTCCGCAAATCGACTGGAAAGACCAGGTCATCGCGGCACTGGCGCGCATGGCGCTGGTCAAGCGTCGCTTGCGCCTGCTGGGCGCTAGCGGCAGCGCGGGCGGCAAACATTCGCCATTGCTGACCCTGATTGTCGACCAGTTGCGTACGCGGCGGCTGACACGGCGTTACCGGCGCTGGTCGCAGGCGCGCACCTGAGGTAGCGGCGCGGCTATACGGTGACGCTGCCGCGGCCAATCTCGATGACTTTGCCGCCCACCTGAATCGCTGCGTCGGCAGTAACCTGCAGGCGCAGCAGGCAAGGGCGCTTGACTGCCGCGCCTTGTTCAATCTCGTACTGCAGCGGCAATGCATGTCCTTTGGCGATCAGCCAGCCGCCGAGATTGGCACAGGCCGATCCGGTGCCGGGATCTTCAACCACGCCGCCGCCTGCCTTGGCGAAGAAGTAGCGCGACACGACCCGGCCCGGGCGTTCGGGATCGAAGGCAAACACATACACGGTCTTGCGTTCAAGGCTGCTCACCGGCCAGGCATCGAGCTGTCCGCTGTCGGGGCAAGCGCGCCGTACCGCATCGACGCTGCGCAGCGCCACCAGCAACTGGTCGCTGCCGGTATCTACCCATAAGGGCACATCCAGCACGTCGTCAGGATACAAGCCGAGCAATGCCGCCATGGCGGCAATAGTCATGTTTTCCGGCGCGGTCTTCAAGCCGCCGGGCTGCGGTGCGACCAGGGTCCAGACGTTGCCTTGCGCACGCACCGGTACCACGCCAGCCTTGAATTCCAGCGACAGCGCATCGCCGGTGCCGGCCAGCTCCCGCACCACCTGGGCCGTGCCTAGCGTCGGATGGCCGGCAAAGCGCATTTCATAATCCGGCGTGAAGATGCGTACCAAGGCATCGGCGCGTTCCGATGGCAGGATGAACGTGGTTTCCGACAGATTGAACTGCAGCGCCAGCGCCCGCATGGTGGCCTCGTCCATGCCGCGCGCATCTTCAAACACGCACAGCTGGTTGCCGCCGAAAGTGGATTCTGCAAAAACATTGAGGAGCCGGAAGGCATAGGTGCTCATGGATGTCCCGTGGTTCTGTGGTGAGATGAAAAGGCTGCAATTGCGCGCGATTCTTGCGCAGCGCTAAAAACAATATCCTACCGCACCGGGCAAGCGGTTTTCAGCTATTTCCTTGACAAGACCGGCAAGAAGGCGCAAAAGTTGAGCTCGTACCAATCCATTGTTGACCGGTCGCGGGGGCTCCAAGAAATGGACTTCAATTTACCTGAATTGATCGAGCTGGAACGCATCATCCAGGAGGGCCAGCCCTACCTGGAGAGCAGGATTGTGTGCGACATCGAAATGAAGGGACATTGCTTCCCGGTCTATGTCCTCAGCATCGGCAGCAAGGATCCGGCAGCGCCCGCGGTCGGCTTTTTTGGCGGCGTCCATGGCCTGGAAAAGATCGGTACGCGGGTATTGCTGGCCTTCTTGCGCAGCCTGCTGGCGCGCCTGAAGTGGGACGCGCTGCTGCATCACCAGCTGGCCTCTGTACGCCTGGTGTTCATGCCGCTGGTGAATCCCGCCGGCATGTGGGACAGCACCCGCTGCAATCCGCGCGGCGTCGACCTGATGCGCAATGCCCCGCTGGACGCCAATGAGAAAGTGCACTTCCTGCTGGGCGGGCAGCGCATCAGCGCGCGCCTGCCGTGGTACCGCGGCGCCAGCGATGCGCCGATGGAGGCTGAAGCGCAGGCGCTCTGCAGCGTGGTGCAGGAAGAACTGATGAGCCGCGAGTTCAGCATCGCCCTCGACTGCCATTCCGGTTTCGGCGCCAAGGACCGCATCTGGTTTCCTTATGCGCACAGCCGGACGCCGATTCGCCACCTGCCGGAAATCCTTGCCCTTGCCGATCTGTTCAACCAGACCTATCGCGAACACAACTATCTGTTCGAAGCACAAAACGCTCAGTACCTGACCCATGGCGACCTGTGGGACTACCTGTACCTGCAGATGCCGCCCGGCAGTGGCCAGGTTTTTCTGCCGCTGACGCTGGAGATGGGATCCTGGCTCTGGGTAAGGGAAAATCCCCGTCAGCTGTTTTCCCGGCAGGGGATGTTCAATCCCCGCTCGCCCGGCCGGCTGCACCGGGTACTGCGCAGCCACCTGGTCTGGCTTGAATTCCTGACGCGTGCCGCCGGCGCCCACAAAAGCTGGATGCCGGCCAGTTCCGTCAATGCTGCGCCAAGCGCCGCCTGCCATGAGTAACTGGGTATTCCTGCGCGGGCTGATGCGGGAGACGCGGCATTGGGGTGAGTTTCCAGAAGTGTTTCGGGCGACTCTGCCGCAAGCCGGCGTCACGCTGCTCGATCTGCCGGGCAACGGCCGCCTGCATAAGGAGAAGAGCCCGGTACGCGTGGAAGCAATGACAGATGCCTGCCGGCGCCAGCTTTTGAGCCAGAACATTTCACCGCCGTATTATTTATTCGCCTTGTCTCTTGGCGCCATGGTGGCCATCGACTGGGCCGCGCGTTATCCGCAGGAACTGGCCGGCTGTGTGCTGCTCAACACCAGCCTGCGGCCGGTCAGCCCGTTCTACCAGCGTTTGCGACCGCGCAACTATCCGGCGCTGCTTAGCCTTGCCTTGTCGGGACTCCGGCAGCGCAATTTCGCCCGGCAGGAACGCCTGCTGCTGCAGCTGACCAGCTGTCGCGGCGCTGAGCAGGCGGCGGTGCTGGCGGCATGGATCGGCTATCAACACGATCATCCCGTGAGCCGCGGCAACGCCTGGCGGCAGCTGTACGCCGCGATGCGTTACCGCGCGCCGCCACATGCGCCGACGATGCCAATATTGATCCTGGCCGGCGGCGCCGACCGGCTGATCGACCCACGCTGCCCGCAGAATCTGGCGCGTCTGTGGCAGGCGCCGCTGGCGGTGCAGCCGACAGCCGGCCACGACCTGACCCTGGATGCCGGCGGCTGGGTTGCCGAACAGGTGCGGTACTGGCTGGCGGCAACCGGGCAGTGCAACAGAAATGACTTGTAGTGTGAGGAAATGCGACGGCTCGATCGTGCTGGCCTTCGCTTACGACTACGCTCAGAGTGCGGGGCGATCCGCATCGCCGCTTCCATTTACGGCTAAAGAATTCGAGTAAAAAGCCGAAACGGTGCAGTGGAAGTGATGCGGTTGTAACGACTGCCGATACCTCAACCATCAGCTTGAAATCAATCGGGCTTTTACTGCTCGAGCTTCCATGCGCTGAATGCATCGGCGCATAGAGGCTCGCGTATTTTGTTGCGGCGGAATTCGGGATTCTCGCGCTGTAGCAAGGAGCACCGCACCCGCTTGTCATTCAATGCATTTCCTGACAGGAGGGCTGTATAACAACTCTGCAAGGCTGCGTTAGAGAGAGAATCGCAAAGTTCCGAGACTGCCTACTTCGACCACGCCGTCGCTGTTGACGAAAGAACGGGTTCCTTCAACCAAGATGGTATTGTCGGTGAGATAGGCGCCATTCCAATTGTCAACGATATTGTATGGACGCTGATCCGGACGCTGAGCGCCGCCGAAGGAGAGATTAAATGGCGCAACGCCGTCTTTGCCTTGGCTTTTGCTGAATACCCAGCCGTAGTTGCCGACATTCCCTTCCACTGAAAATGCGCCGATGGGGCTGTAGTTGGCGCTGTAAACGCCGGTGATGACACCATTCGACGAATTCGCCGAAGAAATCTTCAATGTGAAATTCTTGTCCGCAGAGGTATAAGTTCCAATTGCAGGTACGTTGCTCATTATGAGTTCCTTTCATAGGAAGTAGGAGGCAGTCAGGCGCATTTGTGCGCCTCTGCGGAGTTCATGGTAGTGCATAAAAATCTGGATAGCATCCTGTCAAAAGTGGCAGCGAGAGCAGGCGTCACTTCAAAAAAATCAAGTCGAAAACGAACTATGTAGCCCGCAGGCGTGGCGGGAGGGGACGACTACGTGCCCGGGGGATCACGATTGGGAGTGGTGCTTATTTTGATGAATTCATGATTGCTGCGTAGCAGCGCTGCACACCAAATGGAATAGCAAAGCGACGTTGACAAGCCGCGCATCGACACTACAATAAAACCATTGTCGTGTGGAAATAATGTGATGTGTATCCCAATGTAAATGACTGGGCGCTGGGCGGCAGTTGTATCAGTACTTGGAGTTACCTCAATTATGTATATCTTTGATATTCAGGGAGAAACCACAAATGACCAAGTCAATCGAAAAAGAGCTTCGCAGCTTCGTGACGTTTGCTCTGGCGCTTAAACCGAGAGTCACGTTTCATCGAAAACCGGATTCAAGAGGGCCAGAAATCAGCCTGAGTTTTTCCGTCAAAAATGCGAAGGTCAAACCGCGCTTCCATGACGAAGACGTCCTCATCGAAAAATACAAACAACTCAAACCCTATCTGGACGTGATGGTGAATTCAGGCGAATCGATCGCCGATTGCGCCCCGACCATTAATTTTCAACCCAATGTCAAATACCAAACGGTCAAACTCACGGAAGGGGAGTTCGAGATCGCACGGCAGTCGGCGCTGCATTTGGGCGAAATCGAGCGTGCGCGTGCGGCGAAGGATAAGGCGGGCGCAGCAAAACACTTCGAGCGTTTTGACGCGTTCATCCGCAGCAAGCGCGATGAATTGCTGGTCGCTTTCGGCGATCTTGCGATTGCGAATCCGGTCGCGTCTTTCGGAGCCGGGCGGGTCAGCGACGATGGAGACTGCACGGGTCAGGTGATTTTTGTGATTGCCGAAGTCATTATCGTCTGCCCCATGACCGAGGATGTCGGCGTAGTCGAACTGCAACAATAGCCGATGAGGCAATGGACGATCCGACGAAACAGTTGGTGGAGCGATTCAGTCGCTTGAACGGCGATTGGAACGAAGTCGCCAACCTTTTCGTCGACGAATTTCGTAGAGGTTTCATTTCGAGGCTGGTGTCGCGCGAGCTCGGCGCGATCACGCGCGATCGGCGTCACACCATTACCTCCGGCGTCAACCAATACACGCTGACGCCAATCAATCTGCCAGAGCTGGAATATAGTACCCGCATTATGACGCCCTTCCAGAGCCGTCCGCACATCGTCAAATGGCTGGGGATGCGGCAGATCATCGGGATGAAAGGGAAAGGATCGGTTCGCATCCGGAAGTTGCGCGCTCCAGCTTCCTGCAGCATCGAACAGTTCCAGGCCGGCATCGAGTTGGAACACGTCGACGACGTCATTCTGACGAATTTGCAGCACCTCGCCACCGACGACGGCCGGGATCTGCTGGACCTGGATTCCGTAACGGAACCTTCCATCCTCGAAATCCTGACGCTGAAGGCCGACGCCAGTCCGATGATCTGGACCTTCGGACAAGATTTGAAGTCGACCTATGCCGAACAATCCTCGCCTCTCGTCTCACGCTTTCGGAATGTCGTCAAACTGGCTGTCGCCATGGGGCGACGGATGCCCGACGACATCTATGAGAAAGCCTTGAGTTCGACCAACACCCGCCTTGCCCTCGCGGCGATGGAGGGTATGTTTGCGGAAAGACGCTCAGACGCGTTTGCGACACTGCACGAGGCGATCGAATCTGAAAACGACGCTTTGCGCAACGGCGCCGAGACACTGCTGGCGCTTGTGGCCAATCCGGCGGGAGGCGCGGATGCCGCTTGAGATTTGCCCTCCGCAAGACGACGAGGCGATCACGCTCGCCGAATATCTGCATCGCCTGCACGCGGGAGGGTATGAGCTTTCGACGATCGAGGGATTGACGGCGTCGGCGCCGTTGTTAAAGAAGCTCAGCAACAACAAAGATTTTCTTTTCGATTTCCTGACCGACCAGCTGCGCCAGAATCTGAATTTTCAATTCAACAATGCTTATGGACCGGAAGTATTCGTTCTGCATAGCGAACCGGCTTTCTTCCTGCGAGCGAATATCTGGATGCCGCGCCAAGAAGTGTTTACTCGCATACCGGGATTTCGCTACGATATTTGCCATGATCACAATTTTCATATTCTGACGATCGGATATTTTGGTCCGGGATACGAAAGTCTCACGTTCGAATATGACAAGAGCGCGCATGTCGGGGCGTTGGGCGAATGCCTGCATCTTCATAATTCAACAGTATTCAATCTTTCCGTGGGAAAGATCGCTATCTATCGTGCCAAGCACGATATCCATATCCAGCTTCCGCCGCCTCAGATGTCGATTTCGTTAAATCTGATCCCACGGACCGAACACCAGCAGGACCTGCAATTCGAGGTCGACGAAGCGACCGGGAAGATTCTCCGCTATCTCGATTTCGCGGGGTCCGACGCAGCAGTCCGCATCGCCGGCCTGATCGGGGAGCACGACGATTTGCAGGTACTCGCCGAAGTCGCAGCGACGCATCCCAATCCAAAGGTGCGCGCCTTGGCAGTATTGGCGCAGATGCAGATTGCGCCCGAACTTGCGGCCGCCATCGAAGAAGAGACGCGCGCGAAACAACCGGAAATCGTCCTGAACATCGTCAACAGCGAGCTGTCCCGATACGGCGCTTGCATGAACTACGGGTAGCAAGCGGTGCTGCTTATTTGCTGAGCAGCCAGGCGACGGTGATGCGGTCCCATGCACCGGCGATGCCGCCAAGGGCTGATAAAGCTGCCGAAGCTGGGGTCGTATCACTTGATTGACACCAAGTAGCCCCGGCTCTGATACAATTTCGCCGCAGCCGGTCCCGGCTGCGCGTTGTCTCGCCATAGTTCACGGCGTGGAATGAGACTGAAACCCCGCGCCAGTCCTGGCTCTCACTATTTGCTGTAGCAAATTCGTAGCACTCAAATTCTTCCAAATTTTTGTTGTTTTGACGCAAGGTCATCACCGACTGCGTAATGGATGACGAACACGCGCAAATCAAGCATGCGCGCCAGGGTAGAACATGGGTTCGGGGTGATCAAACGCATCTTCGGATTCTCTAAGGTGCGCTATCCCTGGGGTGACGAAGAGCGCCGATCGATTCTTCGTCACTTGTGCGTTGGCCAATTTGTTCATGGTGCGTAGGAACTCGCTGTGTCTTCAACGAGCATAATGCCTCCAGTGTGCGTAAAATCGCATCTGGATGCAGTAAATTAGGACGTAGATCACCTGATTTCACTTGAAAGTCGCTGTCTCGTAGTCGCTTTTTTTTGATTCACAGAATTTTTTTGTCAACATTAGAATGTTTGGGGCTTATTCAGACGTTCCTTAACTTGCAAATAACACAACATCCATAAGGAAAACGCCATGGAAATTCGACGGGCCATCCCGAAAGACTACGAAAAAATCATCGCACTGCAACAGGAAAACACGCCAGATCAGCTAAGTGAAGAAGACAAGCTGCAGGGCTTTATCGTCTCGAGCATGAACACGCAGCAGGTAGCTGCCATCAATCAGGCTCTGGGTATTCTGGTCGCCATGGACGGCGAACGACTTGCCGGTTTCCTGTGCATGGCGCCCACTGATACGCCACCACCACGCCATCCGGTAGTTGACGCCATGCTCAAGACATTCCCCGAACAGCAGTTCGGCGGTAAAACATTGCAGGAGCAACGCGTTTTTGTCTATGGTCCGGTGTGTGTCGGCAAAGCGTGGCGAGGCCATGGCATTGCGAAAAAGCTGTTCGTCGCCGTAAAGGAATATACCCGTCCGAACTACGATGTCGGCGCCGCGTTTATCAACGACCTCAATCCCCACTCGCTGGCGGTGCACCTCCAAGGCTTGAAAATGACAGCCTTGACCCCGTTCGAGCACGAGCAAAACAGGTATCAGTTTGTGGTATTTTCTACTGCCGGGTAGCCCTTGGCGGATCTAGGATTCACCCGAACAAACCGTATGAATATCGATGTTTATGCGGTTTTTTATATGCTTCATTCGTACTCTGATTAGAGTGTTGAGACGCTGACGATGTCCACTAAATCGGCCGAAAAGCCTTTAAATACACGGCTTACGGGGATTTGCTAGGATTTCCGGAAAATTGGGTTGGTCCCACCAACAGGTATCAAGTTATCAATAAAATCAATTACTTACTGTCGAATTTCGTAAAATTTTAGTAATCAACTCATTGCTTTGCAAAATCATGACGTCATCTGACTTCATCCCCGAAATTGTACATTCACATTGGTTTCGCAAGAGATTCTTGCGCACCAATACAGAATTTTGTATAATCCCACCAATGACCGTACCCAAGCCCGTGCAATTCCGAGGGAGCGCCCTTGATGACCTACGCACTTTCCCTCTCTCAGCACGTCGGGAAGCTGGATACCAGATTGACCAGGTGCAACACAGCAACGAACCTGACGACTGGAAGCCAATGCCATCGATTGGACAAGGTGTCCGCGAGATTCGAATTCGAGATGTTGCTGGCGCATTCCGTGTCGTCTACGTAGCGAAGTTTGCCGATGCGATCTATGTGCTTCACTGCTTCCAGAAAAAGACACAAAAAACTAGCAAAACAGATGTGGATTTAGCGGAGAGCCGTTACCGTGACTTAACTAAGGAGCTAGGCAAATGAGTAATGAAAAATTCGCCAGTGTGTGGGATGCAATCGAAGACACCCCAGAAGAAGCAGAAAACATGAAGCTGCGCTCTGGCTTGATGATGGCGCTGAAAGAACATATCGTCCGTGTCGGCATGAATCAGTCGCAGGCCGCAAAGCTATTCGGCGTCACACAGCCGCGTGTCTCCGATCTCATGCGTGGAAAAATCGCTCTATTCGGCCTAGATGCCTTGGTCAACATGGCGGCATCCGCTGGACTGCATGTTGAAATGCGGGTACTGGAAACCGCTTAATTCGGATATCGCGCTAGAATTTTCCGGGTTACACAATTCGATCTAAAGCTTCCCGAGATCATATAGTTTCCCATATGTGGCGCGGCTTTACAGCCGCATTTCGCTCCGCAAAAAGGCGAATTTCGTCGGCTGGCATCCCAATAAGTAGGTTGGAAGAATATTTTTTCGGAGCAAATTTCTACCCATAATTTCTATATATAACCCGAATAGCATTGTCCATTTAAACCAGCAAATTTTTCAGAAAAATCGGAGCAGTGTCGGATGTTTACGCGATGGCTCGGCGGCGAAATCGTCGTCACCGGCTCAATCCGCGCGCGAATTGAACCTCGGTGCCCACTAACTGGGCTGATGGATAGTGCTTAAACAATTAAGGAGGTAGGCGAACGGCCGTACCCTCTGCTATTGGGGACACACCACCAGGGCTTGTGTAAAGAGTCCTGGCAGTGGCACCAGTAACTTGCGTACCGCCTAGGACACATACTGGTTGTGAAAACTCGAAGAGTAACTTGCCCATCTCTTGAACGCCCGCAGAGTTGACTGTAGCGCTAGAGACCCGAAGCCAACCATTTGGGGGAGAAAAATAATAAGTGCCAGGTTGTTCGCCGTATTTTGATGTAGTCGTAGTGGCGGTTTTTCCATCAGGCATTAAAACGATAGCACTATTGTCACCAGAAGAGTTGAATACAGTGTACTTGCCCCCCCCCACCGCCCAATCAGTCGGGGCACCGCCACAGGTTTCAGCGGCAACGGTTCGCGTAGAGACCGCAGAAATTCCTCCAATACTGAGCGCAACCGCCGCCATGCGAAGTAATGCTTTACTTTTGAGCAGATTGATGGTCATCGGAGAGCCTCCTCGGAGTGTTTAACGAAATGAAAATTTAAGTACATTGTGCTGAAATGAGCTTCCCCTGCTTGCACCACTGGGGCAGTGAGCACAATCAAGAAGAGGAAGTCGCACAAAAATCTCCGAATAGAAGATTGCAATGAAAGGATAGAATAGAAAATATTTATATCAAGAAATATTTTTAAGATAGAATTATTTGAAGAAATAATGCGCGCAGCTACAAAGTAGGCTATGGCTCCATGAATTATCTTGCATTTTCACAATTGTTTGCTAGGCTGACATTTCGAACACTATACAGTGAGGAAATCATGGACGACGACGAAGAGGTTGCTGCAATAGTTCTCGATAATGCATCAGGATTTGATAAATCTGGTTTTTCCGCTAAATATGCAAAAGTAGAAAGCAATGGAATTGTGACTGATATTCAAAGTTGCTTCTCCCCTCCTTCGCCTGAATGGAAACCTTGCAAGGACAATACTAAGATAGGCTCTCCTTATTAGAGAACGTATGGCGTAAAATTTTACGCAGTGTTTTTCAGGATAACACTGCGCAATATTTTTTAATCGCACTAGCAGGCTCGACGTACATTCAATGTATTCCATGCGTATTTTTATAGGCATTTTTGATGAAAAAATCTGACTTACTGCCAGATGAAATTCATACGAAACGTCTATTGATCCGTGTTGCCAAGCCAGGTGACGGCGTTATATTTAATCAAGCAATTGTCGATTCGGCAGAACACCTGAAGGATTGGCTATCATGGGTGGCACCGGTTCCAACTGTTGATGAGTCCGAGCTATCCTGCCGTCAAGCATATGCCCGATTTCTGATGAATGAAGATCTAATGGCGTTCCTCATTCTAAAATCTAATGGTGCATTGGTTGGGGGTAGTGGTTTGCACTATGTAAATTGGAGCTTGCGACGTTTTGAAATGGGCTACTGGGGCAGAACTCAATATCTTGGGAAGGGACTGATTAGCGAAGGCGTTGCGGCCTTGGCCCAATATGCGATAGAAAATTTACAAGCAAATCGTGTATTTTTGTCTATGGATGAAAGAAATTTCGCAAGTCGACGACTCGCTGAGCGTGTTGGATTTGAGTTCGAAGGGACGCTTAGGCAAGACAGAAAAAATCTCCAAGGCAGCTTACGCAATACTCGCATTTATTCAGTCATTCGTCCCTTGACCTAAATAAGTAACAGACCCTGGACGGAAATCAATGAGTCACTGGGCAAAAAGCCGTACCTGATTAATACAGATCCGATGGGTAGCGGTTGGATCTTCAAAATGAAAGTGAACAATAAGGACGCCTGGTCCAGGCTGTTGGATGAAGCAAAATATAAGGCGTTGGTCGCTAAATTGTGAAAAATTAGCAGTGGTTGCGGAAATTCGGCCAGTTTGCTAAATGGAGCATCACAGTCCCGGTGGCGTGACCCCAATAGCTGAAAGTACGGCCATTCGTTTAACTCTCTATGGGGTTAAACCCTAAGCCCATAAAATCTCGTCAGTCCAAAATGCGTCATTTTGCGTTAACGCGTTGCAGTCAATTTCCCAACGCGCCCCGCGTAGCTTGGGGACTTGGCGCTTTTGCGAACTGCGTTAAAAGCACACCATTTAACGGGGCGGGCAGGCGTGGTGGGGGACTGCGATTGAAAGGTCACGGTCGACGATCTTTTTCATGGCAAGGCAACAATGCCAGGGCGTAAAAAAAGCCGCGTAAAGCGGCCTGAGGCGACGCAGACGCTGCCGTAACAACATGGCAGCGGGCAGGTATACCGTCAGCGCCCGGCGCGCCTGAGCGCCTCCTGTTCCGTCTGGTAGTCGTCCCGGCAATCGGTATTGCAGAACAGCGCCCCATGGGCGACGGCGTCATCGCAATAGTGGCAATGTCTGTCCGCCTCCAGCTGGAGCGTCTTACGTGCGTGCGCCATGGCTGCCTTGATGTCCTGCGCGATGCGCCACTCGGCGCGGTCGGCTACGTCGCTCATGCTGTCTTCCCTTCCATGTTCCCCAATGTGTACTCGTCAAATCTCACGATCTCTTCTCCCATCCATTCATTCATCATTAAAAATTGCGATTGCAGCGGCACCAGCTCGTTACGGGCAAACACGCGGGCCGCTGGCTCCACGGCACCGAAGCCGCCGGCATTGCTCGGCATGATCCCCATCAGCTGGGGCGGCACACGGTGCGCGGCCAGCAGGTCGTCCCTGGTCACGCCCTTGATATTGAAAAACTCATCCTTGGCGGCGACCTCGGACACCGGCAAGATCTGGATGCCGTCTTTCTTGCCCCCTGGCGCGTACATAAAGACGTTCCGGAAATTGCCGGGTCCCTTGCTATCCCGCAGCGCCGTGCGCAGGTTGTCCACGTCTTTGATGTTCTGGGCAGCGTCGGTCATGTAGAGGATGAAACCGGCATGAGAGCCGTTCTTGTAATACTTGCGACGAAACAGCGTGGCCGATTCGTTGAGCCAGGCCGACTGCAACGCGGACAGGTATTGCGGCAGGCCGTACACCTCCTGGTTCACATCCGGGTCCATCAGGTGGAATACAGCGCCCTTGGCAAACTCATGTTCTTGCTGCCAGCCAGGCACAAAGAAATAGTTGTCCAGATCCCGCCCGCGCCGTGTGTACTTGGCAAGGGAATGCGTCAACCCAACCAGGCGCCCGGTACGGCTGCTGCGCTTTTCTGGATAGGCATTGCCGAAGGTCAGAAAGTCCAGCGCCAGGCGTTTAAACGTATCCCGCGACAGGTATTTGTTCGGCAAGAAAGTGGATGTCAGGATGTTGGTTTTAAAGTAGATCGCGCTGCTGTGATGGACGCTGGCGTTAAACGACTTTGCCAGCCCTTGCCAGCTGACTGGCGGTTCGTACCACTTGCCATTGAGCCAGCACTCCATGCTTTCCATGATGTCGGCGTGATCCAGCACCGGCGTCGGATCGCCAAACGAAAAAGCTTCCACGGATGCGGCGGCCTGTGGCGCTGGCACGTTGCTTGCCGGCGGCGCCGTCGCGTGCTGTCGTACCTGTTTAAATCGCTGTTTCTTCATGATGTAAAAATCTCCATAAATGAGGTGGTGCTTTCCGATACGCCTTCTATCGGTTCGTGATCGAGCGCGTGCATGCAGGCCCAGGCCAAGTCGGCGTGACCTGTCTCGGCGGTCCGGCCAGCGTCGAAAGTGACGTGCCGGCCGCTGGCAGTAATGGTTTTGCGGATTGCCATGAAGGCAGCCGACAGGTCGGTGGCGCCGGCGTCGAATTCGAGACGGCCCTTGCTGATGACGTCCTTGGCTTTCAGGACCATGCGAGTCTTGACCTCCGGCGAATAGTTGATCGCGGTGGCGCCGGGGAAAAACTGTTTTACGATGGGGAATACGCCGATACCCATGCCGGTAGTGTCGATGCCGATGTATTCGACGTTGTATCGCAAGCTCATTTGCCGGATGGCTTCTGCCTGGG
>NZ_DATMRB010000166.1:0-55455 GCF_035566555.1 Collimonas sp.
CGCCGGCATTGACCCGCTTGACTGCCAGTTCCCTGAATTCCGCCGTGTATGAACTTCTTGAAATCTTCATTTCTTGCCTTCCCAAAGTAACGTCAATTTTACGTCACCTGTGGAAGACGAAATTTCAGGGGAAGCTCAATCCGCAGATCGATATATGCCTACAATCAGATCTATCGGACCGAAGGGGACATAAACACCTATACCTATGTCGTGGGAAACCCGATCCGCGTAACTGATACAGAATGCGTCATTTTGCGTCAAACCGTTGCAGCCGATTTTGCCGCGAACCCCGCGCAACCTGGGGGCTTAGCGTTTTTGTACACTGCGTTAGAAGCAGTGCATTTAACGAAGCCGGCAGGCGTGGGGGGGGACTGCGAATTAAAGGCCGCTGCCGGCGTCTTTTTCATGATAAGACGGCATTGTCAGACGTTAAAAAAGCCGCACAAGGCGGCTCAGATCGATGCAGGCGCCGCCGTTACGACATGGCGGCGGGGCAGGTATACCGTTAGCGTCCGGCGCGCCTCTTCGCCTCCTGTTCCTTCTGGTAGTCGTCCCGGCAATCCGTATTGCAGAACAGCGCCCCATGGGCGACATCGTCATCACAGTAATGGCAATGCCCGTCCGCCACCAGCTGGGGCGTGCGGCGCGCATGCGCCATGGCTGCTTCGATGTCCTTTGCGATGCGCCACTCGGCGCGGTCTGCTACGTCGCTCATGCTGCCTTGCCCAGGACTTACGCCGCAGCCAGGCGCAACGCATCGCCAGCCAGCAGGCGCCGGACGGCACGCCCTACGCGGCACGCAAGCAGCGCAAGAACCTGCGCGGTAAAAAGGGAAGGATCAAGCGGCAGAAAGCTGCGATGTTTCAGAAGATCCGGACACAGAAAAATCTCAAGATCGAGCAGGATGAAAACCAGCTATCGGTAGGCTTCTTTGGGCGCGTGGCGCGGATTGCCCGCGTACACCAGGAGGGATTAACGGACAAGGTCGCAAAAAAAGGGCCGGCCTATCACTATCCAGCCCGGCCTTTACTTGGTTTCAGTGCGGCCGATCAAGTACTGATTCGCGACTTACTATTTCTCCACTTAGGATAATTCAGTCTGTAAGTTGATTGTTGTAGTTGAACTATCGGTTCGATCTTTAGATAAACGACGACTAAGAGTTGAGAATCAAAGTCTCGCATCGTTGACAATGCCCGGCAGCAAGACGTACTCTGCGAGAGTTTCATTGAATATCTTTATTGCAATTCAATCGTTAAATTTAGATCAATTTTTTACTGTGATTTGTATTCTCTTATAGACGGAGTTAGATTGAAAAACCTCATTATTCTAAGCGCGTTACTCGTCTCTACAGCCGCGTTATCCGCGAATCCGGTTGTCCCACATGGCACCCAAAGTTACGCTGTTACGACTCAAAATGAGCTCCCTAGATATGTTCAACCAATGGTGGCACAAGATCTATCGATTGCCAGATCTGATCCGACTAACGATTTTTCGGTATACAAAGCGGCCGTTTTTCAACAATGGACGTCGAAACACGGTAGAACGCCGACGGGCGATTTTGAAATCGCACAAGCGGTCGTTGATTGGATAGCAAGCAATCTTCGACATCCAGCGTTTTGGCCGGAAGATCCATCACTACCTCGTTTTTATGCTCAGTACACTGGAGATCCCATGTACGCAACCTTAGCTGACGAACCGCTAAGAATTCTGAACTATACAATGTCACACGACCCCAATAACGCCAAAACTTGGCCAAGTCCGCTTTGCACATATCAAAACGAGGCTGCTGCGGGGATATTGAATTATTTGGGACTGCACGCTCGATTGGTCGATGTCGAAGGTCATACGGGCCTTGAATATTTCTCGCCTACTTTCCACAAATGGATTTGGATGGACTCTACGTTCAACGAACACTATCTCCAAACACTATCAAATGGGACCACGGTGCCATTGGGCGTACGAGAATTGAATGCACTCACTCTGGCAGGGCAATTGTCAACCGTATCAGCAGTGAAGCATGGCGTTCCAAGTGCGAAATTCCCTGTCAACACTTACATCATTGCTCATCCACATGGATTTCGGGAATATGCGGTAACTACGAATATGAATCTATTCGCAGGCGCGGGAAAGAATCGCCAAAGATGGGACACATTTGTCTTTTCGCCGGAACCACCTGCTACTTACGTACGCCTGCCGGGGGAAGTCATTCACTTTGACCAACAGGCCAGTTCGAACGGTTTTTACTACTGGCCAATAGTCGACTCTTCACGCTTACTCGACTACCCTCTCGATTCAATCGCCATTGCGACGCCACCTGTTGCCAATGGAGCAAACGGACTGACGGTAAAGATCATTTCCTTCCTTCCGTACACCACTTCTTTCGACGTAAGTAGAACAGTATCCGGTGGTGCCTGGACTCAACAACAACAAATTTCACAGCCGAGCAATCTTCCAGCAACCTCTCAAGAGATACGTTTAGACTGGGGTAGCGGTACTTGGCAGCTTCGTGGACGCGATGCGGTTGGAAACACTACACAGGTGTTGCGCATCGACATGTACTAGCCTGGTTAGTTTTTTGAGATAGGTTCAACAGCACCAACGGGATCAAACACACTTCTCATTGATGCTACCGATAGGAGGTCTACAATATACGCGGCAGCGTGGTTGATTAGTCACCACGCTGCAACGTTTTTAGGTCGGCACTTTGGAATGCCGCCTCGCAGTAAAACATCCCTTGGCAGTTAGTAACGGGGATATCAACCCGCTACCAGGTGCGCCGATTCCGGCAACCCGGCAACATGCAACGCATGACTGCTGACTACTCCGACCTGCTGCGTTTAATCCTGAATTTGATTCGATTAGGCACCATTGCCGATATCAATCACGACACCCAGCGCGTGCGCGTCAAGGTCGGCGAGAACGTCACCACATGGCGCCCCTGGATCACTTTCCGCGCCGGCGATGCGCAGACCTGGTTTCCGCCCTCCATGGGTGAACAGGTCATTGTACTGTCGCCTGAGGGGGATTTCGCCAACGCCGCTATCTTGCCGGCGATCTATTCCGATAAATACAAATCGCCGTCCACTAACCCGGCACACCACACAACCCGCTATGAGGATGGGACGGTCGTCCAGTACGACAGCGCCGCGCACACCCTGACGGCCACGCTGTCGGACGGCACCAGCGTCACCCTGGCGCCGAGCAAAGTCACCTCGAATGCCGAAGATACGGAATGCACCGGCAACCTGCTGGTGCAAAAGAATCTGGTCGTCAACCAGAACTTGATCGTCAGCCGCGCAAACATTGGCCGAGCAGGACAGGCCCAATAAACTTAAAAATCCCGACCCTGATATAGTGTCAGGTTGATCCGTTTGATATGGCATTGCCGCGCCGGGCTGACAGCGGGCTAACCAGCCCCGCCAGCGGCACCAGCAGGCCTTTCAGACGTGAAAATTGCAATTCCAACAAGCCAACACGGCCTTAAACTCACGCTGAAAGCTGTAAATGGAAGAGATCCGCATCCGAGGCGCGCGCACGCATAACCTCAAGAACATCAATCTGGATTTACCTCGCAACAAACTGATCGTGATCACCGGCTTGTCGGGTTCCGGCAAATCGTCGCTGGCGTTCGACACGCTGTATGCGGAAGGCCAGCGGCGCTATGTCGAATCGCTGTCGTCCTATGCGCGCCAGTTCCTGCAGCTGATGGAGAAGCCTGACGTCGATCTGATCGAAGGTTTGTCGCCGGCGATTTCGATCGAGCAGAAAGCCACTTCGCACAATCCGCGTTCCACCGTCGGCACCGTGACCGAGATCCACGATTACCTGCGCCTGCTGTATGCGCGCGTCGGCACGCCGTATTGCCCGGACCATCCGGAAAAGCCGCTGGCGGCACAATCGGTGTCGCAGATGGTGGACGCAGTGCTGGCCATGCCGGAAGACACCAAGCTGATGATCCTGGCGCCGGTGGTGGCCAATCGCAAGGGCGAGCACGTCGACCTGTTTGAGCAGATGCAAGCCCAGGGCTTCGTGCGCTTCCGCATCCAGAGCGGCACCGGCACCGCCAAGATCTATGAAGTCGACGATCTGCCGAAGCTGAAGAAGACCGAGAAGCACACCATCGACGTCGTAATCGACCGCCTGAAGGTCAAGGCCGACGTCAAGCAGCGCCTGGCGGAAAGTTTCGAGACCGCGCTGCGGCTGGCGGAAGGCCGTGCGGTTGCGCTGGAAATGGACAGCGGCGCCGAGCATGTGTACTCCAACAAGTTCGCCTGCCCGATCTGCGGTTATTCGCTGCAGGAACTGGAGCCGCGCCTGTTCTCTTTCAACAATCCGATGGGCGCCTGTCCGGAATGCGATGGTCTCGGCCATATCGAATTCTTCGATCCCAAACGCATCGTCGCCTTCCCTAACCTGTCGCTGGCCAGCGGTGCAGTCAAGGGCTGGGACCGCCGCAACCAGTTCTATTTCCAGATGCTGACCAGCATCGCCGCACACTACGATTTCGATATCGACGTGCCGTTTGAAAAGCTGCCGGAAAAAGCCCAGCAGGCCGTGCTGTACGGCTCTGGCAAGGAAACCATTCCGTTCAGCTACGTCAACGAACGCGGCCGCACGGTGATCAAGGAACACACCTTCGAAGGCGTGGTCAACAATCTGCAGCGCCGCTATCGCGAAACCGATTCGATGGCGGTCAAGGAAGAGCTGGCCAAGTTCATCAATGAAAAGGAATGCCCGTCCTGCCACGGCGCCCGGCTGCGCGTCGAAGCGCGCTTCGTCAAGGTCGGCAACGGCAAGCAGGAACGCGCCATTTACGAAGTCGCGGCGACACCCTTGCGCGAAACGCTGACCTTCTTTGAAAAGCTGAAGCTGACTGGCGCCAAGAAGGAAATCGCCGACCGCATCATCAAGGAAATCGTCTCGCGCCTGACCTTCCTCAACAATGTCGGCCTCGACTACCTGTCGCTGGAACGCAGCGCCGATACTTTGTCCGGCGGCGAAGCGCAGCGCATCCGCCTGGCGTCGCAAATCGGTTCCGGCCTGACCGGCGTCATGTATGTGCTGGACGAACCGTCGATCGGCTTGCATCAGCGCGACAACGACCGTCTGATTGAAACCTTGCGCCATCTGCGCGACATCGGCAACAGCGTGCTGGTGGTGGAGCATGACGAAGATGCGATCCGCACCGCCGACTATGTAGTCGACATGGGCCTGGGTGCTGGCGTGCATGGCGGCGAAGTGATCGCCGAAGGCACGCTGGAGCAGATCCTCAAAAGCAAGAAATCGCTGACCGCGAAGTACCTCAACGGCACCTTGAAAATCGCCGTGCCGGAGAAGCGCACGCCGGCCGATCCGGACCGTCAGTTCATCATTACCGGCGCCACCGGCAACAACCTGAAGAACGTCACCATGAACCTGCCGGTCGGCTTGCTGACCTGCGTCACCGGCGTGTCCGGTTCCGGCAAGTCGACGCTGGTCAACGACACCCTGTACCACGCCGCCGCGCGCCATCTGTACGGTTCGCAGGCGGAACCTGCGGCGCATGAATCGATCGGCGGGCTGGAGCATTTCGACAAGGTGATCTCGGTCGACCAGGCCCCTATCGGCCGCACGCCGCGCTCCAACCCGGCAACTTACACCGGCTTGTTCACGCCGATCCGCGATCTGTTCTCGACCGTGCCGATGGCCAAGGAACGCGGCTACAACGCCGGCCGTTTCTCGTTCAACGTCAAGGGCGGCCGCTGCGAAGCCTGCCAGGGCGACGGCGTGATAAAGGTCGAAATGCACTTCCTGCCGGATGTCTACGTGCCTTGCGACGTCTGCCACGGCAAGCGCTACAACCGCGAAACGCTGGAAGTGCACTACAAGGGCAAGAGCATCACCGAAGTGCTTGGCATGACGGTGGAAGAAGCCTATGAATTCTTCAAGCCGGTGCCGGTGATTGCGCGCAAGCTGCATACGCTGCTGGATGTCGGCCTCGGCTATATCCGCCTCGGCCAGAGCGCCACCACGCTGTCCGGCGGCGAGGCGCAGCGCGTCAAGCTGTCGCTGGAACTGTCCAAGCGCGATACCGGGCGCACCCTGTATATCCTGGATGAGCCAACCACCGGCTTGCACTTCCACGACATCGATCTACTATTAAAAGTGATCCACCGCCTGCGCAACCAGGGCAATACCGTGGTCATCATCGAACACAACCTGGATGTCATCAAGACCGCGGACTGGCTGATCGATCTTGGCCCTGAAGGCGGCGCCGGCGGCGGCCGTATCATCGCTACCGGCACGCCGGAACAGGTGGCGGCCAATCCGGCCAGCGTCACAGGCAAGTACCTGGGTCCCTTGCTGGAAAAACCTAAGAAAAAATAAAACAGGCATTCCCGGCCCGCGAAGCCGGGAGTGCAATAACGAGATAACGATGTCTACCAACACTACCCCGGCGCTGACCGCAGCGCAAATCGACGCTTTCGAAAAAGATGGTTATCTGATTTTGCCGCGCCTGGTCGCGGCTGCCGATTGCGAATTGATGGCGGCCACCACCAACGCCCACCTGGCGCAGGCAGTGGCGCCGCTGGAATACGAATCCGAAGTCGGCTATGCCGGTGCGCCGAAGTCGCTCGACAGCGTCGGCGGCCGCACCGCGCGCCGCTTGCGCAATGCCTACCAGCGCGACGACAGCTATCGCGCCTGGGCTCGCAATCCGCAGCTGGTGGCGATGCTGGAATTGCTGCTGGGCGAAGCGGTCTGCCTGACCTTGTCGCATCATAATTGCGTGATGACCAAGCATCCGCACTTCGGCACCGCCACCGGCTGGCATCGCGATATCCGCTACTGGTCGTTCCCGCGCAACGAATTGATTTCGGTCTGGCTGGCGCTGGATAGCGAAAACGCCAACAATGGCGGCCTGCGCTTCATCCCGGGTTCTCACCGTTTCGACATCAAGCCCGAGCAGATGGACGAGCTGGATTTCCTGCGCCCGGAAGTGGCGGCCAACCAGGCCTTGTTTGCACAGGGAAAATCGGTTGAACTGCAACAGGGCGACGTGGTGTTTTTCCATAGCGGCCTGTTCCACGCCGCCGGCCGCAACAATACCGAAAGCGTCAAAGAATCGGTGGTATTTGCCTATCATGGGAAAAGCAATCCGCCCGTGCCCGGCAGCCGTTCCGCCGCCTCAGAAGATATCCTGCTGAGCAGCTAATTCACTTCCGGAAATTTCCAGCATGCAGCGTATAGCCATCATCGGCGGCGGCACCGCGGGCGCCGCCAGTGCGCTGTTCCTGGCGCGCGCCGGCCATCAGGTCACGCTGTTCGAGCGCGTGGCGCAACCGAGCGCGGTCGGCGCCGGCATCCTGCTGCAGCCTACCGGCATGCATGTGCTGGATGCGCTCGGACTGCTGCAGCCTATCCTCGCGCACGGCGCCCGCAACGATCGCCTGTTCGGCACCACGGCCGGCGGCCGCACGGTGCTGGATGTGCGCTATCGCCACCATGATGCACAGTCGTTCGGCCTCGGCCTGCATCGCGGCGCCTTGTTCTCCGTATTGTGGGAAGCGCTGAAGACGGCCGCCATCAAGGTATGCAGCGGCATCAATATCGCGCGTGTCGAGCAGCGCGGCGGCCAGGTCTTGCTGTTTTCACGCGACATGGCACCCGGCGGCAGCGAGACCGCCGCCGGTGAATTCGATTGCGCCGTGATTGCCGATGGCACCCGCTCCGACTTGCGGGCGGCGCTGGCGATTCCGCACAAGGTGACGCCCTACCCCTGGGGCGCATTGTGGGCGCTGGTGCCGGACGACGGCCTGACGCAAGGCGGCTTGCGCCAGTGGTTCCATCATGCGCAGCAGATGCTGGGATTGATGCCGACCGGATTCGCCTACCAGGAAATGACGCAACCGATTCTCAGCCTGTTCTGGAGCTTGCGCGCGGACCGCCTGTCGCATTGGCAGGAACAGGGTCTGGCGGCCTGGAAGAAAACCGTGCTGACGCTGGCGCCGGCGGTAGCGCCGATTCTGGAACATATACACAGGCCTGAGCAGCTCACCTTCGCACGCTACGCCGATGTGCAGATGCGTCACTGGCACGACGGCCGCGTGGTCTGTATCGGCGACTGCGCCCATGCCACCAGCCCGCAACTGGGGCAAGGCGCCAACCTGGCGCTGGTCGACGCCATGACGCTGGCGCAATGTTTTGCCGACAGCTCGCAGGTAGAGCCGGCGCTGGCGCTGTACTCGCAGCGGCGCCGTCCCCATTTACGTTACTACCAGGGTGCCAGCAAGCTGCTGACGCCCTTCTTTCAATCCGACTCGCGCATCGCCAGCAGCTTGCGCGACATCGCCCTCGGTCCGGTCTGCCGCCTGCCTGTGGCGCGCCAGCAGATGGCGCTGACGCTCAGCGGCAGCAAGACTGGCTGGCTCTATGGCCGGCTGCGGCAAAAAAAATAGTTCGGCGCCGCTCAGGCCTTGTGCAAATGGCGGGCGCGCACAATCGTTTCCGATTTGCGTTTTTTCAGCCAGATGGCGATGCCGGTAATCGTAAACAACAGCGGCAGCAAACCCAGGAAAGCAACCAGTATCTTGCCCGGCAAGCCTAGCAGCTGGCCGGTATGCAAACCGTACTGGACGCCGATGAAGGCGTCGCCGGCCGAGCCCTTGAGAGGATCAAGCGCGCGCAGCACCTGGCCGTCGACGGCGTCGACGAAGACCCGCACGCTGCCGCTGTCCTGGATATCGTCGCGCTTGAGCATGCGGATCTGATACAGGCTGTGCTTGTCATCGCGCGCAATGCGCACCGGCACCGCCAGCGGCATGCTGGCCTGGGCCGAGGCCAGCGCCTGCTGCCAGCTGATCTGCGGCTTGCCTTCATGCGCCGAGGATTTCGGCGGTTTGGTCAGCGGCGACAGGCTGGAAACCATGGGTCGCGCCACATCCGGCAGATTCATCACGGCGCCGGTAAACGCGGTTATCACCAGCAGCACGCCGGCCACCAGGCCGACCGAGCGGTGCAAGTCATACATCAGGCGGAAACCGCCGGCGCCGCGCTTGATCGAGAGCGCCTTGCGCCAGCCGCTGCGGTGCTTGGGCCAGGCCAGCGCAAAGCCGATCAGCAGCGTCGCCAGCCACAGCAGGCCGAGGCTGCCGGAAATGATGGCGCCGGGCTTGTCCAGCAACAGATAGCGATGCAGGCGGAACAGGAAGGGCATCAGGTTTTGCGGCCCCAGGCCGACTGCCTTGGTATTGCGCTCGCCAATCACCGCGGCGGTGACCGGATCGATGAACACCGTGTCGACTGCCAGTGCCTCATCTTCATGGCGCGCGCGCAGCCTTGCTTGCAGCGGGGCGTCGGCATCCGCCTCCATTGAAAAGAAGGCCAGACGGGCCTGCGGATAATCCTGCGCGACCTTGGCCGCCAGCGCATCGATAGGCTGGTGCGGTCCGCTAGCTGCAAGGTGGTAGAACTGGGGATTGAGCCAGGCGTCGATTTCATCGTTGAAAGCCAGCGCAGCGCCGGTCAGGCCGGCCATGACGATGAACAGGGATAGCAGCAAGCCGCTGTAGCGGTGCAATTTGACCAACCAGTGACGTAGCGCCTTTTTCACAATCCCACACCTGCCCTTAAAAGATGGGTATTGTAATTGCCGATTGAATGAGAATGGGTATTATTTAAAATATTTTACAAAGGCGCAAACCAGACTGGCATTTTGTGTTGTCTTCCCGGAAATTCCGGCAATCTCGGATTTCCCGGCTTATTTCAAAGATCTTCGTCGCTGTGCTGGCTGGCGCTGCTCCACGCCTGCAGCAAACGTCCCTCGGCGCGTGAGATCGCTTCCGCAGCGCCGCGCAGGACAACAATGTCTCCAGCCTGCAACACCGCCTCCGGCGTAATGGCGATGCCGCTGCGTCCGCGCCGCAATGCGGTAATTTCCGCCCCCATTTCCGGCAACCCCAGCCAGGCCAGGCTACGGCCGATCGCCCGGGCGCCGTCCGGCAGCGCCACCGTATGCAGGCGCACCTGCAAGTGATCGGCAGCGTCGGGGGCATCGTCGACACCGTGGAAAAAGCCGCGCAGGGAGGCATAGCGCTCATCGCGCGAGGCTTGCACCCGGTGCACCACTCGCCGCAGCGGCACGCCCAGCATGACCAGCGCATGCGAGGCCAGCATCAGGCTGCCTTCCAGCGCTTCCGGCACCACTTCGGTGGCGCCGGCGGCGCGCAGCTTGTCGAGATCGGTATCGTCATAGCTGCGCACGATCACCGGCAAAGTCGGCGCCAGTTCGCTGACGTGATGCAGTACCTTCAAGGCCGACGGCGTACTGGCGTAAGTGATGACCAGGGCGGCGGCGCGGTGCACCCCGGCCGCTACCAGGCTTTCGCGGCGCGAGGCGTCGCCGTAGGAAACGTGGGCGCCGGCGGCACGCGCATCGCGCACGCGGTCCGGATCCAGATCGAGGGCGTGATAACCGATGCCCTCCTCTTCCAGCAGCTTGGCCAGGCTCTGCCCGCTGCGGCCGAAGCCGGCGATGATCACATGCTTCTTGGTCGACATGGTGCGGGTGGCGATCTGGGTCAGCGCCAGCGACTGCATCATCCATTCATTGGCAGACAGCTTCATGACGATGACGTCGGACTTGGCCAGGATAAAGGGCGCGGCCAGCATCGACAGCACCATCGACGCCAGGATCAGCTGCACCAGCAAAGGATCGACCAGCTGCAGGCCGCCGGCCTGGTTCAGCAGCACGAAGCCGAATTCGCCCGCCTGCGCCAGCGCCAGCCCGGTGCGCAGGGCCACGCCGGTGGACGAACGGAACAGCTTGGCAAGGCCGGCGATCAGCGCGAACTTAAGCAATACCGGGCCGATCAGCAGCAGCAATACCAGCCACCAGTGTTCCATCACCAGGCGCAGGTTGAGCAGCATGCCGATGGTGATGAAGAACAAGCCCAGCAGCACGTCGCGGAAGGATTTGATGTCTTCTTCCACCTGATGCTTGTATTCGGTTTCCGAGATCAGCATGCCGGCGATGAAGGCGCCCAGCGCCAGCGACAGGCCAGCGCGCTCGGTAATCCAGGCGGCGGCCAGGGTGATCAGCAGCAGGTTCAGCATGAACAGTTCCTGCGAGCGGCGCCGCACCACGATCTGGAACCAGCGCCGCATCAGCTTCTGGCCGAAGAACAGCAGCAGGGCCAGCACCAGCACCGCCTTGCCGCTGGCCCAGGCCAGCGTCGCCAGCAGGTTGCCGCTATGCTCGGCCAGCGCCGGCACCACAATCAGCAACGGCACCAGCGCCAAGTCCTGGAACAGCAGGATGCCGATGATGCGGCGTCCATGTTCGCTCTCCAGCTCCATTCTTTCCGTCAGCAGCTTGGAGACGATGGCGGTGGACGACATGGTGAGTGCGCCACCCAGGGCGAACGCCCCCTGCCAACTGATATTGACATATTGCGGCAGGATCAGCGCCGTCATCCAGCTGAACAGCATGGTGGCGCCGATGGTCAGCAGCACCTGCGCCATGCCGAGGCCAAACACGATGTGGCGCATCGCCGTCAGTTTCGGCAGGGAAAATTCAAGGCCGATCGAGAACATCAGGAACACGACGCCGAATTCCGCCAGCGCGTGGGTGGTGGCGTTGTCTTCGGCAAACCCGAGCGCGTGCGGACCGATCAGGATCCCCACCACCAGATAGCCTAGCATCGGCGGCAAGTGGAAACTGCGGAAAGCCACTACGCCCAGCACTGCCGAGCCTAGCAGCAAAATTGTCAGTTCAAGTCCGGAAAGCATGCGCGCCTAAATTTTAAATTAACTTAATGCCAATATTATGTTGCAGCAAGAGCGAAAAGGGAAAGGCTGAACACAGATTAATTGAAGCCGAACAAGACTGGCAAGTTTTTTGCTTTAGGATTTCGTTTATACTTTCGGGATGACTCTACCCGACACCCCAAATTCACCCAAAAGCTTGCCCGCGGCATTCGATGCCGGACGTGCGCTGGAGCTTGCCCGCAGCACCCTGCAAATCGAAGCCGATGCCATCATTGCATTGAAAAACCGGATTTCCGACGCCCACGACGATCCTTTCGCCCAGACCATCGCCCTGCTGCTCGGCTGCAGCGGCCGGGTGGTGGTGTCCGGCATAGGAAAATCCGGCCACATCGCGCGCAAGATCGCCGCCACGCTGTCGTCCACCGGCACGCCGGCCCTGTTCATCCATCCGGCCGAAGCGGCCCATGGCGACCTCGGCATGGTGACCGAGCACGATACCTTCATCGCCATTTCCAATTCCGGCGAAACCGCCGAGCTGATGGCCATTGTCCCTATCATCAAGCGCATGGGCGCCACCCTGATCGCCATGACCGGCAAGCCGGAGTCGGCGCTGGCGCAACTCGCCAATGTGCACCTGAACGTGGCAGTGGCGCAGGAAGCCTGTCCTTTGAACCTGGCGCCGACCGCCAGCACTACCGCCACCCTGGCCATGGGCGACGCCCTGGCGGTGGCGCTGCTGGACGCGCGCGGCTTCCGCGAAGAAGACTTCGCCCGCTCGCATCCGGGCGGCGCGCTGGGACGGCGCCTGCTGACCCATGTGCGCGACGTCATGCGCAGCGGCGATGCGATTCCTGCGGTGACGGCGGAGGTCTCGCTATCAGTGGCGCTGCTGGAAATCACCCGCAAGGGTATCGCCATGACTGCCGTGGTCGACGAGAACTTCCATGCCGTCGGCGTGTTTACCGACGGCGACCTGCGGCGCCTGATCGAGCAGGTGCAAGACTTCACCAAGCTCACCATCGCCGACGTCATGCACGCCAATCCGCGCACCATAGGCGCCGATCAGCTGGCGGTGGACGCCGTGCAAATGATGGAGCAGTACCGCATCAACCAGCTGCTGGTGACCGACGCCGGCGGCAAGCTGGTCGGCGCATTGCATATCCACGACCTGACCCGCGCCAAGGTGATCTGATGACAGCCGACTTGCCGCGCAACGGCGCCGACGTGACTGCCGATTTGTTGAGCGCCGATGTGAAAGCGCGCGCGGCGCGCGTGCGCCTGATGATTTTCGATGTCGACGGCATCCTGACCGACGGCGGCCTGCTGTACGGCGCCGACGGCGAGCAGCTCAAGCGCTTCAATGCGCTGGACGGCCACGGCATCAAGCAGTTGCAGCAAAGCGGCGTCGCCACCGCTATCATCAGCGCACGGCAGTCGGCCATCGTCAGCCGCCGCGCCAGCGACCTCGGCATCGCCCATGTCCAGCAAGGCGTGCACGACAAGTACGCCGCGTTTGTCAAACTGCTGGAACAACTGCAGCTGAGCGCCGCCGATTGCGGCTTCATCGGCGACGATGTGATCGACTTGCCTATCCTGTCGCAGGCCGGCTTCGCGGTCAGCGTGCCGAACGGCCATCGCGACGTCCGCTCACGCGTGCATTACGTGACGCAGGCCAGCGGCGGCCACGGCGCGGCGCGCGAGATCTGCGACCTGATCATGCAGGTGCAGAATACCTACGACGCCACGCTGGCAGCCTATCTGCGCAACAACCGGACGGGCGAAACCCAGGCATGAAAAATCTCCGCACCACTTACCGCTTTCGCTTCATGCTGCTGCTGGTATTGTTCATCCTGCTGGCCCTGGGCAGCTTCTGGCTGCTGCAAGTCATGCACAAGAATACCGAAGACTCGCTGCCGAAACCGGCGCGCACCGAACCCGACTATTACGTCGAGCATTTCAACTATGTGCAGATGGCGCCCAATGGCCAGCCGCGCTACAACATCTCGGGCGACCTGCTGACGCACAATCCGGTCAACGATTCCTTCGATGTGCAAAAGCCGGTGATCCACAGCCTGGACAAGGAAAAGCCGCCAATGAACCTGGTCGCCAACCGCGCCATGATCGAAGACAATAACAGCAAGGTGCATCTGTACGAGAATGTCAACGCCGACCGGCCGAAGACGCCGCTGGCCGACAATTTTCATCTGAAATCCGAATATCTGCTGCTGTTGCCGGACGACGACATCATGGAAACCGACAAGCCGGTGGAACTCACCTTGGGCTTGTCGACCCTGAACGGCACCGGCATGCATTTCAATAACTCCACACGCGAACTGAAGCTATTCAGCAAGGTGCACGGCGTCTTGCGCAGTGCACCGCGTGCAGCAGCAAAATAGCAGGCAGGCAAGACCATGCAGTTCCCGATTCATTACCCAGGATTTTTCATGAAACGAATATTTTTTCTCTCTCTGTTGCTGCTTGGCGCCATCGGCGTCGCCCGTGCAGAAAAAGCCGATTCCGAGAAGCCGACGCTGATTGACTCCGATACCCTGACCTACGACGACGTCAAGCAAGTCAACGTCGCTACCGGCAATGTCGTGCTGACCCGCGGCACGCTGATCATGAAAGCCGACCGCGTGGTGGTGACCACCGATCCTTCCGGCTATCAGTTCGCCACCTTGTATGCGGATCCGGGCAAGCTAGCCACTTTCAAGCAAAAGCGCGACGGCGGCCCGGACCTGTGGATCGACGGCCACGCCGAACGCATCGAATACGATGGCAAGACTGAAATCACCAAGCTGTTCTCCAAGGCGCAGATGCGCCGCCTGCAAGGCGACAAGCCGACCGACGAAGTCAACGGCGAGTTCATTTCCTACGACAGCCGCACCGAATTCTATTCCGTCAACAACACCGTCAACGGCGTCAGCCAGCCCGGCGCCGGCCGCATTCGCGCCGTCATCCAGCCACGGCCAAAGGCGCCGCAATGAGCGCCCCTAGCACGCTGATTGTCAGGGGCTTGCAGAAGAGCTATGGCGCGCGCCAGGTAGTCCATGACGTCTCGCTCGAAGTGCATTGCGGCGAAGTGGTTGGTCTGCTGGGGCCGAACGGCGCCGGCAAGACCACCTCGTTCTACATGATCGTCGGCCTGGTGCCTTCGGATGGCGGCGAGATCGACCTCGACGGCGTCGATATTTCACGCCTGCCGATCCATCGCCGCGCGGTGCTGGGCTTGTCCTACCTGCCGCAGGAAGCATCGGTGTTCCGCAAGCTGACGGTGGAAGACAATATCCGCGCCGTGCTGGAACTGCAGCGTCCCAATGGCAAGGCGCTCAGCAAGGCAGAGATCGAAGAACAGCTCAACAAGCTGCTGCACGAACTGCAGATCGAAAAGCTGCGCGAAAACCAGGCCTTGTCGCTCTCCGGCGGCGAACGGCGGCGCGTCGAAATCGCCCGCGCGCTCGCCACCAATCCGCGCTTCGTGCTGCTGGACGAACCGTTCGCCGGCATCGATCCGATCGCCGTGATCGAGATCCAGCGCATCGTCCGCTTCCTCAAGGAACGCGGCATCGGCGTCCTGATCACCGATCACAATGTGCGCGAAACGCTGGGCATCTGCGACCGCGCCTATATCATCAACCAGGGCGCCGTGCTGGCCAGCGGCAGTCCGGACGACATCATCGCCGACGAATCGGTGCGGCGGGTTTACCTGGGCGAGCATTTCCGCATGTAATTCCATGGCTTGAGAACGATGTCATTGCAGGCAGATTAATTCGCCGCGCCAGCGCGGCTCTTAAACTCCGTACAACAAATAACAGAAGTGAATTGTCCGCACGGAAGCCATGAAACAATCACTCCAGCTACGCACCTCTCAACATCTTGCGCTGACGCCCCAGCTGCAGCAGTCGATCCGTCTGCTGCAGCTGTCCACGCTTGAGTTGCATCAGGAACTGGAACAGATCCTGTCGGACAATCCGATGCTGGAACGGGTCGACGATCCGCTCGACAACTCGGTGCGGCTGCTGGCCGACGGCGCCATCAGCGGCACGGCCTCGACCATGGAGGCGCCGACCGGCGACAGCGAAGTCAGCAGCTCGCCGACCGAAAGCGAAGCCAGCCTGGAGGCGCCGGCGGCCGCCGACAGCAGCCCTGACAATGCCGACAGCGACTGGAGTTTCGACGATATCTCGCGCAGTGCGAAAAGCTCGGACGACGAAGACGCGCGGCCGCAGCTGGAAGCGCATGAATCGACGCTGCGCGAACATCTGCTGCAGCAGATGCGCGAAGCCATGCGCGACTTGCGCGACCGCGCGCTGGTCGAGCTGGTGATCGATGCGCTGGACGACAACGGCTACCTGGAAGAGTCGCTGGAAGAAATCCTGGAGCGCTTGCCGCCCGAATTGGAGATCGCCCTCGAAGAGCTGTCGATGGCGCTGAAGATGGTGCAGAGCTTCGATCCGGCCGGAGTCGGCGCGCGCAACGCGCCGGAATGCCTGGGCTTGCAGATCAAGCGTTTTGTCAAAGTGCCATTCGTCACGCGCCGCCTGGCGTTGGCGATTGTGCAAGAACACCTGGCGCTGTTTGCCCAGCGCGATTTCAATAAAATCAAGAAAGCCCTGGATTGCGACGACGAGGACCTGCGCGAAGCGCAAACCGTCATCAAGCAGTGCAATCCCCATCCTGGCGCACCGTTCGCTGCCAATGCCTCCGACTATGTGGTGCCGGACGTGATCGTCAGGCGCAGCAAGCAAGGCTGGCAGGTGATGCTGAACAATGACGTCATGCCAAGACTGAGGGTAAATGTCTTGTATGCCAACATCCTGAAGCAAAGCAAGGGCGATGGCGCACTCACTTCACAGCTGCAGGAAGCCAAGTGGCTGATCAAGAATATGCGGCAGCGCTTCGACACCATTTTGCGCGTTGCACAAGCCATTGTGGAGCGTCAAAGGAACTTCTTTTCCCATGGCGCGGTCGCCATGCGTCCGCTTGTGTTGCGCGAAATAGCTGATACACTGGGTCTACACGAGAGTACTATTTCACGTGTGACCACTCAGAAATACATGCTCACTCCCCACGGGATGTTTGAACTGAAGTATTTCTTCGGCAGCCATGTTGCTACTGAGGCAGGTGGAGAGGCTTCCTCAACAGCAATCAGGGCACTCATTAAGCAACTCATAGGAGCGGAAGATTCAAGAAATCCTTTCTCTGACAGCAAGATTGCCGACATGCTTGCGGAACAAGGTATGGTGGTCGCCCGCCGCACCGTCGCAAAATATCGCGAAGCACTAAAAATTCCGTCTGTTAATCTGCGCAAGGCCTTGTAGTTTTTTCTGGTTTGATTGTTAAGCTTACCCTTGCTATGTTCCGACATCACGGCTGTTTGTAGTTTAAAGATTCTTGCCAGGACGATCCCTCGCGGATTGTTCGCCTAAAGATTCAATGCAGTCTGTTCAGAACCGCCAGCAATATTCTTGATAGGAGCGCTGTATGAACTTCACCATCAGTGGGCATCACCTCGAGGTAACCCCTGCCATTCGCGAATATGTACAAAGCAAACTAGAGCGTATCAAACGCCATTTCGACCAGGTCATCGATATCAGCGTGATCCTGAGCGTCGACAAAATCACTGAAAAAGAAAAGCGCCAAAAAGCCGACATTACGCTGCGCGTAAAGGGAAAAGATTTGCATGCCGAAAGCATTGCTCACGATCTTTATGCCGCCATTGATACCCTGGTCGACAAGCTCGACCGCCAGGTCATCAAGTACAAGGACAAGATGCAGGATCACCAGCACGATGCGATCAAGCATCTGCCGGAAGAACTCCCCGCCACGACCTGAACCGGCCGCCAATCCGGGCGCTGCAGCTGACTAGCTGGCGCCAATAGAATGAACAAGGGCGCAGTTAATGCGCCCTTTGTTATTTTCAAACCATATTACTGTTTATCGCTATAGGGTGCGCTTATTTCAGTGCGCCGAACACCTTGCCTATAATCGCGCTGCCGGCGCCGACCGGATCCTGGCGTATGGCCTTCTCTTCATCGCCGATGATGGTGTACAAGCCATCCAGCGCGCGCTGCGTGACATAACCTTCCACCGTGCTTTGCTGGGCCGGCACCATGCCGGTCTTGCCGACTTGTCCCATGACCGAATTGTATTGCGCCGACAGGCCGTTGCGATCGGTCACGCCCTTGACGATAGGCAGGAATTTCTCGCCCAGCTGCGCCGATGTTTTCTGCTTGAAGAAATCGGTCACCGAAGTATCGCCGCCGGTCAAGATGTTCTTGGCGTCGGTCACCGACATCGATTTGACTGCATTCAGCAGCAAGGGCTTGGCCAACGGCACCGCCTGTTCCGCGGCATGGTTCATCGACACCACCAGGTCGTCCAGTTTCTGGCCCTGGCCAGTCATGCGCAGCAGAGGCATGGCTTTGTCCAGCACGCTAGGCAAGCCGATCTTGACCTTGTCGTTGTTCAGGAAGCCGTTCTCGACACCCAGCTTGGACACCGCGACGTCGGCGCCTTTCTGCAGAGCGGCTTTCAAGCCGCTGCTGGCGTCCTGGTTGCTGAGGTCGCTCAATGACAGCGCAAACGCCGCCGATGCCGTGACCGCCAGGCTCAATGTGATTGCTGTTTTATATAGAGGTCGCATGATGATCCTTGAAGTAGTGAAATGAACAATAAGCAGATGACGCCAAAGTCTAACCCAACTCGTTTGTTAAGCAGATTTGTTAATCAATCAAGAAACAAAAGTACTACGTCGTGCGGTGCTTAGAGATGCCCTTCATCCACCAGGAACAGACGCCGGTGTTCGCGGATTGCATAACGGTCAGTCATGCCGGCGATATAGTCGGCAATTTCGCGCGCCTGCGGCTGCGGTTCCGATCCGCGCTGGTCCAGCTGATAGTCCGGCGGCAGCAATGACGGTTCGGCGCTGAAGCAGGCATACAGTTCGGCGACGATACGGCGCGCCTTGGCCGTCATGCGGTTGACCAGGTAATGGCGATACAGGTTTTCGCGCAGGAAGCGCTTCAGTAAGGCGGCTTGCTGCGCCATGCCGTCGGAGAAGGCAATCAGCGGCGCTGCATTGCGCACATCGTCGACCGTCTGCAGCCTGGCGTCCAGGATACGCTGCTGCGAAGTCTGGATCAGGTCGCTGATCAAGGCATTGATCATGCGCCGGATGGTTTCATTGATCGCCCTGCGTCCGCCTAGGCCCGGGAACAGCTGTTCGACCTGGCGGCTGTGCTGCGCATAGAAATCGATCTGGTTCATCTGCTCCAGGGTCAGCAAACCCGAGCGCAAGCCATCGTCGATATCGTGGTTGTTGTAGGCGATCTCATCGGCCAGGTTGGCCACCTGCGCTTCCAGCGTCGGCTGCTTGCGGAGGATGAAGCGCTGGCCGATATCGCCCAGTTTCTTGGCATTGGCCAGCGAGCAATGCTTGAGGATGCCCTCGCGCGTCTCGAACATCAGGTTCAAGCCGTCAAACGCGCCGTAGCGCTGTTCCAGCTTGTCCACCACCCGCAGGCTCTGCAGATTGTGTTCGAAGCCGCCATGGGCCTCCATGCAGTCATTCAAGGCATCCTGGCCGGCGTGGCCGAACGGGGTGTGGCCGAGATCGTGGGCCAGCGAGATGGCTTCCACCAGGTCTTCGTTCAATTGCAGGTTGCGGGCGATGGAGCGGGCGATCTGCGCGACTTCGATGCTGTGCGTCAGGCGCGTGCGGAACAGGTCGCCTTCGTGGTTGACGAATACCTGAGTCTTGTATTCCAGCCGGCGAAAGGCGGTGCAATGGATGATGCGGTCGCGGTCGCGCTGGAATTCAGTACGCGAGCCGGGCGATTCTTCGACAACCAAACGTCCTCGCGACTGCGCAGAATGTGCGGCGTAGGGAGCAAGCGACGTTTCTTGATTCATCGCGGCAGGTCTCCGGAAGCGAGTTGCTGAAGGGTCGCCAGCAGCGCCTCTGGCGGCGCGCCAGTGATCAGATGGCTGCCCAGCGGCTTCATCAGGATGAACTTGATCTGGCCATCTTCGTTCTTCTTGTCGATCTGCATCAGCTCCAGCCAGCGCTGGGCGCCCAGGTTGGGCGCCTCGGTCGGCAAGCCGGCGGCGCGCACCAGTGCGCACACTCTTTCCTTGTCGATAGCATCGATATGACCGAGCCGGTGCGACAGATCGGCCGCCATCACCATGCCGCAGCCGACCGCTTCGCCGTGCAGCCACTTGCCGTAGCCCAGGCCGGATTCGATCGCGTGGCCAAAGGTATGGCCGAAATTCAGGATCGCGCGCAAGCCCCCCTCGCGCTCATCCTGGCGCACGACGTCGGCTTTCAGTTCGCAGGAACGGCGGATCGCGTAAGCCAGCGCGGCGTTGTCGCGCGCCATCAGCTTATCGATATTGTTTTCTATCCATTTGAAAAATTCGGCGTCGATCACGGCGCCGTATTTGATCACCTCGGCGAGACCGGCGGACAGCTCGCGTTCCGGCAAGGTATGCAGGGTCATGGTATCGGCGATCACCGCCTGCGGCTGGTAAAAGGCGCCGATCATGTTCTTGCCGAGCGGATGGTTGATCCCGGTCTTGCCGCCAACCGAGGAATCGACTTGCGCCAGCAAGGTGGTCGGGATCTGCACGAAGGGCACGCCACGCATGTAGGCGGATGCGGCAAAACCGGTGAGGTCGCCGATCACGCCGCCGCCAAGGGCGATCAGGGTGGTCTTGCGATCGCATTTGGCGGCCAGCAGGCGATCGAAGATCTGCATCAGGCTGGCCCAGTTCTTTTCTTCCTCGCCATCCGGCAGGACGATTTCCAGCACGCTCTTGCCGGCATCGCGCAGGGTCTGACTGACGCGCTCAAGATAGAGCGGCGCGACCACGGTGTTGGTCACCACCACTACCTGCTTGCCACTGATCAGGCGGGCAATGCGCTCACGGTCAGCCAGCAGGGACGGTCCGATTTCAATCGGATAGCTGCGCTCGCCCAGTTCTACCTGGAGCGTGATGGCCGGGGCCGATACTGGGGCCGAAGGGGTCGACTGCTGGTTCATAAGAAAATGTGATGTCTGGTGGGCTGGGCCACTGGCCTGCCCGAGGTTGCCGGCGCCGGCCGGCGGTGTCTGCCCGCTCCCTGGTTCAAGGTCGTCGGGCTGCACATCCAGCTGGCTCAAGATACTGTGTACCAGGAATTGTACGTTAGGTCGGCCGGTATCGATGACTATGTCCGCAACTTCACGATAATACGGCTCGCGCTGGCGCGACAGCTCTTCCAGACGGCGGCGCGGATCGGCGGTCTGCAGCAGGGGACGGTTCTTGTCGCGGCTGGTGCGCTGGAGGATGTTGTGGATGCTGGCACGCAGGTAGATCACAGTGCCGCGGGTCTTCAGGTATTCGCGGTTTTCGGCACGCATGATGGCGCCGCCGCCGGTCGCCAGCACGATGCCGCTGCGGGCGCTCAGGTCACGGATGACTTCAGTCTCGCGCTGACGAAAGCTTTCTTCCCCTTCGATTTCGAAAATCAAAGGAATCGAGACGCCGGTACGCGCCTCGATTTCGTGGTCGGAATCAATGAAAAGCTTGTTGAGTTTTCTTGCCAGGGCACGGCCAACCGTAGTCTTGCCCGCGCCCATCAGGCCTACCAGAAAGATATTGCCTGTGTACCTTACCATTTCACTACTTAACCTTTTGCTCATGTGCGGACACCGGCATCAAGCCGGTGTCCCTGTGCAATTGGATCAGTGCGCAGCGATACGGTCGATGACAACTTTCGGTGTCAGGAAAATCAATAATTCAGTTCGTTTGTTAGTAACTGCGGAGTTTTTGAAAAGATAACCCAGAACTGGAATATCTCCAAGTAGTGGCACTTTACTAACGGCGTTTGTAACCTGCTGTGTATAGATACCGCCAATCACCACGGTACCGCCGTTTTCAACCTGGACCTGGGTCTGGACATGCTTGGTATTGATTGAAACGCCGCCCGGCACCACATCGCCAACGCTGTCATTGGTGACGTCAACGGTCAGGATAACATTACCGTCCGGCGTGATTTGCGGGGTGACTTCCAGTTTCAGGTTGGCTTTCTTGAACTCAACCGAAGTGGCGCCACTGCTGGTAGCGTTTTGATAAGGAATTTCTACCCCTTGCTCAATCAAGGCTTTTTGCTGGTCAGCGGTAACTACACGCGGGCTGGAAATGATCTTGCCGTCGCCGTCGGCTTCCAATGCAGACAATTCAAGACTGATGAATTTCGAGGCAGCGGAGTTGAACAAGGTCAAGGCAACAGAGCCTGCGGTGCCAGTCGCCGGAGCTGCCGGTAAATTCACCGAATTTCCGCCGGTGCCCGGAATCGCGCCGTTGGTTGCCGTAGTTGGAGTGAGTTGAGTACCGCCGGAGCTCACATTGCGGCTGTTGAAACCAAAACCCAGCTTGGCGCCCAGATTGCGGCTGAAGCCGTCGTTCGCTTCAACCATGCGCGCTTCGATCAATACCTGGCGCGAGGCAACGTCGACCTTTTGCACCAGATTGCGGATGTTTTGCAAGATGGTCGGCGTATCGGTCACGAACAGCTGGTTGGTGCGCGGATCGATCACTGCGCTGCCGCGCGATGACAAAATGCTGTTTTTCTTGCCTCCGCCGGCTCCGCCGCCAGCATCGTCGACGCCTAAGATCTTCTTGAAGGCATCGGCTTTTTGATAGTTCAACTGGAATGACTCGGTACGCAATGGCTCCAGTTCGGCAATCTGCGAGCGCTGCTCGAGTTCCAGCTTCTCTTTGGTCAGCAGCTCATCCTTGGGTGCAATCCAGATGACCGTGCCGTTCTTGCGCATGTCCAGGCCCTTGGCCTGCATTACGATATCCAGAGCCTGGTCCCAAGGCACATCTTTCAAGCGCAAGGTGAGGTTGCCGCCAACGGTATCGCTGGTAATGATGTTCAAACCGGTAAAATCGGCAATCACTTGCAGCACCGAACGTACTTCAACGTTCTGGAAATTCAGGGACAGCTTGTCGCCGCGGTAACCCTGGGCGCCTTGCGCCAGCTTGTTCGGATCTTCCTTGAGTGGCTTGACTTCGATCACCAGTTGGCTGTCGCTTTGATAAGCGCTTTGCTCCCACAGCCCTTTCGGCTCGATGATCATGCGCACATTTTCACCCTGGGTCACGGTGCTGATGGTCTTGACCGGTGTGCCGAAATCGCCCACGTCCAGCTTGCGGCGCAGGACGTCAGGCAAACTTGTCTTGAGGAAATCAACCACAATTGTCTGGCCTTGTTGACGAACATCGACGCCGACCTGCGCGTTCGGCAAGTCAATCACGACCCGGCCTTCGCCTGCAGTACCACGACGGAAATCAATGTCGCGCAGCGCCGGTTTGCCATTCAACAAAGGTGCCACAGCAGGCGCAGCAGCCATGGCCGTCTTGGCTGCAGGCTGCACCGGCATGCCGGCAGCATTTACCGGAGATGCCAGGCTGCCCGAACCATCGATCGTGACAACCAAGGCATTACCATCCATCGCCGTCGCATAGGACAAAGAGCGCTTCAGATTGAATACCAAGCGCGAGCGATCATCGGCTTGCGCCACCAATACATTGCGCACATCGCCCAGGCTGATGTCCTGCGAGGTTTTGCCGGTAGCATTGCCGACGCCGACAAAGTCGAAGGCAATCCGTGCCGGACTCAAAATGGAGAACGCTGTCGGCTGTGCGCTCAGCGGGCGCTTGAAGTTGATCTTGACGATCACATTGGCGCCTTGCTGATTGGCGCTGATCGACGTGATGGCATTGCTTTCGGCTGCCGTTGCGGAAACGCCAAACCCGACCATGCATAGCAACGTGCCCAGCATCAGCGCTTTCTGTCGAATCCTGCTCAGCCGACTCACGCCCAGGCCAACTAATTTTTTTCCTGCTGCAATCATTTTGTGCTCTCCTGCAACGCCAACTTGGCTTCGCGCTCGACCCATTCGCCGGACGCGTCTTGTACGATTTCTTTCAGATTGATTTCAGATTCGGTGATGCTGGTGACCATGCCGAAATTCTGTCCAATGTAATTACCCACTTTGGCCTGGAATACCGTCTTGTCGACTTGCAGCAAGGCGTAGCTCAATCCCACCTTTTGCAGGGTGCCGACCATCTTGATGGTATCCAGGGGATAGTTCTCCAGCGTTTCGCGACGCCGGTCCATATTCGGCTTCAAGCCGTTGGACTTGCCCTGCAGCTTGGCAAACGCCACCAGCAGCTTGTTGGGGTTATAAGGATCGACGCTGGTCGCGCTCGCATAGATGAACGGAATGAACTTCTTCGGCTCGGTCAGTTTCGGAATCCCCACCTTGGTATGGCTCTTGACGTCGGCCATCCAGTCTTTCAGTTCCTGCACGCCGCTGTCGCCGCAACCTGACAAAGTTGAGATGAATACGACAAAAAATGTCACCCGGGTCAGACGCCCAATACGAAAAAACGTCATTTTTGACCTTTCTGTTTAGCTGCGTTCGCAGTCTTGCGCTGCTCAGCGACTTCGTCCTTATCCAGGTAGCGGAAGGTCTTGGCAATCGCATCCAGGCTCAGGACGCCGTCCTTGCCAGTCACCAGATTCATGTTATTCAAGGTCACGATACGCGGCAGGTTGGCAATGTCGCTGGCGAACGAACCGACGTCGTGATAACTGCCGGTAACCTTGATGTTGATCGGCAGCTCGGCGTAGTAATCCTTCACCACCACCTGGCCGGGCTTGAACAGCTCAAACTGCAAGCCACGTCCCAGGCCAGCCTGGTTGATATCGGACAGCAGCGCATCCATCTCCGCCTTGCTCGGCAGTTGCTTCTCCAGGGTCGCAACATAGTCGGCGACCTGCAGCTTTTGCTTCTGCAGGGCGTCCAGGTTGATGGCTTGCTGGATCTTCGACTTGTACTGTTCTTTCAGCTGGACTTCCTGTTGCTCGCCGGCGTTGAGCGTATCCTGCTGGTCGCTCCAGTAAAAAAACCAGCCGACCACCAGCACCAGCAGGAATACGCCGATGCCAGACAAGATGCGCGGCGCGATCGGCCATTGGCCGGGATGGCGGCCATTCAGTCCGCGAAACTGCGCGCCCAGCGACGCGCCCAAATTATTCAGATCGGTCATTGCGCGTCTCTCATTTCAAGGTTGCGGCTGGAGCGCCGGTGCCGGCCACAGCTGCAACTGCATTTTTCGGGGTCGCCGCACCATCTTTGGCATCCTTGTCAGACGGCCGCTTGATCCCGACATTGACGGTAAACGCGAAGACGTGCTTGCTGTCGCGCCCGGTGCCGATCACCGCGGCACGGATTTCGACCAGGTCGGGACGTTCCAGCCAGGCCGAGTTGTTGCTCAGGTTGCGCAGCAGCTCCGACACCCGTTCGTTCGATTGCGCATAGCCGTTCAGCGCCACGCGCTGGCCTTCCTGCTTGAGGGAGTTCAGATAGACGCCTTCCGGCACCTGCTTGACCAGTTCGTCCATCAGATAGACCGGCTGGTTGCGGTCGCTCTGCAAGTCTTCAACGGCTTGCTGGCGTGCCTTCAGCGCATCGATTTCCTGCTTGAGCGTAGCGACTTCCTTGATTTCACCGTCGAGACGGGTGTTTTCAGCCGTGATGAAACGATTGCGTTCGGTCTGGTTGGCGATCTGGCTGGCGAAAAAGGCGCCGACCAGCAGCACCGTGATCAAGCCGATCATGGCGGACAAGGCCAGCATGGCGAAGTAAGCGTTCTTGCGCTGCTTACGCTTGGCTTCGCGGTGCGGTAGTAGATTAATTTTGATCATCAGCCAAATCTCCGCATGGCCAGGCCGCAAGCAACCAGATAGGAGGGCGCATCCATGCGCAATTGTTTTTCACGTACGTTCGGGCCTAGCTGCATGCCGGTGAACGGGCTCACCACCGAAGTGGAAATCTTGGCGCGGCCCGCCACCACCTCGACCAGGCCGGGAATCGTGGCGCAACCGCCAGCCAGGAACAGCTGGTCGATCCGGGTATACGGCGTCGAGGTAAAGAAGAACTGGATCGCCCGCGTGACTTCCAGCGCGGCGCTTTCCAGGAACGGATTGAGGATTTCCTGCTCGTAGCCTTCAGGCAGGTCGCCATTGCGCTTCTTGGTATCCGCCTCTTCATACGACAGGCCATAGGCGCGCACGATATCCTGGGTCAGCTGGTTGCCGCCAAACGGCTGTTCGCGTTCATAGATCAGTTGCCCGTCAAGCAAGGCCGAGACATGCGTGGTCTGGGTGCCGATCTGGAACAGGCCGACGATCTGGCCCTGCCCGGCTTTCGGCAATTGCCCGATGATGCGGTTGATCGCCGCACGCGCCGCGTACGACTCGATATCCATCACGGTCGGCTTGAGGCCGGCGGCTTCCGCCACCGCCACCCGGTCCTCGACCTTTTCCTTGCGGGTCGCCGCCAGCAGCACTTCGACGTCTTCCGGCGAATGCTGGGCCGGACCGATCACGTCGAAATCAAGACTGACTTCGTCCAGCGCAAACGGAATGTATTGGCTGGCCTCGGATTCGACCTGCATCTCCAGCTCTTCTTCCAGCATGCCGCTGGCCAGAATGATTTTCTTGGTGATGACAGACGCCGGCGGCATGCCCAGCGCCACCAGCTTGGTGTTCGAGCCGCTCTTTTTCCACAGCCGGCGGATGACTTCCGTGACTTGTTCGATGTTTTCAATATTGCCATCCACTACCGCTCCCCGCGGCAATGGTTCAGAGGCGTAGCGGTCAAGACGCAGCTGGTCCTTGCCGGTTTCCGACAATTCAACCAACCTGACGCCTGACGTGCTGATATCAATCCCCACCAGCGGCGGGTTCTTTTTACCGATCAGCGATCCTAGATCTAATGCCAAGAGCATTTCTCCCGAGTATCTAATATTTGGGGAACATTCTGCCTGCAAGGCGGTCGCATTAGCGGTATACCGTCTCGAAGTTAGGAAAAACCTGTAAAACAGGGCTTACAGCAATGTTAAATTTTATAAGGTGAAATCGTAGCAACAAGAGGGCACTGCTGTAAAGAAATTTTCCTGAGGGCAATTGTTTAACTGTTACGGAATATTGCTTCACAGCGACTCCATTCATACTATTTTGGTTTTGTCGGACAATTTTTGTCTGAATTTCGCAACGTAATTTGCGCTCAAGCAAGAACGCATGATGCAGAGCAAGTTTTGAGCCATGGGCGCGCCACCGCTCTTGCCAGGGTCTGGATCGACCCTGCATGCTTGACATTCCCTTATCGAACGCAGGCACTGTGCCGCTATAATGCGTGGCATCCTCTTTCATAAAACGCATCGCATGACGCCTCCAGATACAGCCAGCGACACCCCTCAAAATCCTCCAGTGCGCCGTCGCATGCCGCTCGCGCTGCGCCTCGTGCTTGGTTTTTTCGGGCTAATTGCCGGCCTGGTCGCGATCGGCTGCCTGACGTTCTTCCTGATGCTGGCGATGGCCTATCCGAATCTGCCGGAGCTGGATTCGCTGACCGACTACAAGCCGAAGATCCCTTTGCGTATTTTTTCAGCAGATGGCGTGCTGATCGGCGAATTCGGCGAAGAGCGGCGCAGCCTGGTGCATATCAACGAAATTCCGGATGTCATGAAGAAGGCCGTGCTGGCGATCGAAGACGACCGCTTCTACCAGCACGGCGGCGTAGATTACCAAGGCATCCTGCGCGCCAGCTTTTCCAATCTGACCGGCGGCGGCGGCGGCGCCAGCACCATCACCCAGCAGGTCGCCCGGAATTTTTTCCTGACCAGCAATGAGCCGACTTTCTTCCAGAAGGCATCGCGCAAATTCCTGTATGAAATCCCGCTGGCATGGAAGATTGAACGCAACCTGAGCAAGGACCAGATTCTCGAGGTCTACATGAACCAGATTTATCTGGGGCAGCGCGCCTATGGCTTCGCCTCGGCGGCGCAAATCTATTTCGGCAAGCGGCTGCAGGACATCACCACCGCCGAAGCGGCGATGCTGGCCGGCCTGCCCAAGGCGCCGTCAGCCAACAACCCGGTGGTCAATCCGAAGCGGGCCACGGTGCGCCAGCAATACATCTTGTTGCGCATGCTGCAGCTCGGCTACATCACGGAAGCGCAGTACGAACAGGCTAAGAACGAAACGCTGCATATCAAGACCGGCGCCAGCGAATTCGGCATCCATGCGGAATTCGTCTCGGAAATGGCGCGCCAGCTGGTGTACGAGCAGTTCAAGGAAAACACCTACACGCGCGGCCTCAACGTCTTCACTACCATCACCAAGGCCGACCAGGATGCCGCCTATATCGCGCTGCGCCGCGGCGTCATGGATTACGAGAAGCGGCGCGGCTATCGCGGCCCCGAGGGTTTCATGGAGATCCCGGACACCACCAAGGAAGCTGCCGAAGACGCTATCGAAGTGGAACTGGCCGACCATCCGGACAGCGATGAAATCGTCGCCGCCGTGGTGCTGGAAGCGAGCCCGAAGCTGGTGCGCGCAGTACTCTCCTCCGGCCAGGAAATCAGCATCAGCGGCGCCGGCCTCAGCATCGCCACCAACCTGCTGAGCGACAAGGCGCCGCCGCAGCGCAAGGTCAAGCGCGGCGCCATCATCCGCGTCATGCTGGAAGGGAAAAACTGGAGCATTACCCAGATGCCGGCGGTGGAATCCGCCTTCATTGCGGCCGACACCAAGGATGGCGCCATTCGCGCCCTGATCGGCGGCTTCGACTTCAACCGCAACAAATTCAATCACGTGACCCAGGCCTGGCGCCAGCCGGGATCGTCGTTCAAGCCCTTCATTTATTCCGCCTCGCTGGAAAAGGGCCTGTCGCCGGCGACCATCATCAACGACGCGCCGCTGACCTATGGCGGCGGCCAGACCGGCGGCCAGATCTGGCAGCCGAAGAATTACGGTAACAAGTACGAAGGACCGATGAGCATGCGCAAGGCCCTGACCAAGTCGAAGAACGTGGTTTCGGTACGCATTCTTGACAAGATCGGTGCCAAGTATGGGCAGGAGTATGTGACGCGTTTTGGCTTTGATGCTGACAAAAATCCGCCATACCTGACACTGGCCCTCGGCGCCGGTGCAGTCACGCCGCTGCAAATGGTGGGTGGCTACGCGGTTTTTGCCAATGGCGGCTATAAAGTCAGCCCCTACATCATCAGCAAGATTACCGATGCCAACGGCAATGTGTTGTCACAAGTGCATCCCGACACCGCCGGCAACGAGGCCAACCGCATCATCGATCCGCGCAATGCCTACCTGATGGACAGCATGATGCGCGACGTCGTCCGTTACGGCACTGCCGCCAAGGCGATGTCGCTCAACCGCACCGACCTGGCCGGCAAGACCGGCACTACCAATGATTCGCTGGATGCCTGGTTTGCCGGTTACCAGCCGTCGCTGGTAGCGGTAGGCTGGATGGGCTACGACCAGCCGCGCAGCCTGGGCGACAAGGAAACCGGCGGCGGCCTGGCGCTGCCGATCTGGATCAGTTTCATGCAGCAGGCCCTGAAAGGCGTGCCGATGGAAGACCGCGTGGTGCCGGATGGCCTGATTCATTCCGGCGGCGAGTACTATTACGCAGAATACCCGCCGGGGGTCGCTACCCAGAACCTGGGCGGCGGCACTACGGCGCCGACGGAAGAAGAAAAAGCCAGGGACGAGGTCAAGAACGAATTATTCTGACAGAAAACGCCGGGCGGGCGCATTGGCCCGCCCTGGCGGCGTCAATTCGCATACAGGTCGAGCAGGCGCCGGGTGTAGATCTCGATATTCTCCGGCGAGCTGACATCCAGCGTGCGTAGCAAGGTCTGCGCATGGCGGCGGTAATCCTCCAGCTGCGCATCATGCGTGGCAAACGCCCGCAATACCGCCTGACCGCCTTCGAAGGAATCGAATTCCGGATAGTAATAACCGTAGTCTTTGATGAATTCCGAGTTGTGGATCAAGGGATAGCCGCCGTACAGGGCTTCGTAGTACAGATAATTCTGGCCGTTTTCCCAGTGGTGGGAAATGATGCAGTCGCCATAGTTCGCCATGAACTCATACACGGCAAAGCGCCCTTCGAACGAAGCCAGGCCATGGTTGACGACATCCAGCGAGCGGGCGAAATGCGAGAACTTGAGATGTTCTTTCAGGTGCAAGGTATTGCAGACGCGCAGATATTCGAGGAAGGCCGGCTGCGCGCGGTACGCTTCCTCGCAGGCCAGCATCGGCAGCAGCGAGGTTTTCACCATGCAGACATTCGGCTCGAAACTGCAGACCCGCCAGCGCGGCTTGCCCGGCTGGTAGCCATAACTGAGATGCGCCGGCAAGGTAGCGATGCCCTTGGCAAAAAACAGCGGCGTCCACAGATGCGGCACGATATGCACCGGCGCGCGCGCCGTCAGGCCGAAGTAATCCTTGCAGCTGCGCTCGTACTCCGGCAGCGTCCACACGGCGTCGTAGGGCTTGTCGCTGCACAGGCCGCCGTGCGGCTTGTTGAACATGGCCCGTTCGATATCAATCACATAGTCATTGCCGACCCGCATCCAGGCATAGCGGCCGCCGCGCTCGCGGAACTTGCGTACCCACTCTTCACTCAGCTGGGCGCTCATTTCGATCACCACGTCCAGGGTATTCAGCGCTTCTTCCAGGCCGACCATCTGGATCCCCAGGTCGCCCAGCATCATGGCGTCGCTGACCTGTTCGGTGGAACCGTCCAGCACCAGCACTGCCTGCTCGACCGCGGGCGACTGATTGAACAGCTGCACCAGGAAGGCGCAGTTCTGGAAAATGCCGTTTTCCCAAATCGATTGCTGCCCGGAACGCACGTACAGGGTGACGCCTACGCGCAGTTTACGTTGCGGCAGAGGGTGGCTCAAGAGATGACTCAAAGGATGACTCATACCGGGCCCTCCACGCTGAATTGAAGTCTTTTCACAAATGCATCCACGTTATCGGGGTGGCTGGGGGATAGCCTGCGCAGGTAGGCCGCGCCGGTCTTCTTGTAGTCGTCCCAGAATTCCGGTTCCTGGCGCCAGGCTTCAAGCAAGACGCGGCCGCCGGTGCTGGCTTCGAAATGCGGGTAGTAAATGCCGATGCCGTCGGCTGCCAGGTACTCCGAATTATGGATCAGCGGATAACCGCCGTACAAGGTATCGTAATAGAGGTAATTCAAACCGCATTCCCACTGGTGCGACACCACGGCATTCATCTTTTGCTGCGCCATGCATTCGACAAAGGCCACGCGCGGTTCGTAAGTCGCCTTGTGGTGGCGCGTGAGGTCGAGATTGATGGCAAAGCGGTTGAAGGTTGGATGCTCTTTCATCTGCACCGTATTCATCACCATCATCATGCTCACTGAACGCTGGTCCAGGCGGTAAGCCTGTTCGCAGACCAGCATCGGGATGAAACCGCTTTTGACGACCGAGATGTTCGGTTCGAAAATTGCCGTGCGCCAGCCCGGCCGGTCCACGCCACCGGTGCTGACATGAGGCTGATAGCCGAAATGGTGGCCGTCCCGTTCAACCACGTCGATCTGCTTCTGGATGAACAGCGGCGACCAGATGTGCGGCACCGCGAACACCGGCACCCGCGACACCGTGCGCAACAGCGGCCCGCTGGCTTTCATGTGGTGCGGCAAAGTCCAGATTTCATGCCAGGGCGTACCGTTGAAGATCTGGCCGCTAGGGCCGTCGAACATCGGCGCTTCGGCATTGTCGGCAAAGGTATGGCCAACGAAAAACGTGATGATCTTGACGCCCAGGGCACGCACATGGTGCAGCCACGGCAACGGCAGCTGCGCCCCCATTTCGATGACCACGTCCAGCTCGTGGGTGACATCGGACGGCTTGACCAGCGGCGCGCCGAAGCCGTCCAGCCCCATATCCGCCGGCAGGTGCTCAAGATCGCCGCCGTTCAGCAAGAACACCTTGCCGACCTGCGGACTCTGCTGCAGCAGCATCACCAGGAATGCCAGGTTCTGATTGAGGCCGTTCGACCAGAGCTGCGCTCCCTGGACGACGAAGACGGAAATGCCTACATTGATTTTTTTCATGGATAAGAAATAGTTAAAAGCACTTCGTCATGCAATCACGTAGGGTGGGCACGGCTTTGTGCCCACGCGGATAGCGCTACAGCGTGGGAAAAAAACGTGCCCACCCTACACTATTGCTTGTTGCAGCAAAGCCGTCAGCAAGCGTTCATATTCGGCCGTCACTTGCGGGCAGCCCGGCAGGTAGCGGCCGAGCACCTGCCGCTGGCGCGCCAGATAATCCTGCCAGCCCTGATCGTGCGCGGTCAAGACCTCGAGCAGCTGGCGGCAGCCGTTTTGCACATTGTTGCCCTCATAGTAGTAGCCGAGATCGCTGCACATGTAGGCGTTATGCACCAGCGGATAACCTTGCCAGCAGACGTCGAAGTAAAAATAATTCAGGGCGTTCTCGATCTGGTGGGAAATCACCACATCGGTCATTTCGCTGAGGAATTGCGGGGTATCGTAGCGCCCGAGGAATACCGCCTTGTGCTGGCGCACGATATCCAGCTGGTTCATCACCGCGATGAACTCCTTGCTTTCCCGCGCCAGCCGCTCGGCGTTGGTCACCTGCATGATCTCGATGTCCTGCGGCCGCCGGCGGTAGGCTTCTTCCGCGATGAATATCGGGTACATGCAGAATTTCACGATATCGTTATTCGGCTCCATCACGGTCAGGCGCTTGGCGCCGGCGGCGCGCGGACGGTATTCGCCGTGGTTGTCAAACCCCTGGCTGCGCTGGTTGACGAAAATCGGATCCCAGACGAAGGGCACTACCTGCGCCGGCCGGCGGCGCAGGGTTTCGAAATAGGACTGGCTGTTGGTGGCGACCTGCGGCACCATCCAGATGGCGTCGTAGCGCTGGTTGACGAACAGGTCGTAACCCCATAGCGGCCGGTTGAACAGGATCGATTGCATCACGTGCACGTACTCGAAACCGCAGCAATAAGATATCAGACGGCAGTCCTGGGTCTTCAGGTAAGCGGTCTGGTCGGCGCTGACCTGGCCGCCGAGTTCGATCAGCACATCCAGGTTGTCCTTGGCCTGCTCAAAGGTCACCGTCGGCCAGCGCACCTGGTCCCACGGCAAGGCCGCGGTAATGGCCACTGCCGTGGTATTCACCAGATGCACTGACGCCACGCTTGGACAATGCTTCAATGCTTCGGCCAGGTACACGGCATTCTGCTTGATGCCATTGTTCCACAAGGATTCATTTTCCTGATGCAAGCCGATGGTGATGCCGATCCGCACAGTGCGAGATGAAGAAGTCATAGCGTTGATTCAAATAAAAAGAAATACACACAGAAAGCAAGGGCGTTACTTGCGCGCCGGCACCGACATTTTTGTCTGTTCGGTCCAGTTGTACTGGACATAGCGGCGGATGATCAGGCAGCCCGGCGGTGAATCCACCAGCGATACAGAACCGCCAGGCTCGGTAGGCGATACGTATACTGTGAAGGTCGGCAGCAATGGCGTGGCGCTGTAACCCTTCAGCTCGGTTTCGGCAATGCTCTTGCAGGAATACGGCGCGATCGAAATACGTTCGGCAGATACCGAACAGGCGCCGCCATCCTGCGGCACGGCCGTGATCGATACCGCTGCCGAAGCACCGGCATATTCAATCCCGGTCAGTGAAAAAAACGGCCCCTTGTCAGGATGCGCGCGATCCCAATCAACCAGCACATCATGGGCGCCAGTGCCGCTGATGGCCAGCGCCGACAAACGGTTGATCGCCGGCTGGCACTGTTTTATGCCGACACTGCGGGCGGCTTCCGCCAACAGGTTTTTCGGTCCGGCGGCAGCGGCCTTGTTGCCTGGTAAATCTGCTTTCATTTGCGCATTGGCCAATGTGCTCAGCAACAGCAGGCCGATCGCTGCCAGCCATGGCTTGCGCCCTGTGCCGGCAACGGACATGTTCCTTGAATCAGTGGTCAAAAAAATACGTGGTGCATGCGTCATCAGCTGGATCCGTTTGAAATTGAAGTTGCTTCGCCGCCTAGCGCGGCGTCGGTGCTGCCGGGGGCGGGTGTCAGCGCCTTGGGGCTTGCGGCGGGTTCTGGCTCAGGCGTCGCCGGAGTCGCAGGTGCACTGGCCGGCTCGGGAACGACTGGCGTGGTTTCAAGCGGCACGACCGGCGCCGGTTCGACGGCCGGCGCCACCGGTTCGGGCACGATGACCGGCGCCATGTCAGTGGCCGGAGCCACGCCTGCCGGCATGGCGGCAGCTGGTTCCTGCGGCGCTTCAACCGCTGCCGGCTGCGGCGCGATGGCGGCCGGGTCGATGACCGGGGTTTCGGGCGCCGGCGCTATCGGCGCCGGCATGACCACCGGTTCGGGAGCAGGTGTCGCCCCTGCCGGAACGGCGGCGGCCGGTAGCTGCGCCGGCTCGGTAACTGCGGGCGCGACAGCGGCCGGTTCCACGGCTGGCGCCGACGGCGTCACGGGCGCTGCTGCCGGCGTCGCCTGTGCTGCAGCGCCGGCCTTGGCCGCGGCGGCATCCTGGTCAAGTTTCATCAGCACCACGACAGCCTTTTCGCATTCTTCTTCACTGTTGCAGGCTGTGATAAAGTTTTTACCCTCCCACCAGCCGCGCAGCACATACATGCCATTCTCGATCCTGCTACCCCTGCCGTTTTTCAGCATTTCCTGGTACTGTGGATGCGATGGCGGAAAGGTCATGATTCCATAGCCCAGCTGGTGGCCGCGATGCCACTGGCCGTCATACACCGAGCCATCGGCAAACACCGCCTTGCCGGGCCCTTCCGGCAGAGAGTCGATATACATGCCGTCGAACCGGTTGCCAGGTTCCTCGACGCCGGTGACATGACCGCGCAGCTTGCCCTGCTCCATGGTGCCGCTCAGTTCCGCCACCTGCTTGCCGCTGCTCAGCCAGCGCACCGTTCCCGGGCCCTGCGCCAGGTCATTCAGGCAGCGTCCGCTCCACAGTACGGCGATGCTGCTGGCCAGGGGCTCGGCGCTCCACACCTTGCAGCCGTTGTTGACATCAAAAGCCCAGCGCCGCGGGGGCTCGTCAGTTTTCTGGGGAGCGCCGGCAACGGCTGGATTGACGGTAGCGGCAACCGCCGGGATATTGGTAGCCTGGCTGGCGCCGGTAAACTGCGCCGCGGCCAGCGCCATGCCTACGAAAAACAGCCGACCCGCTGCCGGCCGTCCCATCGGGGACGCTCGGCAGACGACATTCTCGCTGCAGATAACGCCATCACGCCAATCATTCGGTTCTTCCGAATCCCTGATCATTATCGTGTTCATAGGTGGCTATCGATAGTTGAGAAGCGTTGGACAAACTCCCTGATGCCGTTCTTGTGCGATCTGCTGCGAACCCAGAAATCAAAAGCGCGGAACAAGGCAAGCGTATCAAAACAACATTGCCTTACTCGCATCTTACGACAAATACCTGCCAGAAATCGGCGACCCACCGTCTCGACAAGAAAATTTACAATATTATCGGCACCCCGCCCTGGCTGCTGATCATTGTCGACAAGGCGCTAAAGAACTCGGAGCCGTCGCGCGTATTGATCCATGCGTCCCCTTTGCGCTTATAGTGGAAACCGCCGGATTTCGCCGCGATCCACAACTCCTGCATCGGCGCCTGGCTGTTGACGATGATCTTGCTGCCGTTGTCGATGAACTCGATCTCCAGCACATTGCCGCTGCGCTTGCACTCGACATCCAGGTCGGTATCGTCTGCAGCCCGTTCCAGCGCCATCTCGATCTTGCCCAGGGCTGACTCCGCCGCTGCCAGGAATTCTGATTCTGTCATGCTACACTCCAATCCGTTTCGTTAAACTGTGATTCTAATCCGTGAAGCCCATTTTTGATTTGTCGCGCACTACCACGCTGGCGCTGATCGCCATTCCGCTCACCCTGACGGCGTGCGGCCAAAAAGGCCCGCTGTTCATGCCGGCGGCGCTGCCGCCGCCGATCGTGCGGCCGGCGCCGGCGCAGCCAAACGTTAGTCCGAAGACAATTCCCGCGCCGGTGGTTCCGGCTCCGCAGGAAACACCGGATACGCCAACCGCGCCTGCCACCGAATAGGCACAGCCCGCCATGCCGTATTTTTCATATAAAAATAGCATCCTGCACGCCGAAAACGTCGCCCTGGACGCAATTGCCCGGCAATTCGGCAGCCCGACCTATGTCTATTCGAGGGCTGCGCTGGCGGCGAATTTTTCCGCCTACGCAGATGCCTGCAGGCAACACAGCCCTGCGCCAGACAGCAGCCTGATCTGTTATTCGGTGAAATCCAACTCCAGCCTGGCGGTGCTGCAACTGCTGAGTCGTCTCGGTTCCGGTTTCGATATCGTCTCTGGTGGCGAATTATTGCGCGTAATTGCCGCCGGCGGCGATCCTTCCAAGATAATTTTCTCCGGCGTCGGCAAATCGCGCGAAGAAATGCGCCTGGCGCTGTCGCATGACATCTTGTGCTTCAACGTCGAATCGATCCCGGAACTGCACCGCCTGAATGAAGTGGCTGCGGTCATGGGCAAGCGCGCCGCCATTTCGCTGCGCGTCAATCCTAACGTCGACGCCAAGACCCATCCCTACATCTCCACCGGCCTCAAGGAAAACAAGTTCGGCGTGGCTTACGAGGATGCGCTGGCCTGCTATCGCACGGCCGCTGCCTTGCCAAATATTGAGGTAACAGGAATCGATTGCCATATCGGCTCGCAGCTGCTGGACGATGCGCCCTTGCTGGAAGCGCTCGACAAGCTGATCGAGCTGGTCGACCAGCTGGCCGGCGAAGGCATCCAGCTGCACCACCTGGACATCGGCGGCGGCATCGGCATCACCTACGATGAGGAAAAGCCGGTCGCCATCGGCGACTACCTGGGTCGCCTGTTTGCCCGCATCGATGCCTGGCGCCAGGAAAAATACCAGGGCGCGACGATCAAGGTGCTGTTTGAGCCGGGCCGCTCGATTGCCGGCAACGCCGGCATCCTGCTGACAGAAGTCCAGTACCTGAAGCACTCCGAGGCCAAGAATTTTGCCATCGTCGATGCCGCCATGAACGATTTGATGCGGCCGGCCATGTATGAAGCCTGGCACGGCGTACAGACGGTCGTCCAGCGCAGCGATGCGGCACAGGTATATGACGTGGTCGGTCCGGTGTGCGAATCCGGCGACTGGCTGGCGCGCTCGCGCTCGCTGGCAATCGAAGCCGGCGACCTGCTGGCGCTGATGTCGGCCGGCGCCTACGGCATGACCATGTCTTCCAACTACAACACACGCGGCCGCGCGGCCGAAGTGATGGTCGATGGCGGACAGGCGCACCTGATACGGCAACGCGAGAATCCCGCCGATCTGTTTGCGCTGGAAAACCTGCTGGCTTGAACTTGCGCCCCGCCCAGCACAGGAAGACCATGCGCAAGCTGACGCTGGCCGCCGTCTCTTCCTGCTTTCTGCTGCAGTCCGCCCATGCCAATCATCCGCTGGTGACCGATGACACCGGCACCCAGGACAAGGGCAATACGCAGCTTGAGCTGAACACCGACTGGCTGCGCCAGAACGACGTCCACACGCACGTCGCCAACTTTACCGCCAGCTATGGCTTGCTTAAAAATCTCGACATCTATGTCAATCCGCCGGCAACGCTGTCGCAGCCGTCGGGTCTCAATGACATTGCCGTCGGGGTGAAATGGCGTCTGCTGGAGCGTGGCGACTTCAGCCTCGGCGTCAAGCCTGAGATCACGTTTCCCAGCGGCGATCCCAATCGGGGCCTGGGGCGTGGCGCCACCAGCATGTCGCTGACGCTGATCGGCAGCTATCAAAGCGGCGACTGGGCTTTCAGCGGCAACCTGGCCGCCTATTACAACCGCTATCGCCTGGTCAGCGATCAGCAAGCGAACCGCACCATGCAGTGGCGTTTATCGGCCTATGCGCTGTACGAACTGAATCCCAAGTGGAGCCTGGCGCTGGATGGCGGCATCCTGAGCAATACGGAACGCGCCAGCGACACCAGCGGCGACCTGCATTCGAGCAGCAATCCGGGCTACATCCTGACCGGGACCGTCTATTCGCCAACGCCGAACCTGGACCTCGACATCGGGCTCAAATTCGGCATCGGCTGCGGCGCTTGCGCCGCCCAGACCCACCGTCAGGTCGGCGTCGGCGTGACCTGGCGTTTCTGAGTCGCGGCAGCGCCGGCACTGCGGTTGCGCCAGGAAAAATAGACACGCACCAGCAGCAACCCGGCGACGATAGTGCCGAACAGGATCGGCTTTTCGAAGTTATGCTTGCCGGCGCGCATCCACCAGAAATGCAGAATTCCCAGCAGCGCAACCGCATACACGCTGCGATGCAGCCACTGCCAGCGCTTGCCGCCGAGGCGACGGATCATGCCATTAGTGCTGGTCAGCGCCAGCGGCAGCAACAGCACGAAGGCGATGAAGCCGACCGTGATGAACGGCCGCTTGACGACATCCTTGAACATCTCGCCCAGATCGAAGAAATGATCGAACCAGAGGAAGGTGGTGAAATGCAGGCTGGCGTAGAAGAAGGCAAACAAACCCAGCATACGGCGCAGCTTGACCAGCCAGTTCCAGCCGCTAAAGCGCCGCAACGGGGTTACCGCTAACGCGATGCACAGAAAATAGAGTGTCCAGTCGCCGCTGCTGCGGGTGATGAATTCGATCGGATTGGCGCCCAGCTGGCCGGCAAAGCCTGCCACCAGCAAGCGCAGCGCGGGCAGCAAAGCCAGCGCAAACAGCGCGACCTTGATGTATTTGAATTGACGAGGAGTGGGGTTGAACATGCCTTAGCTTCCCAAACTTAAAAAAACTTCTTCAGGTCCATGCCCGAATATAGCGAAGCAACCTCGTTATAACCGTTGAACATCAGCGTCTTGCGCTTCTTGGTGAAGAAGCCATCCTCACCGATGCGGCGCTCGGTGGCTTGCGACCAGCGCGGATGATCGACCTCCGGATTGACGTTGGAATAGAAGCCATATTCGCGCGCCGCGGCGATATTCCATGCGGTTCTCGGCTGGTCTTTGAGGAAGCGGATCTTGACGATAGACTTGGCCGACTTGAAACCGTATTTCCATGGCAGCACCATGCGCACCGGCGCCCCGCTCTGGTTCGGCAGGACCTGGCCGTACATGCCAAAAGTCAGCAAGGCCAGCGGATGCATCGCTTCATCCATGCGCAAGCCTTCCACATAGGGCCACTCCAGCACCGGGGCACGCAAACCCGGCATCTGACGATTATCGGCCAAGGTGGTGAACTCGACATACCGGGCATTCGAGTTCGGTTCGACTTTCTTGATCAGCGCCGACAGCGAATAGCCGATCCACGGAATGACCATCGACCAGCCCTCGACGCAACGCAGCCGGTAGATGCGCTCTTCCAGCGGCGCCAGCTTCAGCAGGCTGTCGATATCCAGCGTCAGCGGCTTCTTGACCTCGCCTTCGATCGCGATCGTCCACGGCCGTGTCTTGAGGCTGCCGGCGTTCTCGGCAGGATCGGATTTGTCGGTGCCGAATTCGTAGAAATTATTATAGGTAGTGGCGTCTTTGTATGAGGTCGCCTTGTCCGTCACGACATAAGCAGGATTGGCCTTGGCCGCCAGCTTCTGGCCGTCTCCGGTTTGCGCCCAGGCCTCGCCGCCAGTCAAATGCAGCAGCGAACCGGCGCCGGCGGCGCCTATGGCAATCCGCTTGATAAAGCTGCGGCGCGATTCGAATATTTCCTGCGGCGTGATTTCAGAAGCAAACGGCAGGTCGATTCCGTTGGGGCGACGATATAGCGGCATGGGATGTTCCGGCAAGGTAGATGGGACTTAGTCAGAGAAAATGCCGATTCCTTACAAACCTGCCGGAAAACCGCTTATCCGGCAATGCTGATATGGTCGTGCAGCTCCGCCAGCCGGGAAATGACGGTTGCCTGTTTCGGCAGCAATGCTTCCACCTGTTCCGGCTGCAGGGCGAATACCTGCATGCCGGCGGCAACCCCTGCCTGGACGCCCGGCAAGCTATCTTCGACCACGGCACAGCGGGACGGTTCGACGCCCATGGTCCTGGCGGCGTGCAGGAACAAGTCCGGCGCCGGCTTCCAGGAACCGACGTCGTAGGCGCTGAAGATGCGTCCCTCGAAATACGACCATAGGCCAGTGACGCTGAGCGACACCTTGATCTGATGCAAGGGACCATTGGAGGCCATGCAGAACGGCACCTTGAGCGACTGCACCAGTTCCAGCGCACCTTCGATCGGCTGCAGGCGCTGGTGCAGCACCGGGGCGATGCGGTCGCGCAAGACCTTGGTGAAATCGGCCGGCAGGGAACGACCGAACATCTGTTCCAGCTCGGCCACGCAATCGGCCATGCGGCCGCCCTTGAAGCGGGCCAGCGCCACTTCGGCCGACAGCTGCATGCCGAGCTCCGCCAGGTATTCCACCATCACATCGGTTGCCACCGTTTCACTGTCGACCAGTGTGCCGTCGCAATCGAAAATCACCAGTTCTACCGGCGCATTGCTTTCATCTGTAGCAGACTTCGTCATCCGTTCACAGCTCTCCGTAAGAATGCAGGCCCGACAGGAACATGTTCACGCCGAGGAAGGCAAAGGTAGTCACCAGCAAGCCAATCAGCGCCCACCAGGCCGCGACCTGGCCGCGCAGGCCTTTCATCAGGCGCATGTGCAGCCAGGCTGCGTAATTCAGCCAGACGATCAGCGCCCAGGTTTCTTTCGGATCCCAGGACCAGTAACCGCCCCAGGCTTCCGCCGCCCACAGGGCGCCGAGGATGGTGGCGATGGTAAAGAAGGTGAAGCCGACTGCGATCGCCTTGTACATGACATCGTCCAGCACTTCCAGCGCCGGCAGGCGGTCGACCAGGTAGCCATGCGATTTCAGCAGGTAGGCCACCGCCACCATCGCCGACAGCGCGAAGGTGCCGTAGCCGATGAAGTTGGCCGGCACATGGATTTTCATCCACCAGCTTTGCAGCGCAGGCACCAGCGGCTGGATTTCCGCGGCGTCGCGCGACACCATGTACCACAGCAGGAAACCGACCGCGGCCGAGATCACCAGCAAGACAAAAGCGCCCAGCTGGCGGGTGCGGTAATGCTGTTCGTAGTAGAGATAGAACAGCGCGGTGATCAGGCTGAACAGGACGAACACTTCGTACAGGTTGGAGATCGGGATGTGGCCGATATCGGCGCCGATCAGGTAGGACTCGTACCAGCGCACCAGCATGCCGGTGAATCCCATCACCACTGCCGCCCAGCACAGCTTGGAGCCGATCGAGGCGCCGAAATCCGAACGCGTGATCAGGCCGCCCCAGAAGAACAGGGTGGAGAGGAAAAACAGGGTGCTCATCCACAGGATCGCCGACTGGCTGGAGAGCATGTATTTGAGGAAGAATTTCTGGTTGGCCATGTCCAGCACGCCGCCGTACATGGCAATGGCCGACAGCGCCAGCACCGCCAGCAGCGCCATCAGCCAGCGCACAGATTTCCAGTGCCAGCCGAGCCACGCGAAAGTCGGGCCGGCCAGCACCAGCACGCCCTTCTCGTAGTAATCCATGTGGCTGCCGTAGCGGTTCAGGGCGAACAGCGAAGCCGCCACCAGTGCGATGGCGAACAGCCAGTCGATCGCGGACAGGCGCTTGAAAAAGCTGCCGGGCGGGGAATACGTTTGCGTCAGTTCCATCATTTTCTCCATATCGTTCCGCTCCTGCGGGGGAAACGCAGCGGAACGTCCATCTTTTCAGCGACAGGACAGCGTACAGCCTCGGGGGCAATGCGACTAGGCCTTGGGCGCCGCTTCTGCCTGCATCAATTGTGTTTTCAATACTTCAAATTCTTTTTCAAAATCCAGCGTCTTGCGCTGCGAACTCAAGGCCATCAGCGCATGCGACTGTCCTGCCGCATCCTTGTCGGGACGGATCCAGACCCACAGTCTGCGCTCGCGCACGTACAGCATCGAGAACACGCCCAGCACCAGCAGCAGGCAGCCCAGGTAGACCACCTTCTTGCCTGGCGAGCGGGTAACCTGGAATACCGATGCCTTGATTTCGTCAAAGCCTGTCATCTGCAGGTACACAGGCGCATTATAGAAGCTTGCATCCGACAGTGCATTGGTGCTCAGCTGCAGGAAGCGCGCATGCTTTTCGTCTGCCGGCATTTCCTTCAAACCGTCTTTCTCACGCGCAACCTGCCACAGATCCCACATGCTGCCGTTGAGAATCTTCATGAAGATATCCGCGGCCTTTTCCTGCTCCTGCTGCGGCACCTGCTCCAGGAACCTGGAAATAGCCATGTAGCCGGCCTCTTTACCGTCGCCGGCAAACAGCGACAGGCCGCGCAATGCCGATTGTTCCAGTTGTACCCGCAAGGTGGCGATGCCTTCGCGGCTCTCCGGGATCGCGCGCTGCGCGTAGCGATGTGCCGCCGCGCTGCGCAATTCCGGATTCATCAGGGCGGCGCGCAGGCGCATCCACTCTTGCAGGCTATCCTCGTCGTCGGCAGGAATGCGCAGGTAGCGGAACGCTTCGTCCGGCGTGTCGCGCACGCCGGCCAGGAAGACATAGGCATCGTCGACCTTGATCGACTGCATGTAGTTGCTGAATTCGCGCGCCTGGCCAGTCTTGTCGCGCAACTTGTACTGCACGCTCGGGCCGACATTGCGCAGGTCCTTCTTGACGGCGCTTTTTGCGGCATTGCCAAGATGGTTGCTTAAATCGTCGCTCAAGCGCTGGTTGAGGCTCTTGGACTTGGTCACGGCACGCAGATCGTCGCCCGACTGAGCCATATTCTCTACGTTAAACGGGCGGAAACCAGACCATTCAATCGTATAGTCGTTATTACCGTTGTGCGCTAAAGGTGTCGTGCCGTTGACTTCGCCGCTGACCGGGAAGGTGGTCTCGGCAGCGCCGCTCATCGGATAAGCCGTCAGCCTGAGCTTGCTGCCGCCATCCTCGAAACTTGACTGGTACACCGCGATGCCCTTGTAGATCAGCGGCTGGTTGACCTTGATGGTGGCCGGGAAAGTATGGCCGTCGGCGTTATCGCGGATCACGACTTCGCTGGCGAACAGCTTGGGCATGCCGGTGCTGTAGAAATCGATGATGAATTTCTTTAGCTGGATGGTGAACGGCAGGTCCTGGATCATCACGCCATCCTTCTGCGGAATGATGGCGGTGCTGCTGGCGGAGCCTTCCGGTATCAGGGTATTGCCGCGGAAAGTCGGGTTGCCCAGCCCCAGCCGATGTTCCGCGGGAATATCCGCGATGATGCCGCTGCCGTTGAACGGCGTCTTGCCGTAGATCCATTGCTGCACGCGTATCGGCAGGTCGGAATCGAGCAAGCCGCCTATGCAGATGATCACGATGGCGCTGTGAGCAAAGATATAACCCCATTTGTTGGCGGCGCCTTGCTTGGCGGTGATCAGGGTGGCGTTGTCCTTGGCCACCAGCTTGGTCTTGTAGCCCTTGGCGGCAATCCGCGCCACCAGTTGCCCAGTCAGTACCGCCGGCGCCGTCGCCGAAGTCCACTCCGCCTTGTGATGGAAGTTGCGCAGTGATTGCTCGCGGACGTTTTCACGCCAGCTGCGCATGTCTTTCAGCATCTTTGGCGCATTGCGGGCGATGCACAGCGAGGTCGAGATCACCAAAAAGGTCATGATCAGCAAGAACCACCACGATGAATACACCGCATACAGGCCCAGTTTGCCGAACACTTCAAACCAGAACGGTCCGAACTGGTTGACATAGTTCGGCATCGGCTCGTTTTGCTTGAGCACGGTGCCGATCACCGATGCCACCGCGATAATCGTCAGCAAGCTGATGGCGAAGCGCATCGATGACAATAATTCAACGGCATCCGCCAGCCAGCGGCGGCTGGTTTTCAGCTGTATTCCGGCGGTGTTGATGTCGTTACCTGCGATCTCGTTGTTGCTTGTGCTCATAGCCTGTTTGTCTTTTGAAAAGAAAAAGGGGTGGCCTAGGCCACCCCTGAATGCATTTTTATTATTATTTTATTACTTCAGGCCGGCGATATAGTCGGCGACTGCCTTGATTTCATCATCCGACATGCGTTTTGCAATCGTCGTCATCATCGGCCCGTTCTTGCGTGCGCCGCTGCGGAAATTGGTCAGCTCGGTCACTGTATAATCCTGGTGCTGGCCGCCGATGCGCGGGAACTGGGCCGGAATGCCGGCGCCGTTCGGGCTGTGACAGCCGGCGCAGGCCGGTACGCTCTTTTCAGCGATGCCGCCGCGATAGATCTTTTTGCCCAGGGCCAGCGTATCCTTGTCCTTGGCAGCGCCCGGCTTGGCCGGCTGCGCATTCAAGTAAGCGGCGATGTTTTTCATTTCATCGTCAGTCAGCATCTTGGCCAGCGGCGACATGATCGGATTATTACGGTCCGCGCCCTGGAAATTCGTCAGCTGCTTATGGATGTATGCCTCATGCTGGCCGCCCAGTTTCGGGTTGGCGCTGATGGTCGAGGCGCCGGCGGCGCCGTGGCAAGAGATACAGGCGGTGATGTTGCGGGCCGGGTCGCCATTCGTATAGAGTGCTTCGCCCTTGGCTGGATCGGCTTTGGCGGGCGCCGCTTTTGGTTCGTCTGCTGCATGAGCAGCAGTGGAAAGCGCGACGACTGCAATGAAGAAAGCTTTCACTACTGGAAAAAACGCACGGTTCATTCAAACACCCTGACTTGATTTTAGAATTCTGCCCTGATGGGTACCATGCTGGGGCGACCCCAGCCAACTCAATCGATTGCCCGACTCCCAAAAACCTTCACGTACATCAATCACGCTAAGCGAAACAGCAGTACATAACCCCTTATTGTACAATAGCTTTCCGGCATTTTTGCCTCCCCTTACCGCATTTTCTGCTCATTCCATGTCCCTACTTTGGCAAGCCCGCTTCTTTACCACGGTCAATCATCTTCGTGACTTGCCAACCTTGCAAGTACCCGAAATCGCTTTTGCCGGCCGTTCCAACGCCGGCAAGTCGACCGCCATCAATCTTTTGTGCAACCAGAAAAAACTGGCATTTGCCTCCAAGACCCCGGGCCGCACCCAGCACATCAACTATTTTTCCATAGGCGGCGCCCACGTCGCCCAGCACCGCAAGGATGAAACCAAGACCGACGAGATCCGCACCCTGCTGGTCGACCTGCCCGGCTACGGCTATGCCGAAGTGTCCGGTTCCGCCAAGCTGCACTGGCAGCAATTGCTGGGCGACTACGTGCGCCGCCGCCAGCAGCTGGCCGCGCTGGTGCTGATCGTCGACTCGCGCCGTCCATTCACCGAACTCGACGTCCAGATGGTGGAATGGTTTGCGCCTACCGGCAAGCCCATCCATTGCATATTGAGCAAGTCGGATAAACTCAACCGCAACGATGCCACCAACGCCTTGCGTCAAGCGCGCACTTTCCTGGCAAGCTATGTTAACGAGAACAATGAGCAGCTGCCGTTCACCGTGCAATTGTTTTCGGCGCTCAACCGCAGCGGCCTGGAAGAAGCGAACGACAAGATCGTGGAACTGGCCGGCCTGAACAAGCTGGCCGAAGTGGATAGTCAGGAAGATGATGCCGACGACGCTGCCGGAGAACAAGACAGCTCTGTTTAGTCCGGACGCTAAACATAAAAAAGCCCTGGAGAAAGGGGAATATCTCCAGGGCACAATGCCTTATCACCAAAAGCGATACGGCCCCGCTCAGGGAGGGAAGCGGGAGGCGAATGATGCACCTATTGCTAGGAGCCAGTAGAGGCCGAAAAAGTTCACGAATTTTTTTAATTTCGACGAAAATATTAGCGATGCCTGTATGCAAGGCCGCTCCCACCCACCCGACATCTCAGAAACCGCCATGCCACACTCACATAAAACCGCCCAGTTCCCCGCCATCCGCATGCGCCGCATGCGCAAAGACGCATTTTCACGCGCCATGATGCGGGAAAATGTAATCACCACTGCAGACCTGATTTATCCGGTCTTCATTCTGGACGGCAAAAACCAGCGCGAGAAAATCAATTCGATGCCGGGTGTTGAACGGCTGTCAATTGACTTGCTGTTAAATGTGGCGGAAGAATGTGTAGCGCTGGGCATTCCGGTCATCGCCTTGTTCCCGGTGATCAATCCATCCCTGAAAACACCGGACGGCATCGAAGCCACCAACCCGCAAGGATTGATCCCACGCGCGGTACGTGAACTGAAGCAACGCTTCCCCGAACTCGGCATCCTCACCGACGTCGCCCTCGACCCCTACACCAGCCACGGCCAGGACGGCGTGCTGAATGCGGACGGCTATGTCTTGAACGACGAAACCTGCGCCATCCTGGTCAAGCAGGCGCTGACCCAGGCCGACGCCGGCGTCGACATCGTGGCGCCGTCCGACATGATGGATGGCCGCATCGGCGCGGTGCGCAACGCGCTGGAAGCGCATCATCATATCTACACCCGCATCATGGCGTATTCGGCCAAGTATGCATCGGCGTTCTATGGTCCGTTCCGCGATGCCGTCGGTTCTTCCGCGACGCTCGGCAAGAGCAACAAGAACACCTACCAGATGGATCCGGCCAACAGCAACGAAGCCTTGCATGAAGTCGCGCTGGACCTGGCGGAAGGCGCCGACATGGTGATGGTCAAGCCGGGCATGCCTTACCTGGATATCGTCCGTCGCGTAAAAGACGAATTCAAGGTGCCTACCTTCGCCTACCAGGTCAGCGGCGAGTACGCCATGATCAAGGCCGCCGCGCAGAATGGCTGGCTGGACCACGACAAGACCATGATGGAAGCCATGCTGGCATTCAAGCGCGCCGGCGCGGACGGCGTGCTGACTTATTTTGCGTTGGATATTGCGCGCCACTTACGCAAAAATTAAGGTAAAACTCAAGGCATACTAGGCATATTGTCCCCGCGAAGCGGGAACAATATACCTTTTTCCATCTTCGACTATGCATTGGTGACGGGACATGAACGTCACCTATTTTGCTGCGGTTTAATCCGCGTTCCCCGCTCCCGAACGCACGCCGCGTCCCGGGAATGCTGTTGCCACGATCGCGCCGTGGTCGACCACCGGCACGCCTGCGACCAGCACGTATGGGATTCCATATGAAGGTTTCGCGGGATTCCGATAAGTTGCCTTGTCGATTACAGTCGCTGGATCAAACAGAGTCAGGTCCGCATCGGCGCCAACCTTCACACGGCCTTTGCGACGCATGGACGGTGCGATGTTCTCAAGGCGCTGAGCAGGCAACAGTGTCATCTTCCCAATCGCGTCCATCAAGGTCAGCGCCTGCTTCTCGCGTACATAAACGCCCAGCACGCGGGCAAAGGTTCCCGTGCCACGGGGGTGCCCCGCGCCATTGACGAGCGGTATTGCGTCCGAAGCGATCATGACTCCACGATGCGCCACCGCTGCAACAATCGACGCTTCGGGAATATGATGCAAGATAGCAGCGGTGCCTGGACTCTCACGCCGAAAGCGCGCGAAACTTTCCGCCGTCATTCGTTCGCCGGTCGGGGGCCATTCGAAGTCTTCGAATTTTGCACCCAGACGCTCTTGCCAACCGGGATTGTAGACTGCACTGCCAATGGCCGTACTGCCGGCGTCATAGGGATAAACCTCGGTGCTAACGTCCACGCCGTGCTTGCGTGCGCTGTCGATCAGATCGAGTAACAAGCTCACCGATCCCAGTCCCTTGCTACCGATGTGGCAAATGTGGATCGGGGCACCCGTGGCGGCCGAGTCTGCGATCAGCTCCTGTATTGGCGCCATCAAGTGGTCGGGGTCGGCTCGCTCTACCGCCCGCGCATGCACAAATACAGGCGCCTTAAGGCGTCCGGCAACTTTCAATACTCCATACAGCTCGTCTCGCCCCATGCCAGGCAGGTATTCATATAGCACGCCTAGTCCGAGACCACCGTCGGCAAAGCCTTGTTCGAACAGGCGATCCTCGTCTTCACGTTCCGCCGGCGATAGTCCGGATTCGGCCCACTCCGCCTTGCGCGGAAGGATGTCAGCCCAATGCGAGAAAGGCGCCAGCGGAGATTGCGGGTCTTCGATGCCAGTTTTAATTTTCACGCGGATGCTCTGCAGACCGACGCTGGCGCCGAAATTGATCCGGGTGCGCCCCTCCCTTTGTTTATAGAAGGGCTTTACCGGATAAACACCAGCTTCCAACTCAAGAGCAGTAGTAACGCCATCCAGCGCCTGAAGATCGTAACCAAGGGCATATTGTGCGTGAGAGTGCAGATCGATGAAACCCGGCGCTACGACCAGGCCTTTAGCATCTATCGTTCTCATTCCTGTCATGGATCTCGCGGAGATCTCTGCAATGCGCCCGTCACGAATACCAATATTGGCGATCCGATCGGTCATGCTTTCTGGATCCATTACGCGCCCCGACAATATGACTACATCAAAGGCAGGCTCAGCAGCAGTTGATTGCAAGGTTGCAAAGCAAGAAAAGAATACCAACATTACGGCTGCAGACAATTTTCGGCTCATCGACCCTCCGTGTGTCATTCAGGTTATTTGTGCAGTTTTAAAATTTAAAAATAGTCTGCGTTTGTTACATCAAACCAGTCAAACCGATTTCAGGCTGAAGTAGCCCTTCTGGGACGGCTTTTCACAGCCAACTTTCAAGGCGGCTTTATTGCGACATTCACTGATATCTTGCGATCCGCATCGGCAATGTTGGGGAAACTGGGGTGTACTGTCAATGGTGGACATTCCCGTCTCAAGCAGCCAGCGCAGTTCTTCTGAAATACGTCCTTGATGCCCGCCAGGTAAAGCCCCCCACCGGTGGACACGTGGATGATGTAGTTACCCAAGCCTCGTTAGGCCACAGCGACGTGATCCGCGTCGCGCTGGAAGCGCACGTCACTTGAGGCCGCCATAAATTGATCGAGCGCGCTTATCTATATTGTTGTCTGCGGCAGCATCTGCAACTAAGCCGCGCGGCGCAGCTCTATTTCCTGCCATAATTCATCATCCGGCTGCCGGCCACGACCTGCGCAAGCCACCATCATCATGCCATCGCTGATTTCGACGATGGCGTTCCGGCTCATATTTAAACGCTCATCGACAATGCATGGACATCTTTCTCATCAGTGACAACCAGGTCAGCCAGAGCCTGGAAATTCCGGACGCTGTCCCGCTCAAGGGCTTTCTCTGGATCGACGCCACCCACGAAGAAGTAGGGGCCGACCCGGAAGCCTGGCGCAGCGCTATCGAGCGCGCTACCGGCGTGCAGATCTACGATCCGCACATGACCGATACGCTCAATCCGAATCATCCTTCGTATTTCGATTCAACCCAGGATTACGGCATGGTGGTGTTCCGCAAGCTGATGCTGAACGGCGCTGGCGGCAATGGTAATTCTCAAGCAGCGGCAAGCAGCGGCGACAAGCCTGCGGCGGCGCCGGCAGCTACCATCGACAGCGAGGGCAGCAAGCGCAAGATTCCAGCCGCCCTGAGCAAACTGGCGACCCAGCCGGTGACTTTCCTGATCATGGATCATGCCCTGGTTACCGTCCACGAGCGCTACAGCCGCACCATCGACGCCACGCGCACGCGCCTGCTGGACCTGTGCAACAAGACCGAGAAAACGCCGCACGCGATACGCCTGCCGGCCTCGCCGGAGGATTTGCTGCTGCGCCTGATCAATGCCATGGTCGACCAGTACCTGGACCTGCGGCAGCCGCTGACCACGCAGCTGGACCGCTGGCAGCGCGCCCTGCTGGATCCGCGCCGGCCGTTCAAGGACTGGATGGCGCTGCTGGATGCGCGCATCGAATTGCGCAAGCTGGAGAACCTGTGCGAAGAGCAGCACGACGCCATGCAGGAGCTGCGCGACTACTTCGTCGACATCGACGACGGCATCGAGATCAGCCGTGCCAAAGACTTGCTGCTGGTGCGCATCAATGATGTGATGGAGCATATTACGCGGGTGCTGAACCACGCGCGCCGCCTGGAATCGTCGATCGAATCGGCGGTGCAGATTCATTTTTCCGCAGTCGCCCACCGCACCAACGAAATCATGCGTACGCTGACCGTCATCACTGCATTATTCATGCCGCTGACCTTGATCACCGGGATCTTCGGCATGAATTTCGAAGTCATGCCTTTGCTCAAAAATGCGCTCGGCTTCTGGCTGACGATGGGCAGCATGGCGCTGGTGATCGTTGTCATGCTGGTCTTCTTCCAGCGCCGGCGCTACCTGGAAAGCCAGGCGCTGGACCGGCGCTAGCGCTTTCCGGCGTATCAAGAAAAAGCCCCGCAGGGAAACCGGCGGGGCTTTTTTTCGAGATGCTGCAAAAAACTGCAGCAGGCAATCAGTCGCGATTAGGCTGCGGCGTCAGGCGCAGGTAAGGACGGATCGCCTTGAAACCCTTGGGGAATTTCTGCTTGAGCACCTCGGGGTCCTGCAGCGACGGCACGATCACCACATCCTCGCCGTCTTTCCAGTTGCCGGGCGTGGCCACCGAATAATTGTCGGTCAGCTGCAGGGAATCGATGACGCGCAGGATCTCGTCGAAGTTGCGGCCGGTACTGGCCGGATAAGTGATGATCAGGCGTACTTTCTTGGCCGGATCGATCACGAACAGCGAGCGCACGGTCGCGGTAGCGCTGGCATTCGGGTGGATCAGGTCGTACAGCTCCGACACCTTGCGGTCAGCGTCCGCAATGATCGGGAAACCGACCACGGTGTTTTGCGTTTCGTTGATATCCTTGATCCATTCCTGGTGCTTGTCGGCAGGATCGACAGACAGGGCAATCACTTTGACGCCGCGCTGTTCGAACTGCGATTTCAGTTTCGAGGTCAAGCCGAGCTCTGTCGTGCAGACAGGCGTGAAATCGGCAGGATGCGAAAACAGCACCACCCAGGAAGTCCCGGCCCAATCGTAGAAATTGATCTTGCCGAGCGAAGAGTCCTGCTCAAAATCGGGGGCGACATCGCCAAGGCGTAAAGTCATTTCAGTCTCCTTTGGATTGCATGGTGATTGCGGAACGCATCGAACTAAAACTATAGCCTTGCGACGGCCACAGCCTAAAGAATTTTATCGACTATCTACATAACCCCAGGTTGGATAGAAGATGGGCCGATTAGTTTAGAAATTTCCGCTTGAAAGCGAACGGTATAGCAATCAGCTATCCAGCAGCGATAACGATTGCAGGAACTTATCGGCATTCTGGTAACCGATCACGCGCCCATGTGGCGCTTCCTGGCCCTTGCCGTCAAAGAGGATGATGCCTGGCGGCCCAAACAGATTGAAGCGCTTGAGCATGGCCTTATCGTCCGCATTGTTGGCGGTGACGTCAATCTGCAGCAAGACCATCTGGCCGAAGCGCGCCTGCACGCGTGGATCGGTGAAGGTGAATTTTTCCATCTCCTTGCAGGAAACGCACCAGTCGGCATAGAAATCCAGCAAGGCGGTCTTGCCATTGGTCTGGGCCAGCGCCGCATCCAGTTCCGCCACCGACTTGACGCGGATGAACTGGGCCTGGGCGCTTTCCTGCTTGCCGCCTCCCAGCTGCGCCAGCGGCGCCAGCACGTCGCGGCCGCCGGTCATGGCGCCGGCCAGCTGCACCACGCCGCACACCATGAATGCCACGCCAAAGGCCTTGGCGAACCAGGCGGTCGATGATTTATCCCACAGCAGGTAGGCGCCGTAGCCGATGCCTATAGCCGCCCAGCACAGCATCTGCGCCAGAGCAGGAATCACCGGCGACACCATCCACACCGCCACTGCCAGCATCAGCACGCCGAAGAAGCGCTTGACCGACTCCATCCAGGCGCCCGCGCGCGGCAGCAGCGAACCGGCGGAGATCCCCACCAGTATCAAGGGCACGCTCATGCCGACCGCCATCGCAAACAGGGCGCTGCCGCCGATCACGACGTCGCGTGTCTGACTGATGTACACCAGCGCCCCGGCCAGCGGCGCCGCTACGCAAGGGCCAACGATCAGCGCCGAGATCGCACCCATCACAAACACGCCGAGCAGCTTGCCCGCGGATTGCTGGTCGGAAGCCTTGCTCAGTCTGGTCTGGAATGCGGCCGGCAGCTGCAGCTGGTAAAAGCCGAACATCGAGAACGACATCAGCACCATCAGCAGCGCAAACGCCGACAATACCCAGGGATTCTGCAAAGTCGCGGCCAGACCTTCGCCGGCCAGGCCTGCGGCGACGCCCAGCGCGGTGTAGACCAGCGCCATGCCAAGCGCATAAGTAACCGAGAGCAGGAAGCCGCGGCGGCGGCTGACTTGCGTGCCTTCGCCGACGATGATCGACGACAGGATAGGCACCATCGGCAGCACGCAAGGCGTGAACGCCAAGCCCAGGCCCAGCAGCAGGAACAGCGGCATGATAACCAGCAGCTTGCCGCCCTTCAGCGACGATTCGATGCGGCCGCTTTCCGAGTCAGGCGCAGCGGATGGCGGCACGCTGGCCGCAGCCTGGGCGACGTCCGCGGCATTGCTGGCTGCCGGCGCTTGCGGCGTATCCATCGCGGCGCTGCCGCCTTTGGCGATACCCATGGCGCTCAGCAGCCCGCCAGCTGCGCTGCCGCCGGTAGGGGAGAGACTGATGCGGGAATCCATGGGCGGGTAGCACAAGCCCTTGTCGGCGCATCCCTGGCCGGTGGAAATCAGCGTGAAGCTGCCGCTAGCCTCGACCGGCAGGCGGATGGTGACCGTGTGATGATAGGTTTCGACATTCTTGTTGAAGGTCTGGTCGAACTTGACGGTGCCGGCCGGGATCTGCGGCTCGCCCAGCGTAGCGCCTTCGGCCTTGAAGTGGAAGCGCTCGCGGTACATGTAGTAGCCGTCGGCGATGGCGTAGGTCACCTCCGCGGTCTTGGCGTCGGCCATGCGGGCGGAAAACTTGAAGGCCACTTCCGGCGCCAGGTAATCGTCTTCATCGGCATGCGCCAGGGTAAATGCGAACAGCATGGCGAACAGCACAGACAATTGCTTGAGAGACTTAAACATTCACGTCCTTTTGGGTTTCTGCAGTAATCCAGTTCAGGTAGGCCGGCAAGCCGGCCACGATCGGTAACGCAATTATTTCCGGCACCGCATACGGATGGGCGGCCGTGATAGCACCTTCCAGTTCCGCGTAGCGATGTGCGGCAGTCTTGATCAGCAAGGTCGTTTCGACCGCTTGTTCAACCTGGCCTTGCCAGCGATATACGGATTGCACCGCCGGCAGGATATTGACACAGGCCGCCAGCTTGCGCTCCACCAGTTGCCGCGCCAATGCCTGCGCGCTGGCGAGATCGGGCAAGCTGGTGAGTATAAGCAAGGCTTCTGACATAGTCGAACTCTTTGATTTATCCTTACAGTGCGCCGCATGACTGTACATCAGCGCGCAGAACGCAAAAAAGCCAGGCTAGGCCTGGCTTTTGATTTTAACGCAGCTTGGATACTTAAGCTTAGTCAGCTGTCGGTACTTCAGCGTCGTCGCTGATTTCCGGACGGTCCATCAGTTCGATGTAAGCCATTGGCGCGTTATCGCCAACGCGGAAACCCATTTTCAGGATGCGCAGGTAACCGCCGTTACGGTTAGCGTAGCGTGGGCCCAGTTCAGCGAACAGCTTCAGGACCATTTCGCGGTCGCGCAGGCGAGCGAATGCCAGGCGCTTGTTGGCCAGGGTGTCGGTCTTGCCCAGTGTCAGGATCGGTTCGATCACGCGACGCAGTTCCTTTGCCTTAGGCAAAGTGGTCTTGATTGCTTCGTGACGCAGCAGCGAAACAGTCATGTTGCGCAACATGGCCAGACGGTGGGAAGAGGTACGATTTAATTTACGAAGGCCGTGACGGTGACGCATGGTAATTCCTTTCAGTTTTTGAGTTTACATCCAGCTCTTCGATCGACTTTGGCATTGCCAGGTCGCGGGCCGGTTGAAATTAGTACAACAATAAATACAGCAATGGATACAACAAGAGCAAAACAAGCTCAGGGGCAGGATTCTATCCCACCCCCAGGCTAACTACAAATATTACTTTTCCAGGCCTGCAGGCGGCCAGTTTTCCAGCTTCATGCCCAGTGTCAAACCACGGGATGCCAGAACTTCCTTGATTTCGTTCAAGGACTTGCGGCCCAGGTTTGGCGTCTTCAGCAGTTCATTTTCGCTACGCTGGATCAGATCGCCAATGTAGTAAATGTTTTCTGCTTTCAGGCAGTTGGCCGAACGTACTGTCAGCTCCAGGTCGTCGACCGGACGCAACAGGATTGGATCGACTTGCGGTGCGCGGGATGGCGCTTCAGCAGCAGCTTCAGTGCCTTCCAGTGCAGCGAACACGTTCAACTGGTCAACCAGCACGCGCGCCGATTGACGAATCGCTTCTTCCGGTGTGATCACGCCATTGGTTTCAATGTTGATGACCAGCTTGTCCAGGTCGGTACGCTGTTCCACACGCGCCGATTCAACAGCGTAGGAAACACGGCGTACTGGCGAGAACGATGCGTCCAGAATGATGCGGCCGATAGTCTTGTTGGCATCTTCAGTCAGGCGGCGAACGTTGCCCGGCACATAGCCACGGCCTTTTTCAACCTTGATCTGCATGTCGAGTGCGCCACCGGCAGTCAGGTGAGCAATCACGTGATCCGGATTGACCAGCTCTACGTCATGCGGCAGATCGATGTCGGAAGCCAGCACAGCGCCTTCGCCATCTTTTTTCAATGTCAGTGTTACTTCGTCGCGGTTATGCAGCTTGAACACGACGCCCTTCAGGTTCAACAGGATATCGACTACGTCTTCCTGCACGCCGTCGAGCGACGAGTATTCATGAACCACACCGGCGATAGTCACTTCAGTCGGCGCGTAGCCAACCATCGATGACAGCAGGACGCGGCGCAGTGCGTTGCCCAGCGTGTGGCCGTAGCCACGTTCAAACGGTTCCATCACGACTTTAGCGTGGCCGGCACCCAGTGCTTCTACTTCGATAATACGTGGCTTCAACAAGCTGTTTTGCATGAAATGTCCTCTTCAATACCCTCGGCTCGTTACACCGATAAGGCTGATGGCATTAAGGGCGCCGCCGACCATCGCTAGGATAGTCAGAGGCACCCTGATGAAACGGCCGCAGCTGCTTCCAGCTGCGGCCGAAAAACTAAAATTAACGCGAATACAGTTCGACGATCAGCGATTCGTTGACGTCGTTAGCGATTTCGTTACGGTCTGGCAGGGACTTGAAAGTACCTTCCATCTTCTTCGCATCAACCGAAACCCACGATGGCATGCCGCCTTGTTCGGCCAGTTGCAGCGCTTCAACGATACGCACTTGCTTCTTGGCTTTTTCACGAACAGCGATCACGTCGCCGGTCTTGACTTGGTACGAAGCGATGTTGACAACGTTGCCGTTGACGGTGAATGCTTTGTGCGAAACCAGCTGACGGCTCTCAGCGCGGGTCGAACCGAAACCCATGCGATAGACGACGTTGTCCAGACGCGCTTCCAGCAAACGCAGCAGCGTTTCGCCAGTGTTGCCCTTGCGACGGTCGGCTTCTGCGAAATAACGACGGAACTGACGTTCCAGAATGCCGTACATACGCTTGACCTTTTGCTTTTCGCGCAATTGGTTACCGTAGTCGGAGGTACGTGCACCGGATGTGCGGCCATGTTGACCTGGCTTGGAATCCAGTTTGCACTTGGAATCCAGCGAGCGGCGTGCGCTCTTCAGGAACAGGTCCGTACCTTCACGGCGGGAAAGTTTTGCTTTAGGTCCGATATAACGTGCCACGATGCTT
>NZ_DATMRB010000167.1:0-33882 GCF_035566555.1 Collimonas sp.
CAAGAAAAACGATGTGCTGATCGAGCCGCAGCTGGGCGATCTGTCGTTCGCCGATTTTTCACGCGGCAAGGATGGCGTCAAGGCTGGCTACGAGGCGGCAGAGCGTCAGCAAGCCAAACTGTCCGCGTTGGCGCTGCCGCCGCAGCAATGGAAAGAATATCTTGCAGCGCGCAGCGGCGGTCCGGTGCTGGCGCAGGATACGCATATCGACGAAATTCAGATCAACAGCAACGGCCGCGTACCGGCAGCAGTGGTGCGCCGTGCGCTGGACGTCAAGGAAGGTGATTTCTTCAACCCTGTAGCCTTGAACAAGGATGTGGCGCGACTGGCAACCAACGGCGATTTCAAGAGCGTCACGCAGGAACTGGTGACGGAGAATGGCCGCAATGTGCTGAAGGTGGATGCCGATGAAAAATCCTGGGGCCCGAATTTTCTGTTGTTCGGTCTGGGCGTATCGAATACATTCAATGGCCGCGGAAATTTCAATTTGCAATTGGGGCACCGCTTGCCATGGTTGACCGCCAGCGGTTTGGAGTGGCGCAACGATATCGTGCTGGGCAGCGCACAAACCAGCCTGCGTACCGAATTGCGGCAGCCGTTGTGGAATACCGTCGGTCTGTATGTGGCTCCATATGCCGAATATCAACGCCGTCATGCTGATTTTTATGGCAGTAGCGACGATGTCAGCTCAAAAACCCTCCCGCTCTTAGGCATTGAAAGTGACACGACCAAGGTCGGCATAGACATCGGCATCCCGCTGTGGCGGATCGGCGAGTTGCGTGTCGGCGCCAATTATCAGTGGCAGACGATTGCGCCATCCTACTCGGCACCGCTGGTTATCGGCCCGGACGGCACAATTTTTCAGTTTGATAGAACTCGGCAAAACCAACCCATCATTCGCTCGCAATTAACCATCGATCAGCTCGACGATCCTTTGTTTCCGCGCAAAGGCTATTACCTTTCTGCCGTCAATAACATCGCATTTGGCGCTACCGGAAATCGTTACAACGATGTGCAAGGCAAGGCGCTGTGGGCGATCAGCAAGGGACCCCATACACTCAACCTGGCGTTGGAGGCCGCCGGCACCTATGCGAATGCGGATGAAGCCGCGGGCAACGGCGGCCTCGGATTTACCTTAGGAGGCTTCCAGCACTTGTCGGCTTACAGCACGGACCAATTTAACGGGAGCTATTTGTTGTATGGTCGCGCCAGTTATCTGCGGGACATGCCAGCTTTGAATTTGCCTGGTTTACGCAATGTGGTGCTGGGCAGCAGCCTTGAGATTGGAGATGTCTGGTATACGCGGACAGAGTTTGGCCGCGGTCCTTACAAAAAAAGCGCAAGTTTGTTTGTCGGGGGAAATAGTTTGCTCGGTCCGCTGTACTTTGGTGCAGCTGTTGCCCCACGCGGCGTCTGGAATCTGTATCTGCAATTAGGGCGAGTGTTCTAAACAGCGTTGAGGCCAAACGCGCGCAAAGGCTTGCTTTTTGCCGGAAAATTGACGGACTGGACGGGCTCCTCAATCGTGTCGATGAACGTCCGTTGGCAGTCATCGACAGGCGCAGCGCCATTTCGAGTTCACTGGTGTTTGACATCGCCCGGTGATCGCCCGCGACGCGTTCGCATCCCGCAGGAGATTTTTGACTAAATCAGCGCTGCCACCGGATAGCGCCGCCACTCCGGCTCGGCATGGCGCCGGCCATGGGTGAACAGAAACCAGAGCACCGCTTGCGGATCGGACAGCTGCGCCGGATACGCGGCCTTCCATTCGTCGAACGCCTGCCGCAGCGCCGGCTCGTCGGCCAGCATCTGCAAGGCCGTGTCCTCGAAGACATAGGCGGAGATGGAGGCCTGCTTCCTCTCCAGCACGCTGTTGAAGAACCCCCAGCGGAAGAAGCTGTCGTGCGCTTCGGGCTCGAGGGTCTCGACCGCGTAGCGGGCCTGGGGCTGGTCGAGAGGCACCAGCATGTCACCCGCGCGCGCCTGGATGGCCTCGGAATGCGTGCTCAGCAGCACCCGCTCATGGAACATGTGGCCTTCGTAGGCGGTCGCGCGCGTTCCGACCTCCAGCACCCGGTACACCCGGGCCGCATCGAACAGTCGGTCGGTGCCCAGGCGCTGCAGCGCGACGCCGTTCCACTCCAGCCGCTCGATCACCTCGCGCCAGGCCTGGGGCACCAGGTAGGCCTTCGGCGCCGTCACCACCAGTTCCTCGACACAGCGGTCGAAGTGGACGATGTCCTTCTCCCACGGCTGGCTGCGGTCGTAGGCGAGCCGTTGATAGTCGCCCAGCCTGCTCGGCGTACACACCGCCGCGTAGCCCTTGAAGCGAAGGCGCGCCGGCCGCTCGCGGTCATTGCGCCAGCGCAGCGGCCACTGAGTGCAGCGTGCGGCGTCGGCCCGCGAATCGCGCCGCAGTTGCTGAATCCGCCCCGCCTGCGCCACGCTGAAGTCCAGCACCACCTCGACCAGCGTGCGCATCGCCGCCACGCGGTCGGCGAAGGGCTTGAGCATGTGGGTCTCGGGCATGAAGCCGATGGTGTGGTGCAGCGCGGCGTAGCCGGTGGAGAAGCGCGGCAGATCGAGAAAATCTTCGATACCGTCGTCCGGCGTCTCGGCCAGCAGATTGACGTAGGGACAGGTCGGCCAGCCGCGCCTCTGCATGTCGCCGTAGATCGCCGGCAGCATGCGCTCGCGCAGGAAGTCGCCCAGGCCGCCGCCCAGTTTGTCGGGCTGGGTCGGGATCAGGGTCATGGCGTAGGCGTAGTCGGCGCCGTTGGCGGTGTGGGTGTCGACCATCACATCCGGGTCCCAGGCGTTGAAGAAGCGATTGAACACCTGAGCGGCCAGGCTGTCGCACTTGATGAAATCGCGGTTCAGGTCGAGGTGCCGGCCGTTGCCCCGAAAGCCGAACGCCTCGGGACCCAGCTGGTTCACCCGCGAGCTGGACTGGCGGTTCACGCAGCCGTCGACGTTGTAGACCGGGATGAAAAGGAACACCGTGTCGCCGAGCGCCGCCAGCCGCCCGGGCTCAAGGCAGAAGTCGCGCACCAGCGCCATGCAGGCATCGATCCCTTCGGGCTCGCCGGGATGGATACCGTTGTTGTTGAAGAACACCGGGCGCCCCTGCTCGCGCAAGGTGTCGCGGTCGAACACGCCGTCGGCCGTGACCAGGCCGGCGTGCATCGGCAGGCCGGTGTCGGACCTGCCGATCCGCCACCATCGCAGCACACCCGGGAATCGCTCGGCCAGCCGCTCGTAAAAGGCGATGCATTCGGCCCAGGTGGAGGTCTGGTTGCCATTGCCGAGTTCGAAGGGCGTGGGATAGGCAAGGCTGGTCGGGGACGTCATGCGTGACTCCTTTTTTGGCGGTGCAGAGGGGAGTTTGGCTTGATGACTTTGGCGAGCAGCCAATGATCCTTGCCAAGACGGCGGACGCGCTCGAAGCCATGTCGCTCAAACATCGCTACTGATCCGTTGTACAAGAAAGACGCGGAGACCTTGCGGCCGTCTACATCTTCGGGATAGCTTTCGACCTTTCCTCCCCCAAGGCGCGCGATTTCCTGCAGGGCGCCAGCAAGAGCAGCAGAAGCCACACCTTTGCCGCGATATGACTTATCGACGAAAAAACAGGTAATCCGCCAATCCGGAAGAGCGGCAAGTCCTTCTCGATACGCGCGCAGGTGCTTGATGCGCGGAAGCTCTTCAGTCGGCCCGAACTGACACCAGCCGACACAGCTTGCATCGTCAAACACAAGTGCGGCATGAGCTTGACCTTGCCGGACTCGACGCTCCTTTTCGGCGCGATTTTGCTCGACTGTCTTTGCGTGGCCTACGCCTTCCGAATGAAAGGCCATGCACCAGCAGCCACCCCATACGCCATTGTGCTTTTCCACCATTTGAGCGAACTGCGGCCAGGTCGATACGTCCAGAGGCTTCACGCAAAAATCGGCCATTTTCTCCTCTTTCAGTCTGATCGATGGCAAGTCAGAAATCCGGATTGGGCCGATTGCCTGCTGCTTTCGAATTGACGCTCTTCTTCATCTGGCAAATATTCCTTTGCGTTTGAGCGATTGTCGACAGGTATCAGTCAGGCGCCAGCCGCAGCAAAGTCCCGTTCCTGTCCTCGGTGATCACCACGCTGCCGTCATCCAGCGTCGCCAGCGCCACCGGCGCACCCATCGGATAACCGCCATGCCGGTAGTTCCAGCCCGCCACCAGGTCGCGCGGCTCGCCCGCCGGCTGGCCGGAAGCATCCAGGGCCAGGCTCACCAGCCGGTGGCCGTCGGCGCGATAGCCGTGATAACCGATGATCAGCTGGCCGCCCAGCGCCGGCAAGCCTTTGCCGTTGTAGATCAGCATCCCCAGCGGCGCCGCATGCGGCGGCAACAGGCGGCCAGGCGCAGTCTTGCCGCGGCAATCGAAGCCCGGATATTCCGGACTGGTCCTGAGGTTGTCGAAGCAATACGGCCAGCCGTAATCGGCGCCGGGGCTGAGCCAGCTGAGCGTATCGTGTGGCAGCTCGGCGTCGGACAGCTTGGGGTCGGCTGCGGTGATGTTGTCGCGCGAATTGGTGGCGGCGATCAGGACGCCATTCGGGGCGAGCGCCAGCGCCATGCTGTTGCGCAGGCCGCGCGCGTGGACTGGCAGCGTGCGCGCATCCAGCGGCAGATGCGCATTTACCAGGCTGGCGCGCAGCACGCTGGCGCGCGGCGGCGTCTCCTTGATTTCCGGACAAGGCGCATCCGACTTGCCGGGCTGGTCTGACCGGCTTTCGCAATTGTCAGTGGCGGAACCGACGTTGATGTAGAGCGTGCCGTCGGCGCCCTGCACCATCGCTGTCAACGGATGGCGCCCCGTGGTCGGCAGGTTGACCACGATATCCTGCGCGCTGGCGAGGAGATCCTTGGCGGCCGGATCGATACGGACGATGCGGCCGTGCATGCCGATCAGCAGCTTCTTGTCTGCGCTGGCGATGATCGCGTTCGGCATGTCAAGCTGGCTCAGCAGCACTTCCGGCACGCCTTTCTTTTTCAGGTTCAGGCGCAGCAGGCGGCCGCGCTTGCTGGCCCAGCCGCCCATGTCCAGCACGTAGACATCCTGACCGATGGCGGCGACTCCGCGCACGAAACCGAGGTGATCGGCGACCAGTCCCATGCACATGCCCTTGGCCACCTTCAGGTCGAGGCGCGGAAAACCATCGCAACTGCCGCTGGTGTGATAGGTGCTTTCGGCCGAGGCTGCGCCGCAGGCCAGCAGGAAAAACATGCCCAAGGCATGGCGCAGGAAGGATGCAGCTCGCATAGATGACGCTTTCAGAAAACCGGTGGGTGCAACCCTGCCGCGCGACGCACTGCTTGCGAAACATGCGGCAGGGAAATATCCGGCATATTGCCACATTCCTTGATTGCCGGACTACTTTCATGAGCCGGGCCGCTCTCCTGCCAAAACCCCTGACGCGAGGACTAAGACCACATGCAAAAACAGGAAAAGTGGTATTACGCCCGCCCGTCACGCGACATCCGCGCGCCTTCCCAGACAACAGGTAATTTGGCCGCAAAATGAGCAATATGACGATTCACAAAACATTCATTAATTGCCACATGGAAATTATTTCATGGCGATCTATCCGTCACTCGTGACTTAAATCCGCCTCTCCCGCGAATGAAAGTCAATACCGGTTTGCAACTGGTATGGCCGCCCTGCAAAACAGTGCAAACCACTTGACGCTCATTTTTGCTGCCCCCATCCTCAGTCCGGACAAGTTGTCCTGCGGAAACTATCTGGTTTCACGCACTTCCCCATCCAACCCAGGAGATACGCATGAGAACAAGGATAAACACGAAGATAGCCGGCAGCGTGCTGTGTACCGCAATCGGCAGCATGCTGGCAGGCTGCGGCGATGGCGGTTCGAGCGATGCGGCCAGCGCCAGCCAGAAACAGATTGCCGCCACCGGCAAGGCCAGCGCATCAGCCAGTACAGCCGCCTGCGCCCCCGCCTGGAACGCCAGCACCGTCTATGTCGGCGGCAACAGCGCCAGCGCCAACAGCACCAACTACACCGCCAACTGGTGGACCCAGGGCAATGACCCGGTCACCGACAGCGGCGCCAGCGGCAGCGGCAAGCCGTGGACGTCCACCGGCGTGTGCGGCGGCGGCACTCCTACCCCACCTCCGGTCACGCCGCCGCCAGTGAACCCGCCGCCCGGCACGCCAGGCGCCACCACCGGCACCATCAACTACCACCTGCTGCTCGGCGCCGGCAGCGCCCAGGACCAGCTGGTGCTGGACGGCGGCAACTACAATGATCTGATCATGTCGAACATAATCGCCGGCGTCATGTATGGCCATCTGATACAGCAGTACTATCCCGGCATGCAGTTCCAGAAGGACTATCTGTACGGCTCGATCATGGGCCAGCTGCTACAGGAAAATATCGAAACCGGCCTGTACGCCAGCAGCGGCAACCTGATCGATCCGTCGCCGGACCAGCAAGCCGTGATGGGCGCCGGCCAGGGCGGGCCGTACCAGATCAACAATTACGCCGCCGACATGGTGTCCGGCTCGTATGCGCCGGCCGGCCATTCGCTGATCAACTACGTCGCCATCCAGAAGAACATCGGCTACACCATGGCCACCGCGGCCCAGCAATACACCAAGGTGACGCCGCCCTCGTTCAACAATAAATACTACGGTCCGATGCTGACCGCGTATTTCCATTACAACGACTTTGTCGCCCTGATCCTTACCGGCAAGGGCAGCGGCGGCTGGGTCACTCCGTGGGAACCATACTACGACAATGCGCTGACCAATTTCACCAGGCTGCCGAACAACTTCCTCGATGTGCTGCTGAATGTCGCCTATAACCAGGGCTACTACGGCCCCCTGATGACCAGCTACAGCAAACTGGGCGCGACAGCGACGGCGGCGACGGTGAGCAGCGTCAACGCCTACAGCTCGGTATGGGGCGCGACCGACACCTACCAGCAATATCCGTATCAAGTGCGCTATTACCTCGACCAGTTGTACGGCAATCCGATCCCGACCACCAGCGCCACCACATTCACGACGCCGGCCAACCATATCGCCTTCAACATCCCGGCGCTGGCTTCCGTGTTCTCCAATGTCTTCCAGACACTGGCGTATGTCAACGGCACCGGCAGCTCGGCGTACATTTCGGCGGCGCAGGCGCAAACCGCCTTCAACAGCGCGCTGGCCAGCGCCGGCATCAGCGCCAGCGCCACGCTGGACCTGAGCAATGCCGCCAGCCGGGCGCAGATCTTCAGCATCCTGGAAAGCGCGATCGGCAATCTGGAAAGCAACCTGAATACCAAGTTCAGCGCTACTACCAATTCACAGCTGTAGTCGTTGGGAAACAAGGTCACCGGGCAGAGTCATTTGGGGTCAGAGTTTTTTTACGACAGCTTCATCGTCGTAAATTACTCTGACCCAAAATGACGGATTCGGAGACAGAAAGAACGCACTGCGTGGTTTTTTTTCAGCGGTGAGGCATGTACTCCATGGCCCGCTAAGTGGGGTCAGAGTGAAGTTTCTGCAAAAAACGCGCAGAAAGTTCACTCTGACCCCAGTTAGCTACTTAGCTTAAGCGCGACGAAAACCAGGTTCTGATTTTGTTCAGAACAAGGGATTGGAGCGCAGATGTTCCAGCCCGGTGAGCTGCATCTGGGTGCCTTGCGGCGCGCCAATCGCATACGGCAAGGACGTGCGCAGGGAGTTGGCAAAATCGCCCCGGTATAGCTTGGAGCCCTGATGGCTCAGGTTGGAATTGGCGTCGATGTAGATCGATTCGCCCAGTCCAGACCATAGCCGGCAGAAACCGTAGTCTTCGGACAGGTAGCGGCGCGTCTCCGGATCGACCATGACGTCGAAGAAGCGGTAGTGCAGTCCGCGGTCGGGAACGCCGATGCTGTCCGGCACATAGTTGAGTTCAGGATAGCTGGCGATCAGCCGCTCGAACACGCTGCGCTTGATCACCATGAAACCGGTGGGCGCCTCCTCCATGCGCATGAAGCCGTCGGCCTGTATTTCCAGGTTGACCTGGTTGCTGCCGGCAGGCACCTTGGCGTTGACCGTGTAACGGGCATAGGTCGCCTCGAATTGCTGCTGCGTAGCGCCTTGCGGCAAGCCTTCCTGCGGCCAGCTTTCATGCTTGAGCGGATAGACGCCGGCGGCAATGTCGTAGCCGGAACGCAGCAGCCGGAATGCCGCTTCGGCGGAAAAGCCGATGTCGGCATCGATCCAGAACAGATGGGTCCATTGCGGATTGGCGAGAAATTCGGCGACGCAGTTGTTACGCGCTCGCGTCACCAGGCTCTCGCCCTGATGCATGACCACCTGCATCGGCATGCCGCAGCGCTCGGCCTCCACCGTGAAATTCAGCAAGGACATCACGTAGTTGCGGAAAAACTTGCCGTCATGGCTGGGCGTCATGATTACCGGGCAGATACTGGTAAGGTCGACTGGTTCTGGCATTTTCACTTTCCTTCTCGATTGATGTATCGCGCAAGTCCGCAGGCTCAGGATTGTATCAACATGCGCGCCCTCAAACCTACCAGGCCGCCACGCAACCGTCGGTGCGCGGCTCGGTGCCGCCGCACAGCACGCCGTGACGGTCGCGCCAGATGATCTGGCCGCGGCCGAAACCAAGCTGGTTGGCCGACCACGCGGCTTCGTGGCCGAGGCCGCGCAAGCCGCGCAGCAGGTGTTCGGCGGTAGCATGCTCGATGCTGACGTGATTGCCGCTCTCCCATTCCCAGCGCGGCGCATCCAGCGACGCTTGCGGATTGAGGCCGAAGTCTACCGTGTTCATCACCATCTGCACATGCCCCTGCGGCTGCATGAAGGCGCCCATCACGCCAAACGGGCCGACTGCCTCGCCATCCTTGGTCAGGAATCCCGGAATGATGGTGTGATACGGCCGCTTGCCCGGCGCCAGGCAGTTGGGATGGGCCGCATCCAGCGTGAAATTGTTGCCGCGGTTATGCAGCGCGATGCCGGTTCCCGGCACCACCAGGCCGGAGCCGAAGCCCATGTAGTTGCTCTGGATAAAGGAGACCATGTTGCCCTGGTCGTCGGCAGTGCTCAGGTACACCGTGCCGCCGCGCGACGGCTGTCCGGCCTGCGGCAAGGCAGCCCGCGCGCCGACCAGCTTGCGCCGTTCGTCGGCATAGGCGTCCGACAGCAAGTCCTGCAGCGAGACCCGCATGTGGCCGCTGTCGGCGATATGCGCCAGGCCATCGGCATAGGCCAGCTTGATCGCTTCGATCTGACGATGATAAGTCTGCAAGCTGTCGCGCTGGTCGAAGTCAAAGCCCTTCAGGATATTCAAGGCAAGCAAGGCCACCAGGCCATGGCCGTTGGGCGGGATTTCCCAGACATCGTAGCCGCGGTAGCGGCAGCTGACCGGGGCTACCCATTGCGGCTGGTAGGCCGCCAGGTCGGCGACGTCGAGATAACCGCCGGCGGCACGCACGAAGGCGGCGGTCTTTTCCGCCAGGGCGCCGCGATAGAAACTGCCGGCGCCATCCGCCGCGATCGAACGCAGCGTATCGGCATGCTCTTGCGAGCGCCAGATCTCGCCGGCACGGGGCGCCCGGCCGTCGACGCTGAAAGTGTCAAACCAAGGCTGGAAGTGCGCATCCTTGAGCTCGCCCCGGAACAGCTTGTGCGCCTGTTGCCAGGCAAAGGCGACCACCGGCGACAGCGGATAGCCTTCCTGCGCCAGCGCAATCGCCCCTGCCATGCAGCGCGCCAGAGGCAGGCTGCCGAAGCGTTCCGCCATGCTGGCCCACGCGCCTGGCGCGCCTGGCACGGTGACCGGCAGCGCGCCGTACTTTGGCATGCTTTGATGGCCGGCAGCGTTGAGCTTGGCGATCGAGATCGCCTGCGGCGCGGCGCCGCTGGCGTTCAAGCCATGCAGCTTGCCTTGGTGCCAGATCAGCGCAAAGGCGTCGCCGCCGATGCCGTTGGCAGTCGGTTCGACCACGGTCAGCGCGGCAGCCGCGGCGATCGCCGCATCGATGGCGTTGCCGCCGGCTTGCAGCACTTCCAGCCCGGCTTGCGCCGCCAGCGGCTGCGAGGTCGCGACCATGCCGCGCCTGGCGTACACCGCGCTGCGGCGGGATGCATAAGGATAATGATTGGGATCGGAATTGAACATGGCTTCCTTCTCGGAGATAAACAAGCCAGAGCGCCTGCCTGCCGGCAACCATGATGTCGCAAGTATAAAACGATGTCTACCGGAAAATCCGCCAGCAGAATATGCGCCAGGACGGCCCTGATCAGCATAGGGGCAGCCAGTTCGTAGGGTGGGCACCTGTGCCCACGCGGAGCGTCGACCATTCGAGGAACGCATTCAGCGTGGGCAGAAATCTGCCCACACTACGCCTGCCAATGACACGCAGGATGGCATAAAAAAAAGCCGGCTCGCGAGAGCCGGCTTTGCAACAAGACGATCAGCAGCGGATCAGAGGCCGAGATCCGAGATGAAGCGGTTGGTGTACGTCACGCCGGTGTCGCGGTCAAACGACCAGTGGTGCAAGCCGGCAAGTCCGTTAGCCTTGGCCCAGGCCGACAAGGTGTCGGTATCGGCCAGGGTGAAGGTTTCGCCAGCGGTATCGTTGGCGCCGATCATCGGCGTCAGCTCGATCTGGCTATACGGGATCTTGTAGAAGCCGCGGAAGTCCATCGCCGCCTGGATCGCCGACTGCCCCATCTGGCAGGCGCCGCCGCTGATCACGCAGTTGACGGCGGTGGCTGAACCGTAGTCCATCGTCATCAGGTTGACGTAGTAGTTCTTGAGGCCGGCCGACTGGATCGCCTGCATCACCGCTATCCCCATCGAGCCGAGCGGATTGGGCGAAGCCGAGCCCATGTCCACCGCCACCGAGGAACCGCTCTGGCTGGTCGCCAGCGTGGCGATGGTGAAGCTGAAGCGCAGGTTCGGATACTTGACCTGGGCCGCCTGCACCCGCGCCACCAGGTTGTTGATGTCCGACTGGCTCTGGCCGTCTTCGATATCGAAATCGATGCCGACCAGGTTCGCAGAACTATACGTGTTGATGAAAGTATCGAAGCCGGCATCCGAAGTACAAGTGAATGATCCTGCCGCGCCGCCGGTCGAAACGATGTATTTCTTGCCGGCAGCCACGAAGGCTTGCACATTGGTGGCGATCATTGCCGGCGTGATGCCGGCCCAGGTCTCGGAACCGCAGCCGCCTGTGGCGAAGGCCCAGGTCAGCGTGCTGTTATGTGCAGGCATGGCGGTGGTGACTGGCTGCGAAGTGCCGGTGATAGTGCTTTGCATGGCGCCGGTGTTCCAGTTGGCGTCGGCAGTAACGTCTTTGTAGGCGCTGAACACAAAACCTGTTGTTGGCGTTGGAGTCGGGGTGGGCGTCGGTGTTGGGGTAGGTGTCGGTGTCGGTGTCGGCGTTGGAGTCGGTGTAGGCGTTGGCGTAGGAGTTGGCGTGGTGCTGCAGGCGCCGTTGGAAGTCCATGGCTGGCCGCTGCCGCTGCCGCCGTTGTTGGTGGAAGGATTATTCCCCTGGGTCCACCAGTTGGCCGTGTAGTTCACGCTGCTGTAGCTGGCCTGGTTGCCGCCGGTATAGACCGCCGATGCACTCCAGGCTGGAGCACAGATCGGCACGCTGGATTTCACGGTGGCTGAAACCTGCTTCAGGCTGGTCGCCGTCGCTGCTCCCGACGAACCGCCATCGCTACAGCCCGCCAGCAGGCCGCCTATCAGTCCCAGCAACAAGGTATTGCATACAGTTGTTTTCATGCGCCACTTCTCCTCTATCAAATGACAATGTGCGAGAAGCAGGTCGTTGCGACCGGCGCCTGCGCACTCCCTAAGCTGAGTCCGTTATATGTTTAACTGGCAGCTGGGCTGAGAATGGAGGCCTGAAAAATCAGCGTCAAGTGGTTTAAAAGTATTACCGCATATACCATACCACTTGCAAACAACCCGGAATTTTCAATCGGAAAATTCTATGGCTTTTCAAAATCGAAAAGAAAATTCCATCGTCATTTTGATTCCGTACAGCAATACAAATCTTCTAAAGATCCTCGCTTTTCTCATATGGAAAAGGAGCTTTGCGGCAGCGCCGGCAAAGCGGCGAAAAAAAGTGTGACAGCAGGTCCGATACCACTTTTTCAGATGTATGCATGTGGTCTTAGATATGCAAACGCCATGTTTGCCTTTTTCCCCGCAAAAGCGATGCAATGCGGCGGCCTACAGTTCATCGTAGGTCGAATAGAAAGCGCCGAAATTGTTATCCGGCTGGAAGTTGATCAGCGATACGGTGATGCTGGCCTCCAGTCCTTCCACGTAGTGCCAGCAGCCGACCGGCAGGAACAGCAGCTCGCCCGCCGCCAGCTCGCATTCGAGCAGCTGGGCATTGCGCATCAGCGGGAAACGCTCGTAATCGATGGCGGCGCCATCCACTGGCGTATAGCAATGATGGTGGTTGTAGAGGTACGCCAGTTCGCAGGCCGGGATCAGCTTGACGCGCTTGCGTCCGACCACTTGCGCCATGAAGTTGTTGGTCAGATCATGATGGAAAGGCGTGCGCGTGCCTTTCGGCCCCAGCCAGAGGAAGCCGTCGTCCTTGGAATCCGGGTCGAGGTATTCCGGCAGCCGGCCGATGTCTTGCCACAGTTCCGCCAGCGCCTGGCGGTTGGCCGAGGAATTGTTGGCCGTCATGTAGAAATCGTTGCTCTCCTGGGCGCCCTGGATCAGGTCCAGGTAGCTTGCCAGCGGCATCTTGCGCTTGTGCTGATTGGAATTGATTTCATAGTTGGCATCTTGCGCGCGCCCCATCTGCACCTCGACTTCGCGCTCGCCGAAATGCTTGCGCAAGTAATCGAAATTCCATTTTGCCAGCGCCGGCCAGTCTTCCAGCATGCCGCTGATGATCACCGGCTTGTTCAACAGATAATACTCGCGATAGAACTCCTCGCGCGACAGGCGATGGCGCCGTTCAATCAGTTCGCTGCCCATGGTCTGGCGGTTCAGGGTGCGGTAGATGTCGAGCACCCAGTCATGCTTTTTCAGACGGTTCTTGAGACGCTGGCCGGCCTGGCGCGCACCCAGCAGATAGGGATTGGCCAGCGCCGCCTGCACTTCGCGCGTCGCCTCGTGCGCCGCCACGCCTTGGCCGACGAGGACATTGAACACGTCTTGCGGACTGGCGTCGAGCGCCAGGTTTTCGCCTATCCAGCGACGCCAGTCGTCATTGATGATGCTTGCACTACGCTTCACTTGCGCCATGATCCGTCTCCATATGCCGCACGCTGATGCCGGCTGATGCTGGCTGTTAAGCGCGCGCTTATCAATATTGCCGTCGGGCAGCAGAGGACAACATTGGGATAATACGGATCAAATTGCAAGTGGTTTTGAATTGGACCGCACGGCAGCCCGGCCGTGCTGGCGCCAGCTCCGAGTGGTATTGATACCGGCTAAGGCCGGCGCCTGCCGTTTAACGCCCCGCGGCCGCCTGGCCGCAGATCAGCTGGACGCCGGCAGCGGCAGTGGCCTCCAGCGATGCCCGGCTGTCGCCTGCGCGCGAACGCAGCGCCAGCGTGTGCAGGATGGCCGACGCCATCTTCGCCAGCATGGCTGGCTCCAGCGCGGCAACCAGCTCGCCCTGCTCCACCGCGCGCTGGAAACGCACCTCCAGAACCTGGTCGAAACAGCGCAAACCGTCGCCCAGGCGCTGGCGCACCTCGCCATCCGTCACCGCCTGGGTGGCAGCCGTGCCGATCAGCAGGCAGCCGCGCGCCGCGCCGCCGGGCGGCAGATACATGCCAAGCGCCAGCTGGTATACGCGCAACAAGGCCTGCGCCAGCGGCAACTCGCTGCCCATGACGCCGATCATCGCCTGCCGGCTGCGTTCGACATAGCGCTCCAGCGTCTGCAGATATAACGCATGCTTGTCGCCGAACGCCGCATACAGGCTGGGCCGGTTCATGCCGGTAGCGCTGCTGAGATCGTCCAGCGAGCTGCCGCCATAGCCCTGTTGCCAGAACACGTCGCGCGCTTCATCCAGCGCCTGCTCCGGATCGTAGGCGCGCGGCCGGCCGCGGACGCGCTTGTTTTCTTTTTGTTCCATACAGTATAAAAATGTTGACCAGGATATTTTTGTACATTATAGTACAAAAACAAAACACCCATGGAGATTCCAGATGAAACTGTATTTTTCCCCGCTGGCCTGTTCGCTTGCAACCCGCATCGCCCTCTATGAAGCAGGCGCCCGGGCAGACTATATCCAGGTCGACACCAAGTCGAAAAAACTGCAGGATGGTTCCGATTTCTACCCTGTCAGCGCGCTGGGACAGGTGCCGGTATTGCACACGGATGACGGCTATCTGTTAACCGAAAACACAGCCATCCTGCCCTATGTCGCTGACCTGTTCCCGCAAGCGCAGCTGGCGCCGACGGACCGGCTGCAGCGCGCCAAGATGCAGCAATGGCTGGGCTTCGTCAGCACGGAATTACACAAGGCGGTATTCGTGCCGCTGCTCGACCCGCACGCCACGGAGCCGGTCAAGACTTACGCCCGCGACAAGGCTGGCCTGCGTCTTGGCCACCTGCAAGAGCACTTCGCCAGCCACGAATTCCTGCTCGACCGTTTCAGCGTGGCCGATGCCTATCTGGCGACCGTGCTCAACTGGGCTGCGCACGGCGGCATCGATCTGGCGCAGTGGCCGCGGGTCAAGGATTACTATGGCCGGCAACTGCAGCGGCCGAGCATGGCGCAGGCATTGGCGGAAGAACTCGCGCTGTATCGGGCCAAATCCTGAAGACAATAAAAAAGCCGCGGCCGGCGTACCGGCTGCAGCTTTCTTGAGGACAGGCCTGCTGTCGAGAGCAGGCCTTTGAAGCCTTACTTGCCAGCGATATCCTTGGCTACTTCCTTGGCGTCGCCAAGAGTTTTCTCAATCTTGCCTTCGACCTGCTTTTGCAAGCCCTTGGCCTGCTGTTCCTTGTTGCGGACCAGCTTGCCTGCCTCTTCCTGGATTTTGCCAGCGATATCCTTGCTTACGCCTTTGACTTGATCTTTGTTCATGCTGATTCTCCAATTGGTTGAAATGCTTGCCTGCCGGATTTTGAAATGAACTTGCCGGCAGGGGTTACGACAAAAACCATCATGCAGCTGCGACACCTGCAAGCGCAGGCGCCGCTTTGTCCATGGCGTCAGTGCGCCAGCAGATAGACCACTACCAGCACCACTGCAGGCACGCCAAGAAGCCATGCCAATAAGTATTTGCCCATGTCAGTCCTCCTTGTCTGGTGGTCCACTGGCGGCGGGAAAATGCGGATGCATTCTCTCTTGCCATGGAAGAATAGTAATAAACCCCGCCATCGTCCGATATCAGCGCAACCCCAATCCGCTTGTAGGAAACGAGGAAGCCGCTTGCATCGGAGTTTGCCTGCGGTTGGGCCGCCAGCGCCGTAAAAATGCGCCCCCACCCCTATGTGGCTCAACGAACAGAACAAGCAGCAACAACCGGATAGAGTAAGCACATCTTCCCTGCCGGGTTCCGAACCTAGGAAGTTCAAGCTTGGCGATAAGTACGCCGCGTGCTTTGAAGTCGGCATCGTTTTACGTGCAGCATGATCGTAAAACGCAGGCGTACATATCGGACTACCGGGGCTGGCGGTCGGGAAACATACCAGCACCACTCTGCCGCATCCGGCGCTATCGCTCTCAACCAGACACAACACGCAAGGCAAAGCCCGTAAAGGGTGCTATCTTGCTTTATCTCGCCTCGATCACCCGCCACGCTGGCCGCTTGCATGCAAGCCGGTCCAGCGACTTCAAGGAGCCGCCGTATGAATCCCTCCCCCTCGATGTCACTTGCGACACGCGACAATCTATGCGTCAACACCTTGCGCTTTCTCTCGGTAGATGCGGTGCAACAAGCCAACAGCGGCCATCCCGGCCTGCCGCTGGGCGCCGCGCCGATGGCCTATGTGCTGTGGACAGGCTTTCTGAAACACCATCCCGCCAATCCGCACTGGTTCGATCGCGACCGCTTCATCCTCTCGGCCGGCCATGGTTCGGCGCTGTTGTACAGCCTGCTGCACCTTTGCGGCTACGACTTGCCGCTGGCGCAGCTGCAGCAGTTCCGGCAATGGGGCAGCAGCACGCCTGGCCATCCGGAGCGCGGCCTGACAGCCGGCGTCGAAGTCACCACCGGGCCGCTCGGCCAGGGCTTCGCCAACGGCGTCGGCATGGCCATGGCGGAGGCCAACCTGGCGGCGCGCTACAACCGCCCCGGCCTGGACGTCATCAACCACTATACCTACGGCCTGGTGAGCGACGGCGACCTGATGGAAGGGATTGCTTCGGAAGCCGCTTCGCTGGCAGGCCATCTGCAGCTGAGCAAGCTGATCTATCTGTATGACGACAACCAGGTCACCTTGTCGGCCGGGACCGACATCACGTTCACTGAAGAAAGGCAGCGTCGCTTCGACGCCTACGGCTGGCATACGCAGCTGGTAGAAGACGGCAACGACCTGGCCGCGATCGCCGCGGCGCTGGAGGCAGCACGCGGCGAAAGCGGCCGGCCCTCCTTGATCCTGGTGCGCACCCACCTCGGCTACGGTTCGCCCAACAAGCAAGACAGCTTCGAAGCGCACGGCTCGCCGCTGGGCGTGGAAGAACTGCGCCTGACCAAGCAGAAACTAGGCTGGCCCGAACAGCCTTCCTTCTATATCCCGGAAGAGGCGCGCACGCATTTCCTGGAAGGCATGGCCTCGGGCAGCAAGGCGGAAGCCGCGTGGCAAGAAAAATTTGCCGCCTATCAGGCACAGTTTCCCGAACTCGGGCGCGAACTGCAGCAACTCATGGACCAGGGCGCCAGTGCCCTGCCCGCCGGCTGGGATGCCGACATCCCCATCTTTCCGGCGGACGCCAAGGGCATCTCGACCCGGGTCGCCGGCGGCAAGGTGATGAATGCCATCGCCGCTCATCTGCCTGCGCTGATCGGCGGCTCGGCCGACCTCGATCCTTCAACGTTTACCGCCCTGAAAGGCTACGGCGATTTCGAACCGGCCGCCATCGTCGGCGGCGACCGCCAGGGTTCCGACGCCGGCGGCTGGAGCAGCGCCGGCCGCAACCTGCATTTCGGCGTGCGCGAGCATGCCATGGGGGCCATCATCAACGGCATGGCGGCGCATGGCGGCACCCTGCCTTACGGCGCCACCTTCCTGGTGTTTTCCGACTACATGCGGCCGTCAATCCGGCTGGCGGCCCTGATGGGCCTGCACGTCATCTATGTGTTTACCCACGACAGCATTGCGCTCGGCGAGGACGGCGGCACCCATCAGCCGGTCGAGCAGCTGGCCAGCTTGCGCGCTCTGCCCAACTTGGTCGTGCTGCGCCCGGCCGACGCCAATGAAACCGCGGTGGCCTGGCGCATCGCGGTGCAGACATGCGGTCGGCCGCTGGCGCTGGTGCTAAGCCGGCAAAATCTGCCGACGCTGGATCGCAGCCAGTTCGCCGCCGCCGACGGCGTGCAGCGCGGCGCCTACATCCTGGCCGACGCCCCCAACGGCAAGCCGGACCTGATCCTGATCGCCAGCGGTTCGGAAGTGGCGCTGATCGTCGCCGCCCGCCAGCAACTGTTGGCGCGCAATATTTCAGTGCGTATCGTTTCGATGCCGAGCTGGGAATTATTCGAGGAACAGGAGCAGGCTTACCGCGACCAGGTATTGCCGCCGGCAATCGGCGCCCGGCTGACGGTGGAAGCCGGCGTGTCGCAAGGCTGGCACCGTTATGCCGGTGATCGCGGTGCAGTGCTGGCGCTGGACCATTTCGGCGCCTCCGCCCCGGGCGACGTAGTGATGCGCGAATTCGGCTTCACCGTCGACAACGTCTGCCAGCGCGCGCTGGCGCTGCTGAGTGCTTAAACCGGCGGCAGCCAGCCGCCGCTAAAGCCGGCGCGCTGCAACCCCTTGACGATGTACGGACAGTTGCGCATCAAACGCCACAACATGTCGCTGCGATAGTTTTCGATCATCAGAATGATCGGCCCCTGGTCGATACCGAAATGCCAGGGCGAGACCCAGCCGTAGGGGTTGTCGCAATTACAGGGAAAACTCGGATTGAAAGTGGATTTGAAGCCATACGGATTGCCTGCCTTCAGCCCGACCTGGTGGATAAAATAGTCGATCGTCGGCAGCACGATTTCCGGCGCGAACGGCAGCGAGGACACCACCACCCATGGTGCGATGGTGCCGTCGTCAGGCCCGAGCGGCACGCCGCGCGCCACGTAGTCGTAGAACTCGCGGCGGTTGCCGTTGACATCGAGCACGGCAGGTCCCGGCCCGTCGCTGGCGGTAATCCCCCAACACAGTTCATTGTAACCAGCGAATCCATGCGGATTTTCTATCGCATATTGCTGCTGCACCAGGGTTGCGCGGCGGCTGTTCTCGAAATAGTCGATGCCCTTGGCGCGCATGGCGCCGTCCTGGATACCGCGAAAATCCACCCAGATATGCGACAGCTGGTGCGTAAACAGCGAACCGGCGTAGACGTATTCCATACCGTAGCTCTGCTGCCACTGATAGGCCGCAGCCCAATCCCCATAGCTGTCCGGCGCCAGCGGATGGCTGGGCGAACCCAAGCCCAGCACATACAGCAGCAGCGCCTCGTCATAACCGTTCCAGCGGTTCGGCAAAAAGCCCGACTCCGGCTTCCAGCCCATGGATACCGCGCCGCCGCCATCTTGCGCCCAGGCCCAGTCGGCGCGCAGGTACAAGGCCTCCGCCAGCCGGCGGCATTCCGCCTCATCGGCGCCGGCGCCGTCAAAATAGCAGCCGGCGGTCAGCGCGCCGGCCAGGAAAAACGTCGTGTCGATGGTGGACAGCTCGCACTGCCAGGCGCGGCGGCCGCTTTGCATGTCTAGAAAATGATAGTAGAAACCATGGTAGCCGGTGGCGTCCGGCTCGGGTCCCTGCGGGCTTTCCCAGAAAAACCGCAAGCTCGCCAGCACCCGCTTGAGCGCCGCCGCGCGCGAGATGAAGCCGCGCTCTATCGCCACCGGATAGGCTGCCAGCGCCAGCCCAACGGCGGCGATGCTGGCCGGCCAGTCGGGCGCGGTCTTGTCGATCACCAGTCCGTTGTGCGGATTGGTTTCATGCATGAAGTAGCTGAACGACTCACGCTGCAGCATGTCCAGCTCTGCCGTCTCGCTGAGTATCTTGCGGCTCATTTTGCGGCGGCAGCAGGCGCCGGCGTACCGGCCAGGGCGGCATCGACAATCGCCTGCGCTTCCTGCACGATGCGCTGCAAGTGTTCGGCGCCATGGAAACTCTCGGCGTAGATCTTGTAGATGTCTTCCGTACCGGATGGGCGCGCCGCAAACCAGCCACCCTCGGTCATGACCCGCACGCCGCCGATGGCCGCATCGTTGCCGGGCGCCTTGCTGATGATGTCCTGGATTTTCTCGCCCGCCAGCTCGGTGCTATGGATCTGCTGCGGCGACAAGGCCGCCAGCATCTTCTTTTGCGCTGGCGTGGCGCTGGCTTCTACCCGGGTGCTGAGCGGATCGCCCAGTTCGCTGGCCAGGCGGCGATACACCTCACCCGGATCGTGCCCGCCGCGGGCCGTGATCTCGGCCGCCAGCAAAGCCGGCGCCAGGCCATCCTTGTCGGTGGTCCAGACCGAGCCGTCCAGACGCAGGAAAGTGGCGCCGGCGCTCTCTTCGCCGCCGAAGCCGAGCGAACCGTCGCTCAGGCCGGGCGCAAACCATTTGAAGCCGGCCGGCACTTCATACAGCCGGCGCTTGAGCCTGGCGGCGATGCGGTCGATGATCTGGCTGCTGACCACGGTCTTGCCGACGCCGGCAGCCTGCGGCCACTGGCTGCGGTGCTGGAACAGGTAGTCGATCGCCACCGCCAGGTAGTGATTGGCCGGCAGCAGGCCTGCACTGCGGGTGACGATGCCGTGGCGATCGTGATCGGTGTCGCAGGCAAAGGCGATGTCGTAGCGATCCTTCATTCCCAGCAGGCGCTGCATGGCGTAAGACGATGAAGGATCCATGCGGATGCGGCCGTCCCAGTCGAGCGTCATGAAGCGGAAGGTCGGATCGACCTCGGCGCTGACCACGCTCAGGTTCAGCCGGTAGCGCTCGCCGATGCGCTGCCAGTAATGCACGCCGGCGCCGCCCAGCGGGTCGACGCCGAGATGGATGCCGGCGTCGCGGATCAGCGCCATGTCGATCACCTGGTCGAGTTCATCCACATAGGTATTCAGGTAATCGTAGCGATGCGTGCTGTCCAGCCGCAAGGCTTTCTGCAGCGGCATGCGCTTGACGTCCTTGAGGCCTGCGCGCAGCAGCGCATTGGCCGCGGCCTCGATCCAGCCGGTGACGTCGGTATCGGCGGCGCCGCCGTTGGGCGGGTTGTACTTGAAGCCGCCGTCTTCCGGCGGGTTGTGCGAAGGCGTGATGACGATGCCGTCCGCCAGGCCGCTTTGGCGGCCGCGGTTATATTTGATGATCGCGTGCGATACGGCCGGCGTCGGCGTGTACTCGTCGCCTTCGGCCAGCATGATGTCGACGCCATTGGCCGCCAGCACTTCGACCGCGCTGGTGCAGGCCGGCACCGACAAGGCATGGGTATCGATGCCGATGAACAGCGGCCCGCTGATGCCTTGCTTGCTGCGATAGGCGCAGATTGCCTGGCTGATCGCCAGCACATGCGCTTCGTTAAAACTGCAGTCGAAGGAAGAGCCGCGATGGCCCGAAGTGCCGAAAGCGACGCTCTGCTCGGCGACCTCCGGATCGGGGATATTGCTGTAATAGGCGGAGACCAGCTTCGGCACATCCACCAGCAAGGCCGTTGGAGCCGGCTTGCCGGCCAGTGGGCTGATTTTCATGACAGTGCTCCTGACAGGTCGGGGTTGCGTGGCGCAACCCCGGCTAGGGACACGCCACGTCTGGCACTCAATCGGGCTTGGCCGGCTTTTCCACGTGGCCGCCGAATCCTTGCCGCATGGCTGACAGCACCTTGTTGGAAAAATCGTCTTCACCGCGCGAACTGAAGCGCGCGAACAAGGCCGCGCTCAGGATAGGCACCGGCACCGCTTCATCGACCGCGGCATTGATGGTCCACCTGCCCTCGCCCGAATCGGCGACATGGCCGGCATAGTTTTCCAGCGTCGGATCTTTCAGCAGCGCACCGGCGGTAAGATCCAGCAGCCACGAACCGATCACGCTGCCGCGCCGCCACAACTCAGTAATTTCGGGCAGGTCGAGATCGTACTGATAGTGCTCCGGATGGCGCAGCGGCGTGGTTTCCGCATCGGCCACGCTACCCTGCTTGCCGACATTGGCGTGGCGCAGGATATTCAAGCCTTCGGCGTAAGCGCCCATCATGCCGTACTCGATGCCGTTATGAACCATCTTGACGAAATGGCCGGCGCCATGCGGGCCGCAGTGCAGATAGCCTTGCTCGGCGCTGCTGCCGTTCTTGTTGCGGCCAGGCGTAGGCGCGGCCGCCGCGGCGCCTGGCGCCAGCGTAGCAAAAATCGGCGCCAGATGCGCAACCACCTCCTTTTCGCCGCCGATCATCAGGCAGTAGCCACGCTCAAAGCCGGCGACGCCGCCGCTGGTGCCGACATCGACATAATGCAGCCGCCTGGCTTTCAGTTCGGCGCCACGGCGGATGTCGTCATGGTAGTAGGAATTGCCGCCGTCGATCACGATATCGCCGGCTTCCAGCAAAGGCAGCAGCAGCGCCAGGTTTTCATCCACCACCGCGGCCGGCAGCATCAGCCACAGCACGCGCGGCGTGCTCAGCTGGCTGACCAGGTCCTGCAGCGACGAGGCGCCCACCGCGCCCGGATGCACCGCCGCCTTGACGGCGTCCGGATGCAAGTCATACACCACGCACTGGTGGTCACCCGTGGTCAAGCGCCTGACCATATTGGCGCCCATGCGCCCCAAACCAATCATGCCAAGTTGCATCCTGCTCTCCTTGCTGAATAAATATGACGACAGCAGCCATGTTACCTGCTGCCGTTTTTTATGTCTTTTGTTATGCCTTTTGTTATGTCTTTTATTCCGCAGACTGTTGCCTTTGACTGCTTCAGTGCATTTCTTTTCAGTGCACTTCTTTCTTGCGGCCTTTTTCTATCAGCGCAATGGCGTAAGTGCGCGCCTCGGCTTCCGCTTCCTTTTCGCTGGCGAAGACGCTGTCGACCGCCACCCGCTGCGACGGAAAGATATCGTTTCTATGCATGGGATTGCAGGAAGGCGCGTAGATGACCAGGTTGGCGACCCAGCCTTCGCTGTCAGGCAATTGCAGCCCGGAACACTCGATTTCGTACTCACCAATTGTTTCTGAATGCATGGCAGTCTCCAGACGGTAGCGGGGAAAATCAGACGGCATCCACCGCATCTTGCATGCGGCAGACAATCACTAAAGCGCTTCCGATCAGATCACGTTTTTCCAACTTTCACTACTGTAAACAGTTGCAGCACAAGCGCGTGTCCGACAACGCCGCATTCGCCTGTAGGAAAAGCGAACCCGCGCCAATCTTCCCATAAATTTCTGTACTCCCAGGCCAGTGTATATGAAGTCCGCGCCGGCGTGTCGCGCCCTGCCGTTTGCCGCAGCGGCCGTCGCTGCGGTTCAGTACGGCAGCGCACAGACCCGGCCATGTTTTAACCCTAAAGTGGAAGCACAGGGAATCCGGATTATCCATTCCCGCCGCAAGTATCAAGACGATGCCTGCTTTTTCAAACTACTACAAGGAGCACAGCATGAGCACCATCTTACTGATCATCCTGATCCTCATCCTGGTCGGCGCCTTGCCGACCTGGCCGCACAGCCGCAGCTGGGGCTATGGGCCGAGCGGCATCTCCGGCCTGCTGGTCATCATCCTGATAGTGATGCTGCTCACCGGCCATCTATGACCAAAGCACGGCGTCAGCTGTAACGAAAAAGTGGCGCTGCATGCGCCACTTTTTTCATGCTTGCCGGCAGATCACCTCTTCGTCATTATCACGCCGACCAGGAATCCCACGCCAGCCGCTGCAGCCAATGCCTGCCATGGATTTTCCTTGACATACTGCTCGGCCGTATCGGCCGCTTCCTTGCCGGCGTCGACGGCAACGGCTTGCGCCTCCTGCGCCGCCACCAGCGCGCTGTCCAGCATGCGCATGGCGCGTGCGCGCAATTCATCAGCCTTGTCGCCGGTCAATGCAGCCGCTGCCTGAAACAAGGCTTGCGAATCCTGGACCAGCACCTTCACATCGCGGTTGACCGCTCTCAGATTTTTCTCTAACAAGATAGACTCCTTAAAATAAATGATAGGTAAGCCGGATCGCAGCCGAGCTGCGGCCGGCGCCTGCAACGGGTAAGACTCAATTCAACATATCGCGCATATCGTCAGCGTGCTCTTCTTCCTTGGCCATGATGCCGACCAGCATCTGGCGCGTGGTCGGATCGCTGTCGCCGATCTTTTCCAGCATCTGGCGATAAGACTCGATCGCGACCCGTTCGGCAATCAGGTTGGCCTTGATCATGGCCTTGACATCCTTGGCGTCGTCGTACTCCGCATGGCTGCGCTCAGCCAGCGACGCCGGGTTGAAATCGGGTTCGCCGTTAAGCTGCACGATACGCTCAGCAATCTGGTCGGCGTGGCCCTGCTCTTCCAGCGCATGCTCCAGGAATTCGGCCTTGACCGGCCCGTTCTCGCGGCCGGCGACGGTGTAGTAGTGGCGCTTGTAGCGCAGCACGCAGACCAGCTCGGTCGCCAGCGCACCGTTCAGCAGCGCGATCACTGCCTTGCGATCGCCGCGATAGCCGGCGGTCACGGCGCCGTCGTCCATGTTTTTTGCAGCAGCGCGTATCGCTGCGGTATCGATGCCTGATGCACCATTCTGTTTCGCTTGTTGCATGATGTGTTCTCCGTCAAATGGGGTGGGAAGGGCTGGGGCAAGACAGCGGCCGGATGGCGCTGCCACGGATCTCTAGGGTTCATTTATAGAACTTTCCCGCCGCCGGATCGGTACGCTGACACACATAGCGCTGATTTTAAGCCGCGCGCAGCTTTCCGGCCCGGCCACCGGCAAGCTGTGTGTGGCGGCGCACAGACCGCTGCCGTCTTGCCGCCTACCCTTGCTGCAATCGGCGCGCGGGATTAAGCGTGGGCCTCAAACAGGGCATATATGGCAAATTCGGCATCCAGGCAGTCATGGATAAAAAAACTCGGCCCAGGCTTGATCACCGGCGCCGCCGACGATGATCCGAGCGGGATCGCGACCTATTCCCAGTCAGGCGCGCAATTCGGCTTCAACCTGCTGTGGACGCTGTTCCTGACTTACCCGCTGATGGTAGGCATACAGGTCATCAGCGCCAGGATCGGCCGCGTCAGCGGCCACGGCCTCGCCACCAATATCCGCCTGCACTATCCGGCCTGGCTGCTGTACGGCATCGTCGGGCTGCTGCTGGTGGCGAACACCATCAATATCGCAGCCGATGTCGCCGCCATGGGCGAAGCCCTGACGCTGCTGACAGGCGGACCCGCCCATCTGTATGCGCTGGGCTTCGGCGCGCTGTCGCTGTTACTGCAGGTATTCATTCCCTACAACCGCTATGTGCGCCTGTTGAAATGGCTGACGCTGGCATTGCTGGCCTATGTCGGCACGGCATTCGTGGTGCACACGCCCTGGACCGAAGTGTTCACAAAAACCGTATGGCCGCAGCTGTCCTGGAAACCGGCCTATATCACCACCGTGGTGGCGGTGTTCGGCACCACGATCAGCCCTTACCTGTTTTTCTGGCAAGCTTCGCAGGAAGTCGAAGACATGCAGGCGCAAGCCGGAGCAAAAGCGCTGAAAGACGCACCGGAGCAGGCCAGCGCGAATTTCAGCAGGATCAGGACAGACACGGTCATCGGCATGGGATTTTCCAACATCGTCGCCTATTTCATCATGCTGACCACCGCCGTGTCGCTCGGCATGCATGGCATTACCGACATCCAGACCTCGGCCCAGGCCGCTACCGCGCTGCGGCCGATTGCCGGCGAATTTGCCTTCGTCCTGTTCAGCGCCGGCATTATCGGCACCGGACTGCTGGCGGTGCCGGTGCTGGCCGGCTCGGCAGCCTACGCCATGGCAGGTGCTTTCCACTGGCACAACAGCCTGGAAATGAAGCCGCTGCTGGCAAAGAAGTTCTACGGCATCATCGCCGTCTCCACCACCATCGGGGTAATGCTGTGTTTTACGCCGATCGATCCGATCAAGGCCTTGTACTGGAGCGCGGTGATCAACGGCGTGATATCGGTCCCCATCATGGCTGTCATGATGCTGATGGCGGCCAACTCCGCCATCATGGGGCGCTTCGTCATCGGCAGGAAACTCAAGGCGCTGGGATGGATCGGCACCGGCGCCATGACGCTGGCGGTGCTGACAATGTTCATGACATTTGGACAATGACATCCGCGACGGCAAACAAAAATCCCTGGCGATCGACTGACCGCCAGGGATTTTTCCGGCCCCGGCGCTGCCGGCGGCCATGACTTCACACGGTTATCAGTTTCCCAACAACATCTGCAGGATGATGCCGGTGGATATCGCCACCAGGACGTAGTCGCCGCCGGTCTGCACCCAATGATAGCCGCGCGGCGGCGCACTCAGGTGGTGGCCGCGCCAGTCGTCGACTACATATTGACGATCGCGGTATTCAGGCGGCAGCCGCTGGCCGCGGTAGAACGCGTGGTCAGGACCAGCACCGCGCTCGTCGCGGCGCTGGTCATTGTGATTGCCGCGATCCGGCTGACGGCCACGATCGTCACGGTGGTCCTGATCGTCACGGCGGTCCGGCCGGTCGTCGCGATGTTGCTGATCGTAACCCGGCACGGGCCGGTCAAGTCCCTGGCCGAATGCCAGGCTACCCGTGATCAGCGACATTGCCATGATGGCGGAGGCAACTGTTTTCGCTGCTGTTTTCTTTTCCATGCTGGGCTCCAGTGTGTGTGACGCTTCGATGTTCTTGCGTCCGGCGCCGAATCGTTCTCGGCTTATATGCAGGATAGGCTCGCTGATGCAGGCATTCCGTACGCCAGCGCACACAAGCAGCGGTTCGCCTGCAAATAGCTTTCCATTCCTGCAACACATCATATTACCGTGCTATGTGTCCCAGCGCACCGAACCGTAGCGGCAAGTGCCGTAGCCTGAGCAGCATACATAGCGTGCCGGAAAACCATCCCGGGACTATGCGTGCAGGTCGGCAGAAGATGCGGTCTTGCAGTAGCGCCGGCCCGATCCGCCGCCGCGATCCTGATCGCCAGAGACTGATCAAATCTGGATCACTGCACACAATACCGTGGGTAGTTTTGATAGGCTACACAAAGGAAATCATCATGAAATATCCAGCATACTTCATCGCCGCTCTGTCGGCGTTCGCATTGGCGGGCTGCTTCACCATGCCGGCAGGTCCTGCCGGCCCTCCGGGAGCCACCGGCGCCACCGGATATACCGGCGCGACCGGCTATACAGGTGCGACTGGCCATCCCGGCGCCACCGGCGGTACAGGTGCGACTGGCGACACCGGCGCTACCGGCGATACTGGCGCAACCGGTTACACCGGGGCGACTGGCTATACCGGCGCTACCGGCAGCACAGGAGCTCGCGGCAATACCGGCGCGACTGGCACTTCAAAAGGTGAAACCGTAGTGGTAGTACCGGCGCGCTAACCTCCTCCTGGCGGGCTTCAAGCGCTTGCTTGGAGCTTCGCCCGGGAATCTGCTACCCTGTAAGGCGTAGGACGGTCCGCAGGTCAGTGATCCGCGCTCGCCAGTACTTACGCATCTCCCTTACGGGCCAAATCTCTACCGTCCCCTGTCGAACGTCTTCTCCTGACGCGGCGCCCCGCCGCTTGCCAGAAGCGATATCCGGCAGGGCCAGAACCAGACCGCCACCACCTCGCCTGCACCCCGCGGCCCTGTTCTCTTCGTTAAAAAAATAGAAACGGCCGAATTGAAAACAGACCACAAATCCGTATTCGATTACTTCCTCGCCATCAAAACCGCGCTGCGCTCAGACAGCGGCGGCGGCCGCGATGACGACGAGCTGCCCTTGCGCGCCGAATTGTTCAGCGCCTTGCAGATGGAACAGCATGGCCGGATCCTGGCAAACGCGCACAAGCTCAGCCCCGAACGCGGCCGCGACCAGCTGCTGGCGCGCCTGGCCGAGAATGAAGCCGTGATCATCGATGCCTGCAGCCAGCTGACCGAGGCCATCAAGACCGGCCGCCAGGTGACGCCGGCGGCGGAATGGCTGCTCGACAACTTCTACCTGATCGAAGAACAAATACGCACCGCCAAGCGGCATCTGCCGAAAAACTACAGCCGTGAATTGCCGCGTCTGCTGCGCGGCAATTCCGCCGGACGTCCCCGTGTATACGACATCGCGCTGGAAACCATTTCGCACGGCGACGGCCGCGTCGACCCGGAAAATCTGAGCCGCTTCGTTGCCGCTTACCAGCAGGTGACGCCGCTGACGCTGGGCGAGCTGTGGGCGATTCCTATCATGCTGCGCCTGGCCCTGATCGAAAACCTGCGCCGGGTCGCCGCCCATCTGGCGCAGACCCGCCTCAACCGCAACCTGGCGGATTCCTGGGCCGATGCGATGGCGGAAAGCGCCGAGAACGATCCCAGCAACCTGATCCTGCTGGTGGCCGACATGGCGCGCTCCAATCCGCCGCTTGACAGTTCTTTCGTGGCCGAGCTGGTGCGGCGCCTGCAAGGACAAAGCCCGGCCTTGACGCTGCCCATGACCTGGCTGTCGCAACGCCTGACCGAATCCGGCCAGACCATTGAACAACTGGTCCAATCCGAAACCCAGCAGCAGGCCGCCGACCAGGTTTCGATCAGCAACAGCATCGGCAGCCTGCGCTTCCTGAGCGCCATGGACTGGCGCGAATTCGTCGAAACCATGAGCGCGGTCGACCATATCTTGCGCAAGGACCCGAGCGACGTCTATACCCGCATGGATTTCGCCACGCGCGACTGCTACCGCCACGTCGTCGAAAAACTCGCCAAGTACAGCAGCATGTCCGAAATCGGGATTGCGCAACAGGCGCTGCAGCTGGCGGCAGCCAAAATGCAGCCGGGCGGCAGCGAAACGCGCAGCAGCCATGTCGGTTATTTCCTGGTAGGCAAAGGCTTGCCGCAGCTAGAGGCGGCCGCCGCATTCAATCCGCCCTGGCGCGACCGCCTGCGCAGCGCCGGTCGCGATTCACCGTTGGCGGTGTACCTCGTCAGCATTCTGCTGCTGAGCCTGCTGGCGGTCGGCCTGGTGTTGGCCAAAGCCGTCGATGACGGCGTTGGCGCCCGGCTGCTGGCCATGCTGGGGATCATCACCCTGCTGGCCGCCAGCCAGCTGGCGCTGGCCATGGTCAACTGGTTCACCACGCTGATCACGGTGCCGCGACCGCTGCCGCGCATGGATTTTTCGGAAGGCATACCGCGTGAATCGCGCACGCTGGTCGTCGTTCCCACCATGCTGTTCACCCTGCAAAACATCGATGAGCTGACCGAGACCTTGGAAGTACGCTATCTCGCCAACCGCGACGACAACCTGCGTTTTTGCCTGCTGACCGATTTTGCCGACGCCGCCAGCGAAAACCTGCCGGAAGACGGCAGCCTGCTGGAACACATCGCGCACAACATTACCGAACTGAACCAGAAGTACCAGCAGGAAGACAGCAAAAAATACAGCAAAGCCCACGATGACCGTTTCCTGCTGCTGCATCGTCCGCGCCGCTGGAACCCACAGGAAAAATCCTGGATGGGCTACGAACGCAAGCGCGGCAAGCTGGCCGACCTGAATGCCTTCCTGCGCGGCGGCGAAACGGATATCTACTCGCTGATCGTCGGCGATACCGACGGCCTCAGCAACGTTCGCTACGTCATTACCCTGGATACCGATACGGAACTGCCGCGCGACGCCGCCAGGCAGTTCGTCGCCACCATGGCACATCCGCTGAACCGGCCGCTGTATGACGCCGGCCGCGAGCGCGTGGTGGACGGCTACGGCATCCTGCAGCCGCGGGTGGCGGTCAGCCTGCCCAGCACGGCGGCATCGCGCTACGAGCTGCTGTGCGGCGGCGAGATTGGCATCGATCCCTATACCCGCACGGTATCCGATGTGTACCAGGACGTGTTCGGCGAAGGCTCTTTCGTCGGCAAGGGCATCTACGACATCGATGCCTTTGAGCAGGCATTGGGCAACCGCATGCCGGAAAACCGCGTGCTCAGCCACGATTTGCTGGAAGGCTGCTATGCCCGCGCCGGCCTGCTGAGCGATGTCCAGCTGTATGAACAATACCCGTCCCGCTACAGCGCCGACGTACGGCGCCGCCATCGCTGGATACGCGGCGACTGGCAGATAGCTTCCTGGCTGCTGCCGAGCGTGCCGGGGGTGCGCGATGCGGCGAGCGGCAAGATCGTGCGCCACCGCAATCCGCTGTCGGCCCTGTCGCGCTGGAAACTGTTCGACAATCTGCGCCGCAGCATGGTGGCCCCGGCGCTGACGGCATTGCTGCTGGCCGGCTGGCTGCTGCTGCCGTCGGCCTGGTTCTGGAGCTGCGTGGTGCTGGCGATCATCCTGATCCCGTCGATCTGCGCCAGCATCATCAGCCTGTTGCGCAAACCGGCCGACGTCCTGCTGCGCCAGCATTTTTCCGCCACCCTGAAAGCCGCCGGCCAGCATTTCAGCCACGCCGCGCTGACCCTGATTTTTCTGCCCTATGAAGCAGCCGTCAATCTCGACGCCGTGATCCGCACCCAGTGGCGGATACTGGTGTCGCACAAAAAACTGCTGGAATGGCAACCCTCCAGCGAGGCCAGCCGCCAGTCCGGCAACGGACTGCTTTCCTATTACCGCGCCATGTGGATCGCCCCAGCCATGGCGGCTGCGCTTGCACTCTACTTGAGCATCGGCCGGCCGCAGGCGCTGGAAGCCGCCGCCGCGATCCTGCTGCTGTGGCTGGCGTCGCCTTTCGTCGCTTACTGGATCAGCCAGCCGATCAGCCGCCGCCAGGCGCAGCTGAGCAACGAGCAGACACAGTTCCTGCACTCGCTGTCGCGCAAGATCTGGCTTTTTTTTGAAACCTATGTCGGCCCGGAAGACAACTGGCTGCCGCTCGACAATGTCCAGGAACACCCGGTCGCCGTGGTGGCGCGGCGCACTTCGCCGACCAATATCGGCCTGTCGCTGCTGGCCAACCTGGCGGCCTATGATTTCGGCTACATCCCGGCCGGCCAACTGATCATTCGCACGCAAAACACCTTCCAGACTCTGGGAGCGCTGGAGCGTTACCAAGGCCATTTCTACAACTGGTACGACACCCAGTACCTGAAACCGCTGCATCCGATCTACGTCTCGACCGTGGACAGCGGCAATCTGGCGGGCCACCTGCTGACCCTGCGCCCGGGCCTGGAAGGCTTGCTGGACAGCGCCATCATCGGCGCCCGCGTCTTTCCGGGCCTGCGCGACACTTATGAAATCCTGCGCGACACTGCTGGCGGCGGCCCGCTGGCCAAGCTGGTTCAGTTCGAACGAGACCTGGATTTCGCCTGTCAATCCGTTCCCGTCACATTGACCGTCGCCCACGATTTCCTGCTGCGATTAAGCCAATGCGCGGCCAGCTTTGTCGCCGGTCTTGACACCGTGCCCGACACCCAGCTCAATGTCTGGGCGCGCGCGCTCGCCAGCCAGTGCCGCGAAGCGCTGGCGGAACTCGATCAGCTGACGCCGTGGAACCAGGCGCTGGTTCCGGCCGACTGGCTGGATGACTTCCCGGAACTCGACAGCATCCCGACCTTGCGACAGCTGGCGCGCCTGCATACGGAGCTGACAGAAAAATTCGAGAAAAAACTGGCAGAACACAGCGACCTGAAACAGATCGAACGCCTGTCCACACTACAGCGCCTGCTGGCCGAAGGCAGCCGGCGCGCCAGCGAGAACATCCTGCTGACCGAACAGCTGGCGACCCAGGCGGAAGAATTCGCCAGGATGGAATACGGTTTCCTGTACGATCCTGCCACCCACCTGCTGGCAATCGGTTACAACGTCAGCGAACGCCGGCGCGACGCCAGCTTTTACGACCTGCTGGCCTCGGAAGCCCGCATGACAACCTTCGTCGCCATCGCTCAGGGTCAGTTGCCGCAGGAAAGCTGGTTCGCCCTCGGCCGCCAGTTGACGGTCGCCGGCGGCGAGCCGATCCTGCTGTCATGGAGCGGCTCGATGTTCGAATACCTGATGCCGTTGCTGGTGATGCCGACCTTCGCCAACACCCTGCTGGAACAAACCTACGACTCTGCCATCAAGCGTCAGATCGAGTATGGTGTCCAGCGCAAGGTACCGTGGGGAATTTCAGAATCGGGCTACCACACCTTCGACGCCAGCCTCAACTATCAATACCGCGCCTTCGGCGTCCCGGGCCTCGGTTTCAAGCGTGGCCTGGGCGACGACCTGGTGATTGCGCCGTATGCCTCGATGATGGCGCTGATGGTGGCGCCGGAAGAGGCTTGCAGCAACCTGCAGCAGCTGGCAGCGGAGGGATATGAAGGCGAGTATGGCTTCTTTGAAGCCATCGACTACACACCGTCGCGCCTGCCGCGCGGACAGAACAATGCCGTGATCCGTTCCTTCATGGCGCATCACCAGGGCATGGGCTTCCTGTCGCTGGCCTACCTGCTGCTCGACCGCCCCATGCAAAAGCGCTTTGAATCCTATCCACTATTCCAGGCCACCATGTCCCTGCTCCACGAACGCGTCCCCAAAGCCAGCGCCACTTACTCCAACACCACCGACCTGGCCGACATCCGCACCGCGGCCAGCGACCAGGGCATGCAGATGCGCGTACTGCAACGCCCTGATCCACGCACGCCGGAAGTCCAGCTGCTGTCGAACGGCCGTTATCACGTCATGATCACCAGCGCCGGCGGCAGCCGCAGCCGCTGGAACGATCTGGCGGTGACCCGCTGGCGCGAAGACAGCACGCGCGATAACTGGGGCGCCTTCTGCTACGTACGCGACGTCGCCGAAAGCGGCAATGAAGACGGCGCCTATTTCTGGTCGACCGCCTACCAGCCGACGCTGGCGCCGCCCAAGAACTACGAAGTGATCTTTTCCGAAGGCCGGGCCGAATTCCGCCGGCGCGACAACAATCTCGACATGCACACCGAGATCGTGGTGTCGCAGGAAGACGATATCGAACTGCGCCGCACCCGCATCGTCAACCGTTCACGCATGCGCAGAACCATCGACATCACCAGCTATGCCGAGGTGGTGCTGGCGCCGGCGGCGGCAGACGCCACCCATCCGGCCTTCAGCAACCTGTTCGTACAGACCGAGATCCTCGATCCGCAACGCGCCATCCTGTGCACCCGCCGGCCGCGTTCCATGAACGAGAAGATGCCCTGGATGTTCCACCTGATGGCGATCCACGGCGCCGAGCTGGATGCGGTTTCGTACGAGACCGACCGCATGGAATTCATCGGCCGCGGCAACACCGTAGCGGCGCCGCAAGCCATGCGCAAGCCCGGTCCGCTGGGCGGCAACGCCGGGCCGGTGCTCGACCCGATCGTGGCGATCCGCTGCCAGATCACGCTGGAGCCAGAGCAAGTGGTGACCATCGACATGGTGACCGGCATCGGCGACTCGCGCGATCTGTGCCTCGGCCTGATCGAAAAATACCAGGACCGCCATCTGGCCGACCGCGTGGTCGAACTGTCCTGGCCGCACAGCCAGGTGGTGCTGCGCCAGCTCAACGCCAGCGAAGCCGACGCCCAGCTGTATGGCCGCCTGGCGAACTCGGTAGTGTTCGTCAATCCGCTGCTGCGCGCCAACGCCAGCGTGCTGGTCCGCAATCATCGCGGCCAGTCCGGCCTGTGGGGCTACGCCATTTCCGGCGACCTGCCGATCGTGCTGGTGCAGATCAAGAGCCAGGACAACATCGAGCTGGTGCGGCAGCTGGTGCAAGCCCATGCCTACTGGCGTTCGAAAGGACTGGTGGTCGACCTGGTGATCTGGAATGAAGACCACGCCGGCTATCGCCAGCTGCTGCAGGAACAGATCATGGGCTTGATTTCCTCGGTGACCGGAGCCAATGCGATCGACCGTCCGGGCGGCATTTTCCTGCGCCTGGTGGACCAGATTTCCGACGAAGACCGGATCCTGTTCCAGGCCGTGGCGCGCGTCATCCTGACCGACAGCCGCGGTACGCTGGCCGAGCAGATCAACCGCCGCGATCTGATGGAAATCCGCGTACCGCGCCTGACGCCTACGCTCAGGCCGCAAGCGCTCAGCATCCCGGACGGACTGGCCTTGGCCAGCCGTGAACTGCTCATGGCAAACGGCCTGGGCGGCTTCAGCGCCGACGGCCGCGAATACGTGATCACCACCTCGGCGGGACAAACCACGCCGGCGCCATGGAGCAACGTGATCGCCAATCCACAGTTCGGCACGGTCATTTCAGAAAGCGGCCAGGCTTACACCTGGGGCGAGAACGCCCATGAATTCCGTCTCACGCCCTGGGCCAACGATCCGGTCAGCGACAGCGGCGGCGAAACCTTCTACCTGCGCGACGAAGAAAGCGGCCATTACTGGTCGCCGGCGCCGCTGCCGCGCCGCGGCGCCGGCGACTATGTGACGCGCCATGGCTTCGGCTACAGCGTGTTCGAACACATCGAACAGGGTATCGTTTCCGAACTGACGGTCTATGTCGCCATCGATGCATCTGTCAAGTATTCGGTGCTGCGCGTACGCAACGAATCGGATGCGGTACGCAAGCTGTCCGCCACCGGCTATGCCGAATGGGTGCTGGGCGAGTTG
>NZ_DATMRB010000168.1:0-33902 GCF_035566555.1 Collimonas sp.
CACCGAGAACAACCGGGTGGTCAATTTCAATGCCGGCCCAAATGGCGCGCGCCTGATCGGCGAGCTAATCGACGTCACCATTACAGAAACACTGACCTATACCTTGCGCGGCGAAATCGTCGTCGCCGAATAAGCAGCAGCGCTAGCCGACCAATCAAACCAGATAAGCACACGCCAGTTTGAAAACTAAAACCCCTACCCAGCCGCATTATTTCATCCCGCAGCCGCTCGACAATACGCGGCTGGCGCACCTGTGCGGACCGCTGGATGAAAACCTGCGGCAGATTTCGGCGGCGCTGGATGTCTCGATTTTCCGCCGCGGCGACAAGTTCATCGCCGCCGGCAGCAATGCCGAACGCGCGGTCGAGATCCTCGATCAGTTCTACGCCGTCGCCAACAAGGTGATCTCGGTCGATGAAATCCAGCTGGCGCTGGTGGAGCAGCGCGCCAAGCTGGGCATGGGCAAGAAACTGAAAGCCGTCAAGAGCAACGGCAAGGCCGGCGACGAGGCCAGTGCCGATGTGGCCGACCCGGCCGACGCCGAGCTGACCGAAACCGATATCGAAAGCCCGGTGCTGAAAACCCGCCGCAGCGATCTGCGCGGCCGCACCCCGCATCAAAGCCAATACATCCGCGCCATCCTGGAACACGACGTCACGCTCGGCATCGGTCCGGCCGGCACTGGCAAGACCTATCTGGCGGTGGCTTGCGCGGTCGATGCGCTGGAACGCGACGCCGTCAAGCGCATCGTGCTGACGCGACCGGCGGTCGAAGCAGGCGAACGGCTGGGCTTCCTGCCGGGCGACCTGGCGCAGAAAGTTGATCCTTATCTGCGGCCCTTGTATGACGCGCTCTACGATTTGCTGGGCTTTGACCGCACCCAGAAGATGTTTGAAAAGCAGGCGATCGAGATCGCACCGCTGGCCTACATGCGCGGCCGCACCTTGAACCATGCTTTCATCATCCTGGACGAAGCGCAGAACACCACGCCGGAACAGATGAAGATGTTCCTGACCCGGATCGGCTTCGGCAGCAAGGCCGTGGTCACCGGCGACGTCACCCAGATCGATCTGCAGCGCGGCCAGAAGAGCGGCCTGATCGACGCCATGAACATATTGAAAGACGTGCGCGGCATCGCCTTTACCCGCTTCAACAGCAGCGACGTGGTACGTCATCCGCTGGTGGCGCGCATCGTCGACGCCTACGAAAGCGCGTCGCTGGCGGCGCCGGTGGCTTCCACCCACGGCGTCATCGAAGCTGCCACGCCGCAGCCTGTCAAAGCCGTCAAGCCGGTCTCGACCGGCATCACCAAAACCGCACGCAATAGAAAATAAGCGCACATAACCACGATGCCGCAAAAAAATAAACTCTCCCTGTCGGTGCAATATCCTGACCCGCGCCTGCAAGACAGCGTCAGCCGCCCAAAACTGCGGCGCTGGGTGCAAGCCGCCCTGCTGGCGCCGGCCGAGCTGACGATCCGCTTTGTCGACGCCGATGAAGGCCGCGCTCTGAACCGCGATTACCGCGGCAAGGATTACGCCACCAATGTGCTGACCTTTGCCTACTCCGAGGATCAAGAGCAGGAAGACAATGGCGTCACCCAGGCCGACATCATCCTGTGCACCGATGTGCTGGAGCGTGAAGCCAAGGAACAAGACAAGTCCGTGCTGGAGCACGCCGCCCATCTGGTGGTGCATGGCGTTCTGCATGCGCAGGGCTACGACCACGAAGACGAGGAAGAAGCCGTCGAGATGGAAAGCCTGGAAATTGAAATCCTGGAAGCGCTGGGCTGGCCCAATCCCTACGCAGACCGCTGAGCGCCAAACTCACGCCTCACCCGAAACGCCGCTTATGCGGCGTTTTTCATTTCCAGCGCCAGCTTGGGACGCCAGAAATCAGACATATAAGACATTTCTTATATTCTAAAAAAAAATAGCAAAAAGGTAAAATATTGAAAATAAATTAACATTTGTGGACTAGAATTAATCTCATATCTCCTCGAGTAATAAGAATATGATGAAATCGTGTAATGAATAGAGTTGATCCGCGACTAAAGCACATGAAAACAACATTGCTCACTTTCCGGAGGCAAACATGAACCCCGCCACACTGTTCATATTGGCTGTACCACTTCCGCAGCAGGAGGCCTGAATGACATCCCCGGCCCTCAATACACTCAAGAAACCGGTGGTCCATCCCGTCTGGCTGCGCATTACGCACTGGCTCAATGCACTAGCCGTGATCATCATGATCCTGAGCGGCTGGCGCATCTATAACGCCTCACCGATTTTCCCGTTCCGCATCCCCAGCGAATGGACCCTGGGCGGCTGGCTGGGCGGCGCCCTGCAGTGGCATTTTGCAGCGATGTGGCTGCTGGCGTTCAATGGCCTGGTGTACCTGCTGATGAATACCGGCAGCGGCCGCCTGTGGAAGAAATTCCTGCCTTTGCGTCCGCGGGAAGTGATCCAGGACATGCTCAAGGCGCTGCGCGGCAAACTGCAGCATGACTCCCTCGATCATTACAACGCCGTGCAAAAACTGGCCTATGTCTCGGTCATCCTGGACCTGATCCTGCTGGTGGTGTCCGGCCTGGCGATCTGGAAATCGGTGCAGCTCCCCGTCCTGCGCGATCTGATGGGCGGCTTCGACAATGCCCGCATCGTGCATTTCTTCGCCATGGCCTTCCTGGTCGTTTTCATTGTAGTGCACGTGATCATGGTGGCGCTGGTTCCGCGCACGCTGCTGGCCATGCTGCGCGGCCGCTGAGGAGAGCATGATGATCAAGAAAAACCTTGGGCCCGCGGCACAGCTTGATGCCGACGCCATATTGAAAGATGCGCGGCGCGAACTGGCGCTGCCGTCGCGCCGCCTGTTCGCCAAGCGCGCGCTGACCCTGGGCGGGCTGTCGCTGCTGACCGGCTGCAATATCACCGACGAACCTTCGGTCAACCGCATGCTGGAACGCATCTCGCGCATGAACGACGGCGTGCAAGGATGGCTGTTCGACCCCAAGCGGCTAGCGCCCACCTACACTCAGGCGGAAATGACCCGCCCCTTCCCGTTCAATGCCTTCTATGGCATCGAGGACGTGCCGGATATCGACGGCAGCGACTATCAGCTGGAAATCCTCGGACTGGTTGCCAACAAGCGCCCCTGGACGCTGGAGCAATTGCACAAGATGCCGCAGAACGAGCAGATTACCCGTCATATCTGCGTCGAGGGCTGGAGCGCCATCGGCCGCTGGGGTGGTATTCCGTTCTCGTATTTCCTGAAGATGATAGGCGCCGACCTGAGCGCCAAATACATCGATTTCCAGTGCGGCGACGACTACCACACCAGCATCGACATGGCGACCGCGCTGCATCCGCAGACCCAGCTCACCCTGACCTATGACGGCGAGATCCTGCCGGCGAAATACGGTTTCCCGATGAAGCTGCGGATGCCGACCAAGCTCGGCTACAAGAATCCGAAACACATCGTTTCGATGGAAGTGACCAACAAATACCCCGGCGGCTATTGGGAAGACCAGGGGTACAACTGGTTTGGCGGATCCTGACAACGGTCCCGCAATTTGCTGCACCTATTGTTTTTTTTGGCGCTTTTGCCACTTTTATCTGGAGATTCAAAATGAAGAAAAGCCTTACAATCCTGTTGGTTTCTGGCCTGATGATGACTGCCGGCGGTGCTTTTGCTCAGGACGCAATGTCGAAAGATGCTGCCCCTATGGCTAAAGACGCAATGTCGAAAGACGCGGCTCCCATGGCTCACGACGCCATGAGCAAGGACAGCATGTCCAAGGACGCCATGGCCAAGCCGCACAAGAAAATGCACAAAAAAGACGCGATGTCCAAAGATGCCATGTCGAAAGACGAAATGAGCAAGGACGGCATGGCTAAAGATGAAATGAAGAAATAATTACCTCTTTTGCAACGAGGGCGGATAGTGTCTTTAGGCGCTATCCGCTTTTTTTATGTGCCAAAACAGCGATTCGAGGCACGATATGACGTCGATGACACATGCGTTTCGTCGTCCTGTCACATATTTGTTGTATGCTATTGCTTCCGAAACAATGTGAAACCAAGGCTAACGCCATATGCCAGAGCACCCTAGTAGCGTCAAATCATTTGACGCTAAACCCCACCGGTCACTATTTGAACGCCTGACCGCACTGATCTCCCCTGAACCTGAAAATCGCGCCGAACTGCTCGATGTGCTGCAAGACGCACACGAACGCAACCTGATCGACGCCGATGCGCTGTCGATGATCGAAGGCGTGTTCCAGGTATCCGACCTCTCCGCCCGCGACATCATGATCCCGCGTTCGCAAATGGACATGATCGACGTCACCAAGCCCATCGAAGACTGGATGCCGGAAGTCCTGTCGACCGCCCACTCGCGCTTTCCTGCCGTCGACGGCGAGCGCGACAAGGTGATCGGCATCCTGCTGGCGAAAGACCTGCTGCGCTACTACGCCGAAGATTCCTTCGACGTGCGCGACATGCTGCGCCCGGCCGTCTTCATTCCTGAATCGAAGCGCCTCAACGTCCTGCTGCGCGACTTCCGCGCCAACCGCAACCACATGGCGATCGTGGTCGACGAATACGGCGGCGTCGCCGGCCTCATCACCATCGAGGACGTGCTGGAGCAGATCGTCGGCGATATCGAGGACGAATACGACTTCGACGAAGAAGAAGACAACATCCTGGCCATCCGCGACGGCGACCACGGCGGCCGCTGGCGCGTCAAGGCGCTGACCGAGATCGAACAGTTCAACGAGACACTGGAAACCGCGCTGGTCGACGAAGATGTCGACACCATCGGCGGCCTGGTCGCCAATCACCTCGGCCGCGTACCGCGCAAGGGCGATGAATTCACCATCGACAATGTGCGTTTTGAAGTCTTGCGCGCCGATGCCCGCCAGGTGCATGTCCTGCTGGTCGAAAAGCTGTCAGAATCTGGCCAGGAAGAATCCTGAAGATGAGAGCGTAGGTCGGTCCGGCGCTGCGCTTGTCCGACTTACCTCTAACAGCAACATCTCCGCTGCCCATGCGCTTTCGCCTTAGCTCCATCCCATTTCCCCTGCTGCTGACGCTGGCCGCCGTCACCGGCGCCATCAACGTCTTTTCCTTTGCTCCCTACCGCCTCTGGCCGCTGCAACTGGCGACCCTGGCGCTGCTGATCTTCTGCCTGCGGCAACTCGATGGCAAAGACAGCGTCAGACGCGGCGCCCTGCTCGGCTGGGCCTATGGCTTCGGCTGGGTCGCGCACGGGGTTTACTGGATCTACATTTCGCTGCACGATTTCGGCGGCCTGCCCGGCTGGCTGGCGGTGCTGGCTGTAGCAGTGCTGGCTGCCATCATGGGCTTATATACTGCGCTGTGCGCCGGCCTCAGCCTGTGGCTGCAACGGCGCTGGAATGCCTCGCCGCTGCTGTTTGCGCTGGCGATCTTCCCGGCCATGTGGGGACTGACGGAATGGCTGCGCGGCTGGCTGTTCACCGGCTTCCCCTGGCTGATCTCGGGCTATGCCCATACCGCAGGTCCGCTGAGCGGCTTTGCCCCGCTGGTCGGGGTCTACGGCGTCGGCTGCATCGCCGCCGTGATTGCCGGCTGCCTGGCTTTGCGGCCGCAGCACACACTGCCGGCCGTGGCAGCTGTTCTGGCGCTGCTGGCGGGCCTCGCTTTACATCAAGTAAACTGGACCACACCGCATGGCAAGCCGATTTCCGTGCGCCTGTTGCAAGGCAACGTGCCGCAGGAAGAAAAATTCAATACAGCCCAGATCATCAATTCCTTGCGCCTCTATGTCGACATGATCCGCGCCGCGCCGGCCGACCTGATCGCCACGCCGGAAACCGCGGTACCGATCCTGCAAACCGAGCTACCGCCGGACTTCCTGCCGGCCTTGACCGATTTCTCGCGCCAGAGCGGCAGCCATATCGCGCTCGGCATTCCCTATATCGACGGCCCTTACCGCTATTCCAACAGCGTCATAGGTATCGCCCCGCAGGACCAGGCCTTGCCCGCGTTCCGCTACGACAAGCAGCACCTGGTGCCGTTTGGCGAGTTCGTGCCGTTCGGCTTCCGCTGGTTCGTCGACATGATGAACATCCCGCTCGGCGATTTCCAGCGCGGCGCCGCAGTGCAGGCGCCATTCGCGGTGAAAGACCAGTGGGTCTTGCCGAACATCTGCTACGAAGACTTGTTCGGCGATGAAATCGCCGCCCAGCTTGCGGCGGCCAACGCGGCTGGCAAGCCGGTCGCGACGCTGCTGCTGAACATGTCGAATATCGCCTGGTTCGGCAACACCATCGCCTTGCCGCAGCATCTGCAGATTTCGCAGATGCGCAGCCTGGAAAGCGGCCGGCCGATGCTGCGCGCCACCAATACCGGCGCCACCGCGCTGATCGATCCGCATGGCGTAGTCAGCGCCCGGCTGGCGCCATACACCCGCGCAACCCTGGCAGTCACAGTACAAGGGTATAGCGGCATGACGCCCTATATCCTGCTTGGCAACCGCACGCTGCTGGCGGCGGCGCTGCTGATGCTGGCCGGCAGCTGGTGGCGTTCCCGCCGGAAACGCGACTAAGGCGGTAAAACCCGCTAAAATCGCTGCTTTTAGCGCTGATCTTTATCGCGCCCCGGTTCCTCTCTATTAATCGGCATTTGCCGTACGGAAAAGCAACAAAAACAATGCTTACATTTCAACAAATCATTCTCAAATTACAAGATTACTGGGATGCGCAAGGTTGTGCCCTGCTGCAACCCTACGACATGGAAGTCGGCGCCGGCACATCGCATACCGCCACCTTTCTGCGCGCAATAGGTCCGGAGCCCTGGCGCGCTGCCTATGTGCAGCCGTCGCGCCGCCCGAAAGACGGGCGCTATGGCGAAAACCCGAACCGCTTGCAACATTACTATCAATACCAGGTGGTGTTGAAGCCGGCCCCGGAAAACATCCTTGACCTGTATCTCGGTTCGCTGGCGGCACTCGGCCTCGACCTGCAGCGCAACGACGTGCGCTTCGTCGAAGACGACTGGGAAAATCCGACCCTGGGCGCCTGGGGCCTGGGCTGGGAAGTCTGGCTGAACGGCATGGAAGTGACCCAGTTCACTTACTTCCAGCAAGTCGGCGGCCTCGATTGCAAGCCGGTGCTGGGTGAAATCACTTACGGCATCGAACGGCTCGCCATGTATCTGCAAGGCGTGGAAAACGTCTACGACCTGGTGTGGACCGAATGGGTGGAAAACGGCGTCAAGAAGACCCTCAGTTATGGCGACGTGTTCCACCAGAACGAAGTCGAGCAGTCGACCTACAACTTTGAATACGCCGATACCGAATTCCTGTTCCCTTTGTTCAGCAACTACGAAACCCAGGCCAAGCGCCTGCTGGAAGTACCGCTGGCGCTGCCGGCCTATGAAATGGTGCTGAAGGCCGCGCACACTTTCAACCTGCTGGATGCGCGCGGCGCCATCTCGGTCACCGAGCGCGCCGCCTACATGGGCCGGATCCGTAACTTGTCGCGCGCAGTCGCGCAGGCGTACTACGATTCACGGGCGAAACTGGGGTTCCCGATGTGGGAAATCACCAAGGAAAACGCCGATCTGTTATTGCAAGAATTTGGAGATGAATACATGGCGGCTGTGGCTCAGCGCGCAGGGGAAAAAGCATGAGCAGCACCCTGTTGATCGAAATTTTTACCGAAGAACTGCCGCCAAAGGCATTGGCGAAACTGGGCGACGCCTTCGCCATGGGTATCTTCAATGGCTTGAAAGCGCGCGACTTCCTGGAAGAAGGCGCACTCGCCACCGCATTCGCCACCCCGCGCCGGCTGGCAGTCTCCATCAGCCATGTGCGCGCCGTTTCGCTCGACAAGACCCTGCGCGAAAAAGTGCTGCCAGTATCGGTGGCTCTGGATGCCGAAGGCCGGCCGTCGGCGCCGCTGGTCAAGAAACTGGCTGCCCTCGCTGCCCAGTGCGGCAAGGTGATGATCACGCCAACCGAATTGGAACGCGCACCTGACGGCAAGGCTGAAAGCTTTTTCTACAGCTACACCGCCAAAGGCGTAGCGCTGCAAGCCGGTTTGCAGACGGTGCTGGAAGACAGCGTCGCCAAGCTGCCGATCCCGAAAGTCATGAGTTACCAGCGCCAGCACGGCCACGCTGCCGGCCACACCGTACGCTTCGTGCGCCCCGCGCACAGCCTGGTGGCGCTGCACGGCGACCAGGTGCTGCCGCTGACCCTGCTGGGCCTGGACGCCGGCCGCCTGACGGAAGGCCATCGTTTCCTGTCCCAAGGCCGCATCACGCTGGCCGATGCCGACAGCTATGCGAACGCGCTGGCGGAGCAAGGCAAAGTCATCGCCAGCTTCAGCGAACGCAAGGAAAAGATCCGCAGCGCCCTGCTGGCGACTGCCGCCGATGATCAGGTGCTGATGCCGGAAGCGCTGCTGGATGAAGTAGCGGCGCTGGTCGAATGGCCGGTGGTGTATGCCTGCAAGTTCGAGGACGAATTCCTCAGCGTGCCGCAGGAATGCCTGATCCTGACCATGCAAACCAACCAGAAGTACTTTGCGCTGACCGACAGCGCCGGCAAGCTGCGTTCACGCTTCCTGATCGTCTCGAATCTGCAAACCAGCGAACCGCACTACATCATCGAAGGCAATGAGCGCGTGGTGCGGCCGCGCCTGTCCGATGCGAAATTCTTCTTCGAGCAAGACCAGAAAAAGAAACTGGCCGAGCGCGTGCCGCTGCTGGCCAACGTGGTCTACCACAACAAGCTCGGCAACCAGCTGCAGCGCACTGAACGCGTCAAGGCGCTGGCAACGGCGATCGCCGGCCTGCTCGGCGGCGATGCTGCGCTGGCCGCATTGGCTGAACGCGGCGCCCTGCTGGCCAAGGCCGACCTGCTGACCGACATGGTGGGCGAGTTCCCGGAACTGCAAGGCATCATGGGCAACTACTATGCACGCCATGACGGCGAAGCTGAGGCAGTAGCGCTGGCGATTTCGGAACACTACCAGCCGCGTTTTGCCGGCGACGCCCTGCCGACCACTGACACCAGCACCGCGGTGGCATTAGCCGACAAGCTGGAAACCCTGGTCGGCATCTGGGGCATCGGCCTGCAGCCTACCGGCGACAAGGATCCGTTCGCGCTGCGCCGGCATGCCCTGGGCATCTTGCGCATGCTGCTGGAAAAGCGTCTGCCGGTGTCGCTGATGCAATTGCTGGGCAACGCCGCGCAGCAGTTTGCCGGCAACGCCAACTTCAAGGACCCGAGCAGCGATGTGCTGCCTTTCCTGTACGACCGCCTGCGCGGCCTGCTGCGCGAACGCGCCTATTCACCGAATGAAATCGAAGCCGTCGTGGCGCAACAGCCGGAACGGCTCGACAACATCATCGAACGGCTGGACGCAGTGCAAGCCTTTGCCGCCTTGCCGGAAGCGGAAGCGCTGGCAGCCGCCAACAAGCGCATTACCAACATCCTGAAAAAGACTGAAGGCGTCGGCAGCACCGTGCAGCCGGATCTGCTGCAGGACAGCGCCGAGCAATCGCTGTTCGCCGCCATGAATGCGCTCAAGCCGGAAGTCGATGCCGCTTTTGCCAAAGGCGATTTCAGCACCGCGCTGAAAGCCCTGGCGCGGCTGCGCGAAAACGTCGACGGCTTCTTCAACGATGTGATGGTGATGGCCGACGATCTGCAATTGCGCAACAACCGCCTGGCTTTGCTGGCGAACCTGCACGTGATGCTGAATCAGGTCGCCGACATTTCCAAGCTGGCGGCGTAAACGGATAACCAACAGCCATGAAACTGATCATCCTCGACCGCGACGGCGTCATCAACCACGACTCGGACGCTTTCATCAAATCGCCCGCCGAGTGGATGCCGATCAAGGGCTCGCTGGAAGCCATCGCGCGCCTGAACCAGGCCGGCTACCGGGTGGTGGTAGCCACCAACCAGTCGGGCATCGCGCGCGGCCTGTTCGACATGCAAACGCTGATGGCGATCCATCAGAAGATGCATGAGGCAGCGCAGCTGGTGGGCGCCGAAATCGACGCCATCTTTTTCTGCCCGCATGCGGCCGACGACAACTGCGATTGCCGCAAGCCGAAAGCCGGCATGTTCCATGACATCGGCAAGCGCTTCGACGTCAGCCTGCGCGGCGGCGTCGCCACGGTCGGCGATTCGCTGCGCGACTTGCAGGCCGGCTTTGTCGCCGGTTGCGCGCCGTACCTGGTGCTGACCGGCAAGGGTGAGAAGACCCGCGAAAAAGGCGGCCTGCCGCCCGGCACCCTGATTTATCCGGACCTGGCGGCAGTCGTCGATTTCCTCTTGAAGAAGCCGATGGAACTGGCAGTGTGATTACTCGCCGAGGAGCCATGAGCGCCTCGGCAATAGTGTGTGTTTAGAAAAATATCTGGAGTCTGCATGTTGCGTTTTTCACTGTTTCTGCGTTCGCTGCTGTTTGCCGTACTGATGGCAATCCTGACCGTTGTCTGGTCGCTGGCCTGCGTCCTGTTTGCCCCCTTCCCTTACGCACGCCGCTACTACCTGACGGCGCGCTGGAACGTCATCGTGGTGTGGATGGCCAAGGTCATCTGCGGCATCCGCTATGAGGTCAAGGGTTTCGAGAATTTCCCGGATGCGCCTGCGGTCGTGCTGAGCAAGCATCAGTCGGCCTGGGAAACCATTTTCCTGCTGCAGATGACGCCGCGGCCGCTGGTGTTCGTGTTCAAGAAATCGCTGACCTACATTCCTTTTTTCGGCTGGGGCATCGCCCTGCTGCGCATGATCCCGATCGACCGCAGCAGAGGCCGCGACGCTTTCGCTCAGGTGGTGGTGCAAGGCCGCAAGCGGCTGGCCGACGGCCAATGGATCATCATGTTCCCCGAAGGCACGCGGATTCCGGTCGGCCAGACCGGCAAGTACAAGAACGGCGGCACCCGCCTGGCAGTGGAAACCAATACGGTCGTTGTGCCGATTGCCCACAATGCGGGCGAGTGCTGGCCGAAGAATTCCTTCATCAAGAAACCGGGCCTGATCACCGTCTCCATCGGCAAGCCGATTGCTCCAGAAGGCATGGATAGCAGCGAGCTGATGGCGAAAGTCGAAAATTGGATAGAATCTGAAATGCGGGTGATTTCACCCCATGTCTATTCCAGGCAAAAATAATACTCACTAGCCAACATTGAAACTATTGCATCAAAAGCCGATTAAGCAACACCTGGGGCCAAATGCACGGCCTCAGGGCAAGCTACCGCAGCAGCAAGCGTTGCAGCTGGACCTGTTTGCCGACGACTCAATCGTCAGCACGCCGCCCGCGCCGCAAACACCCAATCCAAGAACAAATCCACGCGCCACCCCGCTGCCGCCGACGCCGCCGGCCACCGATGCCGGCGCGCTGGCGCCAGGCAAGCGCCGCCTGCGCTTTGGCGAGCATGTACTCGATTACACCTTGCTGCGCTCGAAACGGCGCTCCATCGGCTTCCTGATCAGCGACGATGGCTTACGCGTCACCGCCCCCAAATGGGTCACGCTGGGCGATATCGAAGTCGCCATCCGGGAAAAAAAACGCTGGATTTTCACCAAGCTGAGCGAGTACCGCGACCGCTCCACCCGCCGCATGCAGCCGCAGATGCAGTGGCGCGACGGCGAAACGCTGCCTTACATGGGGCGCAGCATCACACTGCGCATCCACGCCACCCAGAAGGCCGGCATTCATTTCGATGACGCCAGCGACCAGTTGATCGTCTGCCTGCCGGCCGACGCCAGCGAGCAGCAACTCAAGGACCGCGTATTGGGCTGGCTGCAGCTGGAAGCCAAGCGCGTGTTCGGCGAACGCCTGCCTATCTATGCGCAAAAGCTCGGCGTCACCTACCAGTCGTTTGCGCTGTCGTCGGCGACTACCCAGTGGGGATCGTGCACTTCGGAAGGCAAGATCCGGCTCAACTGGCGGCTGATGCATTTTGCGCTGCCGCTGATCGACTACGTGATCGCGCACGAGCTGTCGCATCTGCGTGAGATGAACCACAGCCCGCGTTTCTGGGCTACCGTGCAATCGATTTTCCCCGAATTTGAAACCGCCCGGAAAACCCTGCGCGACAGCGCCCAGGAAACCCTGCCGGTTTTCTAACGCCAGGGCCTGGCGCACGCTAGCGGCCGCGCCGCTTTAAAATAGCGAGGCAGGCTACAACAATCCCCCTTCCCAACTACCGAGAACAATCATGCGAATCCTCCATACCATGCTGCGCGTCGGCAATCTGCAACGCTCCATCGATTTCTACACCAAGGTGCTCGGCATGAAACTGCTGCGCACCAACGACAATCCTGAATACAAATACACGCTGGCTTTTGTCGGCTACGGCAGCAATCCCGATCATGCCGAACTTGAGCTGACCTATAACTACGGTGTCGAAAACTACGACCAGGGCACGGCCTTCGGGCATATGGCGGTAGCGGTGGAAGACGCCTACAAAGCCTGCGCCGACGTCAAGGCGCAAGGTGGCAATGTGACGCGCGAAGCCGGACCGGTAAAGGGCGGCAGCACGGTGATCGCCTTTGTACAGGATCCCGACGGTTATAAAATTGAATTGATCGAGCGCAAAGACGGCATTGCCGCCAACGCTGCTCTATAAATTGAGTGCGGCAGAATAGATCTGCGCTTTAAAAAAGCAAGCTGCGCTTTGCCAATGCCGACAAGAAGGCAGGCCTTATCGGGGTGATGGCGAGGTAGTCAATCCGGCAGCGTTTCCTTCTCTCTGATGCGAGAGAAGGAAACGCGGTTTGGCGAAAATCAGGGCAGGCGATTCGCCAAGGCCACAAACAATTCCATCGATACGGTTTCCGGCCGCGCCTGCGGATCGACGCCGGCGTCGATCAATTCATTTTCGGTGAACATTCCTGCCAGGCAGTTGCGAATCACCTTGCGTCTTTGCGTGAAAGCTTTCAGCACGACGTCTTCCAGTTTCTTCTGCTCACAAGCCAAGGGCTGGGCAATCGGAATCATCCTGACGATGGCCGACTCCACTCGCGGCGGCGGATCGAAAGCGGTCGGCGGCACGATGAACATCAGCTGCATCTTGTAGCGCCATTGCAGCATGACCGACAAACGGCCGAAAGCCTTGCTGCCCGGTGCGGCCACCATGCGCTCCACCACTTCCTTTTGCAGCATGAAGTGCTGGTCTTGCACTTGCGGCGCGATCTCCGCCAGGTGGAACAGCAAGGGACTGGAGATGTTGTAAGGCAGGTTGCCGACCACGCGCAGTTTCTTGCCGCCGTTCAGCGGAATGCTGCTGAAATCGAATTTCAGCGCATCGGCGGAATGCACATGCAGGCGCGCCGGATCGAAAGTCTTTTGCAGGCGCGCCACCAGGTCGCGATCCAGTTCGACCACATGCAGCTGCTGCAGCGACTCCAGCAGCAGGCTGGTCATGGCCGCCAGGCCCGGGCCGATTTCAACCATGTTGTCGTCGGCCTGCGGCGCAATCGCAGCGATGATGTTGTACAGCACGGTGTCGTCGGTCAGGAAATTCTGGCCGAAGCGCTTGCGGGGGATGTGATTCTTCATATTCTTCTTTATTTGCGAGACTAAGCCGCTAAAACAATTACAGGAGGTGCAAGCGCCGCCCTGGTCGGGGCTTATTTCTTGCCGGACTGGCTCGAACGCACCATCTGCGCCGCCGCATTCATCGCCGCCAGCATGCTGCCGTGATCGGCGCGGCCAAGGCCGGCGGCGGCGAGATCGAGCGCAGTGCCGTGATCCACGGAAGTGCGGATAAACGGCAGGCCCAGCGTAATGTTGATGCCATGCCCGAAGCTGGCGTACTTCAATACCGGCAAACCTTGATCGTGATACATGGCCAGCACGCAATCGGCATCGGCCAGGTATTTTTGCTGGAACAAGGTGTCGGCGGGATAGGGGCCGCTGACCGCAATCCCGTTTGCCTTGGCGGCCTGCAATACGGGACCGATGATATCGATTTCTTCGCGCCCCAGATAGCCGCCCTCCCCCGCATGCGGATTGAGGCCGGTCACCAGGATGCGCGGCTGCGCCAGCCCGAATTTATTCTGCAGATCCGCGTGCAGGATGGCAATGGTACGGCTCAGGCTGTCGAAGCTGATCGCTGCCGCGACATCTTTCAGAGCCAGATGCGTGGTCGCCAGCGCCACCCGCAGCGGCGGCGTGGTGCGGTCGGTCGCCAGCATCATGACCACCTGGGCGGTCGCGCTTTTTTCAGCCAGGTATTCAGTATGGCCGGTGAATGCGACGCCGGCGTCGTTGATCGTGCTTTTTTGCAGCGGCGCGGTGACGATGCCATCGAAAATACCCTGCTGCGCGCCATCAATCGCAATATCCAGCGTGCGCAGCACTGCCCGCCCATTGCGCGCATCCAGCACGCCCGGACGCACATGGGCATCCAGCTGACAATCGATCACGGCAATCTGGTCAATCGAGAAATTCGGCAAGCCATTGTTGCGGAAGGCCTGCTGCGACAAGGCCACCAGCCTGATGTCAGGATCGATTGCCGCCGCGGTCATCGCCAGGAAAGCGGCGTCGCCGATCAGCACGCTCTTGATCTGGGCGCGCAATTCCCAGGCGGCCCGGATCGACACCTCAGGGCCGATGCCGGCCGGCTCGCCGCAGGTGACGGCCAATACCGGACGCTGCTGTGCGCCGGACGGCATGGCCCCAGATTGTTCAGACATGCGCAGCTTTCATGAATCGCCCGAATCGTGGATCACGATGCAATACAAGCCGCAATCAGTGATCGTCGTTACGGTATTCAACATAAGTACGGTCACGCAACTGACGCAGCCAGTCGTTGGTGGCTTCTTCGGTCTTGCGTTCGCGGATCGCCATGCGGGCCGCTAGGCGCTGACGCTCTTTCGACACATCGTTGGTCTTGCGTTCCAGCACCTGGATCAGGTGATAGCCGAATGGCGATTCGATCGGCTCGCTGACCTGGCCAGGCTTCAAGGCATCCATCGCGCGTTCGAATTCTGGCACGGTGTCGCCGGGATACACCCAGCCCAGATCGCCCCCCTTGGATGCCGACAAATCGTTGGAGTATTGCTTGGCCAGGTCTTCAAACTTGGCGGCGTTGTTATCCAGGCGTTCTTTCAGGTCAAGCAGGCGGCGGCGCGCGTCGGCCGCTGTCACGGTCGGCGTGACCTTGATCAGGATATGGCGTACATGCGTCTGCTGCACAGGTGCAGCGGCCGTATCTGTCGGCGTGCTGGCAGCGGCACGCTTGTTGACCAGTTTGACGATATGGAAGCCGTTGGCGCTCTTCAAGATGGCCGACACCTGGCCGGGAGCCAGGTTAGCGACCGCTTCGACATACAAGGACGGCAGGCGGTCTTGCGCGCGCCATCCCATGTCGCCGCCGGTCAGGGCATCGCTGGCGTCGGAAAACGCGGCTGCGACGGCGGCGAAGTTGCCGCCGGACTTGATCTGCTGCATGGCTTCCTCAGCCCGCTTGGCGCGCTGGGCAATCTGGTCGGCTGTGGCGTTTTCAGGAACGCGCACCAGAATCTGCGCTAAATCCAGTTCCTGGGCATTTTGCTTGTTGCTGGCATCAGCGGTAATGTAATTGTCGACTTCCGATTCCGAAATCTGGATCTTGTTGTCGACTTCACGTTCGCGCAGGCGCTGCAACAGCATTTCCTGGCGGATTTCTTCGCGGAAGGCCGGATAAGGAATCTTGTCGGCCGCCAGCTGTTTCTGGAAATCCGCCATCGATAGCTTGTTTTGTTCGGCAATCCGGCCGATCGCGCGATCCAGCATGACGTCGTCCACCGACAAACCGTTCTCTTTCGCCAGCTGCACTTCGGCGCGCTCAAGAATCATGCGTTCAAGCAATTGTTTTTGCAGCTCAGCCACCGGCGGCAATTCGATATTCTGCGCCTTCATGCGCTGCACCACATCGTTCATGCGCTTGCTCAATTCCTGCTGGGTAATCACATCCGTGTTCACCACCGCGACGATGGCGTCCACCGTTTGTGGAGCGCCCTTGGATGCCGGAGCAACGGCAGCCGGCGCCGCCGCTGGGGCCGGGGCAACCAGAGGCGGCGTAATCTGCTTCGACACAGCTTGCGCCCAGGCGCTGCCGGCGGTTGCAGACAACAGCATGAATGCAAGTGCCGTGAGTTGGGTTTGATTGGTTTTACGCATAATTGGAAAAACGTTCATGGGTGAGAATAATCTGAAGAATGACGGGGAGAATAACAGGTTCAACGGCTGATGAACGAATCAGGCTGATTGATATTCTGATAACCTGGAACACTGTTACGCAGGGCTTGCATCGGATTTGACCCGATACTTGATAAACCATTCAGTTCAAGCTGCACGAATATACCCGTAGTCGTGCGGGTTGACGATGTCGGCGTGCGTTGTCCCACTACGCGGAAGACCCAGCAGTCGGCTTTGTATTCCAGTCCGAGCAGGCTTTGTCCAACGGTTTTTTCCGTCAAGGAATAGCTGACGCGGCCGACGCCATACCAGCGCTTGCTCAGCGGCCATTGCGCCGACAGGTCAAACTGCTTCAGGTATCGATTGTCCGGATCAAGTGGATCAATGTTGGTGTGATCCAGCTGGTAGGAGAAATTGATGACTTTCTTCGGGCCTGGCTGCCATTTGACGGTCGAATTGGCGCGCACCCATTGATTGTTGCTCTGGCTGTATTGAATCGTGTTGTCGACGCCCAGCGTGGATGACACCTGGCCACCCGCCATCAACAGTAGATCGGAGCGGCTGGTAGTAATGTTATCGGTAGCATTCAGGGCCACGCGCGGCTGGGTAAAGTACATGCGCTGGCCAATGCCCAGGCGCAGACGCTCCACGCCTGACTCCTCGATGAAACGGGAAATCAAGGCCGTGGTCAACTGGTTGGCGTCGCTGATACGGTCATGGCCGCTATAGCGGTTTTCCGTAAAGATCTGGGCGAAGTTGAAGTCCGAGGCGCCGCTGTCGAACAGAGGAAACTGGCTTTGGTCGTGATACGGCGTGCGCACATAAAACACCCGCGGTTCCAAGGTTTGCGTCATTGGATTGCCAAAGAATTTGGCGTCGCGTTCGAAGATCAGGCCGGCATCCAGCGAAAAAGTCGGCAGAACCCGGCTGAAATCATTGCCCAGGGATGTCGGGCCTGCTACGCCCGGCGGTAACGCCGTGACGGGCGAGGTCGGAGGATTCGCTACGCCGAATTTGTTTGGAGTAATACTATAGGCCGTCGCATCCAGTTGGATCTTCGGTGTAATGAAATAACCGGGACGGATAATCGGATAGGAAAGCTGCGGATTAATGTAGACCCGCTCACCACCCAGAGGCATCAAGGTGCTGCTGGTGTAAGCCATGCCGCTGGTACCTTGCGGGAAATCGTACTGGCTGTTCCAGAAACGCGTGTATTGCGCATTCACGTTCCAGTCAAAACCAAAAATATCCTGCTTGCCGGCGGTTAACGTAACTTGCGGCATACGGTCATACGGACGGCTGAGGGTAGGCTGTCCGGCGGCATTGAAGTCCTGCAGGATCTGATAGCGCGAAGCCAGCGCCGCCACGCTCCAGAACGAGCCGCTGTAGTTCAAATCGAATTCGCGATTCAAGGTGCGCAAGGAGCTCTGGGTAATCGAACGCGAAAAATCGTCGGGATAATTATTATCCGAGGCAAAGTTCACGTTCCAGCCCATTGTCAGGCCTGGATACAGCGTCTGCGTATGAATCGACTGCACCGCATAGCGGTCGCTCTTGTAAAGCTTGTCATCGGGCAAATACTCAACCTTGGTCTGGCCGCTATAACCCACACCCATGTAGCGCGCATCCGCCCCCATCTGCAAGCCGCGCTGGCTGATGATGTTGGGATAGATCGTCAAATCGCGATTGGGTGCAATATTGAAGTAATACGGCAGGTTGAATTCCAGGCCGCCGTTGTTGGTGGTGCCGATAATAGGCGGCAGCACGCCTGACTGGCGGTCGTTCGACAAAGGAAAGGACATGCTCGGCGAACCAAGGATGGGCACGCTCTTGAAATACAGGATGCCGTTGTGGGCAACTCCTTCGCCCAAGCCGCTGTCGACATCCAGCGTACTGGACTTGATATACCAGTCCGGCTTGGTGCCCGGGCAGGTCGTATAGTTGCCCTTGACGATTTCCGACCTGTCCTCATCCAGGAAATTGATGCGTTCCGCGCTGCCGTGGCCGTCGTTGGCCTGGAACCAGTAGGTCGGATTGGTCAGATAGCCTTGCCCGGAATCCATGTTCAGCTTCAGGTCGTCTCCGGTGTAGCGGTCGCCGTAGCGGTTCATCTTTACGCAGCCGTGGGCTTCCGCCTCATTCTCGACAATCCGGTAAATCCCGGTCTTGGATTTGACATTGGTGCCGCCGCGGGTGATGTCGACATCGTTATCCAGGTTCAGCAAACGGTCCGGGCGCCCCGTCATCTGCTCCGCCTCAACCGTGGTCGGCGCATCGGCATCGTTGACGCGCGGCACCTTGGCTTTCGGCGGGCTGGCCTGCGGGTTGGTCTGTGAATCGGGGGCAACTGGCGCCGTCACCTCGACCGACTGCGCCCAAGCCCACATCGGCATGGAAACCGCCGCAATGACCGAAGCCACCAGGATGGTCATGCGCCGCAAAGCCGGCAATTGGGACGCAGCCGGACCGGACCGGACTGGACCTGAACGTGGCTGGGGATACTTAGGAAGCGCTGAGGAGGACCGGGTCATGAAATGAATTTGGCAAACACCATAGCAGGCGATTTTTTGAAATTAATCCCTTATTATATGGGAACTCACCATCAACAGCCGTTTTACTGGATTGCTTAATGTCTTTATCACAGTCTGCCCCTGCTTTACCCGATCTGCGCCAGACTCAAATTGTCGAATGGCTAACTACGCTCAGCCACATTCCCACCTTGCCCGCGACCTTGCGCCCAGCCTCTGCCGACGCCAGCTTCCGCCGCTATTTCCGCATCGATACGGCTGCCGGCGGCACCCTGATCGTCATGGATGCGCCGCCGCCGCAGGAGGACGTGCGGCCCTTTATCGAGATTGGCGCGCTGTTTGCCGGCATCGGCCTGTCGGTGCCGGCGGTGCTGGCGCAGGACGTCGAACGCGGCTTCCTGCTGCTGTCCGATCTTGGCAGCACCACCTACCTGCAGCAGCTCAACAACGATAGCAGCATTGAAAATGCGCACAAGCTGTACATGGACGCCATCGACGCCTTGGTATTGCTGCAAACCAAGAGTCAGCCGGATGTGTTGCCGGAATACGACCGCGCCTTCCTGTTGCGAGAATTGCAAATATTTCCAGAGTGGTATATCGGCAAGCACCTGAAAGCCACCCTCAGCGACCAGCAAAGCGCCGATCTCGACAAGGTGTTCGACGCCATCCTCGCCAACAACCTGGCGCAACCGCAGGTATTCATCCATCGCGACTACCATTCGCGCAACCTGATGGTGCTGGCCGACGGCAATCCCGGCGTGCTGGATTTCCAGGGCGCGCTATACGGCCCGATCAGCTACGACATCGTCTCGCTGCTGCGCGATGTCTACATCCAGTGGGATGAAGCCCAGGTGCTCGACTGGCTGATCCGCTACTGGGAACGGGCCAAGCGCGCCGGCCTGCCGGTGGCGCCGGACATCGACAGCTTCTACCGCGATTTCGAATACATGGGCCTGCAGCGCCACCTGAAAGTCCTCGGCCTGTTCGCGCGCCTGTATCACCGCGACGGCAAGGAAGCCTACCTCAAGGATATCCCGCTGGTCATGGATTACGTCCGCAAGACGGCCCTGCGCTACCGCGAACTGATACCGCTGGTGCGCATGCTGGACAAGCTGGAAGACAAGACGGTGCAAGTTGGCTACACATTCTAAAAGCAGCACAAACAAAACACCCATGAAAGCAATGATATTTGCAGCCGGTCGCGGCGAGCGCATGCGTCCGCTGACCGACACCATTCCCAAGCCCTTGCTCAAGGTCCGCGGCCGACCGCTGATCGTCTGGCATATCCTCAACCTGGTGCGCGCCGGCATCAGCGACATCGTCATCAACCACGCCCATCTGGGAAACCTGATTGAAGAGACGCTGGGCGACGGCAGCAAATACGGCGCCGCCATCCGCTATTCGGCGGAAAGCGTGGCGCTGGAAACCGCCGGCGGCATCGCTAATGCCCGCCATCTGCTGGGCGAAGATCCGTTCGTGGCGATTGCCGGCGATGTCTACTGCCCGCATTTCGATTTCGAACAGGTCAAGCATACGCTGGAAGACAAGGACCTGTGGGGCCAGCCCTACCCGCTCGACAAGCGCGACATGGCCTGGCTGTACCTGGTGAAGAATCCGCCGCACCATCCGCAAGGCGACTTCGGCCTGCACAGCTTTTCAGTCAGCAACGAGGGCGAAGCCGGCCATACCTATACCTACTCGGGCATCGGCGTTTACCGCCCCGAGATGTTCGATGCCGTCAGCCCCGGCCAGCCGGAAAAGCTGGTCACCCTGATGCGCGAATACGCAGCGCGCGGCCAGCTCGGCGGCGAGGTGTACCGCGGCGCCTGGACCGACGTCGGCACCATCGAACGCCTGGATCAACTCAACGCGCCGCTTTGAAGCGACACACGACAAACTGTTACGAAAGACCGCCAGCATGACTCCTTACAGCACACGCCGCAGCAAACTGATCGCGCAAATGCAGGCCATGGGTGGCGGCGTCGCCATCATCTCGACGGCGCCGGAAGCGGCGCGCAACGCCGATTCCGATTTCCCCTATCGCCACGACAGCAGCTTCTACTATCTGTCCGGCTTTACCGAACCGGACGCCGTGATCGTGCTGGTCGCCAGCAAGGATCCCAAGGCGATTTTGTTCTGCCGCGAGAAAAACCTGGAACGGGAAATCTGGGACGGCTTCCGTTTCGGCCCGGCTGCCGCCCGTGAACAATTGGGTTTCGACGCCGCCTTTGCGATCGACGAGATCGACAGCGAAATGCCGAAACTGCTGGCCGACGCGCCGGCGATTTTTTACACCTTGGGCAAGCAGGCCAACCGCGACAGCCAGCTGCAAGGCTGGCTAGGCAAGCTGGCCGGCCAGGCCCGCGTCGGCATCAGCGCGCCGGCCACCATCCATGGCCTGGATCCGCTGCTGGCCGAAATGCGGCTGTTCAAGGATGCCTCGGAACACGCCATCATGCAGCGCTCCGGCCAGATTGCCGCCGGCGCCCATCGCCGCGCCATGCGCATGGCGCGGCCCGGTCTGCGCGAATACCATCTGGAAGCGGAAATCCTGCATGAATTCCGCAGCAACGGCGCCGAATCGCCGGCTTATACATCGATCGTCGCTGCCGGCGCCAATGCCTGCGTGCTGCACTACCGCGCCGGCAATACCGAACTGAAAGACGGCGACCTGGTGCTGATCGACGCCGGCTGCGAATTCGAAAGCTACGCCTCCGACATTACCCGCACCTTCCCTGCCAACGGTATCTTCTCGGGTCCGCAAAAGGCCTTGTACGAAATCGTGCTGGCGGCGCAGCACGCGGCGATTGCCGCCACCCGTCCCGGGCAGCGTTTCATCGCCGGCCACAACGCTGCCCTGCGCGTGCTGGCGCAAGGCATGCTCGATACCGGCCTGCTGCTCAAGGACAAGGTCGGCAGCCTCGACGACGTCATCGCCAACGGCGACTACCGCCAGTTCTACATGCACAGCACCGGCCACTGGATCGGCCTCGACGTGCATGACGCCGGCGCCTACCGCGAACCGGGCGAAGCCGCGCCGGAAGGTGAACAGAAGCCATGGCGCAAGCTGCAGCCGGGCATGGTCACCACGGTCGAACCCGGTATCTACGTGCGGCCGGCGGAAGGCGTGCCTGAGCAGTTCTGGCATATCGGCATCCGCATCGAAGACGATATCCTGGTGACTGCCGACGGCAATATCAACCTGACGCGCGATGTGCCGACCGCGGTGGCCGAGATCGAAGCCCTGATGCGCAAGTGACGCCACGCCTGCCAGCACACTGCAATGCGCTGCAGGCGCTGTTATCATGACGGCTATGACTAATGCCACCATCGCTGCCACACCCACCATCGTCGTCTTCGATCTCGGCGGCGTCCTATTCGACTGGAACCCGGACTACCTGTTTCGCAAGCTGATCGCCGATGAAACGGAGCGCAAGTGGTTCCTCGCGAATGTCTGCAACGGCGCATGGAATATCCAGCAGGACGGCGGCCGCTCGCTGGCTGAAGCCACCGCCAGCCTGAGCGCGCTGCATCCGCAACATGCACCGCTGATTGCCGCCTTTTATGCCCGCTGGACGGAAATGCTGGGCGGCACGCTAGCGCCCGGCGTGGCGATTTTCGAGGCGCTGGAAGCCGGCGGCGTGCCCTTGTACGCCTTGACCAACTGGTCGGCCGAAACCTTTCCTTACGCCCGCAGCAACGCCCCCTACCAGCCGGTCTTGCAGCGCTTCAAGGACATTCTCGTGTCGGGTGAAGAAAAACTGATCAAGCCGGATCCGCGCATCTATCAGCGCATGCTGGAACGCATACGTACGCACCATCCCGGCGCTCAGCCGGAACATCTGATCTTCATCGACGACGTCGAACGCAACGTGCTGGCCGCACGCGCACTCGGCTGGCGCGCCATCCATCACAGCGACCCGGCGGCAACTGCCGCGCAATTGCGTGACTGGGGTTTGCCGCTATGAACGACAACAGCAAACCGTCAAGCGAGACCGATGCCGACATCGCCATCTGCGGCGCCGGCCCGGTCGGCCTGAGCCTGGCCGCGCTGCTGGTAAAGCGCGGGATCCCGGCGGCGCGCATCGCCCTGATCGACGCCAAGACAGTCGCATCGGCACGGCAGGATCCGCGCTCTCTGGCGCTGTCTTATGGCAGCAGCCAGATCCTGCAGGACATCGGCGCCTGGCCGCTGGCCGCCACCGCCATCCATCAGATCCACGTCTCGCGCCGCGGCCACTTCGGCCGTACCCTGATTCAGCGCGACGAGTTCCAGCTGCCCGCACTGGGTTATGTCACGCGCTACGGCACACTGGTGACAGCGCTGGCCGCGCTGCCCGGCCTGCGCGACGTGCAGCTGCTGCGACCGCTGCAGGTGACTGCCAGCAGCGAACAGGAAGATAACGTCGAACTGCAGTTGTCAGACGGCCGCACCCTGCGCACGACATTACTGGTGCAGGCCGAAGGCGGCCTGTTCGGCGCGCAAAGCGACAAAGCGCTGCAGCGCGACTATCGGCAGGTCGGCATCGTCGCTCATGTTCAGGCCAGCGCGCCGATTGCGCAGCGCGCCTTTGAACGCTTCACCGACCAGGGGCCGCTGGCGCTGCTGCCGCAGGACGATGGCCACGGCAACAACTATGCCTTGGTCTGGTGCGTGCGCCCCGCTACCGCCAAAGATTTGCTGGCGTTGGACGATGCCGCTTTCCTGGAGGCGCTGATGCAGGCCTTTGGCGGCCGCCTGGGACGCTTCACCAAGACGACGGCGCGCAACAGCTTCCCGCTCGGCCTGAATGCCCGCCCCGCTGCCTCGGCCAGGACGGTAGCGATCGGCAACGCCGCGCAGACCTTGCACCCGGTGGCTGGCCAGGGCCTCAACCTGGGACTGCGCGACGCCACGGTGCTGGCGCGCATGCTGGCGGCCGAGCTGTCGTCGGCAACGCTGCTACAGTTCGCCGCCGCCCGGCAAGCCGACCGCAGCGTCACGATCCACCTGACCGACGTCATGGCGCGGATTTTTGCCAGCGCGCCTGATGGCGCCCTGTCCCAAACCCTGCTCGGCCTGTCGTTGGGACTGGTCGACGTGATCAAACCGGCGCGGCGCATGCTGGCGCAGCAAATGATGTTCGGCCGCCGCTGATCACTGCTTGCAATTTCATCGTTCAACATAAAAAAAGCCGCGCCGGTGTTATCCGGCGCGGCTTTTTAGCTAGAGCGGCAGGGCTTACTCGACCGCCTTCACCATATCTTCAATCACCTTCTTGGCATCGCCGAACACCATCATGGTCTTGTCCATGTAGAACAGCTCATTGTCGAGCCCGGCGTAACCGGCGGCCATCGAGCGCTTGTTGACGATCACGGTCTTGGCTTTATAGACTTCCAGGATAGGCATGCCGGCGATCGAGGACTTCGGATCCTTGGCGGCCGGATTGACGACGTCGTTGGCGCCCAGCACCAGCACCACGTCGGCCTGGGCAAATTCACCGTTGATGTCTTCCATCTCGAACACCTGGTCGTACGGCACTTCGGCTTCCGCCAGCAGCACGTTCATGTGGCCGGGCATGCGCCCTGCCACCGGGTGGATCGCATACTTGACGATCACGCCCTTGTGCGTCAGCTTCTCGGTCAGCTCTTTCAAAGCGTGCTGGGCGCGCGCCACCGCCAGGCCGTAACCCGGCACGATGATAACGGTCTCGGCATTGCCCATCAGGAAAGCGGCGTCGTCGGCAGAGCCGGATTTCACCGGCCGCTGCTGTTGCGCCGCCCCGCCGGTGGCCGCCGCGGCATCGCCGCCGAAACCGCCCAGGATGACGTTGAAGAAGGAGCGGTTCATCGCCTTGCACATGATGTAGGACAGGATCGCACCGCTGGAGCCGACCAGCGAACCGGCAATGATCAGCATCGAATTGTTCAGCGAAAAGCCGATGCCGGCAGCCGCCCAGCCCGAGTAGCTGTTGAGCATCGACACCACCACCGGCATGTCGGCGCCGCCGATCGGGATGATGATCAGCACGCCGAGGATGAAGGCGATCAGCGCCATCAGGATGAACGGCAGCCAGGCTTGCGTCAGCACGAAAATGATGCCGAGGCCGACCATCGCCACCGCCAGCAGCAGGTTGATGAAATGCTGGCCGCGGAAACTCACCGGCGCGCCCTGGAACAGGCGGAATTTATACTTGCCCGACAGCTTGCCGAAGGCGATCACCGAACCCGAGAAGGTGATCGCGCCGACGAAGGTGCCGATGAACAGTTCGATGCGGTTGCCAACCGGCAGCGCCTCGCCGTGCGCCGCAATGCCGAAAGCCCAAGGCTCCGACACCGCCGCCACCGCGATACAGACCGCCGCCAGGCCGATCAGCGAGTGCATCGCCGCCACCAGCTCAGGCATCTTGGTCATCTCGACGCGCTTGGCCAGCATCGCACCGATGCCGCCGCCGACGATCACGCCGCCTGCCACCAGCCAGAACCCCAGGCCGGCGCCCTGCGACTCCGCCTTCAGCTTGACGATCAGCGCAATCGTGGTCACCACAGCGATGCCCATGCCGGCCATGCCGAAGGCATTGCCGCGCCGCGCCGAAGAAGGATGCGACAAACCCTTGAGCGCCTGGATGAAGCAGACCGAGGCGATCAGGTACAACAAGGTCACCAGGTTCATGCTCATTGTGCTGCTCCCTCTTTCGCCGCAGGCTTGGCCTTCGGTTCTTTTTTCTTGAACATTTCCAGCATGCGCTGGGTCACCAGGAAGCCGCCGAACACATTGACTGCCGCCAGCGCCACCGCCAGCGTGCCGGCGATCTGGCCGACGATGCCCTCGGTCAGGCCGGCCGCCAGCATGGCGCCGATGATGATGATGGCGGAGATGGCGTTGGTGACCGCCATCAGCGGCGTATGCAAGGCCGGCGTAACGGTCCAGACCACGTGGTAGCCGACGTAGATCGCCAGTACGAAGATGATCAGGTTAGTGATGGTGTGCGTGACTTCCATGGTTTCCCCTTGATAGAAGGACTGCGCTGCTGACTGGCGCAACTGAACTGCGAGCCGGCCTAGATCTTCTTCAGGCCGGTAATCTTGTTGTTGTCGTCGACAAACACCACTTTCGGCACATAGCTGCGCGCTTCTTCGTCGGAAAGTGGAGCATAGGTACAGATGATCAGCAGATCGCCCAGGTGGGCGCAGCGAGCGGCGGCGCCGTTCAGCGAAATCTCGCCGCTGCCGCGCTTGCCGCGGATGGCGTAGGTCGAAAAGCGCTGGCCGTTGTTGACGTTGTACAGTTCGATCTTTTCAAATTCGCGGATGTCGGCGGCTTCCAGCAGATCTTCATCGATCCCGCAAGAACCTTCGTAGTGCAGGTCGGCTTGGGTAACGGTGGCGCGATGAATCTTTGCGCGCAGCATGATGCGTTGCATAGTTATTTCTCCAGTTTACAAGACCGCCGGCCGCAGCCGGGGACCTTTTTACAGCTATTGATTAAAACGGTAGTACGTTCAAACGAGATTGTTCAAGATACTTGCCTGCTTGCCTTACTTGCGCAGTACCTCGCCGGCACTGCACAGCAAAGTGGCCGCCACTATATCGTCTTCACGATTAATCACAAGGCCGCCTTCAGCATTGATGATCAATTTGAGGAAATCCAGCAGATTGCGCGCATACAGAGCCGAAGCATCGGCCGCCACCAGCGCCGCCAGGTTGCCTTCGCCGATGATGTGCACACCGTGCCTGATGACGGTCTTGCCGCTTTCCGACAAAGGACAGTTGCCGCCCTGGTCGACCGCCATGTCGAGGATCACCGAGCCCGGCTTCATCGCCTTGACTGTCTCTTCACTGATTAATACAGGCGCCTTGCGGCCCGGGATCAGGGCCGTGGTGATGATGATGTCTGCCTGCTTGGCGCGCTCGTGCACCAGTTCTGCCTGGCGCCGCATCCAGTCGGCCGGCATCGGCCGCGCATAGCCGCCGACGCCCTGGGCGATTTCCTTTTCTTCATCGGTGATGAAGGGTACGTCGAGGAATTTGGCGCCGAGCGACTCGATCTGCTCTTTTACAGCGGGCCGGACATCGGAAGCTTCGATCACCGCACCCAGCCGCTTGGCGGTGGCGATCGCCTGCAATCCGGCGACGCCGGCGCCCATGATCAGCATGCGCGCCGCCTTGACGGTGCCGGCAGCGGTCATCAGCATCGGCATGAAGCGCTGGTAGGTATTGGCCGCCATCAGCACCGCCTTGTAGCCGGCGATGTTGGCTTGCGATGACAGCACGTCCATCGACTGCGCGCGCGAAGTACGCGGCGCGGCTTCCAATGAAAACGCCGTCAGGCCATGGCTTGCCATAACAGCAATATTGTCGGCATCAAAAGGGTTCAGCATGCCGACCACCACCGTACCGCTTTTCAGCAAGGGCAGTTCGTCGGCGCTGGGAGCACGTACTTTCAGCACGGTTTCCATGCCGAAGGCGGCGGCGGCGTCCACCACTTCAGCGCCGGCGGCGGCGTAAGCCTCATCCGTGATGCTGGAAGAAATGCCTGCGCCGGACTGCACCTGGACCTGGTGTTTGGCCGCTACCAGCTTCTTGACCGTCTCTGGAGTCGCGGCTACCCGGGTTTCACCCGGCCGCGTCTCGGCGGGGATGCCGATTTTCATGTACTTCTCCCACTATGTTAAGAATTCTGTCGATTTGTCGAGGATTTGGCCTGGCAATCCCCGCAAACAGGGCGGCGACAGAGCAATCTGCCGCGCCTTCACGGCGCAGGCGCTGTCCCGCGATTAGCTGCATGGAATATTACACGGAAAAATTGCGGCCAAACAACCTGAGTCTTGATGTAGGTTATTTATCCTAAAATTAGCTGCATTGTTGCAACTATGGCTAGTGTCGTGTCCTGCCTCATCTGTCGGTATATCGCGCCGGCCTTGCCCCGTAGCGCTAGGCGTGCCGAGGAGACATAGCGGGGCTATGGCGACGAGGCGCAACGACGCGATACGGGTCAAGGACCAGCGAGATGCCGACAGATGAGGCAGGACACGACACTAGGCGCCCCGGCTAGAATCCGGTTCGCCGGCAGCATCTGGCTATCTATCGCACTCCTGACGTACTTTTCATCGAAAAGCGGCAGGCAAGTTAAAATATCGGATTAACCGAGGAATTTATGACTGACGTTTGGAAACCCTCCGTCACGGTCGCCGCGATCATAGAGCGCGACGGCCGCTTCTTGCTGATAGAAGAAGCCACCAGTGACGGCATCCGCATCAACCAGCCAGCCGGCCATCTCGATCCCAACGAGTCGCTGCTGCAGGCGGTCGCGCGCGAAACGCTGGAAGAAACGGCACACGAATTCACCCCGACCGCGCTGGTCGGCATGTACATGGCGCGTTATGTGTCGGCACGCACCGGCAAAGCGGTCACTTACTTACGTTTCGCTTTCTGCGGCGACCTGGGAGCCCGGCATGACCAGCCGCTGGATCATGGCATCCTGCGCACCCTGTGGCTTTCGCGCGACGAAATGGCCGCCTGCAGCGAGCGCCACCGCAGTCCGCAAGTGCTGCAATGCGTGGACGACTACCTGCGCGGCCAGCGCGCGCCCCTGTCCATGCTGAATACCCATCCCAGCGCCTATGGAGTAGAACATGAGCTCTCCTAAGAAGCGGGTGGTGATCGGCATGTCCGGCGGCGTCGATTCCTCGGTCTCGGCCTGGCTGCTGAAACAGCAAGGCTATGAAGTGATCGGCCTGTTCATGAAGAACTGGGAAGACGACGACGATTCCGAATACTGCTCGACCCGCCAGGACTGGATCGATGCGGTCAGCGTGGCCGATGTCATCGGCGTCGATATCGAAGCGGTGAATTTTGCCGCCGAATACAAGGACCGGGTATTCGCCGAATTCCTGCGCGAATACCAGGCCGGCCGCACGCCGAATCCGGATGTCCTGTGCAACGCCGAAATCAAGTTCAAGGCCTTCCTCGACCACGCCATGAAACTCGGCGCCGACCTGATCGCTACCGGCCACTACGCCCGTGTGCGGCAAGCCGATTCCGGCCGCTTCGAGCTGCTCAAAGCGGTCGACGCCAGCAAGGACCAAAGCTATTTCCTGCACCGGCTGAACCAGTCGCAGCTGTCGCGCACCCTGTTTCCGCTGGGCGAAATCCAGAAGACCGAAGTGCGCAAGATCGCCGAACAGATCCAGCTGCCGAACGCCAAGAAGAAGGATTCCACCGGCATCTGCTTCATCGGCGAACGGCCGTTCCGCGAATTCCTGAACCGTTACCTGTCCTACCAGCCGGGGCCGATGAAAACGCCGGATGGCGATGTAGTGGGCGAGCACGTCGGCCTCAGCTTTTACACGCTGGGGCAGCGCAAGGGTATCGGCCTGGGCGGCATGAAATCGCACAAGAACGCCGGCGGCGACAGCGACCCCTGGTATGTGGCGCGCAAGGATGTGGAGAACAACACTTTGTACATCGTGCAGGGCCACGATCATCCGTGGCTGCTGTCGTCGACGCTGCAGGCCGGCCAGCTCAGCTGGGTCGCCGGCGAAGCGCCGCAAAATGCGCATCTGTCAGCCAAGACGCGTTACCGCCAGGCCGACATGGCTTGTGCGTTTGACAGCCTGCGAGTCGATGCCGGCGAGAATTTCGCGCTGCGCTTCAGCGATCCGCAATGGGCGGTGACGCCTGGCCAGTCTGCCGTGCTGTACGACGGCGATGTCTGCCTTGGCGGCGGCATCATCGAGTCTTCCGGCCTATAAGGCTGAGCACCGTACCGGTTTTACGGCTTGCAGGCGTAAAACCGGGCACTTCCTGCCTGCCGCGCCATCCTGGCGGGGCCTCCGTCCAAAATCATCAGAAACTTTTGCCCAAACACACTTTGTCGTGCATTTGCAACAATAAGTTCCCCAATATTATTGTCAATTATGGAATAGTAAATTTCCAATAAGACTATTTATTGTTGATACTGAAGTCTCTAAACTGAGCTTCATCGATGGGCGCAACACACAAGCAACACTGCATCAGCAACGCAAGTGCGCCGCTCACCGAGGCAGGACCCGACGGGCAACATAGTTATCGCCTGTGCCGCCGAGCCCGGTGCCATCTATCAATCATTGGAGAAAAACATGAATGCCAAACAACTTATCGCTGGTCTCGCCGTTTTAGCCGCTGCCGGCAGCGCTTTTGCAGTTACCCCATACCCACCTGAAACCCCATTCGTCTCTACCAAATCGCGTGCCGACGTCCAGGCTGAAGTCGCGCAAGCGCAAAAAGACGGTACGCTGAACCAGGCGCGCAGCCAGTATCCGACGGTTGCCGCTGCCGGCAAGCCAGTCACCCGCGCTGAAGTTGTGAGCCAGATCAGCAACACCGAGCCATCGGTCTATAACGGCAACTAAGTCGCAACAGCAATTAGCAACTGATGCGACAGTAACTCCTCAGGTTTAAAGAGTTAAGCAAAACGCCAGCAATGCTGGCGTTTTGCTATTATCCGATCATAGTCCCATGGGCCACGTCATAGCGTCGTCAGCGATGCTATGCAGCATCAGTAGATCGCACTAACAGATCGCACTAAGATCATTACTCAGACCTCTTTCCTCGTTACATCATTCCGGGTCACCATGCGGTCAATTACTCCCTCCAAGCCTTACCTTCCAGCCAGCCTGCTGATGACCTGTTCGCTGGCTGTCGTATTAAGCGGCTGTGCCGATTTCTCTGGCATCGATCCGCAATCCAGGCTGGCGGACGGCAGTGCGCTGGCTGCCGGCAGCGCGCTCAGCAATGTCGGCAACGCCGCATGGCCGACCAGCGCCTGGTGGGAAAATTACCGCGATCCGCAACTCAATGCGCTGGTGCAGCAGGCCGTCGCCGACAGCCCCAGCCTGAAAATCGCCCAGGCCCGCATCCGCCAGGCGTCCTCGCTGGCCGGCGTGGCGCGCGCGGCGACGCTGCCGAAGGTCGGCGCCGAGGCCAGCAGCACGCGCGGCCTGTATTCCGAGCAATACATCTTCCCGCCGCCGCTGGGCGGCAGCTGGAACTGGGACAATGAAATCACCGTCAAGGCCAGCTACGACCTCGACCTCTGGGACAAGGACCGCAGCGCGCTGGAATCCGCCCTGGATACAGTCCACGTCAGCGCCGCCGAAGCGCGCAGCGCCCAGCTCAACCTGGAAACGGCGGTAGTGCGCGGCTACCTGCAGCTGGCGACCCAGTTCGCGCTGCGCGACGTCGCCAGCGCGACGCTGGTGCAACAGACCTCGATCGCCAATATCGCCCAACGCAAGCTGAACGCCGGCCTCGGCACCCGCCTGGAAGTCAGCCAGGCTGAAACCGCCTTGCCGGATGCCCGTTCCAATATAGAAAAAATCGACGAAAACATCGCCCTGCTGCGCAACCAGATTGCCGCCCTGAGCGGCAAGGGTCCCGGCAGCGGCGAGACCATCCAGCGGCCAGTCCTGGCCACCGCCCTGATTGCCCCTGCGGACGGCAGCGACAGCAGCGCACAACTGCCGATCGCCCTGCCTGACAACGTTCCGGCGCACCTGGTCGGGCGCCGCCCGGATGTGATCGCACAACGCTGGCGGGTCGAAGCGATGAGCAAGAATATCGACGTCGCCAAGGCCGCCTTCTATCCCGATATCAATATCTCCGCCTTCATCGGCTTGCAGGCGCTCGGCTTCACCAACTTCCTGAGCGCCTCGTCCGGCGTGCGCGGCGCCGGGCCTGCCATTTCGCTGCCGATTTTTGACGGCGGCCGCCTGCGCGCCAATCTCGGCGCCCAGACCGCCGCCCTCGACGGCGCCATCGAGAGCTATAACAGCACGCTGGTGCAAGCCCTGCAAAGCGTGGCCGACCAGATCATCAAGCTGAAATCGGAACAGCAGCAACGCGGCCAGTCGGAACAGGCGCTGGCGCTCTCGAAGAAATCCTACGACCTGGCCAAGCGCGGCTACCAGGCCGGCCTGACCGCCAACATCAACGTCATCCAGACCCAGCTGGTGCTGCTGCAGCAACAGTTGCGGGTGGCGCAGATCCGCGCCGGCTACCTGGATAGCTGGGCCCAGCTGATGCAGGCGCTGGGCGGAGGCCTCGGCGACGACCTGCCGCAGCCCGCCACCGGCGACGACGCCATTGCCGCCGGCAACGCCGGCAAATAAGCGGCCACCGTCATGAGCGAAACCGCAAGCAGCCGCCAGTCCTGGCTACATCACCTGGCGCAGGCCGGCGTCATCTGGGTGGAAAACCACGGCCAGGACCTGCTGCATGTCAGCAAGATTCTGCTGGCGACCTTGCTGGCGCTCGGGCTATCGCTGGTATTCGACCTCGCCAAGCCCGGCACCGCCATGGTCACCGTCATCATCGTGCTGCAGCCGCGCAGCGGCCTGGTGCTGGCGAAAGGCTTTTACCGCTTCATCGGCACCTCGGTAGGGGTGGTCGTGTCGATCATCCTGGCCGCTTCGTTTACCCAGCAACCGGTCCTGTTCCTGGCGGCCGGCGCCTGCTGGCTGGCGTTCTGCACCGCCGGCTCCACCATCTTCCGCAACTTCCAGTCCTACGCCTTCGTGCTGGCCGGCTACACCCTGGTCATCGTCGGCTTGCCGGCAGCTCTGCAGCCGGCCCAGGCTTTCGACATCGCCATGACGCGCCTGAGCGAAGTAATGCTGGGCCTGCTGTGCGCCGGCGTGGTCAGCGACGTGCTGTTTCCCCAGCATTTGTCGGAGGTCTTGCTGCTGACAGTGCGCAAACGCTTTGCCGATTTCAAGAAATTCATTGCGCTGGACGACAGCGCCGCAGTTTCGCGGCCGGCGCGCGAACGCATGGTGCTGCGCTTCATCGGCGAAGTGATTTCGCTGGAAGCGCTGCGCACCTCGTCGGTATTTGAAAGCGCCGCCGGCCATTTGCAAAGCCTGCAGCTACGCCAGCTGAACAATGCCTTCATGACCGCATCCACTACCTTCCACTCGCTCGACCAGCTGTTCGGCCGCCTGCAGGCCGGCGGCAAGCGCAGCACGCTGGATGCCTTGATGATGGAATACCGGGCGATTGCGCGCGCCCTCTCCAGCACGGACCGGACGCAGTTGAAGCAGGTCCGCAACGGCATTCCCGAGCGCCTGGCCGCCCTGCGCCGCGGCCTCGCCGCCAGCAGCCTCGACAGCGACGGCAGCCACCTGCTGGATTTCGATTCCGCCACCGAACTGCTGGCCAGGTTCGCCGATGAACTGGTGATCTACGCCAGAATCCATGCGGTCGTGATCCAGGCCGAGATGCATATGGCGGACGACGTCCAGCTGCCCGCGCATTATGTCGCGCGCACCGATCCGACCCTGATCGTCACCTCGGCGCTGCGGGCGGCCATCGGCTTCATCCTTTCTGCCTGGTTCTGGATACAGACCGGCTGGGTTTCCGGCACCGATGCGGTGGTGATGGCGACCGTGGTGAGCGCCCTGTTTGCGGCAGCTCCCTCGCCCATCAAAGTGGTGCGCCAGTTCATGATCGGCGGTGCACTGGGCGGTTTTTTCGGCTTCCTGTCGGCCTATTATCTGCAATCGCAGGCCGAGAATTTCACCATGCTGTGCATCGCGCTGGCCCCCTTCATCCTGATCGGCGCCTGGCTCACCACCACCAGGAAATACTCAGGCATCGGCACCGGCATCCTGCTGTTTTTCTTTTCCTATGCCAGCATCGGCAGCAACTACCAGTTCGACATGCTGGAACTGCTCAACGGCATGGCCGGCGGCCTGTTCGGTGTCGCCATCGCTTCCGCGATGTACCAGATCATCGATCCTTCCGACAGCCGCTGGATCAAGCGCCGCCTGGCGCGCGCCCTGCGCAACCAGGTAGTGGAAGCCTGCGGCCGGCCGCTGCCGGGACTGGCCGGGCGCTTTGAAAGCGGCACCCGCGATCTGCTGTCGCGTTTTGCCATCACCCATTCGCTGGATGACGAAGACGACCGCGCCATCATGACATGGCTCTTGTCGGTGCTGGAAATCGGCCGTGCCGTGATCCAGCTGCGGCAAGAGACCTTGAGCATAGTCGAGCCGCAAGTGCACGCCAGGATCGACGACGCCATACGCAGCATCGCACGCCTGTTTGCGCGTCCCAGCCAGGGCCGCCTGCGGCTGGCGCTGGATGGCGTGCTGGCGGCAATCGCCGTGTGCGGCGACATGCCGGCGGTGCTGGCCAACCTGCACCTGATGCGCGGCGCCATG
>NZ_DATMRB010000169.1:0-36128 GCF_035566555.1 Collimonas sp.
CTGCCAAGGCAGCAAGGCATCGCTTTGGAACACCACGCCGCGTTCGGCGCCGGGACCGGTGATCGGCTGGCCGTCGATGCTGGCGCTGCCAGCAGTCGGCTGCAGGAAGCCGGCGATCAGGTTAAGCAAGGTAGTCTTGCCGCAGCCGGAGGCGCCGATCACCACGGTAAAGCGGCCATCATGCAAATCCAGCGAAAGGTTGCGCAAGACCGGCCGCGCCGCCGACGGATAAGTCACGCTGACTGCCTGCAAACGGATCATGTCGTTTCCTTATTGCGCCGCAGCCTGTTTGGCGAACGCCGGGTTCACATAGGGCTGGTAGTCGGGCAGTACGCGCTCCACCTTTTTCTGTTCTTGCAGGAAGCCGGACGTGGCTGCCAGCGCCTGCACCGTCGGGCCGCTGAGCAACTGCTGCTGTTCGCTCAGGGTCGGAAAGCCGCTGCCGGCCAGCAGTTCGGCGATATCGCTTTGCTTGGCAGCCGTCAGGCGGGCAATTTTCTCGAATTGCGTTGAACCGGCATTCCATTCCGCGCCATGGGCGCGATAGTCGGCGTAAGCCTGGCCGGTAACCTTGACAAAGGCAGTGACGAAATCAGGGTGCTTTTGCGCGAAATCCTTGCGTACGATCCAGGCGTCGAAGGTCGGCGCGCCCCACTTCGCAACTTCGGCCGAATTGGTCAGCACTTTGCCGCTCTCCTTGACCTTGCCGAGCGCCGGATCCCAGACATAGGCGGCATCGATATCACCGCGCTGCCATGCCGCCGTGATTTCCTGCGGCCGCAGATTCAGGATTTGCACCTTGGAGGCAGGAATGCCCCAATGCTTGAGCGCCGCCAGCAGGCTGTAATGGGTGGTCGAGACGAAAGGCACGGCGATTTTCTTGCCGATCAGATCCTGCGCGCTGGCAATGCCGCTGCCGTTGCGCACCACCAGCGCTTCCGCCTGGCCGATCTGCGCCGCGATCAGGATGGTTTCAATCGGCAGTTCACGCGTTGCCGCCGCAGCCAGGGGGCTGCTGCCGACATAGCCGATCTGGATATCGCCGGATGCCACGGCTGTGATCACATCCGCGCCGCTGTCGAATTTTTTCCAGTTGATTTTCCAGCCGCTGGCTTTTTCATAAGCGCCGTCAGCCTGAGCGATTTTGGCGGGTTCAACCACCGTCTGATAGGCTATATTGACTTCCTGGCCGGCGCCCCACGCCGCGCCGGCAGAAGCGGCGATAGCGGCAGCGGCGGCCAGCAGCGGCAGGCGTTTCAGAATATTGTTAAGCATGTTTTCCCTCGGTGATTGAATGATCAGGCGTTTGCGAACTGTTACCGCTCTAATGGCCACGGTAATCGATTCAAGCGATTTGCAAAACGAAGGTTTTCGGAGATGCTTAGTTGGTTTTCGCCAGCCGGCAGCATGTCGGCCGGCTGCGATGCAGTGCATGAATGGTGGTTTTTTTGCTCAGGCCAGAAATCTTTAAAAGATATTAAACTATCTTTTAAATTAAAAAAGATATTATTCTATCTTTTCATTGAAAAGATACTATACTATCCATAATCAAATAAACGATAGTTTATCGATCATCATGAAAACCCTCGGCGAACTTTCCTCCGTGCTCCGGCAAGCGAAACAACGGCTGGCGCTATCCGTCATTGCCATGACCCGGGACAGCGGACTGACTGCGGTCACCATCCGCGGCGTCCTTTCCGGCAAAAGCGATCCCCGCCTCAGCACCTTGATGACCATAGCCGACCAGCTAGGGCTGGAAGTAGCGCTGCTGCCGAAAGCCATGGCCTCGTCGATTGCGGCGCAAGCGCCTGCCGAAGACGAAATCCAGAGCCTGGTCGCTGCCGCGCTGGCAAGGCAAGGGAAGCAGAAATGAACCTGAGCGCGCTGGATATTTTCATTGGCGAACGCCAGGCCGGCGTCCTGTTCCAGTATGGCGACATGGTGCGCTTCCAGGTCGATCCCGCCTATGCGCAAGACCCGCAACGCCCGACGCTGTCGCTTTCGATGCGCGCCGCCACGCCGCAACAGGACATGGCGCTGCTGCTCAATCCGCTGGCGGCAATCTTCAATTCCCCAGGCAAGATGCGCCTCCCGGCATTCTTCCAGAACCTGTTGCCTGAAGGCGTGCTGCGCAAGCAGATCGCGCTGGAAAGACTATGCGCCGAAGACGATCACTTCGAGCTGCTGGCCGCCTGCGGCCGTGATCTGCCGGGCGCGGTGCGCGCCATCCCGACCAAGCTGACGCGCGCCATGATGACGCGCCTGGTCACCCAGGACCAGGAAGCGATTGAAGAAAGCGTGATCGCCGCGCCGCTGGTCGACGGCGTCTCGATTTCCGGCATGCAGCCGAAGCTGGCCCTGATCCTGCAAGGCGGCCGTTATGTCAGCCGCACCCGCCACAAGGATGCCCACATCATCGGCAAGCTGCCGACCGCCCAGTACGATCGCCTGCCGGAAGTCGAACACCTGTCGCTGCAACTGGCGCGCGCCGCAGGCGTGACGGCATGCGAGGCCACCTTGCAGCCGCTGGCGGCGATCATGGCGGAACACCCCTACGCGGCGGAACCGGGCCAGCAGTTCCTGGCGGTGCAGCGCTTCGACCGCGACCAGCCCGGGCGGCTGCATGTCGAGGATTTTTGCCAGATCCTCGGAGTCGATCCGGACAAGAAATATACCGGCGCCACTTATGCCGACATGGCGCTGGTGATGCAAGCCGTGCCCGAGCTGGGCACCGCAGCCTGTCATGAGCTGCTGCGGCGCATTACCGTCAATGAACTGATCGGCAATTACGACGCCCACCTGAAAAATTTCGGCATCCGCTACCTGGCCGGCGGCGACATCGAATTCTCGCCCGCCTACGACGTGGTGGCATATAGCGTGTACCTGAACGGCAGCGGCCATGCGCTCAAGTTTGCCGAAGGCCAGGCCAAGCGTTCCTTCTTGTCGCCGCAAACCCTGCGCGCTTTCGCCAACCGCAGCGGCATGCTGGAGCCGCCGCTGCGCCAGGTGATTGCCGAGGTCTGCAAGAAAGCCCTGCAAGCCTGGCCCGGCCTGATCGCCGCCAGCCAGCTGCTGCCGCATCAAAAGCAAAGGCTGACCGACTATTTCACGGGGCGCGACATCATTGCAGGCCTGCGCAAGCGGCAAGCCAGGCAGGCGGAAAAAGCACAATAAAGGATAGAATTTTTGCCGCCCTGCCCGGAAATAATTGTCAGAATCCGCTAATATCGTCCCTCTTCACCCTTCCCTCGTTCAAGGAAAAGCAATGCCCGTAACTGCAGATTTCGCCCAACCCGGCATCCTCCAGCCGCTTCCGCCACTAGGCCGTTCCCTCACATTCCGCCTGGCCGGCCCCGATCCACGCGCTGCGCTGCTGCGCCTGCGCGACACCTTCGAGGCAGACTGGGGCATCGTCGGACTGGGCTTGCCGCTGATCCAAGCCCTCGACCAGCATGTAGCAGGCTTGCGCGCCTTCCCGGCGCTGGACGGCGTCGGCTGCAGCGCGCCGTCGACCCAACAGGCGCTGTGGATCCTGCTGCGCGGCGACGACCGCAGTACGCTGTTCGAGCGCAGCGCCCAACTGGTCGCGCTGCTGGCCGACGCTTTGGTGCTGGACAACAGCCAGGACACTTTCCGCTATCGCGACAACCGCGACCTCACCGGCTATGAAGACGGCACCGAAAATCCCCATGACGACGCTGCGGTAGAAGCGGCGCTGGTGGCGCAAGGCGCCGGCCGCCAAGGCGCCAGTTTTGTCGCGGTCCAGCGCTGGATCCACGATCTGACGCGTTTCCGCGGCTTTCCGGCGGCGCAGCGCGACGCCACCATCGGCCGCCGCATTGAAGACAATGAAGAAATCGACGATGCGCCGGAATCGGCCCACGTCAAGCGCAGCGCGCAGGAGAGCTTTACCCCGGAGGCCTATATGGTGCGCCACTCCATGCCCTGGGATAACGGCCTGCAGCAAGGCACGGAATTCATCGCCTTCGGCGAATCCAGCGACCGCTTTGAGAACGTGCTGCGCCGCATGCTCGGCCATGAAGACGATATCGTCGATGCCTTGTTCAGCTTTTCGCAGCCGGTCACCGGCGGCTACTATTGGTGCCCGCCACGCCTGGGTCAGCGCCTCGACCTGCAGGCGCTGGCGCTCTAAGACGGCGCCGGCATGGACACCATCCAGCTCTCGCTGCCGGCGGCGCGCGCCCTGCAGCTGGCGGCGCAGGGCTTGCTCAATCCGCCGCGCCGGAAAGCCGTCAAGCAAGACGTACTGACCGCCATCCGCCAGATGGGCGTACTGCAGATCGACACCATCCATGTGGTAGCGCGCAGCCCCTACCTGGTGCTGTGGAGCCGGCTCGGCAGCTATCCGCAGTGCTGGCTGGAGGAATTGCTGGAAGAACGCCAGCTGTTCGAATATTGGGCCCACGAGGCTTGCTTTTTACCGATCGAGGATTACGGCCTGTTCCGCCATCGCATGATAGATCCCGGCTCGATGGGCTGGAAATATTCGGCCAAATGGATGGAAGAACATCGCGCCACCATAGAAAAACTGCTGCTGCATATCCGCGAAAACGGCCCGGTGCGTTCCGCCGACTTCAAACGCACCGACGGCAAAGGCGGCGGCTGGTGGGAATGGAAGCCGGAGAAACGCTCGCTTGAGGTGCTGTTTACCGCCGGCCGCCTGATGATCGCCAAGCGCCATAATTTCCACCGCATCTACGATCTCGCCGAGCGTATCCTGCCGGACTGGGACGATGCCCGCATGCCATCCAGCGCCGACACCCAGCGCACCTTGCTGCTGAACGCCGTGCGCGCGCTAGGCGTGGCCAAAGCTGGCTGGATAGGCGATTACTTCCGTACCGCCAAGAGCCGCCCCGATCCCGATCCGGAAACCCTGGTGGCCGACGGCAGCCTGCTGAAAGCCGGCATCGAAGGCTGGCAGCAGCCGGTTTACATCCATCCGGCGCACCGCCAGCTAGCGCTGGACGCCGCTGCAGGCAAGCTGAAACCAACCGTCACCAGCCTGCTCTCACCCTTCGATCCGCTGGTGTGGGACCGCAAACGGGCGCTAGAACTGTTCGATTTCGATTACCGGCTGGAGTGCTATACGCCCGAGGCCAAACGCAGCTACGGTTATTTCACCCTGCCGATCCTGCACCGTGGCGCGCTGGTGGGCCGGCTCGATGCCAAAGCCCACCGCAGCCAGGGCATATTTGAAGTCAAGGCGCTGTACCTGGAAAACGGCGCCCGCCAAACCCAGCGGCTGGCCACCGAACTGGCGGCAGCCTTGCAACGTTTCGCCGCCTGGCATGGCACGCCGCAGGTCAACATAGACAAATGCAGTCCACGCACGTTCCGCAGCATGCTGAAAGCGGCGCTGACCTGAGCGTTCACTCCCTAACTGGCTTTTAGCAGATTCCTGTCGGTGCCGATGCCGAAGGCCTGCGGCCGGCCGATGCCATAGCCCTGCGCAAAATCGACGCCGATTTCAGTCAGCGTGGCGATGATCCGCTCATTGACGGCGAATTCCGCAATCGTCTGCTTGCCCATCAGATGGCCGATCTTGTTGATCGCCTCGACCATGGCATAGTCGGTCGGACTGTTCAGCATGTCTTTGACAAAGCCGCCGTCGATCTTGATGAAATCCACCGGCAGGTTTTTCAGGTAGGCGAACGACGACATGCCGGCGCCGAAGTCATCCAGCGCGAAGCGATAGCCGACGCTTCTCAATTCCTGGATAAAGTGGGCGGCCTTGGCAAAATTGGCGATGGCGCTGGTCTCGGTAATTTCAAAGCAGATTATTTCCGGCGGAATGCCGAATTTCACGTGCTGCTCCTGCACGAAATGCAGGAAATTGCTGTCGCCTATGCTGGTGCCGGACAGGTTGATGGCGCAAGTCTGTATATCCAGGCCCTGTCCTTGTTTGCGCATTTTCGCCAGAGTCGCGTAGACGGTGGCGACCACCCAGCGGTCAATGGCCGGCATCAGGTTGTAGCGCTCGGCGGCAGGAATGAAGACCATCGGCAGCACCAGGTTGTCGTCCTTGTCCAGCATCCGCAGCAGGATCTCGAAATGCACGCCGTCGCTGGGTTTCTGGCCCAGGGCCACGATTTCTTGCGAGAACAGGCAAAATCTCTCGTGCGTGAGGGCTTCGTTGATGCGGGTGATCCATTCCATCTCGCCATGCCGTATCGACAGCTCGCTGTCATCCAGGCGGTACTCGTGCACCCGGTTGCGGCCCTTTTCCTTGGCCAGGTAGCAGGCGGCGTCAACAGCGCTCATGATCTGCCCCAGCGTATGCATTTCGCCGGCCAGGTTGATCAGGCCGATGCTGACGCCGATGCTGAACGGCTTGTTGGACCAGACAAACTGGAAATCGGCGACGGTTTGCCGCAAGCCCTCGGCGATCCGCAGCGAATGCTCTACCGGGCAGTTCTCCAGCAAGACGCCGAACTCGTCGCCGCCCAGGCGGGCGATGGTATCGGTGTCGCGCAGGCGCTGCTTCAGCAAGACGCTGATTTGCCGGATCAGCTCGTCGCCGGCGGCATGGCCGCAGGTGTCGTTGACCACCTTGAACTGGTCCAGATCGAGGTACAGCACGGCATGCTGGCGCTGCTGGTCGCGCGAGGTGATCATCGCCACGGTCAGGCGCCGTTCGAACTCGCGGCGATTGATGAGGCCGGTCAGTTCGTCATGGCTGGCCTGGTAGGACAACTGCGCTGCGTATTCCCGGTCTTTGCTGACGTCATGCAGCACCAGCACGGTGCCGATAGTCTCGCCGCTCAGGTTGCGGATCGGCTCGGCCGACAGGTTGACCGCGACTTCGCTGCCGTCGTCGCACACCAGCAGCAGGTTGGAGGCGTTTTCGACCGGCATGCTGTTGTCGAGGATCTGGTGGATCAGGTCCGGCACCCGGTTGCCGGAAGCTTCGCCCACCACATTCAGGATTTTTTCCAGCGGCAGGCCGCGTGCCGACGCCAGGGTCCACCTGGTGAGTATTTCAGCGGTCGGGTTCAGGTATTCGACCAGGCCGTCGGTACTGAGCGTGATCACGGCCTCGCCTATCGATTCCAGCGTGACCTGCGCCCTTTCCTTGGCCGCATACAACTGTTCTTCGGCACGCTTGCGGGCGGTAATGTCGGTAAACGAACCGGCCATGCGTACCGGCTTGCCGGCCGAATTGCTGGTCGACTGCGCGCAGGAACGCACCCAGCGCAGTTCACCGGCCTTGGTCACCACGCGGAATTCGATGTCGCACGGCGAATTGTCATGCAGATGCGCAGTCAGCTTGGCGCGCACCGCATCCAGGTCGGATGGGTAAATGCAGTTCAGGAATTGCAGCGGGGTCGGCTCGTCGTCTTCCAGGGTATAGCCCAGCAGTTCCTTCAGGCGCGGCGAATAGTAGATGTTGTCGGCCTGGATGTCCCAGTCCCACAGGCCATCGTTACTGCCCAGCATGGCCAGCTGCAGCCGTTCCTCGCTGATCTTCAGCGCTTCCTTGAACTGGTCGCTCTTGATCAGGATGAAGCGTGAAATCCAGCTGCCGAAAATCATCAGTCCGATGGCGATCGCCAGCGTCGCAAACAGCAGCAGGCGCTGCACCCGGCGCGAGGATTCGCCCAGGCTGGCGGAAAAGCGCAGTTCCAGCGGCGTCAGGCGGGCATCGATCTCGCGGATGCGGGCGATGCTGGCGATCATCGCCGTCGGGTCCGGATCGCCGGCGTTGATCGCCTGGTGCAGGCGCTGGGCCTCTTGGTTGAGCTGCTGGATCAGATCGTTGCCGATCTTCCAGTTCGCCAGCGGTTCGCTCAGCAGGCTGAAATTCTTGAAGTTGCGGTACAGGCTGACAATGCCATCGATATCATCGGGATGATTGCCGCCGTCGAGAAAGCCTTGGCGCACCACTTGCATATCCGGATTGGGCTTATCCAGCTCATCGCGCGCACGCTGGTCGCCCATCGGCACCGCCAGCGCTTTCAAGACTTTCTGATAATCGGCGTCAGCTTGCGTGACGGCGTACTGATTCAGATGGAATACCGCCTCCTTCTGCGCTTTCGACCACAGGCTCTCGCCGCCGACGAATGCCCGTACCGAGGACAGGATATTCATGCTGAACGCCAGCAGTCCCACCATCAAGGCGACAATCGCCAAAAACGGCAGGATCACCTTGATCCAGCGCAGGCCGCCATCCAACGTCAAAAATTTCTTCAATCGCTGCATCACAAAACCTCGCTGTAACAGTTGAACCGTTAGAAAACTTTAGCGGAATGAGGGATCATGCAAAAAAAGAAACTACTTGCTTACCTAGCTGCGAATACCCCATCATACGACCAATAGTTTCTTGTTAGCAAGTTGATCGTAAGGAACCATGACATGCCTTGGAAACAGTATGTAACAGCGGCAAAACGGGGCTACAAATGTCAACTGGAAAAAACCCTTCCGCTGACGCAAAATTGTCTGAACGTTACCTATATGCTCCGTGCTAACATCGCCGGTTTGCCATCCCTCACCCAGATTTCTCCATGACCCAGTCTTTGCTCGTCGATAGTATGGCCGCCAGCGGTGCTTCTACTCACCCGGACATCCTGCACGGGGCCGCCCGGGCCGAATTGATACGCGATGAAGTCCTGGCCGATCTGCTGGAGGCTACTGCCGCACGCCTGCCGCACCAGGTCGCCCTGATCTTCGGCGAGCGCCGGCTGACCTATCAAGAGCTCGACCAGCGCGCCGACCAGGTCGCCGCCGGGCTGATTGGCGCCGGAGTGGTCCCCGGTCAGATCGTCGGACTCTGGCTGCCGCGCGGCATCGACCTGCTCATCATGCAGGCCGGCATCGCCAAGGCTGGCGCTGCCTGGCTGCCGCTGGATGCCGATACGCCGGTCGAGCGCATTGCCGTTTGCCTGGAAGACGCCAATGCGCCCGGCATCGTCAGTTGTGCGCAGTTCGCGCCGCGCCTGGCCAATCTGCCCTGCAAGGTATGGACTGCGGAGCAGTTGCTGGCGCCATCCGCCGCCCCCCTGTTGCGCCGCCAAGGCGTGCAACGCAGCGATCCGGCCTATGTGATCTACACTTCCGGCTCGACCGGCAAGCCGAAAGGCATCGCCATCACCCAGGGCGCCATCTGCCATTTCTTGCGCAGCGAAAATTCGGTGCTGGGCGTGAACGAGCGCGATCGTGTCTATCAAGGGTTTTCAGTCGCCTTCGACATGTCGTTTGAAGAAATCTGGATCAGCTACCTGGTCGGTGCGACGCTGTGGATCGCCCCCAAGGAAATCGCCTCGGATCCGGAAGCCCTGCCGCTGGCGCTGGCCGCCAACGGCGTCACCGTGCTGCACGCGGTGCCGACGCTGCTGGCCTTGTTCAACCAGGATGTACCGAGCTTGCGCATCATCAACCTGGGCGGCGAAATGTGCCCGGAATCGCTGGTCGGCCGCTGGGCCAAACCGGAAGCCGGACGCCATATCTTCAACACCTACGGCCCGACCGAAGCGACGGTGTCGGCCAGCCTGGCCGAGCTGCGCGCCAATGAAGCAGTCACCATCGGCCGCCCATTGCCCAACTACGGCCTGCTGGTGATCAATCCGGCTGTCGAACACGGCCTGATCCTGCTGCCGCGCGGCGAAGTCGGCGAGCTGTGCATTACCGGCCCCGGCGTCGCCGAAGGCTATCTCGGCCGCCCGGAACTGACAGCCGAAAAATTCCTGGCCAATCCCTGGTCAGTCAATGAACATGACCGCCGCCTGTACCGCACCGGCGACCTGGCGCGCATCGAAGCCGACGGCCGGGTCCAGTGCCTGGGGCGGACCGACGACCAGGTCAAGATCCGCGGCTTCCGCGTCGAACTGGGCGAGATCGAAGAAGTATTGGCGCGCCAGCCGGGCGTCGGCACCGTCGCGGTGGTGCTGCGCCAGGAAGACGGCATCGACCAGTTGATCGCTTTCATCGTGCCGGAAAGCGGCGCGGACGTCGCTCCTGGCGCCCTGCGCGCGGCGCTCGGCGAGCGCCTGCCGCCGTACATGGTGCCGGGTTTCTTCGAGGCGATGACGGAAATGCCGCGCCTGACCTCCGGCAAGATCGACCGCAAGGCCCTCAAGGCCAGGCCGCTGGCTGCCCCGATGGCTGCCGACGGCGCTGCCGACACCCCCGAAACGGCGGCCGAAGTAGCCCTGTTCGCGGCATTGAACAAGCTGTTCCCAGGCCAGCCTATCCTGCGCAGCGCCGATTTTTTCAACGATCTTGGCGGCCACTCGCTGTTCGCAGCCAAACTCGCCTCCGCCCTGCGCGCCGATCCAGCCTTCGCCCATGTGACGGTGCGCGACATCTACATGAACCGTACCATCGGCCGTATTGCCCAGGTGCTGGCGGAGCCGCCGCTGGCCGGCATCGGCGTCGATACCAGCTGGAGCGCGCCGTCCGATTTCAAGCGCTGGCTGTGCGGCGCGGCGCAAGCCGCTGCCGTGCCCTGGCTGGTGGCGATGCGCATGATGCAATGGCTGGCGCCGTTCTTTACCTACCACTTCTTCACCGGCGATCCCGGCGACTCGATCGCGCGCGCAATCGCCGTATCGGTGCTGGTGTTCTTGCTGGCGACCCTGTTCGAATTCGGCGTCGCCATCGCCGCCAAATGGCTGATCGCCGGCCGCCTGAAGCCCGGCCGCTATCCGCTCTGGGGCGTGACCTACTATCGCTGGTGGCTGACCGACCGCCTGATCGAGGCCGCGCCAGCCTATCTGCTGAGCGGTTCGACCTTGTACAGCTGGTGGCTGCGCGCGCTGGGCGCAAAGATCGGCTCGGAAGTCATCATCGGCTCGATGACCTTGCGTGCCCATGACTTGCTGGTGATCGAGGATGGCGTAAGCGTCGGCAATGCCGTCAACTTTGAAAATGCCCGGGTCGAACATGGCGAGCTGTTGCTCGGCAATATCACGCTGGAACGGGAAAGCTGCATCGGCTCCTATGTGGTGCTGGAAGGCGATACCCGGGTCGGCGCCTATGGCCACCTGGAGGGCCAGACCGCCCTCAGCGAAGGCCAGTCGGTTCCCGCCAAGCGTATCTGGACCGGCTCGCCGGCGCGCGACGTCGGCGCTTTCGATCCGGACAGCAAGCAGCCACGGCCGCCGGTCACACGCCTGCGCCAGATGGGGGAATCGGTATTCTTCCTGTTCGGCGCCCTGCTGATCACTACCCTGTTCTTCATGCCGGTATTCCCCAGCTTCATCCTGATCGACTGGCTGGACGATACCGACATGTTTCCCTGGATGCAAAGCAACAATGTGGCCTTCCAGCTGGCCAAGTACTTTGTGCTGGCTTTCCCGGCGACCGCTGTCCTGATCGTCTGCACCGCCCTGCTCTCGGCCGGCATCCGCTGGAGCCTGCTGCCGCGCATGCGGGCCGGCAGCTGGCCGGTGCGCAGCAATGTGTATTGCAGCAAATGGCTGGTCAACCAGATCCAGGAATCCAGCCTGAGCGTCCTGCATGGCGTATATGCCACGGTATATGCGCCGCTCTGGTATCGCCTGCTGGGCGCAAAAATCGGGCGCCATGCCGAAATCTCGACCGCGCTCGGCGTGGTGCCGGACATGCTGACGCTGGGCGACGACACCTTCATCGCCGATGCCGTCTTGCTGGGCGACGAACAGATCGATGGCGGCTGGATCACCATGAAACCCACCGTGATCTCGCGCCGCAGCTTCGTCGGCAACGGCGCTTATGTGCCGGATGGCACCATCTTGCCGGAAAACGTCCTGATCGGCGTCCATTCGCGGGTGCCGGACAACAACCGGATGCAGCCGGGCGACACCTGGCTCGGTTCGCCGCCGATCAACCTGCCGGCGCGCGAGGAAACCAGCGGCTTCCCGGAACACCTGACATTCCGGCCGTCGCGCCGGCGCCGCCTGGGACGTGCGCTGGTAGAAGGTTTCCGCATCGTCTCGCCGCATGCGATCGTGATCGCGGTCGGCTATACCGTGGTGCTGAACCTGATGCCGCTGGCCGGCGCCGGCCAGTGGGGCGAAGTGATTTCATTGCTGACCAGCGCCGGTCTGCTGTACGGCATCGGTACTTTTGTCTTTATCGCCGCCCTCAAATGGCTGTTGCTGGGACGTTACCAGAAACGCAGCGTGCCGATGTGGACGCCGTTCGTCTGGCTCTCGGAAGGCGTGACCAATCTGTATGAAGGGATTGCGATACCCAATTTCATGAGCTATCTGCGCGGTACGCCGTGGCTGCCGCTGGCGTTCAACCTGCTGGGTTGCCGCATCGGCCGCGGCGTCTATATGAACACCACCGACATCACCGAGTTCGATTGCGTCAGCATCGGCGACTACAGCGAACTGAATGCACAGGCTTGTCCGCAGACGCATCTGTTTGAAGACCGGGTCATGAAGGTCGACCACGTCACCATCGGCAGCCGCGTCTACATGGGGCCGCGCAGCTTCGTGCTGTACGGCGCCACCGTAGGCGACAATGCCAAACTGGGCGCGCTGACGCTGGTCATGAAAGGTGAATCGATTCCCCCTGCCTCCAACTGGCGCGGCTGCCCGGCAGCGCCGGCCAGAATCTGAAACAGCTGGAGAGAAGTTGAGACGAGGATAGCCATGATAGAAATACGCCTGGCGCGCAGCGAAGATTACTCGAAGATAGTCCGGCTGCAGCTGCAAAACACGCCGGACCAGCTCAGCGCAGACGAGAAAAAACAGGGCTTCGTGGTCTCCAGCATGAATGAGCAGCAACTGGCCGCCATCAACCAGGCGCTCGGCATTGTGGTAGCGCTGGATGGCGAACAGCTGGCGGGTTTCGTCTGCATGGTGCCGAGCGAAACCCAGCCGCGCCATCCGGTGGTGGAAGCCATGCTCGCCAGCTTCGGCCGGCAGCAGTTTGAAGGCCGGCCCTTGCAGCAGTTGCGGGTGTTTGTGTACGGCCCGGTGTGCATCGGCAGGCAGTGGCGCGGCCAGGGCATCTTGCAAAAACTGTTTGCCGCCGTGAAAGCCAACGCCCGCGCCAGCTACGATCTTGGCGCAGCCTTCATCGACGAGCGCAATCCGCATTCGCTGGCGGCGCATATCCAGGGCTTGAAAATGACAGCCCTGGCGCCGTTCAGCTGCCAGCAACAGAATTACCAGCTGGTGGTGTTCTCCACCGCGCCCTGATCTCAGGGCTCAGGACGGCGTTTGCTCACGCTCCCGCAGCAAACGCTCCAGCAGCCGGTCGCGCGCGTGACGCCGGCGCTCCAGCGTATCGGCCTCCTCGCCCAGCGCGCGGAACAGGCTCACGCACATCAGCAGCATGATGATCATGAACGGCAAGGCAATCACGATCGAGGTGGTCTGCAAGCCCTTCAGACCGCCGGCCATCAATAGTACCGCGGCAATCAGGGCGGTCAGCACGCCCCAGGTCAGCTTGATGCGGGCCGACGGCGCCGGACTGCCCTTGCTGCTCATCATGCCCAGCACAAAGGTGGCCGAATCGGCGGAGGTGATGAAAAACACCGATACCAGCACGATTGCGATCAGCGACGTCAGGGTGGTCCACGGCAGGCTATCGAGCAAGGCAAACAAGGCCAGCGAACTGTCTTGCTTGACGATATCCACCAGCGGCAAATGCTCGAACATGATGCCGTGCAGCGCGGCGCCACCAAAGGTAGCGAACCAGAGGAAACTGATCAGCGAAGGCACCAGCAGCACGCCGGTGACGAATTCGCGAATGGTGCGGCCGCGCGAAATGCGTGCAATGAAAGTGCCGACAAACGGCGCCCAGGTCACCCACCAGGCCCAGTAGAACAGGGTCCAGTCGGCGATCCAGGTGCCTTTGGAAAACGGCGTCATGCGCATGCTCATGCTGATCAGGTTATCCAGGTAGTCGCCCAGCGTGGTGGTCAGAGAGTCCATGATGAACAGGGTCGGCCCCAGCGCCAGCACAAACAGCATCAGCAGCAGGGCCAGCACCATGTTGAGGTTGCTGAGGATCTTGACGCCGCGGTCGAGGCCGCTGAGCGACGAGGCCAGGTAGAGCACCGCGGCCACCGCAATCACCGACAGCTGCAAGCTGAGGCCGTTGTCCACGCCAAACACCTTGTGCAGGCCGCTGCTGATCTGCAGGGTGCCGAAACCGAGCGAGGTGGCGACGCCGATGGCAGTTGCGATGATCGCCAGGATATCGATGGCCTGGCCGAGGGGACCCTGGGCATATTTGCCGATCAGCGGCTCGAAGGTGGTGCTCATCAGCATCGGCCGGTTGCGGTTGAACTGGAAAAACGCCAAGGCCAGCGCCACCACGCAATAGGCTGCCCATGGATGCAAGCCCCAATGGAAAAACGCATAGCGCAAGCCGATGCGGGCCGCTTCGGGGCCGCCGGCGGGACCGCTGGGCGGCGTTGCAAAATGCGAGACCGGCTCCGCCACGCCCCAGAACACCAGCCCGATGCCCATGCCGGCAGCAAACAGCATGGCAAACCAGCTATGCCGGCTGAAATCGGGTTCGGCATCCTCGCCGCCGAGACGGATCGCTCCAAAGCGCCCGAACGCCAGGTACAGCGCAAACACCAGGAAGCTGAACATCGAGAGCAGATAGAACCAGCCGAAATTGACGATCGTGCTGCCCAGCGCCGCTTGCATCACAGCGGCCAGACCCAGCGGCGACAGCGCACCCCACAGCACAAACAGAGAAAGCAACGCGAGCGATGCGATAAAAACCATGGGCAACCTCGAGCTTGTTATGGTTTTTACATAATACGGCAAACTACCCCGATGACAAAACCGCAAAGGCCGCCCGGAAAACAAAAAAACCGCATAAACATGACTGTTTATGCGGTTTCTCTACACTTCTCACACCAGTTACCTGGTGCCCACGGAGGGACTCGAACCCCCACACCTTGCGGCACATGGACCTGAACCATGCGCGTCTACCAATTCCGCCACGTGGGCTAAACTGCGAAGCCCCGTAAGACTTGCTGCAATCGCGAAGACAGAATAATAAGGCAACTTAATAGCTTTGGTCAATCGAAGTTTGCAAATTTATTTGACGACGGCAATAAAATAATTAGGGTCGGAGTCAAATTACGCTCCCCCTTCCCGCCCCACACTTCATTTGGACAGCATCCATTCATGCGCCGGATCGTTCTTGAAATGCCATTCGCGCTTGGGACCGGCCATCACGTTCAGATAATAGCTATCGTAGCCGTGCGGCGCCACCACTGGATGATAACCGCGCGGCACCATGACGACATCATGGTTCTCGACCGCCATCGCTTCGTCCAGTGCACGGTCGTCGGTATACACGCGCTGGAAGGCAAAGCCCTGCGGCGGGTTGAGCCGATGATAATAGGTCTCTTCGAGGAAGCTTTCCTGCGGCAGGTTGTCGGTATCGTGCTTGTGCGGCGGATAGCTGGAGGAATGCCCTGCCGGCGTCACCACTTCCACCACCAGCAAATGATCGGCCGCCGCGGTTTGCGGCAGGATATCGCAGACATAGCGGGTATTGCTGCCGCGCCCGCGCACCGAACGTGTCGTCATGGCCGGCTCGATCAGGCGCGCATCCAGGTCGCTGCTTCCCGGTGCGCTGCAGACAGCGATTTCGGCATCCTTGTGGGCAGTGACAGTGACCGCGTGACGGCGCGGCACGTACACCGAATAAGGGGAAACCTGATCAAACACGCTATCGCGCTCGCCGATCTCTTTCCATGCGTGATCACCTGCCTGCACGCTGACGACGCCGCGCAGCACCACGATACAGATCTCGCGCTCAGCGGTGTCAAAACGGATCCGCTCCTCGGCCGCCAGGCGGTAGGCGGCAAAGCCGACGAATTTCCAGTCCGCCGACTGCGGCGTGACGCTGACGATTTCCCGCCCTTGCGGCTGGCCCTTGACTAGCAGTCTCATGCGGCCTCCTGCTGCGCTCCGGCGCCGGCCTCGATCTCACGCACCAGCGTGGCTAGGTGACGATAGCCCATGTCGGCGTACTGATAGCTTGGCGCGACTGCAGGATCCTGCTCCGCCTCCACCACCAGCCAGCCTTGATAGCCATGCTGATGCAGTAGCCGCAACAGCGCGCCGAAATCGATGGCGCCGTCGCCCGGCACCGTGAAGGCGCCGTTGATCACTGCCTGCAAGAAGCTCCAGTTGCCGTTGCGCGCCATCTTCACCACTGCCGGCCGCACGTCCTTGCAATGCACATGCGAGACGCGCTGGATATGTTTTTCCAGGATCGCGAGCGGATCGCCGCCGGCAAACGTGATGTGGCCGCTGTCAAACAGCAAGCCGACTTCAGGGCCGGTCAGCGCCATCAGGCGATCGACATCGGCAGGCGTCTCGACATAGGCGCCCATGTGATGATGGTAGGACAGGCGCACGCCATGCGACAGGGTAAAGCGCGCGAACGCCGTCAACCGCTCGGCATACTGCTGCCACTCCAGGTCGCTGAGGAAGCGCGGACGCTTGTACAACGGCTCCGGCCGTCCCTGGATGGCGTTGGCGACTTCGCCATAGACCATTACCTTGGAACCGTTTTCCGCCAGCAGCCGCAAATGCGGCCCGACCGCTGCGATTTCGTCCTCCACCGTACCGGTCGCCAGGCGGCCGGAATACCAGCCAGATACGCATTCCAGCTTGTAGCTCGCCAGCAGCGCCGCCAGGGCCGCCGGTTCCTTGGGAAACTTGTTGCCCAGCTCGAAGCCGCGATAGCCGATGCGGGCGCCTTCGGACAAGGCCGTTTCCACCGGCGTCTCGCCGCCCAGGGAAGGCAGATCGTCGTTCATCCAGGAAATCGGGTTAATGCCGATTTTTACGTCAAATGGTTTTGTCATCATCTTCTTTCGCTGATTTCTACACTTTTTGCCGCTGCCGGGCCTGCTCGTACTCCGCCCGCGCCGCCTGCACCTGCTGGCGCTGCGACACTTCCGGCACCGCCACTTCCCACCAGCAGCCGCCCTCTTCGGTAGTCCGCGCCGGGTCGGTATCGATGCACACCAGATAGGTCCGATCGGCAGCGCGCGCGCGTTGCATGGCGGCTTCCAGCTGGGCGATGGTCTTGACGTTTTCAGCTTGCGCGCCGAGCGAACGGGCATGTGCGGCAAAATCGATGGCCGGCGCACCAAGCGGCCCCTGCAGGCAATCTTCCAGCATGTTGTTGAACGGCGCCCCGCCGCAGGCTTGCTGCAGGCGGTTGATGCAGCCGTAGCCGCGGTTGTCCAGCACCACGATGATCAGCTTGCGGTCGAGCATGACCGAGGTGGCGATTTCCGAGTTCATCATCAGGTAGCTGCCGTCGCCCACCATCACGATCACATCACGGTCCGGCTGCGCCAGCTTGACGCCGAGGCCGCCGGCGATTTCATAGCCCATGCAGGAATAGCCGTATTCGACGTGATAGCCGCCCGGCGTCGAGGTGCGCCATAGCTTGTGCAGCTCGGCCGGCAAGGTGCCGGCGGCGCACACCACGATGTCGTGCACGGTGGAATCGATGCTGGAACGCTGCACTGCGCCTATCACTTCACCGTCGTACGGCAGCGCCGGTGCGCTGACTTCGCGCTGGCTGGTGATCCAGTCGACCGTGCTGCGCCAGCTGTTGGCCTGTTCCAGCGCCAGCGCATGCCAGGCAGTGCTGGCGCGCCAGTCCTGCAAACCCTGCGACAGGGCCGCCAGGCCCTGGCGCGCATCGGACAGCATCGGCGTGCCCTGCCATTTGGCAGCGTCGACCGCATTGACGTTGATGCTGAGCAGCTTGGCCTGGCCGAACAGCGCATGTGAGCCGGTAGTGAAATCCTGCAGCCGGGTTCCTATCGCGATCACCACATCGGCCTTGGCGGCCAGCAGATTGGCGGCCGGCGAACCGCTCACCCCGAGCGCACCCAGCTGCAAGGGATGACGCCAGGCCAGGGAGCCCTTGCCGGCCTGGGTTTCCGCCACTGGCACCGCGTGCTTTTCGGCAAAGCTGCGCAGCGCTTCGGTCGCCTCGCCGTACAGCACACCGCCGCCGGCAACGATCAGCGGCTGGCGGGCATTCTTCAGCAATGCGAGGGCCGTTTGCAGCTCGTCCGCCGCCGGCCCCTGCGCGCGGAACTTGACGGTTTGCGGGGTAAAGAACTCGACCGGATAATCGTAAGCCATGGTCTGGACGTCCTGCGGCAAGGCCAGCGTCACCGGTCCGCACTGGGCGGCGTCGGTCAATACCTGAATGGCGCGCGGCAAGGCGCTCAGTAGCTGCTCGGGATAGTAGATGCGGTCGAAATAGCGCGACAGCGGCTTGAACGCGTCATTGGCGGAAATGCCGCCATCCTGGAAATTCTCGACCTGCTGCAGCACCGGATCAGGCCGCCGCGAGACAAAGATATCGCCCGGCAGCAGCAGCACCGGCAAGCGGTTCACATGCGCCAGCGCCGCCGCGGTCAGCAGATTGGTGGCGCCCGGTCCGATCGAGCTGGTAACGGCCATCATGCGCCGCCGCATATGCGCCTTGGCGTAGGCAATGGCGGCATGCGCCATGGCTTGCTCGTTATGCGCGCGATAGGTCGGCAATTGCTCCCGATGCTGATACAGGGCCTCGCCCAGCCCGGCCACATTGCCATGGCCGAAAATCGAAAAAACGCCGCCGAACAGAGGGACTTCGCCTTCGGCGGTAGCGACACGCAAGGCAGCCAGGTAACGCACCAGCGCTTGCGCCATGGTCAGGCGGATGGTTTTACCGGAAGTACTCATGCGGCCCGCTCCTGTTCGCTGTTGTTGCTACTATCACTGCGGCTGTCGCGCCAGACCCCGATCAGCTGCTCGAAGGTAGTCCGCACCTGCCGAATCAAGGTGGCGTCGTCAATCTGCCCTTGCAGCCAGAGTTTAGACGGCTCGTGGAAAATCGTCCGGCCGACCATGAAACCGCGGCAGGTTTTGCTATGCCGCGACGCACGGAAACCGGCTGCCAGCTCGTCTACCGGCGCCGCCAGCCCCAGCAAGACCACGCCGCGGCAATATGGATCGCGTTCGGCGATCAGGCGGTCGATCGCACCCCATTGCGCTTCCGACATCGATTCCAGCTTCCACCACTCCGGATAAATCCCCAGGTTATACAAGCGCTTGATGCCGCGCAGCACCGTGTCGTCGGCTTTCGGCAAATCCTTAGGCGGGATAATTTCCAGCAGCAATTCATGGCCGCTGACTTGCACCGCGTTGTATAGGGCGCGGATTTGCGCTTCCTGCTCCAGCCGTTTTTCCACCGCGTCATCCGGATGGAACTGCACCAGGCATTTGGCCACATGCTCCTTGGGCCAGCTCAGCAGATGCGAACCTATCGAACGGCCGTAGTCGAATTCAAGCGGATTGGAAAGCGGCAGCTCAACCGCATGGCCGACCCACCAGCCGCGGCCGCTGGCAGCGTTCAGCGCGGCCTGGCCGTAACGGTCGTCTGACAATATCCCGATCTTCCCCTGCAAACCCAGCGCCTGCTCGGTGTCGGCCACAGCCTGCACCAACAGCTGTTTCAGCTGCGGCAAACGCGCTTCGCTGACACCAGATTCGCGCGCCAGTTCGAAAAACTGGTTGCGGTGATCAAAGGCGAATACATTTACCTCGTCCCAGGCCTTGCGCGGCACGGTGACCCGATGCAGGCGCTGCAGATGCGCATCCTGATCCGGCCGCTGCATGCGCTCGGCGTGTTCCAGGAAATAGGCCAGCTCGACCGGCGTCGGCATGGCCGGCGCACAGGCATGGCGCGACACCACCAGTGCGCCGCAAGCGTTGGCGTAGCGGCAGCAGCTCTCATCATCTTCATTATTCAGCCAGCCTTTCAAAAAGCCGGAAAGGAAAGCGTCGCCGGCGCCCAGCACGTTCAGCACCTCAACCTGCACGCCCTTGTAATTGAATGCCTGGTCCAGCGATGCCGGGATCGCGCCATGGATCACGGCGCAGCCAAGCGGTCCGCGCTTGACCACCAGCGTCGCCTGGCTGACCGCACGCACCGACTGCAGCGAGGCGATGATGTCCTGGCCGCCGCCGGCGATCATGAATTCCTCTTCAGTGCCAACCACCAGGTCGAATTTCGGCAAGATACCTTGCAAATGCGCAGTGACGCCGCCATTCGCGATAAAGCGGGTTTCGCCGTCGCCCTTTTGCGTCAGCCCCCACAGCACCGGGCGGTAGTCGATATCCAGCACGGTACGGACATTGTGGCGGCGGGCGTAATCCAGCGCCAGGCTGGCGCTGCGGTGCACCTGTCCGGTGGAAAAATGGGTGCCGGTAATCAGCAGGGCTTTGCTGGAAGCGATAAACGCCTCGTCGATGTCCTCTTCCGACAGCGCCATGTCGGCGCAGTTGTCGCGATAGAAAATCAAGGGAAAGGTGTCCTTATCCTTCAAGCCCAGCATCACCAGCGCCGTCAGGCGTTCCGGATCGACCGTGACGTGGCTGACGTCGCAGCCTTCTGCCGCCAGCGCCGCCGTCAGGAACTGGCCATTGTGTTCATCGCCGACGCGCGCCAGCATCGCCGATTTCAGTCCCAGCCGGGCGGCGCCGAAAGCGATGTTGGCGGAAGAACCGCCAAGATACTTGGCAAAACTGGTGACATCCGCCAGCGGCGCGCCGATTTGCTGCGCATACAGGTCGACCGCCAGGCGGCCGATGCAAATGACGTCGAGCTTGCGGTCTGCGGCAAATTTATTGTTGGTGGCTTGCATGTGTATTCCTTTAAACCTGGATGCCTTCTAACTGATTCATCAGCGTCTGCATTTCTGCGCCGCCGGCCATCATGTCCAGCACTTCGTCCTTGCTGACGGTGTCTTTGGTGAACGTCCCCATCGACTTGCCGCGATTCAGCAAGGTAAACGAGTCACCGATCGGATAGGCATGATGCACATTGTGGGTGATGAAAATCACTGATATCCCTCGTTCGCGCGCCTTGTGGATCAGCTTCAGCACGTTGAAGGATTGCTTCACCCCCAGCGCCGCTGTCGGCTCATCCAGGATCAGCACGCGGGCGCCGAAATGGATGGCGCGAGCGATCGCCAGGCATTGCTTTTCGCCGCCCGACATGGTGCCGATGGCGTGATGCGGATCGCGCACCATGATGCCCATTTCCGCCAGCTTGGCGCGCGCCGTCTCTGCCGCGTAGTTGATATCCATGACGGTGATGCCAAACACTTTCTTGGTCGGCTCGCGGCCCATGAAAAAATTGCGCGCCACCGACAGCAAGGGCACCAGCGCCAGGTCCTGGTAGACCGTAGCGACGCCGACATCCAGTGCTTCCTTCGGCGAATTGAAGGAAACCGGCTGGCCGTCGACCAGATACTGGCCTTCGGACGGCTTGTGGACGCCGGCCAGCGTCTTGATCAAGGTCGACTTGCCGGCGCCGTTGTCGCCCAGCAGGCAATGCACCTCGCCTTTCCTCAGCCGCAAGGTGACATTCTGCAAAGCGATCACCGAACCGAAATATTTGCTGACATTTTCCAGCGCCAGAATAGTGTCATCCATGATTACCTCGCTTCCGTCACACGGCGACGGACATAATTATTGAACAGCACGGCCACCAGCAGCATGACGCCGAGGAAGACGCGGAACCAGTCGGAATTGAGATTGGTGTAAGTAATGCCGATCTGCACCACGCCGAAGATCAGCGCGCCGAAGCAGGCGCCGATCACCGAACCATAGCCGCCGGTCAGCAAAGCGCCGCCGATGACTGCGGCAATGATGGCTTCAAATTCCTTTTGCAGGCCGCGGTCAGCCGCGGCGGAGCCGACGTCGGCCACCTGCAGCACAGCAAACAGGCAGGCGCAGAAAGCGGTAAACACGAACAGCGAGGTCTTGACGCGCTTGACCGGCACACCGACGTTCTTGGCGGCATTGGCGTCGCCGCCGACAGCGAAGATCCAGTTGCCGAAACGGGTGCGCGCCAGCACGAAACTTGCCCCTAGCGCCAGCACCAGCCACCAGACGATTACCTTGGGAATGCCTCCCACCAGCGGCTGGCCATTTGCGGCCGTCGCGATCCACCCTTGAGTGGCCATCCAGTGGAACAGGCCGCTGCCGAGATTGCCGGTAAACAACCAGCTACCCAGCCAGTCCTGCGCCGCCAGGTCGCCGACGCCGCTGACGATGGTGCGGTTGGCAAACATGATCGACAGCGCCAGCGTCAGGCCGCGCAGGATGAACATGAAGGCCAGCGTCACGATGAAAGACGGCAGCCGGGTCTTGACCACCAGATAACCGTTCAGCCAGCCCAGCGCCATCGAACCGGCAAAGGCAAACATGACGGCCAGCCAGAACGGCCAGTGAAAATATACGGTGGGAATCGCCACCATCATGCCGGCAAAGCCGATCATCGAACCGATCGACAAATCGAACTCGCCGGCGATCATCAGCACGCAGGCGCCGATCGAGATCAGGCCGAGGTAGGCCGCCACCTGCATCCAGTTGATCACGCCGTCGAGGTTGAACATGCCCGAATCGCCGGCGGCAAAACCGAACACGATGAACACCAGGATGGCGCCGGCCAGCGAGGCAAACTCAGGACGGCCGAGAAACCGCTTCAGGGAACTTTCCTTGCGGACCCGCTCGTCTTGCGGGACGATGTTCTGCTGCGCCGGGCTATTGCTGTCGGCGTGCGCACTGCTTGAATTCATGACGCTATCTCCTGCTTGTTTTGGCCAGTAGTCAAACGCCAGACTGGCGGCTTGTGTGAGGTATTGCGAAATTCTGCGGGCGCAGATGCGCCTGGGCGAATCGCCCCAGGGTTGCTGCCTGGCCATCTCGCATGGCCAGGCAGGGAAATGCGGTGAATCAGCGCTTAATTTACAACAGTACCAAGCAACGAATTAATCAACGATATTGTCCAGCGTATTTCAATACTTTATCGAGATTGTCTTTGGTGATGTAGCCGGGGCCGGAACTGATATGGCGAGGACCGTAGATCGGCGCCAAGCCGTATTCGGCCAGCCGGGCCTGGAATTTCGGATTGGCTTTCAGCTTGGCCTGGATGGCGGCGACATCGGTGATCTTGTCTTGCGTCATGATGGCCAGCACGGCAACCGGGATATAGCCTTGCAGATAGGGTTGCTGGTCGATGGCGAACTGCACCGAGCCATCCTTGATGCCCTTGGCTATTTCGTCAGAAAGGTCGAAGGTGGCGAACCAGGTCTTGCCTTTCAAGCCCATTTTCTGCAGCGCGCGCAAGCTGGGCGAAGCCGAATCAGGTCCCAGCGCCAGCACCGCCTGGGTGCCAGGGTTGTTGCGCAGATAAGCGCTGACCTTGCTTTCGATACCGGTCGGATCCTGGCCTGCATCTAGCGTGGCCTTCTTGTAATCGACGCCGATGGCATCGGCGAAACCGCGGCAGCGTTCAAAGGAAGACGGGTTGGTGGCGTAGTGATTGACGCACAGGAAAGACTTGATGCCGGCTGCCTTGGCTTTTTCGCCGGCGCCATGGCCCGCATCGTATTCCGGCTGGCCGACATGCATGATGGCGCCCAGCTCTTCACTTTGTTTCTGGGTGCCGGAATTGATGGTGACCAGCGGGATTTTCTTGGCGGTGACGTTTTCCATGGCTTTTTTCAGCACGCTGAAATCGGCGATGCTGGCAATCACGCCATCGTAATGGCGGGCCGCCGCCTGCTCGATCAGGCGCGACATGTCGGCCAGGTCGCCGTTCGGCGGATTGCGGTAATCGACAGTAACGTTGAAATCTTCGCCAGCCTGCTTGATGGCGTTCTTGATGGTGTTCCACCAGGAGTCGGAATCCGGCGCATGGCTGATCAGGACAAACTTCTCATTTGCTGCATAACCGTTGCTCATCGCGCCCAAGCCCATCGCCAGCGCCGCCACCATCAAGACCTTTGACAGGCCTTTGCATCCGAGTCGTTGCATAGTCATCTCCATTGTTGTTTTATCTATGGTGAATCTAGGTTGATCCAGGCCGATCTTTGACGTCGGCAATAAACAATAGAACAAGCGGATTCAATATGCAACAATTTTTTCAATTAAATTTAATTTAGAATTTTATTTTCATGTTTTGGCTTCGCCGCATGAAATAACTTTATAATTGCCGCACAATACATATACAGAAAGCAAGCCATGGCAGACACCCCGACTGTCGACCAGTTGATGTTGCAGATCGCCGAACAATACGCGACGCTTTCGCGCCAGCTGAAGATCATCGCCACCTATGTGGAGCAGCACCGCAGCAGCCTGATGCTGGAACGGATCAGCGACATTGCCGAACATTGCCAGGTACAGCCCTCTGCCATCGTACGCTTTGCCAAGCAGTTCGGCTTCAGCGGCTTCAGCGAGATGCAGGCGGTTTTCCGCGATGCCTACACGGCGCAGGCGATTCCCTCGCAAAATTACCAGCAGCGCATACGCAAGCTGATCGACGCCAAACCGACGCCGCTCACCAGCGGCTCGATGGCGCGCGAATTCATCGCTGCCAGCCGCAGCGGCCTGGACGAACTGTTGAATGGCATGGACGACACGCAGTTCGATGCTGCCGTAAAACTGCTGCAGAAAGCAGAAAACATCTATGTCATCGGGGTGCGCCGCTCGTTTCCGATCGCCAGCTACATCGTGTACGCCCTGCAGCACACCAACAAGCGTGTACACCTGCTGTCCGGACTGGGCGGCATGATCCGCGAACAGATCCGCAGCATCGGCAAGAACGACGTCGTGATCGCCATCAGCTTCACGCCTTACGGCAAGGAAACCCAGGCCTGCGTGCGGCTGGCCCATCACCATCAAGCGAAATCGCTGGTGATTACCGACAGCCAGCTGAGTCCCCTGGCGCGGCATGCGTCCGTATTGCTGACAGTCAAGGAAGGCAGTGCATTTGCATTCCGCTCGCTGACCAACGCCATGTGTCTATGCCAGGCCCTGTTTATTGCTCTGGCTTATAGGCTTGAGCTTAATGTGGAGGAAACTGGCGCAATTGACGGTTACGATGAATAAATGACAAGATAGTTGCAGTACAATTTCCTATCGCAGTTGCCGTGAGCGGGCAGTGCCGATTGGAGGAAATATGGCGGAACTTAAGCATATCGAAAGCAAGAGCAGCAGGCGACAGAACGAGAAACCCGGGCTTGCCACGGGCGGAGGTGGTGGTTATGATGATGCCATGGAAGCAAGAGTCAACAAACTTGAAGAGTTCGCGATCGAGACGCGCGACCGCCTTTCTCGCATAGAGACCAGGCTGGATAACTGCGCCACAAAAGCGGACATTAAAGATCTTGAAGCCACTATGTACAAAGAATTTGCAGTCATGCACAAAGAGTTCTCAGTCATGCATAAAGAGTTCTCGGTCATGCATAAAGAGTTTGCTACCCTGTACAAAGCACTGGACTGGCTGACCTGGAAACTGATAGGTGCTGCGGGACTACTGGTTTCAGCAGTGTATTTCATTGCTACGCAAGTAAAACCCTGATCCCGCATTCCCTCCCTGCCGTCAAATTCCACCCTCGAACAGTTAGTCACCTTTCTCGATCAAACGCCACCGCCATCCTGCAGGCAAACCTCGTCACAGCAACACCGGCTGCTTTGACAGCAGCGATTCGCGTAACGCTATGCCGATGCGAGTCGCCTCGGTGGCATCGGCCAGCGTCAGCTCAAGCTTGCGCCGCTGCCGCACCGCCTCCACGAAACTGGTGACCTCAGTCAGGAAAGCATCTTCAAAACGCTCAAAGAAGCTTGGCAGGCACTCATTGCGGACGCCATGCGCATCGGCGATTTCAAGGCGGTTCTTGCGCGGATTGCTGCCCACGGTCAAGCGCCCTGCCGTGCCGGTGATTTCGGTCATGGTGTCATGCCCGTGCGCCATGGTGCGCGAGGCATAGAAGGTGGCCAGCCTGCCGTTGTCGAACTCGCAGATGGCGACGCCGTTATCGACATCCTGGAACTGCTGCAGATCCTGGTGAATGGCGCGGGTGCCGCTGGCGTAGACCCGGACCGGTTGCGGATTGCCCAGCAGCCAGCGCGCCAGGTCGATATCGTGCACGCTGCAGTCGAGGAATATGCCGCCGCTGGTAGCCGCGAACTTGACGAAAAAACCGTCTGGATCGTATTGATCGCAGGTTTGCGAATACACCATGAATGGCGAACCGATGGCGCCTTGCTGGATTTTCTTGTAGGCGTCCTGGTAACTGGCGTCGAAACGCCGCACAAAGCCGATCATGACCTGTAGCTGCGGATGCCGCGCCGCTTCAGCTTCGACGCGGCGGCAATCCTCCAGGTCGAGCGACAGCGGCTTTTCGCAGAACACGTGCTTGCCGGCCTGCAGAGCCTGAATGATCTGCTGCGGATGCAGGGATGTCGGCGTCACCAGGAACACTGCATCCAGGCCGTCATGCGCCAGTAAAGCGGCATAGTCTTCGTACAGATGCGGCACCTGCAAGGTATCGCGCGCCCAATCCAGCTCGCTTTGCAAAGGACTGCAGGCCGCAATCAGCGTCGCTCCGGCGACGCGCGACATGAGGTTTTCCGCATGACGGCGCCCTAGCCTGCCGAGGCCAACGATGCCGACCTTCAGTATCGGCGCGTGATGTGATGACGGGCTCATTTTGCCAGCTCGATGGTACGGTTTTCACGCCACGACAAGGTCGCCGCCTCTGCCAGCTCCAGCGCCTTGACGCCATCTTCGATGGTGGTGCGAACAGCAACCTTGTTGACCACCGCATCAAAAAAATGCGCGATCTCGCGAGCATAAGCCGCCCGGTAGCGCTCCAGGAAGAAATGCTCCGGCTTGTCCTGACTGACGTGATGACTGCCGGAGGCAATCACTTCGGTCGGCTTGTGATTGCCAGCCTGCAACATGCCTTTGCTGCCCAGCACTTCAAAGCGCTGATCGTAGCCATAGGCGGCGCGGCGGCTGGTGTTAATCTGGCACAAACGACCGCGGCGGCTGCGGATGGTGACGACGGCGCAATCGATATCGCCGGCTTCGGCTATCGCCGGATCGGTCAGGCAGCTGCCGGTGGCGGAGATGCTGACCGCTTCGTCCTCCAGTATCCAGCGGAAAATGTCGAAATCGTGGATCAGCATGTCCTTGAATATGCCGCCCGAGCTCTTGATATACGATACCGGCGGCGCGCCAGGATCGCGGCTGGTGACGATCAGCATTTCAGGGTCGCCGATTTCACCGGCTGCCAGGCGTGTTTTCAGCGCACTGAAGGTCGGATCGAAGCGGCGCTGGAAACCGATCATGCAAGTCACCCCGGCGTCCGCCACCGCGTGCGCGCATGCCTTGGCGCGCTCCAGCGTCAGGTCGACCGGCTTTTCGCAAAAGATCGCCTTGCCCGCCGCCGCCGCGCGCATGATCAGGTCTGCGTGGGTGTCGGTACTGGAGGCGATCAGCACTGCGCCTATGCTCGGATCGGCCAGCACGCCGTCGATATCCGCCACCTGCGCGCCATGCTGCTTGGCCAGTTCCTGCGCGGCTTGCGTATTGATGTCGCTGACATACTTCAGACTGGCGCCTGGCTGCAGCACCAGGTTACCCGCATGGATCTTGCCGATACGGCCGGCGCCGAATACCGCAACGTTCATCATGAATCATCTCCGTGTATATGGTTGTATTTTGGTCTGGTTGCCGCTTTCTGCCATTGTAGGCACGATTCTCGAAAATAGAAACAATTTTTCGTTTAATTTTTTAATCGAATATTTTTTGCATGACAGGCAAGCCGCCTTGCCTGTCATGCATTTCCAGTGCTTAACGCAAACGCAGCTTATAGCGCGCGGCAAGCGTGGCGACCACGCTCAGCAATGCCCCGCCGATGACATAGAAGGTCACCGCCAGCTTGTTGTCTGTGACGGCGATCAGCCAGGTGATCGTCATGCCGGCGAAACCGCCGAAAATCATCACCGCGATGTTGTAGCTCAGGGACATGCCGGTGCCCCGCGTCTGCACCGGGAAAATATCCGATAGCAACGCCGGCATAGAGGCAAAATACATGGTCATCAGCAAGCCGATCACGCCTTGCACCAGCAGCAGATTAATGAAGCTCGGATTGAACGACAGCCAGGAAAACAACGGATAAGTCAGCAGCACGAACAATACGCTGCTGGCCAGCATGAATGGGGTGCGCCCGTATTTATCGGAGAGCTGGCCGACCACTGGCGAGAACAGCAGCATGATCAGGCCGGCCAAGATGGTGGCGCTGAACGAAGCAGTCGACGTCATGCCCAGCTGCTTGACCGCATAGGTCGGCATGTAGACCACCAGATAGACCGACACGGTCGCCATGATGACGCTGCCGGAACCGATCAGCAGCCGCATCTTCTGGCTGCTCATGATGTCGCGCAGCGGCGTGCGGGTAGCGTCGGCCTGGGCGAACTCCGGCGACTCTTCCAGGTTCCTGCGGATGTAATAACCGGCCGGTCCGATCAGGAGCCCAAAGAAAAACGGCAGGCGCCAGCCCCAGGATTCCAGCTGTTCAGTGCTGAGCTGGGACGACAGCAGCGCCCCGGCCAGCGCAGCCAGCACAATGCTCAGGCCTTGACTGGCGACCTGCCAGCTGGAAAAGAAGCCGCGCCGGTGCGGCGCATGCTCCACCAGGAAAGCGGTCGAGCTGCCGAATTCGCCGCCGGCGGAAAAGCCTTGCAGCAAGCGCGCCAGGACAATGCCGGCCGGCGCCCACAAGCCGATCTGGGCATAGGTCGGCATGATGGCGATCAGCAAGGTGCCGATCATCATCAGCAGGATCGACAGCGTCAAGGCGGCCTTGCGCCCGACCCGGTCGGAATAGGCGCCGATGACCACCGCGCCCAGCGGCCGCATGAAAAACGAGACGCCGAAGGTGGCAAAGGTGATCAGTAGCGACACGGTCTGGTTCGCCGTCGGGAAAAACAGTTTGGCGATGGTCACCGCCATGGCGCTGTACAGCAGGACATCAAACCATTCCAGCGCATTGCCGATGGAAGATGAAATGACGGCGCGCCAGGTTTGCGGGTGCTGTTCGAAAGGCGTTGCAGTACTGCTGCTCATAGTTGAATCCCTTTGTATTTTTATCATGTGTTGAATTTCGACGTATTCCGCGCCATGAACTATTTTTAAATCCGGCAGCAAGCAGGGCTGACCGGCGGTCGATTTTGCGGCAAAACTGCCATTTCTCGTAAAAAAATTTTCTTGGCTAATCCAACTTCCTCAACAAGAAGTCATGAGGTTAAAGGAACGGCAATCCTTCCCTTTCAAGGCGTCCACAGGAAAGCTTCGCTCTCATAGTGTTGTTTATTTCAAACAAACCAAGCACCTGCTCCAATTTTTTTACAACCCTGTCGGCAAGAGAATCTTTATCAACTAATTGACAGACAATGTCCCTTTTAGAGCGACCTCTATTTCCGGCGGCCTGTCATCCGGCATTTGAAAATCGCGAGGACATTATTTCATGTTCACCAATCTCTATAAGCCGAATAACAAGCAAGCACATCAATCAAAATTTCCCCATTGCATTTATGCTGCTTTGCAACTCTAATCAAATCAAATCTTTCTGCAGAAATTGCTTTTCCGCCGAAATTTTTACTGTGCTTTTTACTGGCTTATTTTGATTTCAAGGAGATGTCATGGAAGGTCCGAACAAACCTCGTTTTTTCTTACGCCGCCTGTTGATTGCATCGCTTCTCATGCTACAAGTTACAGGCTTGTTCTTAGCAACTCAACAACCCGCAAACGCTGCAACCACGCTTGAGGAACAAGAAAAAACGGCATATATCAATAAAGTAGCCGCATTGAAGCAAGTTGCCGAGCGAGATCTTGCCGCGGGACAGAAAGAAGAAGATGTTGCGAGAAAGGTAGATCAAATGCGACGAGAGCTGAACAGCAAATATTACGAGACAGTCCCTCCAGATTTACTCGAAAAAATTCATGCAAAAAATCTAGAGAAGTATGGGAACAAGACAGGACCATCCATCGAGTACTTCTTGATCAAAGGGCGATCCTGGAAAGAAATTATCGATTCTGCCAGCAAAGTCAGCAGTAAAGATCTGGGAAATTGAGGACGCTGATCGAGCGGCCATGAACGCGGCAGCAGACGACGCATCTCGTTACTGCTGACCGCGACTATGCGCCGCAAGGCAAGCTGCGGAGCGACAACTATACCGCTACCCGCAACACCTCTTCCCGCCAGATCCGATGATGCATTTGTTCACCGTTTTCCCATGCAGTCTGCTCCGCGGTGATGATGAACTTGTCCGCATCGGCACCCAGTTGCAAACGGCTTTGAACCTCGACTCGCCAATCTCCCCTGGCGGCTTTATACGTCCAGAGCTGTTCCGAACTGGCTGACAAAAGATCTTGCGGCAGTACTGAATATTGTTCGTCGCAGATTTGCTCGACGCTTAGCCCGTGCTGGTCAAAGCAGTAACGGCCGAAGTCATCGTGAACTCGGGTCGTGACGCGACCGCTCATGGCATCGCTGACCACTTCGCGTGTGTTGGCCGGCGATCGTTGGTAGCGCAAAACCAAGGGAGCGGCAGCTTCTGGTTCTGCGAAAGGCGACATCGACGCCGTTTTCAGGTCATGTGAAGGCAAGCTGATGCTGGATTGACTGAGATCGAATTCCAGAGTTGCATGCGCTCTGGCCGGCCAGACCAATGGGAAATAGGCGCTGCTGATCGCCACTCGCAAGCGGTGGCCCGCCGGCACGCAGTAGCCGACATCGTCCAGCTGGATGATGGCATCAAACCAAGCACCAGGCGTCAATTTTCTCGCACCGCCCTGCTGCTCTGGCAAGTTCAAGTTAAGGACGCCATACGTGATACGCGTCGAGGCGCCGTTCGGCGCGACGTCATTCAGGCGCACCGCCAGTTGCGCATGTTCGCTATCGCTGCTCAAGCGCAGTTGCACGCTGGCGGCGCCCACCAGGGCAAAATCGCTCTCCAGTGGCGGCATGTCTATCGCCAGGGACGCTGCGTCATCGCCGCGCTGGTCGGTAGGAAATTCCGGTCCCAGCCAGATCACGCAATATTCGCCGCAGGCTGAACCGGTAGTCAGGGGGGATTGCAGCTTGCGCGTGCCCGCTGCTTCCTCCTGCAAGGGAAAAACCAGATGTTTCACATTGGGGCTGGGCCAGCCGGCATCACGCAGCCATATCCCGCTGCGTTCCGCATAGCTGGCTTGCGGCGCGACCGCGTCCTGCAGGTAAAGCGTCATCGGCGCTTCGTCCATCACGCCGTTGGCTATGTCCTTGAGCCAATAGTCCCACCAGCGCAGCGCTTCCTGCAAAAAACCGATGGCAGGACCGGGCACGGCGAAATGAGGATATTTATGCGCCCATGGACCGATCAAGCCTTTCTTCGGGCCAGGCAGCTTTTCCAGCATGCGCGGAATCGCATTGCTGTAGGCGTCGCCCCAGCCGCCGACGGCATACACCGCCGCCTTGATTTTGCTGTAATCGCAGCAAACCGAGCCATGCTGCCAATAGGCGTCAAAGCTTTGGTGCTGCAACCAGTTCTTCAGCAGCAGCGGCATGTTTTGCAGGCGTTGCAGCCACATCTCGCGCCAGCGCTCGCCGACCAGCAGGGGATCCGGCGCCGCCGCGCTGTAGCTGAGCATGGTGGCTGCCCAGCCAGCGCTCTCCAGCAGCATGCAACCGCCCTTGTAATGAATGTCGTCGCTGAAGCGATTATCGGTCGAGCACAGGGTAATGATCGCCCGCAGCGTATCCGGCAGGATCGCTTCAATCTGTGCCGCCACCTGCAAGCCATTGAAGCCGCCCCAGGAAATGCCCATCATGCCGACTTTGCCGCTAGACCACGGCTGCCGGCTGATCCAGCGGATGACTTCAATCGCGTCATCCTGCTCTTGCTGCAGGTACTCGTCGGCCAGCAAGCCATCGGATTCGCCGCAGCCGCGCATGTCGACGCGCAAGCAGGCATAGCCATGGCCGGCAAAATAAGGATGAGTGAGCTGGTCGCGCACCGCCGTACCATCGCGCTTGCGATATGGCAGGTACTCCAGGATCGCCGGCACGGTCAGTGCGCTGCAGGCGGCCTCCGGCAGCCACATGCGGTAGGCCAGCCGGCAGCCGTCGCTGAGAGTGATGAAAGCGTGCTCGACCTCTTTAACCGCGTAGGGGAATTGCTGTTTGATTTTCATCTGCTGTTCCACAAGTTTCATTAAACAATTGACTGCCGCGCATCAGCATGATCAGGGAACCGGCGCAGCCGAGAATGATCAGTAATGCCGGCAGCCCGCCAAGGTTGGACATCATCTTGATGCCGGCGACGCCGCCGGCGAAGCTGGTCATGATCCACGACACCAGGCCAATCAACAGGCCCCAGATAATCTTTTGCCGCATGTCGGGACGCTCCACGCCATCGGCGGTAAAACCCTCGGTGCACAGATTGCTGATGGCGTCAGTATTGGAATCGGCGGCAGTCACATAGTTGAGAAAGGCGACAAACAGCAGCACCACAATCATCACCATGCTCAACGGCAACTGCCTGAAGACGGTGTACAAGATGTTTTCCACGCCCTGCTGTTCCAGCACTTGCTTCAGCAAGCCATGCTGGCCCATGTCGATCGACAGCGCGCTGCCGCTGAAAATGGCAATCCACAGGATCGTGAACAACGAGGGCAGCAGCAGGTTCATCACGATCACCTCGCGCACCGTATAGCCGCGCGCGATCTTGCCGAGGAACATGGCGCTGACCGGCGCCCAGGCAAACCAGACCGCCCAGTAGAAAATCGTCCACGAGCCAGCCCATTGGTCTTTATAAGCTGCGCCCGTCATCAAGGCCATGCGAAAGAACTGGCTGAGGAATTGTCCCAATGCTTCGACGCCAAAACTCAGGATGAAAGTCGTCGGTCCGCAGACGAACAGGAAAAAAGCAATGAAGAACAAGGCATAAGTATTCAGCGCCGACAAGCGCGCTATCCCTTTTTTCAATCCGCTCGAGGCCGACAACACAAACACGGCGACGATCACGCCGATGACCAGCCCCAGGCTCAAGGGCGACCTCGGCAGATCGATGAACTGGTTCAAGCCGCCTATCATCGACAAGGCGCCGGTGCCCAGGCTGGACGCCATCCCCGCCACCAGGGCGAACAGAGCCACGGCGTCGATCAATTGCCCGGTGCTGCCTTGCACGCACTCGCCCAGCAAAGGCTTGAGCATGCTGCCGCTTGAAAACGGCAGGCGCAGATTATAGAAAACCAACGCAAACACCACTGCCGGCACGGTGTAGATTGCATACGGCACGAAGGTCCAGTGCAAGAACATGGCCGACATCGCCATCGCCGCCGCCGCCGGCGAATTCGGCGCCACCGCCCAGGATATGGCGGGATTGTGCAGATGATAGATCGGCTCGGCGGTGGTCCAGAACAGCACGCCGACCGCCAGCGTGGTGCACAGCGTGACGGCAAACCAGCGGCCGCGGCTAAGCAGCGGCACAGCTTGCTCGCCGCCGATGCGCACCTTGCCGAGCGGCGAAAAATATACCCAGATGCAGAGCAGCAGCATGGCCAAGCTGGTCAGACTGAACAGCCAGGAAAAGCGCGTCAGGATCCAGCTGTTGAAACCGCCGGCAATGGCCAGCAAACTTTGAAGATCAATGACGCTCATTACCAGCGCAGCGCCAAGGAGAAGAAAGGTTGGCCAGAAAACCAATGGCCTTACTCGGGTCGAAGCATTGGTGAGGAGGTGTTTCAACATAACGATAGCAACTTTCCCTCGAAGAATTAAACTAGCCAAAATTGCCCATCTATCAATATGAACGAAAGGAGCAAGCCAGTAAATAATCTAATGTCCAACGGCAGGCAGGCGGCGGATGATCCTCATCGGCGCCGTTGTAGCATCCCGTCAATATCCGGCAACGCTCAGCGGAGATCTTCGACTTGAGCGGAACACGGCAGATCAACCATGCTTATCGCCAGCGCGGCTAGCAGCAGAAGAAAAGCGGCCAGAGCATCCAAGGCCCTGACTGCAGGCGACGCGCTCGCGGGAGAGAATTTCAACATTGGACGCGGCAACCTTTCTCTGCAGACACGCGGGTTTGAAATTGCCAAATATTATCAATACAGCATGAAAATAGGCATGTTTTAAATGATTTAACGTTCAGAATCAGTCAATGCTTAGAAAAGCTGCGGCGCCCAGCTGCTTGCCGAAACCGCTGCCAAACGAAAACACCCTGTAAGCGGAAACCGCTTACAGGGTGTTGGGACCATCTTGTCCCCCGCGCTGCTGACGCTACGGAGGTGTTTGCCAGGTACGTTCGATTATCTCGACACGCCCTTCCGACTCCAGGCTTCCAGCTGGTGCGGACGCAAGCTGTCGTATTCTTCGAACGGCTGGTGTATCCACGGATTGGTCGGCAGATAGTCGACGTAGTAATCCGGCTTCAGCGAAGAACAGGCTTTCCACCAGATCACGGCTGACTTGACCTCGGTCACCGGCGCATAGTTTTCCTTCAGGTGATGCAAGACCTTGTCCAGCGTGACGCCAGAATCGACCAGGTCGTCCACCACCAGCACGCGGCCCGCCAGGGCGCCGCGGCTCATGGTGATGTGCTTGCCGATATCCAGCTCGCTGCGCACCGTGCCGGCATCTTCGCGGTAGGAGCTGGTCGACAGGATCGCCAGCGGCACATCGAAAATGCGCGAGAACACGTCGCCCGGACGCAGGCCGCCGCGCGCCAGGCACAGCACCTGGTCGAACTGCCAGCCGGAGGCGTGGACATTCAGGACCAGTTTTTCAATGATGCGGTGATATTCATCCCACGACACCCACAGGTGCTTGTCATCAGATTTATTCATATTGTTTTTATTTAAATGGGTGGCGCAGAACGATGGTTTCCTCACGGTCAGGACCGGTCGAGACCATATCGATAGGCACGCCTACCAATTCTTCGATACGTTTGATGTAGGCACGGGCGGTAGCCGGCAGCGCATCCATTGATTTGGCGCCAACTGTCGACTCGCTCCAGCCTGGCATTTCTTCGTAGATGGGCTGGCACAGCGCCGCTTCTTCAGCGCCGACCGGGAAGATATCCACGGTCTTGCCGTTGAGCGTGTAGCCAGTGCACAGCTTCAGGGTTTCCAGGCCATCGAGCACATCCAGCTTGGTCAGGCACATGCCGGACACGCCGTTGATCTGCACCGAACGCTTGAGCAAGGCGGCATCGAACCAGCCGCAGCGGCGGGCGCGGCCGGTCACTGTACCGAATTCGTGACCGACGCTGGCCAGGTGCTTGCCGACGCCCTGGTCGGTCGGCAGTTCGGATGGGAACGGACCGGAGCCGACACGCGTGGTGTAAGCCTTGGTGATGCCCAGGATGTAATGCAGCATGTTCGGACCGACGCCGCTGCCGGCAGCGGCATTGCCGGCCACGCAGTTGCTCGAGGTAACGAACGGATAAGTACCGTGGTCGACGTCCAACAGGCTGCCCTGCGCGCCTTCGAACAGCAGGCTGGCGCCGCCGTTGTGGGCCGCATACAGGTCGCTCGATACGTCAGCCACCATCGGCCGCAGACGTTCCACGGTCGCCAGGGCATCGTCCAGCGTCTTTTGATAATCGACAGCCGGGGCCTTCAGGTAATTGGTGAGAACGAAATTATGGTATTCCAGATTGGCTTTCAGCTTCTCCGCAAAACGCTTCTCGTTAAGCAGGTCGGCCACGCGGATTGCGCGCCGTGCCACCTTGTCTTCATAGGCCGGGCCGATACCCTTGCCGGTAGTGCCGATCTTGGCATCGCCGCGCGCCGCTTCCCGCGCCGCATCGAGTGCGGTGTGGTAAGGTAGGATGATCGGGCAAGCTTCGGAGATCTTCAGGCGCGACGCGACTTCTACGCCGGCGGCTTGCAGCTTGTCGATCTCGCGCAGCAGGTCAGGCACCGACAGCACTACGCCGTTGCCGATGTAGCAGGCAACGCCTGGGCGCATGATGCCGGACGGGATCAGCTGCAATGCTGTCTTGTGACCGCCGATGACCAATGTATGGCCAGCGTTATGGCCGCCCTGAAAACGCACAACTGCTTGTGCGTGATCGGTCAGCCAGTCAACGATCTTGCCTTTTCCTTCGTCGCCCCATTGGGTGCCAATCACAACGACGTTTTTTGCGGTGCTTTTCTGTAACATCACTTAGTCCAAATTTTTGATAATCCAGTTTCCATTTTCGAGTACAACCGCGCGGTCGCAATCGAACTCGTCTTGATCGTTTTCATGACCGGGCAGACTCTGGATC
>NZ_DATMRB010000170.1:0-7357 GCF_035566555.1 Collimonas sp.
AAATACCCAGCCAGCGGCGGCGGCTGCCAAAGGTAAAACGTGCAGTTGAGATGTGTTCGGACGAAGACGGCATCCGCATAGTGTAAACGATCCGCCTGGATTAACTCTCCGCAAGCGTAAGAGTATGTAATAAACCACGTAAAATATTGGACCTATATCAAATTGGAATAGTTGCCGATGCCGCAGCAATCACGTTTCCCCGCCGGCCTTGCGCTGGCATTCATGCTGGCCGGCGGATGCCTGCCGACGGCGGCCCTGGCCTCGCCCGTTGCGAACCTGGCGCCGATCCGGCTCGGCATGATTGAGGGCATGTCGGGACCGTTTGCCAATGCCGGCGAGGCGGTCGAGCACAATATCCGCTTTGCGGTGGAGCAGGTCAATGCGCGCGGCGGGGTACGCTTGCCGGATGGGCGCCACCCTCTTAGCCTGACAGTGTTCGACAGCAAGCAAGGGGTAGAAGATGCCTTGTTGCAGCTAAAGCAATTGACTGACCAGAAAATCCCGTTCGTGCTGGAAGGCAATAGTTCTGCGGTGGCCGGCGCGCTGGTCGAGGCAATCAACAAGCACAATGCCCGTACGCCTGACAACCGCGTACTGTTCCTGAACTACTCGGCGGTCGATCCGGCGCTCACCAATGAAAAATGCAGCTTCTGGCATTTTCGTTTCGATGCCAATGCCGATATGCGCATGCGTGCGCTGGTGGAGGTCATTCAGAACGATCGCCAGGCGAAAAGCGTTTACCTGATCGGCCAGGATTACAGTTTCGGCCAGCAGGTGGCCAAGGCGGCGCGCCAGCAACTGCTGGCGGCGCGGCCCGATATCAAGATCGTCGGCGAGGAATTGCATCCGATCGGCAAGGTCAAGGATTTCGCCCCCTACATCGCCAAGATCCGCGCCAGCGGCGCCGACACAGTCATCACCGGCAACTGGGGCAATGATTTGACGCTGCTGGTGAAAGCCGCGAAAGAAGCCGGCCTGCGCCTCAAGTTCTATACTTTTTATGCCAATAGCCTGGGTGCGCCCGCAGCCATCGGGGATGCAGGCGTGGGGACGGTGCGTGCAGTTGCCGAGTGGCATCCCAACATTGCCGACGGCGTCCAGAATGCCGCCAGCGATGCCTTCTACCGCAGTTTCCGCCAGCGTTTCCCGCAGCCGAAAGATGACTATCTGTTTTTGCGCATGGATGTCATGATTGACATGTTGGCGAGCGCCATAGAGAAAGCCCAGACTACCGAGGCGGCAGCTGTGGCGCGGGCGCTCGAAGGCGCACAATACAAGAGCAGGTTTCACGAAGCGAGCATGCGCGCCGCCGATCACCAGCTGATCCAGCCCTTGTATGTGGCGGTGATGCAAAAGCTCGCCGACGGCGGCATCCGCTTCGACAATGAAGGCAGCGGCTACGGTTTCAAGACCGAGCGCTATCTGGCGCCGGCGGCGACGGCGCTGCCAACGACATGCAAGATGCAGCGGCCATGAGGCGAAGCCAGGGGACTGTTATAGTCCGCTGGCGGTAAGATGGATTTTCCTTGAGGGAGATTGGCGATGAGCGGTTCTAGTATTCCGGGAGCAGATGCAATGCAGGACAGTCTTGAATTCATCAAGAAGATGTGGGGCGGCATGGGCGTGCCGGGCATGGTTGTGCCGACCTTGTCGGTGGAAGAGATCAACAAGAAGATCACCGATTTGAAGGCGGTGGAGTCATGGCTGAATCTTAACCTCAACATGCTGCGCACCACCATCCAGGCGCTGGAAGTGCAGAGTGCGACGCTGTCGGCGCTGCGGGCGATGGGCGCGGTCAATCAGCCGGAAGAGGGTAGCGAACCGCCGGCGAATGCATGGACGATGCCGTCCGGTTTTCCATTTTCGTTCATGACCGCCGCCCAAGATGCTGATGCGGCTGTACCGCCGATGCCGAAAAAGAACGAAGCGGAAGCGCCGGCCGCAGCCGCCGCTGCGCCTGACACTGGAGCGGTCCCTCCTTCTGCCGGAAATGCCAACGCCTGGTGGGATCTGCTGCAAAACCAGTTCAAGCAGGCCGTGAACAGCGTGGCGGCGACGGAAAAGGCGGCGCAAGCTGCGCCACCCGCGGCTGCCAAGAGCGGCGCCAAGGCGCCGGCCAAACCGCGCAGTAAACCTGCTGTTAAAAAGACCAGTGGCGCAGCCGCCGGCAAGACAAAAACGGCAATGGGGAAAATCAAGCCGGCCTCTAAATAAGGTTGCGGCTCGAGATGCGTAGCGCGTCCCGGAAATTGCACGCTGTGTAAAGAAGGTTGAGATTGGCGCTGGCCTGTTCCAGGAACGTTTGCCGGCGCCGATCGTTAACCAGGCAGGATATGAGATCCGGTTGCCACTGTGGCAATGCCAAATTCTTCGAACAGCTTGACTAGCGTCGGATAAGTGCGATCATTGAAATCTAGGAGGCTGGTACTGCCCGAGGCCATGCCTGCAGTTTTCATCCTTTCGCAACGATTACTCATTGGCCGGCTCCGGCAATCCGCAGCTTGTGCGTGAAACATTTCAGAAAACAGGTTTCTGACTGATGAAAAACTCACAACAACGCGTTGGCTGTGTTGTGATTTGTGCCATTTCCCCAGTAAAAAATGCTGGTCGGCCGGTTTATAAACGGCCTTGTAACAAATTCTTGGTAAAATCGAGCAGTTAACTCACTTGCTTAAGGTATGTATGCTGTATCCAGAACTGTTTAAATCGCTTGAACAAGTCCGCTGGAACATGGAGACCGATATTCCATGGGACAAGTTTGATGCCACCCAGTTGTCCGACGAACAAGCTCAAACTATTCGTATGAATGCGATTACGGAATGGTCGGCGCTGCCTGCAACCGAGATGTTCTTGCGCGATAACCGCGGCGACAGCGATTTTTGCGCGTTCATGTCGGTCTGGTTCTTCGAAGAGCAGAAGCATTCGCTGGTGATGATGGAATACCTGCGCCGCTTCCGGCCTGAGCTGGTGCCTACCGAAGCCGAGCTGGACAAGGTGCGTTTCGAATTCGATCCGGCGCCGGCCCTGGAAACCCTGATGATGCACTTCTGCGGCGAAATCCGTCTCAACCACTGGTACCGTTGCGCCTCCGACTGGCATACCGAGCCGGTGATCAAGCAGATCTACAAGATCATCAGCCAGGATGAAGCGCGCCACGGCGGCGCTTATCTGCGATATATGAAGAAGGCCCTGGCTGAAGTCGGCGATAGCGCTTCGGCGGCATTTGCCAAGATCGGCGTTCTGATGGCTTCGGCGCGCCGCACCGAAAAGCCGCTGCATCCGACCAACCTGCACGTCAACCAGTCGCTGTTCCCGAACGACACGGTGCAGAGCCGCCTGCCGGACCCTGAGTGGCTGGAGCGCTGGCTGGACAACCAGATCAAGTTCGACGGCGTGTGGGAAAAGAAAGTGGTCGACCGCATCCTGCACAATATGTCCTTGCTGTTTGAACGCACCTTCGATACGGTGCAGGAACTGAACCGCTATCGCAAGGAAGTAGTTGCGCGCCTGGCCTTGAAGTCGGCCGAAGCAGTCTGATCACTGGCCGTATTTGCGGCGACGGTATGTAACGTCGCCTGCAATGCAGGCCATCATTGATACCAAGCCGCTTGTCGCGGCTTTTTTTCTATTCGCCATGCCTACATTTGAAAACAAGCTTTGCACCCGCGCCGAACTGAAGGCGCGCGTCGCTTCCCTGCCGCAGCCGGTGGTGCTGACCAACGGCGTGTTTGACATCCTGCATCGCGGCCACGTCACCTATCTGGCGCAGGCGCGTGAGCAGGGGGCCTCGCTGGTGGTGGCGGTGAATACCGATGCCTCGGTCAAGCGCCTGGGCAAAGGCGATGACCGCCCGATCAATACCTGCGTCGACCGCATGGCGGTGCTGGCGGCGCTGGAAGCCGTCAGCCTGGTGGTCGAGTTTGATGAAGATACGGCGCTGGAAGTGGTGCAGGAAGCCCGGCCCGGCGTGTATGTCAAAGGCGGCGATTACCAGATGGATGCGATTCCCGAAGGCCGGGCGGTGCTGGCCTATGGCGGACAAGTGGTCGCCATCCCGTTTGCCCATGACCGTTCGACCAGCAAATTGCTGGACAAGGTGCGGCAAGGTTCGTGAACGTTTTGGCAGTGGATGCAAAAAAAGCGCGAGGTTCGCGCTTTTTTTACGGCTGGCGGCCGCTGCCTAGTGCTGGTGCATCGCCTCGGCCGATTTGCCGCTGATGTCGGTGACGCTGACCGAAACATCGATTTTTCCGGCTTTCTGGAAAGTCAGCGTCAATGGAAACTTGTCGCCCGCCTTCAAAGGCTGGGTCAGGCCGATCAGCATGATGTGATAGCCGTTGCCCGGCTTCATGTCGACGGTGGCCGCCGGCGCCAGCTCAATCTCGCCGACTTCGCGCATTTTCATGAGATTGCCCTCCATGGACATGGTGTGGATTTCAGCGCTCTTGGCTGCCGGCGTGCTGACGCCGATCAGCTTGTCGGCTTCCTTGCCGGTATTTTCGATGCTGAGAAAGGCGCCGCCGCTGGGCTGGCCCGGCACGGTGGCGCGAGCGTAAGGATGGCCGATATGCAAGGCGCCGACTGTGTATTCATGGGCATGGGCCGAAACGCTGATCGCCAGCGCGCAGAAGAACAGAGAAACCGAACGTAAAGACATACTGATCCTTTGAGTAGATTGCGTAGATTGTTCTTGCAGCGCGGCTGGGTTGCTGGCCGCAGCCTGGCTTACGATTATAGCAATGCCGCCGCGCTTGTGACTTTATCCACGGAAATGTTTGTCAGGCGCCGCCGCTGAAGCCATTCTGGCGCCAGGCTTCATAGACGACCACGGCAACGGTGTTGGACAAGTTGAGGCTGCGGTTGTCTGGCCGCATCGGCAGGCGAATCCGCTGCGTCGGGGGAAATGATTCGCGCAGCGCCGGATCCAGGCCGCGGGTTTCCGAACCGAACACGAAGACGTCGCCTGGCAAGAAGGCCAGATTGGCGAACGGTGTCGAACCGTGGGTAGTCATGGCAAACATCCGCTCCGGCGCATAACTGCCGGCTGCGCGCATGCTGGCGACAAAGGCTTCCCAGTCGGCATGTACTTTCATGCTGGCGTAATCGTGGTAGTCGAGGCCGGCGCGGCGCATCTTGGCGTCGTCGAGCGGGAAGCCGAGCGGCTCGATCAGATGCAGCTGGGCGCCGGTATTGGCGCACAGGCGGATGATGTTGCCGGTATTCGGCGGAATTTCCGGTTCAACCAGGACGACGTGGAACAAAGCGATTCTCCTTCTATATATTAATTGCGGGACAGAGTCGCACGGATAGTGTTTAAGAGCTACCGTAGCGTGGCGAATTACACTTCCCGTGCAGCTCTGCCCTCAACTGACTAAAACAATGGCGACGCAAGCCGCTCAAGGGGTTCTTGCGAAGACGAAATTGGTAATCCGGCGGGCGCCATGGCGGCGCAGGGTCTTGGCCAGCGCGTGCAGGGTTTCGCCGGTAGTCATGACATCGTCGACGACACCGATATGACGGCCGTCGATTTTTGCGCTAGCCGCAGGCGCCATGGCAAAGGCCTGACGCAGATTGCGGCGACGCTGCTCCAGGTCCAAGCCCATGGATTGCGGCAGCGTGTCGCGCTGGCGCAGCAGCAGATCATGACGCAGCGGAATACCGGTCAGGCGGGCCAGCGGCTTGGCAATCTCGTGCGCCTGGTTGAAACCGCGCTGCTGCAGCCGTTGTGCGCTGAGCGGAACGGCCATCAATATATCCGGCAATTCCGCCTGTTTGCCAGTTGCCTGCAACAGCATCGCATCCCTCAGCATCTTGGCGAACACCGGCGCCAGCGCCAGCTGGCCGCGAAACTTCAAGGCCTGGACCAGCTGGTCCAGCGGAGCCGAATAATCGCATACAACGATAGTGGCGTCGAAGGCTCTGGACTGTTTCAGGCAGTTGCCGCATTGGAGCCGGCCGGCGCCCCCGGAGCGGGGCAGCGGATTTGCACATTGGGTACAGCGCTGCCGGCTGCTGGCAAAGTAGTGCTTGCTGCAGCCGTCGCAAATCACCTGATTGCCGTCCCGCCCGCATACGGCGCAGCAAGACGGCATGCTGCGCAGGATACGGGCAAGTTGATGTTGCGACCATAGTCGCAGTCGGGGGAATGGCAAGGGCGAGTCTCGTTCTGGTTAATCAGGGCAGTACAGCCAGCTTACATACAATCAAGCGTGTAAACTACTGGCGATTATCGCATTTCACCTCACCTGCCGGATTTTGATGCCTACCTCATTGCCTCCTTCTGAAACCAGCCAAAGCGCCCCGATCGACTTGCGCAGAGTACGCCAACTGTTCGCCCAGCCTGCGCTGGTGCGCGAATCCGAGTTCATGCGCCGGGAAATATCCAGTCGCATGCATGAGCGCCTTGCCCTGGTGAAACTGAGTCCGCAGCGGGTATTGGATGCCGGTTGCGGCGCCGGCCCTGATATATATACATTGCAACAGCGCTTTGCCGATGCCGCGATTATTGGGCTGGATGCTGCAGCCACCATGCTGTCATTGGCAAAAGAGCAACGACAAGGTGCGCAGCTGTCGGTGAACCGCCTGTTAAAGAAGTGGCTGCCGTTTACCGGTAGCGGCGAGCAGTTGTCTTCGGCACTGCTATGCGGCGATTTCGCCCAGTTGCCGCTAGCGCCGAACACGGTCGACCTGGTCTGGTCGAACCTGGCGCTGCACTGGCATCCGCAACCGGACCGCGTGTTTGCCGAATGGCGCCGCATATTGCGGGTGGATGGCTTGCTGATGTTCTCCTGTTTCGGGCCGGATACTTTTAAAGAGCTGCGCAATGCATTTGCCGCCATCGACGACGGCGCCCATGTGCTGCCGTTCGTGGACATGCATGATTTCGGCGACATGCTGGTCAATGCGGGTTTCTCTACCCCCGTGATGGATATGGAAACCATCACCGTCACCTATGACACGGTAGAGAAGTTGCTGGCCGATGTCCGGGCCTGGGGCGGCAATCCGCTGGCGACCCGTGGCCGCGGCTTGTTAAGTAGAGAGAAGGGCGGACGTCTGAAGGATGCGCTGGAAGCGAGCCGCAGGGCGGACGGCAAACTGCCGCTGACCTTTGAGATTGTCTATGGCCACGCCTTCCGGCCGGTGCCTAAAACCACCAGCGGCGGCGAGTCCATCGTGCGCTGGGACCTGGGTAAAGACAGGTAAATCAGGTAAATGAAAATATTTTAAAGAATTTGCGTAAAAGTACTTGCGGGGAATTGGGGGGATTGCTATAGTTCGCCTCCCGTTGAGAACGACGCGAAATAAACGAAGCAGCAGCGAGTGATTGAGGCTGATTTGAGAGCGAAGTTTGAGGGAA
>NZ_DATMRB010000171.1:0-13909 GCF_035566555.1 Collimonas sp.
CCGTCGGCCGCGTCTTCGATCCGGTAGTCACCGTCGGTTTCGCGCTGAAAACCCTGCTGTTCGGCATGGCCGTGGCAGTGATCCCGGTGGCCGCCATCCTGGAAGGCGCGCGCCGCAACATCAATCTTTCTTCTACTTTGCAGCCGGGCGCAACGCGCCTGCTGTTCGTGCTGGTCCTGATTGAAGTCGGGGCGCTGGCAGTGAAATATATTTGATCGAAAACCATGACACCAGTCCCCGAATCTCCCGTTCCCGCTGTTCCCCAGCCGGCCCACGTCGAACTCAAGGCGCTGCTCCTGCTGATCCTGATGGGCGCCCTGGTCTGCAGCTTTGTCCTGTACGTGATGTATGCGCGCGGCGTATTCGAGAGCACCCAGCGCCTGGTGCTGATTTCGGATGATTCCGAAGGCGTGCTGGTAGGCATGGACCTGACCTTCTCCGGCTTCCCGATAGGCCGCGTGCAACGCATCGACCTGGGCGCGGACGGCAAGGCCCGTATCCTGATCGACGTACCGCGCAAAGACGCCAACTGGCTGCGCACTTCCAGCGTCTTCACGTTGGAACGCGGCCTGGTCGGCGACACCCGGATTCGCGCCTTCACCGGCGTGCTGGACGACCCGCTGCTGCCGCCGGACTCGGAACGCAGCGTACTGCGCGGCGATACTGCAGCGGAAATTCCACGGCTGGTGGCAACCGCCCGCGAATTGCTGGAAAACCTGCAAACCATCACCGCAGCCGATTCCAGCCTGAACACCAGCCTGGCCAACGTGCAGACCCTGACCGGCCGCCTGAACGGCCAGTACGGCGTGCTGGGCGGCGCACTGGGCGGCGATGAAAACGCCAAGAAAATTGTCGCCACCCTGGACCGCGTCAACGCCCTGCTGGCCAAGGCTGACCAGCGCGTATTTGGCCAGCCCGGCGGCAAGCCCGGCGTGATGGACGATGCGCAAGCGGCGATTGTCCAGCTCAACGGCGTGCTGAGCGACGCCCGCACCAGCCTGAAAAAGGTTGACGCGGTTCTGGCGGAAGCGCAGGCGGTAGGCAGCAATGCCCGCATCGCCAGCAATGACCTCGGCGCCCTGCGTGCAGAAGTTGACGCCAGCTTGCGCAAAGTGACGCAGCTGGTGGATGAAATCAACCGCAAATGGCCTTTCGCCCGCGATACGGAGCTCAAACTGCCATGACAACTGCATCCCGCTACCTGCTCGGCCTGCTCACCGTGACCCTGGCGGCTTGCAGCAGCAAGCCGCCGCAGCCAGACTGGCAAGGCAATGCCTACAGTTCCCTGCAGAGTTTTTCGTCGGCGTATCTGAGTGGAGATAGCCGCGTCGCCGACGTCGAATTTGCGCGCGCCCGCGATGCCGTTGCCAGCACCGGCCGTCCCGACCTGGTGGCGCGCGCCGAGCTGATGCGTTGCGCCACCCGTGTCGCCAGCCTGGAATTCGACAACTGCGCCGGCTTCCAGCCGCTGGCAGCAGATGCCGATGCCGCTGAGCGCAGCTATTCTGCCTATCTGAACGGGCAGTGGCAGGGACTGGATAGCGCCTTGCTGCCGCCCCAGCAGCGGGCTGTCGTCAGTAGCGGCCGGCTGGGCGAGATCCAGGATCCGCTGTCGCGGCTGGTGGCCGCCGGTGCATTATTGAAAAGCGGGCGGCTGACGCCGGCCGATATCGCGACCGCCACCGAGACCGCTTCGGCCCAGGGCTGGCGCCGGCCCTTGCTGGCCTGGCTAGGCATACAGTCGCAGCGCGCCAAGGCAGCCGGCGACAGCGAGGCGCTGGCCCGGCTGCAACGGCGCATGGACCTGGTGGCCAAGCCTTTACCTCAGCCCAGCCCCTAACCCCTGCCGCCTGGGCGCGCGCTGCGCCCCCAGGCAATCCGAGCCTCCGCAAACTCAGGGCGGCGGTGTCAGCGCGGCACAGTTCGAGGTGATCGGCTGGCCAGCGAACAGTTTCTGCACGAACGGCTTGGAATCCGCCAGCGAGACCAGCACCGTGCTGTCGTGGGTCTGGCCGGCATAGTAGTGCTGCTCGACAGTGCTGCCGGCAGCGCAGGCGTCCTTGGCGAACAGATATTGGACTACTGTCGGGATATCCGTGTCCAGCGTGCCGGTGCCGACAAACACCGGGGCGGCAAACTTGACCGTCGGATAATTGGTATATTGCAGCACCTGGGTTGCCCAGGCGGTGACGTCGGCGCTGAACACATCCGAGGTCACCAGCTTGTTCTGGTTGATGTAATCCTCGATCGGCCCCAGGCACTGGCTTGCCACCACCGAATAAAACGCCTTGCCCTTGGCGGTCAGGTGATCGGACAGCAGGAAATTCGGGATTACCCTTTCCGCCGTCGCATAACCCAACCAGGCGTAGGATTCGAGCGTCCCCAGCACTGCAGTGAAACCAGTGGTCGGCACCTGCGCCGTCAGCGCATTCAGGTAGGCCAGCACGCTTTGCAGCTGGTACGGCACGCCGGTAGCGACCGTGCCCAGCAGCTTCAGCTCCGGCGCATAGCTTGGTCCATAGCCAGCGGTGGCGATGGCCCCTTGCGCGCCCTGCGACTGGCCGACGATGACGACCGAACTCGACAGTTGCGGGAAATTCTTGATGGCGGCGCGGATGCCGTCCAGCACGCTATAGGCTTCCGCACGGGAGTGCAGATAGGGATGCAAGCCGGGCGTGCCCAAGCCTTGGTAGTCGGACGACACCACCGCATAACCTTGCGCCAGCCAGGCGTCCAGATAATCGACATCGCGCGGATCGCGCACGGTCCACGACGGCGCACAGATATCCGCCACGCCGACGGTGCCATGGGCCCAGGCGATCACCGGCCAGCCGCCGGCCGGCGGCGTTCCTTTCGGCAGTTGCAGGTCGCCGGAGACATAGATGGCGGTCTTGCCGTCGTCGCCGTCGGTGGAACTGTAGAGAATGCGGATGCCTTGCGCCGCATTGGGCAGCACCTGCGCCGCCGGCAGGGCTTCCTGCTGCAGCAATACGCCCGGAGTTGTCGGGATGGTCCCGCTCCACTGGTAAAAGGAAGAGACGCCGCCGTCGGCGGTGAAGGTCTTCGATTGGGTCGTCAGTCCGTCGCCGTTGCCGCCGCCGCAGGCGGCTAGCAGGGAGCTGAGCAAGGCAGCGGCAAGGAAGGTCGATGACAGCTTGAGTCTGGTAACGCGCATGGGTGTCTCCTCATTGATTTATTATTTATCTGAGTCCAGAACGGCCGTTGCCATTATGCATCACTATCGTTCAGCGCTGCGCCTCCTGCTGCAGCCAGTCGCAGAAATGCTTGATCAGCGGCGATTCGGCCTGCTGCCGCGCCACGATCCACCAGTAGCTCCTGGTGCGGATCACCGGCTCCGCCAACGGCGTCAGCAGGCGGCCGCTGGCCAGCTCGTCGGCAATCAGCGGCAGCGGTCCGAGCGCCACGCCGAGACCATCGATGGCAGCCTGTAATGCCAGGTAAAAGTGATCGAAGGATTGCTTTTTCTTGTACGCGGCCGGCGCCACGCCGGCGCTGGCCAGCCAGTTTGGCCAGGCATCCGGTCGCGTATCCGAGTGCAGCAGCGTATGCGCAGCGAGATCCTCGACGCTGCGGATCGGCGCCCGCGCCAGCAAGGCCGGACTGCACACAGGCAGCTCGCTCTCTTGCAGGAATTCTCCGTATTCGCAGTTTGGCCAGTGGCCGGGGCCGCGCCGGATCGCGACGTCGAAACGTTCGCCAGCCTCGCCCAGCGGCCGCTGCGAGGTGGAAGTGGACAACTTCAGCTCCACCCCAGGATACAGGCGCTGGAAACTGCTCAGGCGCGGCAGCAGCCAGCGCATTGCAAACGTCGTCAAAGAGTTGATGTGCAGCACGCGCACCGTGCCGGATTCACGCAGCAGCCTGGTGGCGGCCGCGATATTATCGAAGGCCGCCTGCACCGTCAGGAGATAACGGCGGCCATCGTCGGTCAATTGCACACGCTTGCCGATGCGGTGGAATACCGGCATGCCCAGCCAGGCTTCCAGCGCGGCGACCTGGCGGCTGACGGCGCCATGCGTCACATGTAGTTCCTCGGCGGCGGCCGAGAGATTTTCAAAGCGGGCGGCGGCTTCAAACGCACGCAGCGCCTGCAAAGGCGGGAGTTGGCGGGACATGCTTGTGATTATAGCTCACAACAAAGCGGCAAAAAAGTCGATTTGTGGAAGCACTGGTTTTCTGTAACATGCGTCTATCGATTCAATATTTACTGCCTCTACAGAGACAAATATCGATTCCGCCCGGGACCGGACGGGATTGCCCCGATTTCCAAGCTTGTGATAAATCCTAGGAGAAAACATGAAAACCGCCAACGACATCTGGGATGCAAAACAATATATGCTCTTCGGCAACGAGCGGCTGCGCCCTGCCCTTGACCTGCTAGCCTATGTTCCGGAACAGGAACCACGGCAAGTGGTCGACCTCGGCTGCGGCACCGGCAATGTTTCGGCACTGCTGAAAGCACGCTGGCCAGCCGCCGACGTGCTGGGCGTCGACAGTTCCGCCAACATGCTGGCAGCCGCCACGGCCGCGGTGCCGGAATGTCGCTTCCTGCGCGCCGACCTCGATCAGTGGCAGGCGGACGGCCCGCTGGACGTGATCTACTCCAACGCGACGCTGCAATGGCTGCCCGACCACCCCACCCTGATGCCGCGCCTGCTGTCTTTTCTGCGGCCGGGCGGCTGGCTGGCCGTGCAGGTGCCGGCCATGCAAGACGCGCCGTTGCGCCGGGTGCAGGCGGAACTGGCCGCTGCGCCGGCATTTGCGCCGCATATGGGTAAATTGCAGCCGCAACCCGGCATCCTCAGCGCGGAACGTTACTACGACCTGCTGCGTCCACACTGCAGCACGCTGGATATCTGGGAAACCACCTATCTGCACACCCTCAGCGGCGAAGATGCCGTCGCCAACTGGGCTGCCGGCACTAGCTTGCGGCCTTACCTGGACGCGTTGCCGGAACCGCAGCGGGAAGATTTCAGGAACGCTTATGCGGCAGCGATGCGCAGCGCCTATCCACAACGCGACAACGGCGTCACGCTGCTGCCGTTCAAGCGGCTATTTATCGTCGCCAATGTGTAACCGCTCCTGACGCCCAAGATGACTACAGAAACAACCCTTAACGACAAAGACGCGCTCGGCGCAACGCCCACCACGCGCGAATTGTTCGTCGGCTTTCTTTCGCTCGGCCTGATCGGCTTTGGCGGCGTGCTGCCGCTGGCGCGGCGCATGATTGTGGAGCAGCGGCGCTGGCTGGATCCTGAGCAATTCACTGAAATGCTCGGCCTCTGCCAGTTCCTCCCGGGCGGCAACATCATCAACCTGGCGGTGGCGATCGGCATGCAGTTCCGTGGTCTGGCCGGCGCCCTGGCCTCGCTGTTGGGACTGATTGCGGCGCCGACGCTGATCGTGATCGGCCTGGGCGTGGTCTACCACCACTTCCAGCATGACATCCAGATCCAGCACCTGTTTGCCGGCCTGGCGGCAGCCGCGTCCGGCCTGCTGATCTCGATGGCCCTGAAGATGCTGCTGCCGCTGTTGAAGAAACCGGTACCGCTGCTGATCGCCGGCCTGTTTTTCCTCGCCATTGCGCTGCTGCGCCTGCCCTTGCTGCCGACCATGCTGGTGCTGGCGCCGCTCAGCGTGCTGCTGACCTGGAAGCTGCCGTCATGAGCGCCAACCTGATTTCTCTCGCGGCCATCTTCAGCCAGCTGTCGCTGCTGGCGTTCGGCGGCGGCAACACCATCCTGCCGGAAATGCAAAGGCAGGTGGTCGATATCCATCACTGGATGTCGGCCCAGGATTTCAGCGCCATGTTCGCCCTGGCGCAAGCTGCGCCGGGACCGAACATGATGGTGGTGACGCTGGTCGGCTGGCATGTGGCCGGCTGGCCCGGCGTGCTGGTGACGACGCTGGCCAAGTTCGGGCCGTCGTCGATCCTGACCGCCATCGTGCTGCACCTGTGGCAGCGCTTCAAGGATAAGCCCTGGCGCGCCACCGTCCAGGCCGGGCTGGTGCCGATGACGGTCGGCCTGGTGGCGGCCAGCGCCGCGCTGATCACCGAAGCCTCGGCCCACACCTGGGGCCTGGCCGCGATCGCCGGCGGCTGTGCGCTGATCACCTTCAGGAGCAAGGTACATCCGCTGTGGGTGCTGGCGGCCGGCGCCTTGCTGGGCCTGAGCGGAATCGGGCAATATTGATCCATGCCCCGCTCGAGGTATAGTTATGCCACCTGGACTAACTATTCCTTGAACACACATGCACATTTCCGGCATCCATCACGTCGCCATCATCGCCTCTGACTACCAGCGCTCCAAGCGTTTTTACATCGAATTGCTGGGCCTGGAGATCGTCGCCGAAACCTACCGCGCCGAGCGCGACTCCTATAAGCTCGACCTGCGCACGCCGGACGGCGTCCAGCTTGAGCTGTTTTCCTTCCCTGCGCCGCCGGCACGTCCCAGCCGGCCGGAAGCTTGCGGCTTGCGCCACCTGGCGTTCCAGGTGCCGGACGTGGCCGCCGCCGTACAGGAATTGCGCGACAAGGAGATCGCAGTGGAAAGCATCCGCATCGACGAATTCACCGGCAAGCGCTTCACGTTTTTTGCCGACCCCGACGGCCTGCCGCTTGAGCTGTATGAGCAGTAGTTATTTTGACAAGCAGGCGGCAGCGCTGGCCCTATATGGATGCAGCTGTTAGACTTGCCCCCTTTTTAAGCTGGCGACCCTCATGAAAACATCTTCATTCTCAAACCTGCCGCTGGCGCCGGCGCTACTCAGCAACCTCGATAGCCTGGGCTATCACGACATGACCACCATCCAGGCGCAGAGCCTGCCGGTGATCCTGGAACGGCGCGATCTGATCGCCCAGGCCAAGACCGGCAGCGGCAAGACCGCCGCCTTCGGCATCGGCATCCTGCACAAACTCAATCCCAGTTATTTTGCGATCCAGGCGCTGGTGCTGTGCCCGACCCGCGAACTGGCGGACCAGGTGGCGAAAGAATTGCGGCGGCTGGCGCGCTTTGCCGACAACGTCAAGATCCTGACCCTGTGCGGCGGCACGCCGATGGGACCGCAGATCGGTTCGCTGGAGCACGGCGCGCACATCATCGTCGGCACCCCGGGCCGCATCCGCGACCATATCGGCCGCGGCAGCATCAATCTCGGCACCGTGCAGACGCTGGTGCTGGACGAAGCCGACCGCATGGTCGACATGGGCTTCTACGAAGAAATCTCCGGCATCGTCAGCGCCTGCCCGGCGCGCCGCCAGACCCTGCTGTTTTCCGCCACCTATCCGGACGATATCCGCAAGGCCAGCGCCGAGTTCCTGAGGGACCCGGCGGAAGTCAAGGTCGAGGCCCAGCATGACGAAGGACGTATCGAACAACGTTTCTACGAAGTCAGCTACGAAGGCCGCAACGCAGCTGTAGCGCAATTGCTGAACCATTACAAACCGGTCTCGACCATCGCCTTCTGCAACACCAAGATCCATTGCCGCGAACTGGCTGACGAGCTGCGCGCCCAGGGTTTCAGCGCGCTGGCGCTGTATGGCGAGCTGGAACAGCGCGAGCGCGACGAGATCCTGGTGCGCTTCGCCAACCAGAGCTGTTCGGTGCTGGTGGCGACCGACGTCGCCGCCCGCGGCCTGGATATCCAGACCCTCGGCGCGGTCATCAACGTCGACGTCTCCAAAGATACCGAAGTCCATATCCATCGCATCGGCCGCACCGGCCGCGGCCAGGAGCGCGGACTGGCGCTGAGCTTGTGCGCGCCGAACGAAAAGAAATGGGTCAAGCTGATCGAGGACTACCAGCAGGGACCGGTCGCCTGGTTCGACCTGGCTGAGCTGGAGCCGGCCTATGGCGAACCGCTGACCGCGCCAATGCTGACCTTGTGCATCATGGGCGGCAAGAAGGACAAGCTGCGCCCGGGCGACCTGCTGGGCGCCCTGACCGGCGACGTCGGTCTGAGCAAGGAGCAGGTCGGCAAGATCAGCGTTTTTGAATTCATCACCTATGTCGCCCTCGACCGCCGCATCGCCAAGCAAGCTTTCACCAAACTGAGCAACGGCAATATCAAAGGCAAGAATTTCAAGATGCGTTTCATCTGATTTCAAGCATCGACGAAGCACCGGTGCAGCCCGTTTCGGACTAACGTAAACATATCAACAACATTATTTGAATGTGTACTCAGGCCCCCGCCTATGTCCATGGCAATAAAAGTATGTTAAATTTCTTAATGGAAACTTTTTTGCGGACGCGGAAATCCGAGGCTCGCGTACCGCAACTGACGCCAAAAAAAGGCATCCAAATGCTAGCTGAAGTGATGTTGCAGCGCCGTTATCCAGTCCGGCAACCGATATAAAACCATCCATATCGGTCAGGACTGCTGCCGGTGCTACAGCATGAGAAAAGACTTTCCTTCCATGAAAAACACACATTTTTTACGGGAGTGCAGGTATGGTTGATTGGCAAGAGCAACAAATGCAGTCACTGCTGAGCGCGAAAACCGCGCCCATTCTATTTAACTCATTATCGGAAATCGTCAAGCGGCTTGGCTTCGATTACTGCGCATACGATATGCGCCTGCCATGGCCGGTGGCCCAGCCCAAGGTGATCAGCCTGAACAACTACTCGCCGGGCTGGCAGCAGCGCTACAACCAGGAGCGCTACGACAGAATCGACCCCACCGTCAGCCATGGCAGGAATTCTTCCCTGCCGATGATCTGGTCTGACCAGAACCTCGCCAGCAACCGGCCGTTCTGGGAAGACGCCCGCTCGCATGGCCTGCATGCGGGATGGGCGCAATCCCGCCATGACGCCAGGGGAATCTGCGGCCTGCTTAACCTGTCGCGCTCTGACGACCATGTATCGCAGAAGGAATTGCGCGAAATTTCGCACCAGCTATCCTGGCTGGTGGATGTGGCGCACGAAGGGCTGTCACTGCTGCTGGTCGAGAAGCACATGCCGGAAGCGGCCAGCCAGCTCACCGCGCGCGAAATCGAGGTGCTGCGCTGGACGGCAGACGGCAAGACCTCGGGCGAGGTCAGCGAGATCATGAACATTTCCGACCGCACGGTCAATTTCCACATCTCGAACACCTTGAAAAAACTCAACGCGACCAATAAAACCGCGGCGGCGATCAAGGCTGCCATGCTCGGCATCTTGTAACCGTCGGCGCGCCAAGCGCATCGCCCCACAATCCGGCTGCGGCCGGATTTTTTTCGTCTGCCGCGGTTTGCGGCGGCCAGCGGGCGCATGCAGATTGCCGCATGCCTGCCTCGCTATTGCCGCTTCGCGCAACTGTCAACCTTTACAGTTACGCCGATCCCTCCCGGCATCCCAAAATTAATAAATATATATTTTCGTGAAGGAAGTCATCGATGAAAGTCATTTCCGGAGCCGCCAGCGAGCTGTCAGAAGAACTTTTTGCCAAAGTATGCCGCTACCGCCACAAGGTCTTCGTCGAAACCCTGGGCTGGGAGCTGGATACCGAAGAAGGCGTGGAGCTGGATCAGTTTGATCATGCCGGCACCGTCTATGTCGTCGCCCAGGACGGAGACGGGGAAGTCATCGGCTGCGGCCGCCTGCTGCCGACCCGCCAGCCATACCTGCTGAGCGAAGTGTTTCCGCAGCTGCTGAAAGGCGCCGCGCCGCCATGCCATCCTGAAATCTGGGAGCTGTCGCGTTTTGCGGCCATGGATTTCAACAAGAAGAACGACAGCGCGCTGAACCAGGTATCGTCATCGATCGCCGTCAAACTGCTGCAGGCCTCGATTGCCTGCGCTGCCCGGCTCGGCGCCAAGCGCCTGGTCACGGTCTCGCCGATTGGCATGGAACGCTGGCTGCGCCGCGGCGGCTTCATCATCCAGCGCCTGGCGCCGCCGATGAAGGTGGATGGCCACGCCCTGTTCGCCTGCCTGATCGAAGTGCAGAAAAGCCCACCCATCCTGGCCGGCGAGCAGCCGTTTTTAAATAGCCGGTCAAGCGCACGTACGCCTGAGCAGCCACATTGGCGCAGCACGCGCAGTGCACAATCAGAGTTCAGCGAGGCCTGATCCGGAGCGCTGCGCGGCAATTGACACATGGCGGAAGCATCCTTTATTGTGCATGACGAAAGCTGGCGCCGGCGTCTGGCAATAAAGGGAAATAGCGATGAGTATCTGGGGTAAAGCCAACTTGCTGCGGGCGCGCGACGGCCATGAGGCCAAGGTGCTGTCGGTCGAACTGTTCTTTGATCTGGTGTATGTCTTTGCCGTTACCCAGCTGTCCCATCACCTGCTGGAAAATCTCACGCCGCTAGGCGCCCTGCAAACGCTGGTGCTGTGGTTTGCGGTCTGGCTGGTATGGCAATACACCTGCTGGGTGACCAACTGGTTCGATCCCGACACCTTGCCGATCCGCCTGATGCTGTTTGCCGTCATGCTGGTCGGCCTGGTGATGTCGGCGGCACTGCCGGATGCATTTAGCGGACGCGGGATGATTTTCGCGGTGTGTTACGCCGCCATGCAGATCGGCCGCACACTGTTCGTGGTGCTTCACCTTGGACGCAACCACGCTCTTAGCAAGAATTTCCAGCGCATGCTGGGCTGGCTGTGCATCTCGGGCGCGCTGTGGATCGCCGGCGGCTGGTCCAGCGCGGAATACCGGCTGCTGTTCTGGATCGCGGCGGTGGCCTGCGAATACTTCTCGCCGATGATCGGCCTGTGGCTGCCCGGCCTGGGCCGCTCCAAGACACAGGAGTGGACCATTGAAGGCGGCCACATGGCCGAGCGCTGCCAACTGTTCGTCATCGTAGCGCTGGGCGAATCGATCCTGGTGACCGGCGCCACCATCGGCCACATGGCCAACTGGGACATGCCGACCCTGATTGCCTTCCTGGTCGCGTTCCTGGGCAGCCTGGCAATGTGGTGGATCTACTTCGACACCAGCAGCCAGGCCGGCACCGAAGCCATCGTCAACTCCAACGATCCGGGCCGCATTGGCGCCTACTTCCACTACACCCATGTGATCATCGTCGCCGGTGTGATCGTTACGGCGGTCGGCAACGAGCTGGCGATCGCCCATCCGGCCGGCCATATCGACACCAAATCGCTGGCAGTGCTGATCGGCGGCCCGATGGTTTACCTGCTGGGCAACGGCATCTACAAGACGGTGGTCTACCGCTGGTTCCCGTTTTCTCACATGATCGGCCTGGGCTTGCTGGCGGCCCTGATCCCCTTCGCCTACTTCACCGACCAGCTGATGATTTCCGGCCTGACCACCGTCATACTGATCGCGGCGGCGATACAAGAAAGCGTTTCGCGCCGCGGCGGCGCCAAACAGCATGCCGCCGCCCGCGCCGAATAAGCCAGCCTTGGCCTACGCCGCACTGGCCAGGCCGGCGCTGCGCAAGCGCGCCGCATCGCGCGCCGGCGGGGCGCCAAACATGCGGTTGTACTCGCGGCTGAACTGCGACGGACTTTCATAGCCGACCAGATGGCCGGCAGTGGCGGCATCGCCGACCTCGGTGAACAACAGGCGGCGCGCCTCTTGCAGCCGCAATTGTTTCTGGTATTGCAGGGGCGTCATGGCCGTCACTGCCTTGAAATGCTGGTGCAGCGAAGATGAGCTCATATTGGCCTCGCGCGCCAGGTTTTCGATACGCAGCGGCAGCCGGTAATCGCGCTTGATCAGTTCGATGGCCTTGACCACGTGCTGCGCCTGGCTATCGGACATGGCAATCTGCTGCAGCATGCCGCCCTGCTCCTCCTGCAACAGCCGGTACAGGATTTCGCGCATTGCCAGCGGCGCCAGCACCGGGATATCCTGCGGCGCCGCCAGCAACTGCATCAGGCGCAGCACCGCATCCAGCAGGCTGGTGGTGGCTTTGCTGACAAACATGCCGCGCGCCGGCGACTCGCTCTTCCTGGCGCGGCGTTCGGTGGCCATGATCAGCTCGCCGATCTCTTTCGGATCAAGATCCAGCCGCAGGCACAAGTACGGCAGTTCCGGCGACGCTTGCGTGACCTGGCCCGAAACCGGCAAATCGACCGATACCACCAGGTAGCTGGCCGAGTTGTAGACATACACTTCATCGGCCAGCATCGCCCGCTTCTGGCCTTGGGCGATGATGCACAAGGCCGGCTTGTGCAAGGAGTGCGTCGGCACCGAGGGCTGCGACATGCGCACCACGTTGAGCGGCGCGATCGCTGTCTGGTGTACGCCATCGGTGGCAGCGTATTGCGCAATCAGGCGCGCCAGTTCGGCTTGCTGCAAAGACACCACACGCTCCGCCGAGATTGCTTCTGAATCTGTCATTTTCCACCTCGTTTCCTGCCATTTGCAGTGTTTGAACGAGTCTACTATTTTTCACTCGGGTGCGTCGCTGCCTACTCCAAGATCTGGAGGATCGTGCAAGAAGTCGCGCGGATCCTGCTATCTCCGTCCGCTTGCCACGCCCTACAGTGCAGGCATGCCCGGCGCTTCCTGCCCGGGGTCACAAGGAGAAATACATGCCTGGAATCAAGGATAAGGTTGTCATCATCACCGGCGCCAGCAGCGGCATCGGCGAAGCCACCGCCCGCATACTGGCGGCGCACGGCGCCCGGGTAGTGCTGGGGGCGCGCCGCACCGAGCGCCTGGAAACCCTGGCGGCATTGATCCGCACCGCCGGCGGCATAGCAGAATATCAAGCCCTGGATGTCACCAAGCGCAGCCAGCTTGAGGATATCGTGGCGCTCGCCAAAAGCCGCTTCGGCCGGGTTGACGTCATCGTCAACAATGCCGGCGTCATGCCGCTGTCGAGACTGGAGCAGCTCAAGGTGGATGAATGGGAACGCATGGTGGATGTCAACATCAAGGGCGTACTGTACGGCATTGCAGCCGCGTTGCCGGTCATGCAAGCCCAGGGCAGCGGCCAGATCATCAACGTGGCCTCGGTCGGCGGCCATCGGGTGGTGCCCACCGCGGCGGTATATAGCGCCACCAAGTTTGCAGTACGGGCGATTTCGGACGGCTTGCGCCAGGAGCTTACCAATATCCGAGTCAACGTCATCTCTCCCGGCGTGACCGAATCCGAACTGGCCGACAGCATCAGCGACGCCGACGCCAGGCTGAACATGCAAACCTACCGCAAGATCGCGATTTCCGCCGAAGCGGTCGCGCGCACCATACTGTTCGCCATCGAACAGCCGGCCGACGTCGATCTCAGCGAGATCGTGGTGCGCCCCACAGCTAGTCCGCACTAGGAGTAAACGCGGGCCGGGAAAAACCGGCCCGCGCCTATGCGCGCCCTTCCCAGGGCACGTATTTGCGCTGCAGCCAGCGCAAGCCATATTCGAATGTCGACGCAATCAGGGCGATCACCAGGATGCCCATGATGACGACATCGGTCACCAGGAACTGCGCAGCCGACTGGATCATGAAGCCAAGCCCGCGGGTAGCCGCGATCAGCTCTGCCGCCACCAGGGTCGACCAGCCGACGCCCAGGCCAATGCGGACGCCGGTCAGGATATCGGGCACGGCCGATGGCAGGATCACATGCCGCACCAGCTGCCAGCGCGTTGCGCCCAGCGTCTGCGCCGCCCGCAGTCGGTTCTGCTCGACCCGGCGCACGCCGTGCAAGGTGGCGATCGCCAGCGGCGCAAAGATCGCCAGATAGATCAGCAGCACTTTCGACAGCTCGCCGATGCCGAACCAGATCACGATCAGCGGCAGGTAAGCGAGCGGCGGAATCGGCCGGTAGAACTCTATCAAGGGATCGAACACCGCCCTGGCGCGCCGGCTCAGTCCGATCAGGATGCCGACCGGAACCGCACTGACAATCGCCAGCAGCAGCGCCGCAAACACGCGGGTGACGCTGGTTGCGGCATGCTGCCATAGGGTGGCGTCGACAAAGCCTTGGAGCGCCACCGCCT
>NZ_DATMRB010000172.1:0-38294 GCF_035566555.1 Collimonas sp.
CGTCGGGACATGTCACGCCGACATGGTTGAACCAGTCTTGCCAGGCTTGCGGGCGGGTGGTGTGTTGCAACAAGGTCATGCTGCCGAGGTCTTCGATGCGCTTGATCTGCTGGCTCAACGCCAGGCTGCACACCGGTACTACCTCTTCGCCCATGAGCCGGACCATCACCGCGCCGGGCCAGTTCGGTTCGCCGAAGTGGATGGCGGCGTCGACCGTGCGCTTGTTGAAATCGAAGGGCAGCACTTCGGTGCTGAGGTTCAGGATCACGTCCGGATGGGCTGCCGTGAATTTGGCCAGGCGCGGAATCAGCCATTTGATGCCGAAAGTCGGCAATGTTGCCAGATTGAGCACGCCGCCCGAATTCTTGTGCGCCATCACCTGGAAGGTCGCCATCTCGATTTCTTTCAGGATGACGGCTACCTGGCCCGCATATTCGGCGCCGGCGGCGGTCAGGATCAGGCGCCGGTTGATGCGTTCGAACAGTTTTACCCCGAGATAATCCTCCAGGATCGCGGCCTGCCGGCTGACTGCACCCTGGGTCATGTGCAGTTCGTTGGCCGCCTTGGTGAAGGACAGGTGGCGTGCCGCCGTGTCAAAAGCGATCAGACAGGAGGTCGAGGGGATGAATCTGCGCATTTTTCGTGTTGCCGAGTAGGTATGTGCTGCCGTGCTTGCGATCGAGCAGGCACTATACCAAACGCGCAGCTTTTCAGCCTTACCTTTAGCTTGCATAGACGTTAACCGGCATTGACGGCAGCATTAGCGCGTAGCAGCAAAGCTGGTGACGCCCAGCAAGCGCTCGGGATCGAACACGTTTTGCATCCTTGCCGCCAGCGCCAGTTGTTCCGGCGTCGTGTAACGCTCGTAGAATTGCTGGTTGAACGGGCCGACCCCATGTTCAGCGCTGAAGCTGCCTTTATATTCAAGCACCGCGAGGTCGTAGATTTCCTGGCGCAGGGCATTGATACGCAAAGGCGGGAAGTCGGCGATCAATTGCTCGGGAATCGCCAGGTTGAAATGCAGGCCGCCATCGCCCCAGTGGCCGAAATCGAAGACCTTGATGCCGGCATAGTTGCGTTCCAATATCGCCACGGCATCCTGGCGGAACTGGCCGAGCCGGGAACGCGGCACGGAAATGTCGAAAGCCACCACTTTGCCTTCCTGGCGCACGCTGTCGCTGATGGCGTGGCGGATGCGCCACAGCACCTCGGGTTTGTCGATCACGGCGTCCAGGATGAGATCGCCGAAACAGCTTTCCAGCCAGGCGCCGAACAGCTTTTCCAGGTCGAAATCGGCGCTGCGCGGCCGCGCCGAGCTGAGTTCGATCAGAAAGGCATAAGGCGGCAGCGGCTCGAATGGCGCGGCGATGCCCGGCACATGCTGCAGCACGGATTGCAGGGCATGTTGCGAGATGCCCTCAAAGGCGCTGAGGAAATCGGCGAAATTGCGTTCGGCGTCGCGCAGCAGCAGCGCCGCTGCGTCCATTGAAGCTGGCGCCACCAGGGCGGTGGCGCTTTGCTGCGGCCGCGGGTGTACCTGCAAGACCACCTGGGTGATCAGGCCGTAGGCGCCGCCGGTGCCGATAAAGCATTGCTTCCAGTCGGGGCCGGTATTGTTTTTTCTGAGCCGGTTGGTCAGGTCCAGCCGTGCGCCGGGCGGATCGATCAGCAGCGCTTCCAGCCCCAGGGTGTTGTGGCGCACATCGCCATAGCGGATCAGGCGGGCGCCGCCGGTATTGGCCGCCAGCATGCCGCCCAGCGAGGGATCGGCGCCGAGGTCGATGGGAAAATACAGATCGTGCTTTTCCAGCGCCTGGTTCAGCTCCGACAAGCGGGTGCCGGCATAGGCCTGCACCACGCGATCGACCGGATCGATCTCGATGACGCCCTTGATGCGTTCCATGCTGAGCACTACATCGTGGCCGCTGTGGTCGGGCGAGGATGCGCCTACCAGGCCGGTGTTCGCGCCCTGGGCGACGATGCGGATCTTGTCCCTGGCGCACAGGCGCAGCAGCTCGGCCGCCTCTTCAGTGCTGGCAGGGCGCGCAATGCACAGGCTCTTGCCGCTGCCGTAGCGGGCGCCGTGTTCGTAAGGCTGGCGTTGTTCCGGCGTGCTCAGGCAGCCCTGAGGACCGAGCAGGTCGCTGATTTTTTGCAGGGTCTGGCTGGCGCTTGTCATTGTTGCTTCATCTTTGGTTCGTCTCAGGTATCTGCTGCATTGGTGGCCGGCGCGGCGGAAGCGGTCATTTTGAAAATGCCCTGGGCGTTGCCGCTGTCGAAGGTCAGGTCGAGCTTTTCGGCCTGGCTGTCGGCGTCCAGGTAGCGGTCGCGCGAAATGAATTCGTAGAATGAGCCCGGCACCTTCATCTCGACCAGCACGCCGTTTTCATCGCGCATGGCGCGCGTGACGGTGCTGGCACGGAAGGCGGTCTGGCGCACTCGCCCGTTGCGCGAGACTTCGATCTTTTCCTTGATGGCGCGGCCCAGGGCGCGCTGCGCATCGGCTACCTGCTCTACGTTCGACACGCGGTCGGTAGCATGGTTGAAAGCGTTGCCCTCGGTCGAAATCCAGGCCATCTCGGCCGATTCCGCCAGCAGGGTCTGGTAATCGGCGATGCTCGGCAGCTCATGCTGGCGGTCGAAGCAGGCCACCAGCACCGGCAGCAGCTTTAACGCATCGTTGATAGGCAGCGTTTTGTCCTTGGCCAGTTGCTGCAGCAATTGCGCCGAGTGCGGGTCGACCGGATCCCGCGAAGTCGCCAGAACCCGGTTGACGGTGTGCTGGAATTCAGCCGAGAAATTGTGCGGATGCAGTTCGCTCAGGAAGAACTGGGCGATTTCTTCGGCATCGTCCTCATGGGCGTAAGCGCGGCCGGTCATGCTGATCCGCTGCAGAGGGTAGATGCCGTTGACGCGATAGCCTAGCGGCCGCAGGATGCGGGTGAACGCCGCCTCGCCGGCCGGCAGGGTGCCGGTGCTGATACCCAGTACTGTACGCAAGGCGCCGTGATCGAAGCGGATCTTGTTGCCGGCGCGGACCGAATCCTGGACATAGTCGTTGCCCTGCGGGACGGCTTTCAGCAGTTTCTCGAACAGCAACATATTCAGTGCCTGGGCAATCTCGATGCGCGCCACGCTTTCTGAGCGCGGGCGCAGGGTGCTGGCCGGGATTTGCAGCAGCTCGGATAATTGTTCGGCATGCTCGGCGCCCAGTAGGGAGGCCAGCATGAATTGCAGGTTGGTGGTGGACATGCGCGCTCTTTATCGGAGGAGGATAAGCGCAGTGTAAATTTGATTGGAAGCTTGATAAAACGATTAATTCTGATGGATCAATGCGTTTTTCTCATGCTTCGATCTTTGGGGGAGGTATTTTGAGGGAAGAAGACGGAGGAAACAGTTGCATTCCGATTGAATCCAATTCCGGTACCGCGTGGGCACTGCGCGCCCACCCTACAAAGGCGACATCCCGTAGGGTGGGCACGCAGTGCCCACGCGGTTACCTACACCGACTAGTAACCGATAGCAGCGCCGGCCGGGCGGCGTGTATCGTTGGCGCCGTAATACAGGCCCGGACGAACGATGCCCGAGACGCCGGCGTCATTGCCCGAGCTGGCTGCGGCAACGCCTGCAGCGCCCGGCAAGCCGATCATGATCAGCTCAGCCGCGCCCCAAGGGGTTTGTTCCTTCATCTTGTAGCCCATGCCGTCGAGGATCTTCAAAGTATCCGGCGACAGGCCGCGGGTTTCGTAGTAGACCTCGTCCGGCAGCCATTGGTGATGGATGCGCGGCGCATCGACTGCTTCTTGCGGCGCCATGCCGTAGTCGATCACGTTCAGCGCTGTTTCCAGGGTGATGGTGATGATGCGCGAACCGCCTGGCGAACCCAGCACCATGTAGGTCTTGCCATCCTTGGTCACCAGGGTCGGCGCCATCGACGACAGCGGACGCTTGCCGGGAGCGATCGAATTGGTCGCGCCCTGCACCAGGCCGAACAGGTTCTGCACGCCGGCCTTGACGGTGAAGTCATCCATTTCATCGTTGAGGAAGAAGCCGGTGCCCGGCGCGATCACCACGGCGCCGAAGCGGCCGTTGATGGTGTAGGTGGTGGACACCGCATTGCCATCCTTGTCGACGATCGAGTAGTGGGTGGTTTCAGGCTTCTCGTGCGGCGCCATGCCCGGCTGCACTTCTACCGACGGCGTGGCTTTGTCGGCGCTGATCTTTTCCCGGATCGAAGCGGCGTATTCCTTGCTCAGCAGGCGGTCCAGCGGATTCTTGACGAAGGCCGGGTCGCCCAGGAAGGTGTTGCGGTCCATATAAGAATGGCGCATGGCTTCGGTCATATAGTGCACCGAGGCCGCCGAGTGGAAGCCGAGTCCCTTCATGTCGTAACCCTCAAGGATGTTGAGGATCTGGCACATGGTGGCGCCACCCGAGCTGGGCGGCGGGGCGGAGACAAAGACATAGCCGCGGTAGTTGCACGAGAGCGGCGCGCTTTCGCTGATCTTGTAGCTGGCAAAGTCGGCCGCGGTAATGATGCCGCCGCCGGCCTTGGATGCGCGTTCCACGGCTTCCGGGATCGCTCCTTTGTAGAAGGCGTCAGGACCGTTGCGCGAGATCGCTTCCAGGGTCTTGGCCAGGTCTTTCTGCACCAGGCGGTCGCCCGGCTGCAATGGCGTGCCGTCGCGGCGCAGGAACAGGCGCGCTGCTTCCGGGTCCTTCTTGAACTGGGCGATGGTGGTGTCGAGGATGTCGGTATCGCCGCGATTCAAGATGTAACCGTCGCGCGCCAGCTTGATCGCCGGCTGCATGACTTGGGCGCGGGTCAGCTTGCCGTATTTGCGTTGCGCGCTGTCGAGTCCCAGCACGGTGCCCGGTACGCCGGCCGCCAGGTAGCCGAACAGGCTGGCGTTGGTGATCGCCTTGCCGTTAGCGTCCAGGTACATATTGGCGCTGGCCGCGGCCGGCGCCGTTTCGCGGAAGTTGATGAAGGTATCGCGGCCGTCGGCCAGGTGGATGGTCATGAAGCCGCCGCCGCCGATATTGCCGCAGCAGGGATTCACCACCGCCTGCGCATAGCCGACTGCGACCGCGGCGTCGATGGCGTTGCCGCCCATCTTGAGGATGTCGACCCCGACCTGCGAAGCCAGGTGCTGGGAAGTCACCACCATGCCATTCTTCGCTTCGACCGCGGGCGCGGATGCCGCCTGTACGTTGCCCAGCAAGCCCAGCAGCAGCACCGATGCCGCCAAGGGTTTCAACCAATAAGTAGTACGCATACCTTCTCCCTTTTATTCGGGGGCAAGCCGCTTGCCCCCAGCTTTGAATATGGCGCTCATGTCTTGATCCGGCAGCGCGCTGGCTGCCGGAACAGAAAACAGGCGTCACAATTATTGCACCGCTGCCGTCCGGCCGTTGTGCTTTTTACTTTGCCGGATGACGATATGCGTATTAAGCATAATTTGCGCCTGCATTGCCAGCTGCGATTTCACCAGAAACGGGCATAAGTTCCGGCCTAAATAATGCTGCACTCTGGCAGTTTGCGATATTCCGGATGCAGGAAGAAGGCGTCCGGACATACAATATGGCCACAGGCTTTTTGAAAAAATCACGACAGTGCTTGCATAAATCACTGTTTTTTTATACAGTGCTTACCTGAAGCCTCGAATATATCAACACTTTTGTCGAAAGAGCAACCATGGACGATAAAAAATCCGCAGCCAATCCGGATAAAAGCAAGGCCCTTGCCGCGGCCTTGGCGCAGATCGAAAAGCAGTTCGGCAAAGGTTCGGTCATGCGGATGGACGACGGCGCCGTGGTCGAAGAAGTGCAAGTGGTCTCGACCGGCTCGCTCGGCCTGGACATCGCGCTCGGCGTCGGCGGCCTGCCGCGCGGCCGCGTGGTGGAAATCTACGGTCCTGAATCATCGGGCAAGACCACGCTGACCCTGCAAACCATCGCCGAAATGCAGAAACTGGGCGGCACCTGCGCCTTCATCGATGCGGAACACGCGCTGGACGTTGGCTATGCCCAGAAGCTGGGCATCAACCTGTCCGAACTGCTGATCTCGCAGCCGGATACCGGTGAACAGGCGCTGGAAATCACCGATGCGCTGGTGCGCTCCGGCGGCGTCGACCTGATCGTGATCGACTCGGTGGCAGCCTTGACGCCACGTGCCGAAATCGAAGGCGACATGGGCGATTCCCTGCCAGGCCTTCAGGCGCGCCTGATGTCGCAAGCGCTGCGCAAGCTGACCGGCAGCATCAACCGCACCAACACCCTGGTGATCTTCATCAACCAGATCCGCATGAAGATCGGCGTCATGTTCGGCAATCCGGAAACCACCACCGGCGGCAATGCCTTGAAATTCTACGCCTCAGTGCGCCTGGATATCCGCCGCACCGGCTCGATCAAGTCCGGCGACGAAGTCATCGGCAACGAAACCAAGGTCAAGGTCGTCAAGAACAAGATCGCGCCGCCATTCAAGGAAGCGCACTTCGACATCCTGTATGGCGAAGGCACATCGCGCGAAGGTGAAATCCTCGATCTCGGTTCCGATGCCAAGATCGTTGAAAAGTCGGGCGCCTGGTACAGCTACAACGGCGAACGCATCGGCCAGGGCAAGGACAATGCGCGCACCTACCTGAAAGAACGTCCGGAACTGGCGCGCGAAATCGAAAACAAGGTACGCGCTTCGCTGGGCGTGCCGCTGCTGGGCGAGATCAAGGCGGATGGCGGCGACAAGGCTGATAAAGCCACTACCAAGGCCAATAAAGCTGCTGCAGCCGCAGCCGCCAAGGCTGAGGAACCGGTCTAACATCCTGATTGGTCTCGCTTAAGCAACTAAGCAGACTGATTCGCCAAAGAAAACGCCTTTCATAAAATTCCGCACTGCGGGTTTTTGAAAGGCGTTGTTGTTTGTGGCAAGCTGTCAATACAGTACATAACAAGCTAACAAGCATTTCTTAATACGTATCAACCGGAAAGTGGAGATGGCCAAACTGCAAATCAGCCTGAAGGGCAGGGCGCTGCGCTATCTGTCGGCGCGCGAACACAGCCGCATGGAACTGGCGCGAAAGTTGTCGCGCTATGCGCAGGAAGGCGACGACATCGAAGCCTTGCTAGATAGGCTGGAAGCGGCCAAGCTGCTGTCGCAATCGCGCTTCTCAGAATCCTTGATCCACCGCCGCGCCCACCGCTACGGCAACAGTCGCATCCTCTCCGAGCTGCAAAGTCACGGCATTGATGCCGAATCATTGGTGGATATCAAGGCTGACCTGGCCAGAGGTGAAGTTGCGCGTGCGCGCGAAGTCTGGCGCAAGAAATTCAATCAGCTGCCGGCGGATGCCGCCGAACGGGCCAAGCAGATGCGCTTCCTGCTGCAGCGCGGTTTTTCTCATCGCGCCATACAGGCGGCTGTTAAAGGTGGGGAAGACAACGACTAATAGTGATTCCCACAGAGATTTAGATCTGGCGTCGTAGAGTGAAACATTCCCATTCTACGCAAGTACTACTCTCAAATTTTTCTTGCTGGTGCTTGGGAATGGGAGCTACAACTTGCTGTCACATAGGGTTATCGCTTGTCATGACCAGAGCGGGAATGACTTTGTGCCACGGCGTCGAATTCTTCCGCGTCAAAATTTCCTAAAGTATACAAATTCAACCCATGGCCAATAGATGTACGGCGAAAGTGCATCTGCCTGAAAATATGTTGCATACCCTTTGCATAAGGATTGCAATAGGCGGCAAGTTTAGTATCAATAGGTTGCGCCTTTAGGAACAAATTCATCATGTTTCTCCCATAGCCTTGCCTTCTAAGTTCATATTTGATCGCGCATTTATTAATGAATTTGACGACACTTCCGTCTTTACTCGGGCAACTTGTAATTTGTAGAAAGCCGATCGCTTCGGTCTGATCGGAAAATATCAAAAGCTCATTACATGTGTGATTTGCCTGCTTATTGCCCCGCCATTCGAAGAATTTTAGCCTAGAAAAAAAATGAAGCGACGCAAACAGTGAGAGAAGTATGGTGACATAACCGCCAGAGGAGATAAGCGAATCGGTAAATGTGCCATCCATGCTACCCCGAACTATAAGATCAAAAACGAACGGGATATCGAGGAAAGACGCAGCATCAATAGAAGTATTGGCAAGTAGATTAGAGATGGATGTCGCATCGTCACGCATTGGATTTACTCGGAGTATCGGGAATTCCGAACTATTATAGTAAAAGGAATAGCGAACAACACCATATTTCCATCTGGAAATGTATCGTAATAATTTGTAAGTCTTCAGCAGCACTGGTATAGCATCTTTCAGCGTATCGGGGACTGGCTATTAAAACGGCAGCTGAATCAATGGCGTCTGCCCACGATTACGCTCTGCCCCAATTCTAAAGAGCGCAACGTTATCAGGCGCAATGGCGCATCAAAATAGCGGCGGGCCATAAGCTGTGCTACACTTTTGGGGTTTTTTGCAAACCGCAGGAGCGGCAGTTACCATAGAAACTGTGGTAACGACACGCAAATCAGTCCACCATTATGTCTCTGACACCTTCCATTTCCCGCCGAGCGTTGAAGCACACCCGCGCGATTCACATCGAAGCATTTGTGCGCGATGACGGCTTGTGGGAACTGGATGCGCACCTGACCGATACCAAGCCTTTCGACCTTTCTTTGCCCGCCGGCAACTTACCCGCAGGCGCGCCGCTGCACAGCCTGTGGCTGCGGCTGACGCTGGATCGCCAGTTCACCATTGTCGAGGTCGAGGCAAATTCGGAAGCGGTGCCGTATCAGGACCATTGCAATACCATTAACCCCGCATATGAAACCCTGGTCGGCCTGAGCCTGGTCAAGGGTTTCCGTCATACGCTCAAGGAGCGCATCGGCGGCGCCCTGGGATGCACCCATTTGACCGAGCTGGCGCAGGTCCTGCCGACTGCCGCCTTGCAGGCATTCGGCGGCGAGATAAACCGCGACGCCGATCCGGATTCCGCTGATGGGCAGCGCAAGCCGCCCCAGCTCGATCGCTGTCATGCTTTACGTAGTGAAGGCGCAGTCGTCGCCCAATATTATCCGAAGTGGGCAATCAGCCCACCAGCCGCAGTAGACAAACAAACACATTTATCCAACCAAGCAATTTCATTTAAATAAGTGTCAGAAGGGAAGCTCGCATGAAAATCCATGAGTATCAGGGTAAAGAAATTCTCCGCCAGTTCGGAGTAACGACACCGCGTGGCATCCCGTGCCTGAGCGTCGATGACGCGGTCAAGGCAGCCGAAACACTCGGCGGTTCGGTTTGGGTCGTCAAAGCCCAGATCCATGCCGGCGGTCGCGGCAAGGGCGGCGGCGTCAAGGTTGCCAAGTCGCTGGAACAAGTGCGCGAATATGCCAACCAGATCCTCGGCATGCAGCTGATCACGCATCAGACTGGCCCTGAAGGCCAGAAAGTGCGTCGCCTGCTGATCGAAGAAGGCGCTGACATCAAGCAAGAACTGTACGTCAGTATGGTCACCGACCGCGTCAGCCAGCGCGTGGTGCTGATGGCATCTAGCGAAGGCGGCATGGACATCGAAGAAGTCGCAGCCAGCCACCCGGAAAAGATTCATCAAATCGTCATCGATCCGGCTACCGGCCTGACCGATGCTGAAGCTGACAGCATCAGCACCCTGATCGGCGTTCCTGCCGGTTCGATCGCCGATGCGCGCGTCCAGCTGCAAGGTCTGTACAAGGCTTACTGGGATACCGATTGCTCGCTGGCTGAAATCAACCCGCTGATCGTCACGGGTTCCGGCAAGGTCATCGCCCTGGACGCCAAGTTCAACTTCGACGCCAACGCTCTGTTCCGTCATCCTGAAATCGTCGCTTACCGTGACCTGGACGAAGAAGATCCGGCTGAAATCGAAGCTTCCAAGTTCGACCTGGCTTACATCTCGCTCGACGGTAATATCGGCTGCCTGGTGAACGGCGCCGGCCTGGCCATGGCCACCATGGACACTATCAAGCTGTTCGGCGGCGAGCCAGCCAACTTCCTCGACGTCGGCGGCGGCGCTACTGCTGAAAAAGTCACCGAAGCATTCAAGATCATGTTGAAGAACCCAGGCCTGAAAGCCATCCTGGTCAACATCTTCGGCGGCATCATGCGCTGCGACGTGATCGCTGAAGGCGTCATCACTGCATCCAAGGCCGTTTCGCTGCAAGTGCCGCTGGTGGTCCGCATGAAGGGCACCAACGAAGAGATCGGCAAGAAGATGCTGGCCGACTCCGGCCTGCCGATCATCGCGGCGGACAGCATGGAAGAAGCGGCGCAGAAGGTTGTTGCTGCGGCCAACGGTAAATAATTTAAACGGTGAATAACCAAGATAGATAGTGTCATTCCCGCGAACGCGGGAATCCATTTTACGGAATGGCCAGTTACGTTTACATGATGTCGAACAAGTTGCGAGGTACGTTGTATATCGGCGTTACCTCAGATTTGATCAAACGTACCTGGCAGCACAAAGAAGCTTTTGTGGATGGCTTTTGCGAGAAACATGGATTGAAAGCCTTGGTTTGGTACGAGATTCACGAGGACATGGCCGAGGCAATCAAACGCGAAAAGCAGCTGAAAAAATGGAATCGGATGTGGAAAATTCATTTAATCGAACAATCCAATCCGAACTGGCAAGATTTATATCCCGGTTTATTGAACTAACATGGATTCCCGCGTACGTCGGGAATGACGGATTAAAAAGGAATCGTATGAGTATCCTGATCAACAAAGACACTAAAGTCGTCACCCAAGGCATTACCGGCAAGACCGGTCAATTCCATACCCGCGGCTGCCGCGATTACGCAAACGGCAAGAACGCGTTTGTCGCAGGCGTCAACCCGAAAAAAGCCGGCGAAGATTTCGAAGGCATTCCGATTTTCGCTAACGTTGCCGAAGCCAAGGCCGCCACCGGCGCCAACGTTTCCGTGATCTACGTTCCGCCAGCAGGCGCGGCAGCAGCGATCTGGGAAGCCGTCGAAGCCGAACTCGACCTGGCCATCTGCATCACCGAAGGCATTCCGGTACGCGACATGCTGGCCTTGAAAGACCGCATGGCAAAAGCCGGCAGCAAGACTTTGCTGCTGGGCCCTAACTGCCCAGGTCTGATCACACCGGACGAAATCAAGATCGGCATCATGCCGGGCCATATCCACAAGAAGGGCCGCATCGGCGTGGTTTCGCGTTCCGGCACCCTGACTTATGAAGCAGTCGGCCAATTGACCGCACTGGGCCTGGGCCAGTCTTCGGCAGTCGGCATCGGCGGCGATCCGATCAACGGTCTGAAGCACATCGACATCATGAAGATGTTCAACGACGATCCTGACACCGATGCCGTCATCATGATTGGCGAAATCGGCGGTCCGGACGAAGCGAATGCCGCTTACTGGATCAAGGACAACATGAAGAAGCCGGTGGTCAGCTTCATCGCCGGCGTTACCGCTCCTCCGGGCAAGCGCATGGGCCATGCCGGCGCGCTGATCTCTGGCGGCGCCGACACTGCACAAGCCAAGCTGGACATCATGGAAGCGTGTGGCATCACCGTGACCAAGAATCCATCGGAAATGGCGCGTCTGCTGAAGGCGATGCTGTAAGCGTCGCTTAGCAAGCAAAAAGGAAAGGCCGGCGCAGCATTAGCCGGCCGCACAGGAAAGGGAGCTTCGGCTCCCTTTTTATTTGGCCGGATCATGCGCCTGCGGCGCGATTGTGGCATCCTGAAGCTGGTACTTGGCGGGACTGCAATTTGTCTTGCCGTCCCCGGCAGAACCAAGGAAAATGCTTGTAATCTGGCAACCGCCTAATCTGTATCATCTTTTTTCACCGAACATGTCTCGACATATGCCGCTTGAGTTTGCCGCCAAAACGGATATTGGTATGGTGCGAGTACAAAACGAAGACACCGTCGTCTTCGATGCCGGCTTGCAGCTGGCGATCCTGGCCGACGGCATGGGCGGCTACAACGCCGGCGAAGTCGCCAGCAGCATCGCCACCGTCGCCATCCAGGAAGAAATCGAAAGCCAGCTGCAGGAATATCGCCGCCTACAAAAGCCTGAAGATGAACTGCCGACGCGTCTTTGGCTGATGCAGGCCGTGCGCCAGGCCAACAGCACCATCATCAACGCTGCCCGCCGTGAGCCGGAATACCGCGGCATGGGCACCACCCTGGTGGTGGCTTGGTTCCAGCCCGAAGGCCAGGTCAGCATCGCTCACGTCGGCGATTCGCGTGCCTACCGCATCCGCGACGGCTTGCTGGAACAGCTGACGCGTGACCACTCCCTGCTGCAGGAACAGATCGACGCCGGCCTGATCCGTCCGGAGGATGCGCAGTTTGCGCTCAACCGTAACATCGTCACGCGTGCCGTCGGCATTGATTACCAGCTGGTGGTGGAAGTCCATCAGCATGAAATCCGGGCCTGCGATCTGTATCTGCTGTGTTCAGACGGCTTGTCGGATCGCATCGGCGACGGCGACATCAGCAACATCATCAGCGACGCCCAGGGCGACCTCAAGATGGCATGCACCATGCTTATCAATGCTGCCAACCAGTGCGGCGGGCAGGACAATGTGTCGGTGATACTGGTCAGGGTGGCGCAGAACGAATGAGCCCAGTTGTCAAATTGCCAGTGCGGGCCGCCGGCGATGGAACAGCCGGGGCCACAACATAAATCCCGGATTTTGAGTACGATTGCCCCAAAACAACATTAAACTGGGGTGTGTGCCAGCATGTACGGCCAGATATGTGAATTGTGAGAGTAGCGCCAGCACCAATAGCCGCCAGGATATTGTTTTAATCAACTTACAGATAGCGTTTCCCAAGAGAGATAGGAATGGCGAAGATCATCCTGACCAAAGGCGGCACCGTAATACAAGAGATGACGCTCACCAAAGAGCGCACCACCATCGGCCGCCGCGCCCACAATGACCTGGTCATCGATAACCTCGCCATCAGCGGCGAGCATGCGGTCATCATCACTATCTACAACGATTCGTTTCTGGAAGACCTCAACAGCACCAACGGCACCCAGGTTAACGGCCATCCGGTCACCAAGCATTTTTTGCAGCATAACGATGTGATCCAGATGGCCAGGTACAAATTGCTGTACCAGGTGGATACGGATGAGGAAATCAAGGATAACCGGCCGAAGATGTTTCCGGTGCCGCGGCCGGATGCGACCATCACTGTCTTGGACGGGCCTAGCGCTGGCAAGGAGATGTTGCTGACCAAGGTGCTGACGACCATTGGCCGTCCAGGCATCCAGGTGGCGATCGTGACGCGACGGCCGCATGGCTATGAGTTGACTCACGTCGAAGGGCAGACTTACACCCGAGTGAACGACACGCCGTTGAGTGCCGGCGCGCGGGCGCTTAAGGATGAGGATGTGATCGATATTGCAGGGACTTTGATGAAATTTTCCTGGAAGGTCATATAAGCAGCTGGCAATATCGATATTTATATATCTATCATCTTTATAGCACCAGTCGCTGGCGCATTCCATGACCATGCCGCCGGCCAATATTCGTGGCGTGGCGCGACTCCCGCAAGTTAAGCGTTAAGCCAATGTCCTTTGGCCCGGTAATCCATGAAACTGAGAATAGGTTCCGCTGCAAACCAGATTGCCGTTGTTGTATATGTGCCTAGTACTGGTGAGCGGGGCAGCGTTGAGTAGTCATAGTTTCTTTGTGACAAACTTTGTCAGCGTCGCATCGAAATTCTGCCAAATTTCCTCACTTTTCCAAAAGCATGCCGGCAAAAATCCTCTATTTCCTACTGGCACAGACATTGCTCTATATCCCGTGTAGTGAAGCCCCCTTTTTATCAACCGGAGAAACAAATGAAATCCATGAAAATGATCAAGCGTGCACAGCGTGGTTTTACCCTGATTGAATTGATGATCGTTGTCGCGATTATCGGTATCCTGGCTGCTGTGGCGATTCCTCAGTACCAGAACTACACAATCCGCGCCAAGATGGCAAACGCCGCATCTGCAGCGTCGCCAATCACGCTTGCTGCTTCCGAGTTTTATCAGCAAAATGGCTTTTTCCCAAATGATACCCAATTGCAATCGGCCGGCACCGTTTTTAATCAAACTAAAGAAGTCCAAGCGATTACATCGGCAATTACTCTTGGTGCTACACCTAAAGATGTGATTTCCGTGAAGATGGCGGCCTCTGGTGTCGGTACTGGCGTCGACGGCTTGACATTTACACTAACTGCAACACCTGGTGCTACCGACTCCAATATTCAGTGGGTTGCAAACAACGGCACCGTTACCAATACCGCTGCAGCGAATTACATCAATACAAAAATGAACGCGCAAGGCAGCTAATTTATGCGATTGGCAGAGTGAAAACAATGCCAGTTAGGATGATATTGGTTGTTATGAAGCCCCTCCAAGAGGGGCTTTTTTAATTTGCATTTATCAGGATTGCATGTAATACAAATGCTTTTCTTGTTTCTTGTAATGCATGCTTGTAAACCAGCCTGGACATGTTTTGGTCGTGCTGGCAGACCTGAGAATATCAAAACTAGAGAGTTTCCGGATAAATAGGAAGTGACTGTGACGCAAACTGAAATAGGTAGTGTGAAGCGGATTGATACCTTTAGCTGGATCCTATCCTTGCTTGGCATGTTATGCCTGCTGCCATTCATTCAGCCGGTTCATGATGTTCCGATTTCCTCCTTGTATTCGGAATGGCTGACATTTCTTATATTGTGGGCGGCGCTCCTCATTACATGTTTTCATGGTGATGGAGCAAGTTCGCTAGTGCTTCCAAAGATCGCCTTGGCGGGTTTCTGCCTGCTTGCAGTCATGGCAGTCCAGCTTGTCATCATGCCGCCCGAATATGCGCAGCAGATAATTATCCCGATGTGCTACATGGTAAGCATGTGCGCCGCAATCCAACTGGGATATTGGATACGGCAGCGCGGCCAGATTGAGCGCAGCGTGTTCTGGATCGCGGGCTTCCTGGTCGTTGGCGCCGGTTACACCGTGGCGCTGCAATTTATTCAATTGGCATGGCCGGGCACTTATTACATGCCGTTCATGATGCCCAAAACCATGGGGGCAAATCCTTATGGAAATATTGCACAAAGCAATCATGCGGCAACATATCTCGCCATAGGCTGGGCTGCCGGCTACTACTTGTTATCCAGAGGCGAGCTCCGATTTAGGTTCTATTTGCCGTTTTCATTTCTATTGATATGCGGAATTATCCTGACCGGACAGCGCAGTGGATTGATCTACCTGTCTTGCCTCAGTGTCTTGTTCTGGTGTTTTTCCACGCCAACCGCTACCGCAGGCGGCAGACCTCGTCGCGCGGCGTGGATCTTGAGTACGCCGGTAATTTACCTGCTGACGAACTATATGCTGTCTGGCCTGTTCCGTTATTTGGGGCAAGATTTTGTCGCCGCAACGCAACGTCTGGAGTCTGGCTGGGATGAGCGCTTGCAGATGTTGCGTGTCGGCTGGTCGTTATTCTTACAAGCGCCCTGGTTTGGCATCGGTTGGGGACGTCTGGCTTCTTACCAGTATTCCAGAGCGGATGTATTGGCGACCTTGCCCACAAATCATGTACATAATCTGATCGTGCAGCTACTTGCTGAAACTGGCATTTTTTGTACCGTCGTAGTCCTTGGACTTGTTTTGCTTTGGCTGGCAAGGCTGATAAAAGAGCCTGCTTCGCGGGAAAAAGTGTTCACTATTGGTATGGTGATAGTGCTTGGTCTGCACAGCCTCATCGAATATCCTCTTTGGTATGCTTATTTTCTTTTGCCATTGGGTCTGTTTGCCGGCATGTTCGAATCGCAAGGCATTCGGCTGAAGCTGCGCCCAATCTGGGGCCAGGTCATAGCTAAGGGAATGAGCTTTGCAGCCATCGGCATATTGTCTTGTGCATTTCTGGAAATATTATATGTGACCGACATGCATACGAGAAGGACATGGATACCTTACTCCCCTGTCATGCGCTACATGGAGCGGCTGGAAATGACGAACATGCCGACTCGTTTTTTTTTCAAGCCGTATATAGATTACATTGACAGCACGGGCGCTGATTATAATACTTGGGACTTGCCAAAAAAAATGGCGCTCAATCAGCGCTTGCTGAATACACTCATCAGCAACAATATTATTGTCCGCCAAAGCATCTATCTTGTCTTGGCCGGGCGCGACGCGGAGGCGAAAACGGCATTCTTGCGGATGCGGAAAATATTCCCAGCCAAAACAACCGCTGAAATGCTCGGGGTTATACAACATGCTGCTGGCGTTGCAAAAAATCCTGATCTGACTGCTTTTTCCGCATGGGCTACTGAGCTAGTCGTCCAAAAATAAGCGGGTTATTGCTACCATCAAGGACACGATATGCTCGGGATATTTCGGACAACTGTTTTTCCGGTACTTAATGCCGTCTCGGCCGCATCAGCTAGATTGCAACAGCCCCTTGTAATATTGGTCGTTATTCTGGCGGTAGTTGGCCCTTTATGGCCGTTTGCATTCATAAATGGCACCGGTTTTCATGACAACCAGCGGATTCTCGAAATCATTTCTATCGGGATGGCGCTTCTTTTCAGCTTAGCTTTCCTGGTTCGCGCTTCGCACAGCCGCATTTTGCCAATGTATGAGCGAAGGGCAGTTTTTTTTTTGACGCTATTCTTTTCACTCGGCTTGGTGTCCAGCGCAGTTGCTTATTCGCCGCGGCATGCCTTGTTCGAATGGGCGAATTTTCTGTCGCTGGGGATCACGTCCATGCTGATCGCATCGGAAATGCGCACCAAGGGCGATGGCTTGCTGGATAAAGTGTTGCTGCTGTGCGGCATCGGATCTGCGCTTTACATCCTCCTGGAAATCGTCGTTTATCTCGCGATGATCAACGCAGGCGGCCAGCCCGCGAATGAAATGCTGATCGCGGGTTTCGGCAACTACCGTTTTTTCAATCACGTTCAAACCGTTACTTTGCCCCTGCTGGGCTTGTTAGCCGCTCGTAGCGGCACGGGAAAGAAGAAAATATTTTCCTGGATCGTTATGTCGGCATGGTGGGCATTGCTCTTCCTGACTGCTGGACGTGGTACTTTTTTTGGCATTCTGGCTGGTATGGGAGTGACCGTGATGTGCTTGCGTAAAGCGTCTCTGCCGTGGTGTAAGGTGATGCTGTACTCGGCGCTGCTAGGCTTTAGCGTGTATTTACTGTTTTATGTACTGATCCCGATCTCGTTAGGTCTACAGCCTTTCGGATTTTTGTTTTCCGTCGTCGGCCGGACCATGGCAAATCCGGATTCCAGCCGGTTGCCACTGTGGATACGAGCATGGGAAATGATTGCCGCCCACCCATGGCTGGGTGCCGGCCCTATGCACTTCGCGCATTTCGGACGGTCGGTGCAGAATGGCGCTCATCCTCATAACTGGATGTTGCAGATCGCAAGTGAATGGGGAATTCCGGCTTTGCTCTGCCTGGTCGCGGCCCTTGTTCTCGGATTCAGAAAATTGCTGGCCGCGCGGCGATATCCGGAGCTGAAGGATGGCAAGAATCAGCTGATATTGGCGGCTTGGCTGACCACTGGCGTGGCGATTCTTGTGGATGGTCTGGTGTCAGGCTTATTCGTGATGCCAAGCAGCCAGCTGTGGATTGCGTTGTACATTGGTTGCGCTTGGGGTTGGCTCTGCTCCGTAGCACCGTCAACAGTGGCGACAACCATGCGATTGTCTGCCGTTATGCGCGTAGGTGGCGTAATTAGCGTTACTGTATTGATTTACTTCCTCGGCCACGGTGTGTGGCCGGAAATCCGGAACCTGCCTTTTTACGAAGAACAGAGTCTGCAAAAAGAACTTTACCCGAATCCGGCTTACCATCCGCGTATCTGGCTGGGGGGGTATTTCTGATGAGGAATACGTAAATTCCTCATTCGGCTATCCAGTCTCCCGACTTACCGCCATGCTTTTCCATCACCCGCACATCGGTAATCACCATCCCCCGGTCCACTGCCTTGCACATGTCATAGATCGTCAACAAGCCGATTTGCACCGCAGTAAGCGCTTCCATTTCCACACCGGTCTTGCCTACCGTTTCCGCCTGCGCACGGCAGGTGATGCTGGAAGCTTCTTCATCAATGCTGAAATCGACCGTCACCCGCATCAGCGCCAGCGGATGGCACAGCGGAATCAGGTCGCTGGTGCGTTTGGTCGCCATGATCGCGGCAATCCGGGCAATCCCCAGCACATCCCCTTTTTTTGCCGTGCCAGACTGGATCAGCGCCAGTGTTTCAGCCCTCATGCGAATGCAGCCGCTGGCGACGGCGATGCGGTGGGTGTCGTCCTTGCTGCCGACATCGACCATGTGGGCCTGGCCGGATGAGTCGAAATGGGTCAGGTTTGCTGCTGGCGGAGTTTTGCTGGTCATGGCGGTATTTTCTTTAGATGACGCAAGCAGGCGCGATGCGGATTTTTATCCGCCCGGCGCTGCTTGCTGAATGTGGAACAATTATCCTCTGTTAGTATCATAGCATCGTGATTTTGACCCTAGCCAGCACTCGATGATGCAACCCACGCAAATTCCACGGCGGATACTGTTCACGGCACTGCTGAGTGCCTGTGTTGCCTGGCCGCCTGTGCCGGTAATGGCGGCGCAAAACCTGCCAACCCTGGGCGATACCTCGCGCGAAACGCTGTCGCCGCTGATGGAGCGCAAGCTGGGCGAGGAGGTGATGCACGATATCCGCCGCGATCCGGACTATATGAACGACGCGCCGCTGCTGGAATACCTGAACAATTTCGGCTGGACGCTGGTGGCGGCGCGGCCGGAGGTGCGCGGCGAGGCGGGTTTTGATTTCTTTTTCTTTGCGGTGCGCGATCCGGTCCTGAACGCGTTCGCCTTGCCAGGCGGCTTCATCGGCGTGCATTCGGGTTTGCTGCTGGCGGCGCAGAGCGAGTCGGAGCTGGCGTCGGTGCTGGCGCATGAAATCGGCCATGTGGCGCAGCGTCATATCGCGCGCATGGTGGGTAGCCAGAAGCAGGATTCGATGATTGCGCTGGCGTCGATGCTGCTGGGGATGTTGGCGATGCGTGGCAGCAGCGATGTCGGCTCGGCGGTGATGATGGGCGGCACCGGGCTGGCGATGCAGCGGCAGCTGAATTTCAGCCGCGATGCGGAGCGTGAGGCGGATCGGATCGGTTTGTCTATCCTGGATGCTGGGGGCTTTGACACTAGCGGCATGGTGGCGTTTTTTGGCCGTTTGCAAACAGCTTCGCGCAATTATTCGGATAGCTTGCCGCCGTATCTGTTGACGCATCCGCTGACCACTGAACGTATCGCCGATATCGAGGCGCGGATCCGCGAGCAGCGCTACCGGCAGCATGCCGACAGCCTGGATTTCCAGCTGATCCGGGCGCGGGTGCGGGTGTTGCAGGACGATAGCGAGCAGGGGCGGCGCGACTCCCAGTATTTCTTCGATTCGCAGCTCAAGCAGAATACCAAGCAGCAGATAGTTGCGGCGAAATATGGCATGGCTTTCCTGGCGTTTCAGCGGGAGGATTATGGCCAGGCTGAGCAGTTGCTGCAGGAAGCAGTTGCGGCAGCGGCGCCGGCCAAGCAGAGCCTGGTGCTGACCGACCTGGGGATTGAGATCATGCTGGCGACCAAGCGCGAGGCGGAGGCTTTGAAGCTGGTGCAGCAGGCGCAGCTGCAATATCCCTTGTCGCGCGGGCTGGCGCATCAGTATGCGCGGGTGTTGATTGCTTCCAGGCGCTTGGACGAGGCTACCAAGTATTTGCGCGAGCAGGCGCAGCTGTACCGACAGGACGCGGATGTGCAGGATTTGCTGGCCAAGGCATATTCGGCGCAGGGCAAGCGGGCTTTGCAGCATATGGCTTTGGCGGAGTCTTATGTGCTGACGGGGAGTGTGCCGGCGGCTTTGGATCAGTTGAAGATTGCGCGCAATTCGCCGGATGCGGAGTTTTATGACCAGTCGATGATTGATGCGCGGGAGCGGGAGTTGCAGGAGCGGTGGAAGGATGAGTTGAAGGCTTCCAAGGAGCGCTAGTGTTGTGTGTTGCGGTGTGTGTTTCGAGGGCCGTCAATTGGGGTCAGAGTAATTTACGACGGTGAAGCTGTCGTAAAAAAACTCTGACCCCAATTGACTACGTTTGTCTTGGTTTTGGCACAAAACCAAATGCTGAGGCGATGTTTTTTGCTGCAATTCTTGTAACCGGGATTGTTGTTTCTGCCTGTTGCCAGCTGAGGACGCGTTTGTCTGCTGATGTTGCTAACCATTCCAGTAATATTTCGTCGCTGACGATTTCACCCTCCATGCGCAGCTGCGCCAGGCATTGCGCCAGGTCGCGGTCGTCGACTGCGGCTATCTGGCCTGGGGCGGCCAGCAACAGCCTGCCTTCTTCTGTCAGCATGACTGAATCGATGGCTGACATGGCTTCGCCGGTTTGCAAGACAAAGCCTTGCAGCGGATCGGTATGGGCGATGTAGGGTGTCAGCGCCAGGTCCACATACACACGTTGCGGGCCGTTCTGGAAATACCAGCAGCCTTGCTCATCGGCTTTGTAGTTGCGGTTGATGAAACCGACCAGCGCGGTGTGCATGATCTTGTCGCCTGGCAGGTTTTGCTGCTGCGCCTGTTCGTCGCGCATGCGCCAGGCGCCGCGGGCGTCGAGCGCCAGCCAGCCGTAGCAGTGTGGGACGTTGGGCCATTTCTGCATGGCTTGCAGGACGATCTGGTCCATCTCAGCTCTCTTGCAAGAAGCGCAGCATGCGCTGCGGCAGCCAGTCCAGGCGGCCGGGCGGGCCGCCGACGGCGAAGCCGACGTGGCCGCCTTGTTCTGGATATTCCAGGGTGACGCTGGGAGCGGCTTTGGGCGGCAGGTGGCGTGGCGGCAGGAAGGGGTCGTTCTTGGCGTTGAGCACCAGCGTCGGGATCGTGATGTCGTTCATCACCAGCTTGGCGCTGGCGCGGTGCCAGTAGTCTTCGGTGTTGCGGAAGCCGTGCAGGGGCGCGGTGACGATGTTGTCGAATTCGTAGAGGTCGCGCGAGCGCAGCATTTTTTCGCGGTCGAACAGGCGCGGGAACTGTTGCAGCTTGTCGAGCGATTTGCTTTTCATGGTGCGTAGGAAAGAGCGCGTGTAAACCATGTTGAAGCCGTGCGACAAGGCTTCGCCGCCGCCGGCCAGGTCGAGCGGGGCCGAGATGGCGCAGGCGGCGTCGACGATCTTGGCTTCGTTCTGCGATTCGCCCAGCCAGCGCAGCAGCGCGTTGCCGCCCAGCGAGACGCCGGTGGCGTAGAACTTCGTGAATTGTTTTTCCGCGCGGCTGGCGACCAGCCGGCGCAGGATCCAGTCGACTTCTTCGGCGTCGCCCGAGTGGTAGAAGCGCGGCGCCTGGTTGATTTCACCGGAGCAGCCGCGGAAGTGCGGCACTGCGCCGGCCCAGCCCAGCTTGGCCAGCTGCGCCATCAGGGCGCGGCTGTAGTGGCTGTCGGAAGAGCCTTCCAGTCCGTGGAACAGCACCACCAGCGGCTGTCCGGGCTGGCCGTCGACGAAATCGATGTCGATGAAATCGCCGTCCGGCGTATCCCAGCGCTCACGGCGGTAGGCGACTAGCGGCTTGCTGATGCAGGTTGCAGGGTAAATGGTCTGCAGATGGCCGCCCGGCAGCCACAGCGGCGCCGGATAGGAAGCAGGGGAGATCGAAGAACTCATACGAAAGCTATAGCCTGATCAGTTGGGGACAGAGTAATTCGTCGCACGGCGGCGACTCATAAACTCTGTCCCACAATAAGTCTTTACCGGGTGGAACGCCACTTTTTAATGCAAAGTAGCGCTCGATACCGTTTCTTCGGGCGCTGCCCCCGGGGCGACCGAGGCGTGATGCAGCACGATGCGCCAGCCGCGCGGGGTCTTCATGTAGACGTTGGTGGCCAGGATGTGCATCTCGCGGTCCGCTTCGCTGGCCTGGTGCAGCTCTTCCACCAGGTTATGGATGCTGGTGGACATATTATGGGTCACATGCAATTGCCGCGCCCGGATATGCACGCCGCCGCGCTCGAACAGGGCTTCGAAGGCCGCCCGGATCGCTGCATGGCCATGCAGCCGCGGCGCATTCGGATGGACACAGACGATCTCGTCGTCATCGGCCCAGAGCGCCATCATGGCTTCGATGTCGGCGCGGCTCATGGCGTCGTAAAAGGCGGTTTCGGTTTCTTCTGCTGAACCATGCATAAATTTGACATGCGGCATATAGCCTCCCTGCTGACCCGGATTGAAACAACGACACGCTGCTGCATCAAAAAAGGGAGCTGGGCTCCCTTTTCGATCAGTGTCCGTGGACTACCGCACCCGGTTTCAGGCGGTATTGCGTGCCGCAGTAAGGGCATTTGGCGCTGCCGCTGCTGTCCAGATTGAGGAACACGCGCGGATGCGAGGACCAGGTCGGCATCAGCGGGTTAGGGCAATGCGCCGGCAAATCCTTGCCGTCGAGTTCAACTACTGCTTGCGGGCTTGTTGCTGTGTTCATTTACTTCTCCAGATTGACGATGCGCTAACTTGTAAAAACCGGCTTACTTTCCAACCACGGTAAGCCAGTGTTGATATTTTTCCGACTTGCCTGCCACCACTTCAAAGAACATGGACTGGATCTTTTCCGTGATGGGGCCGCGCTTGCCTTCGCCGATGCTGCGGTTGTCGAGTTCGCGGATCGGCGTGATTTCCGCCGCTGTGCCGGTGAAGAAGGCTTCGTCGGCGCAATACATTTCATCGCGCGTGATGCGTTTTTCGATGACTTCGATGCCGCTATCGCGCGCCATGGTCAGCACGGCGTCGCGGGTGATGCCGTCCAGGCAGGAAGCCAGGTCGGGCGTGTAGATCTTGCCGTTCTTGACGATGAAGACGTTTTCACCGGAACCTTCGGACACGTAGCCGTCGGTATCCAGCAGCAAGGCTTCGTCGTAGCCGTCGGTCAGCGCTTCCTGGTTAGCCAGGATGGAATTGATGTAATAGCCGCTGGCCTTGGCGCGCACCAGCGAGACATTCACATGGTGGCGGCTGAAAGAAGAGGTCTTGACGCGGATGCCCTTGGCCAGCCCGTCCTCGCCCAGGTAGGCGCCCCAGGGCCAGGCCGCGATCGCAACGTGGATGGTGTTGCCCTTGGCGGCGATGCCGAGCTTTTCCGAGCCGATCCAGATCAGCGGCCGCATGTAGCAGGATTCCAGCTGATTTTCACGGACCACGGCGATCTGGGCGTCGATCAGGGTTTGCAGGTCGTAAGGCACTTGCATCTGGAAAATCTTGGCGGAGTTCAGCAGGCGCTGGGTATGTTCCTTGAGGCGGAAAATCGCCGGCCCCTGATCGGTCTTGTAAGCGCGTACGCCCTCGAACACCGCCATGCCGTAATGCAGCGAATGGGTCAGGACATGGATGTTGGCGTCACGCCAGTCTATCAGTTTGCCGTCTTTCCAAATCTTGCCGTCGCGGTCATCCATGGACATGTTCAAGTCTCCAGTAATCGAATCAATAAAATCAGAATTAGCGGGTGTTGCGCTTAAATTGCCTACACATTGCGCATTGCTTGCTTAATATATAACAATGCCGTTGCCGCCCCTAATATCAGCCGGTAGCGCCGCAACAGATGTATTTCTATCTGTTCTAAGAGCGTAAAGTGACATTTTAACGGATTCAACGAAGCCTACTCTGTAGAATATCGGTTTCAGCCATATGGTATTTGCGCTGCGGCAGCTGCCGAAAACGGTGTTTTGACGGTGGTTGCTGGAGTAAAATAGCGGCTTTTCCTCACTAATATTGTCGGATCGACATGAAATTCAATCGACTTAGCGATTTGATCGCGCAACACCAGCTGCAAGGCAAACGTGTTTTTATCCGCGCCGACCTCAATGTGCCGCAAGACGCCGCGGGCAATATTACTGAAGACACGCGCGTGCGCGCTTCGGTGCCGGCGATCCGCCAGGCGCTGGATGCCGGCGCCGCGGTGATGGTGACATCGCATTTGGGCCGTCCGACCGAAGGCGAGTTCAAGCCGGAAGATTCGCTGGCGCCTATCGCCAAGCGCCTGGCGGAACTGCTGGGCCAGCCGGTCGAGCTGAGGCAAAACTGGGTCGACGGCGTGCAAGTGGCGCCGGGCCAGGTGGTCTTGCTGGAAAACTGCCGCGTCAACAAGGGCGAGAAAAAGAATAGCGACGAGCTGGCGCAAAAGATCGCCAAGCTGTGCGATATCTATGTCAACGACGCTTTCGGCACCGCGCATCGGGCCGAAGCGACCACCCACGGCATCGCCAAGTTTGCGCCGATAGCCTGCGCCGGTCCTTTGCTGGCGGCTGAGCTGGATGCGCTGGGCAAGGCCCTCAACCAGCCAGCGCGGCCGCTGGTGGCGATCGTCGCCGGTTCCAAGGTATCCAGCAAGCTGACCATCCTGAAGGCGCTGGCCGACAAGGTCGACAACCTGATCGTCGGCGGCGGCATCGCCAACACTTTCCTGCTGGCGAGCGGCCTGAAGATCGGCAAATCGCTGGCCGAGCCGGATCTGGTGGACGAAGCCAAGGCGATTATCGAGATGATGGCCAAGCGCGGCGCCTCGGTGCCGATTCCGGTCGACGTCGTCTGCGCCAAGGAATTTTCGCCGACTGCCGCGGCAACCATCAAGAACGTCAGCGAAGTCGAAGACGACGACCTGATCCTGGATATCGGCCCGCAGACAGCGGCTACCCTGGCAGCGCAAATCGCGCAGGCCGGCACGATAGTCTGGAACGGCCCGGTCGGCGTGTTCGAGTTTGACCAGTTCGGCGAAGGCACCAAGACCCTGGCGCTGGCAATTGCCGATTCCAAGGCATTCTCGATTGCCGGCGGCGGCGATACGCTGGCGGCGATCGCCAAGTACCAGATTACTGACAAGATTGGCTATATCTCCACCGGCGGCGGTGCTTTCCTGGAATTCTTGGAAGGCAAGACCTTGCCGGCGGTTGAAATCCTGCTGCAACGCGCTGCTTAACTAGAGGGATATTCGTAGAGGAATATTCGGTCACCCCGTCATCCCCGCGAACGCGGGGATCCAAGTTGCAGTCATAAAATGGATTCCCGCGTGCGCGGGAACGACGGGAATGGAATAGCTGCACATTCATCCATGCTGTATTGAAAGGTTTTCCATGCAAAGAGCTACCAAGATCGTCGCCACTATCGGACCTGCATCGAGCGATGCCGACACACTGGCGCGCATGTTCGTCGCCGGCGTCGATGTGGTGCGCCTGAATTTTTCGCATGGCAAGGCACAAGACCATATCGACCGCGCCAAGCTGGTGCGCGAAGTCGCCGCCGCCTGCGGCAAGCAAGTCGCCATCATGGCCGACCTGCAAGGACCGAAGATCCGCGTCGGCAAGTTCGAGCAGGGCAAGATTGAGCTGAAGAACGGCGACAAATTCATCCTCGACGCCGATTGCGGCATGGGCGGCCAGGACCGCGTCGGCCTCGACTACAAGGCGCTGCCGCGCGACCTCAAGCCGGCCGACGTGCTGTTGCTGAACGACGGCCTGATCGTGCTGGTTGTCGAAAAAATCCTCGGTAATGAAATCCACACCATCGTCAAGATCGGCGGCGAGCTGTCCAACAACAAGGGCATCAACCGCCAGGGCGGCGGCCTGACAGCGCCGGCGCTGACCGCGAAGGACATGGATGACATCAAGACCGCAATGAGTTTCCGGGCCGATTATGTGGCGGTGTCTTTCCCGAAGAATGCTACCGACATGGAAATGGCGCGCCAGCTGGCCAACGTCGCCGGCGAAGCCTACGACCACAAGCCGATGATGATCGCCAAGATCGAACGCGCGGAAGCCATCCCTGTTTTGCAAGAAATCCTCGATGCCTCCGACGGCATCATGGTGGCCCGCGGCGACCTCGCGGTGGAAGTCGGCAATGCTGCCGTGCCGGCGCTGCAAAAGCGCATGATCCGCATGGCGCGCGTTTCCAACAAGCTGGCCATCACTGCAACGCAGATGATGGAATCGATGATCGTCAACGCCGTGCCGACCCGCGCCGAAGTATCCGACGTCGCCAACGCCGTGCTGGACGGCACCGACGCCGTGATGACTTCCGCTGAAACCGCTTCCGGCAAATATCCGGTCGAGACGGTGGAAGCGATGGCGGCGATCTGCCTGGAAGCGGAAAAGTCGGAAGACTGCAAGCTGGATGCCGATTTCCTCAATGTCCGCTTCACCCGCGTCGACCAGTCGATCGCCTACGGCGCCTTGTTTACCGCGCACCATCTGCGGGTCAAGGCGATTGCAGCGTTGACCGAATCGGGTTCTACCGCGCTGTGGATGAGCCGCCACAACATCGATATCCCTATTTTCGCCATTACTCCGAGCGTCGCCACCCAGCGCAAAGTCGCCTTGTACCGCAATGTGCAGACTTTCGAGCTGGCCAAGTCGACCGACCGCGAAGCCGTGCTGCAGGCCGCGCAGAACCTGCTGCTGGCCAATGGCGTAGTGCAGCTGGGCGACCTGGTGGTGGTGACCTGGGGCGAGCCGATGGGCCAGATCGGCGGCACCAATGCGCTGAAGATCATGAAGATCGGCGAGTATTGATGCTTAAGACAGTTTTCAATACAGCGTCATCCCCGCGTACGCGGGGATCCATGTTCCGGCCTTAGCGTAGTCGCCAGAATGGATTCCCGCGTGCGCGGGAATGACGTAGTAACAAGTAACACTACAAGTTTCTATTATCGGAGTACAACATGCCTCTCGTATCCATGCGTCAATTGCTGGACCATGCTGCTGAAAACAGCTACGGCCTGCCTGCTTTCAACGTCAACAACCTGGAACAGGTCACCGCCATCATGCAGGCCGCCGATGAAGTCGGCGCGCCGGTCATCATGCAAGCCTCTGCCGGCGCCCGCAAATATGCCGGCGAAGCCTTCCTGCGCCACTTGATCGAAGCCGCAGTCGAAGCTTTCCCGCACATTCCGGTGGTCATGCACCAGGACCACGGTCAGTCGCCGGCGGTGTGCATGGCAGCGATCAAGTCCGGTTTCACTTCGGTGATGATGGACGGTTCGCTGATGGAAGACGGCAAGTCGGTCGCCAGCTATGAATACAACGTCGAAGTCTCGCGCAAGGTAGTCGAGTTCTCGCACGCCATCGGCGTCACCGTCGAAGCCGAACTGGGCGTGCTCGGTTCGCTGGAAACCATGATGGGCGACAAGGAAGACGGCCACGGCGCGGACGGCAAGATGACCCGCGAGCAGCTGCTGACCGACGTCGCGCAAGCCGCCGATTTCGTCAAGCTGACCCAGTGCGATGCGCTGGCGATTGCGATCGGTACTTCGCACGGCGCCTACAAGTTCTCGCGCAAGCCTACCGGCGACATCCTGGCGATCGAACGCATCAAGGAAATCCACACCCGCATTCCTAACACCCACCTGGTGATGCACGGTTCCTCCTCGGTGCCGCAGGAACTGCTGGCGGAAATCCGCGAATTCGGCGGCGACATGAAAGAAACCTACGGCGTGCCGGTGGAAGAGATCCAGGAAGGCATCCGTCACGGCGTGCGCAAGATCAATATCGATACCGATATCCGCCTGGCCATGACCGGCGCGATCCGCCGCTACCTGATCGAGAATCCAAGCAAGTTCGATCCGCGCGATTACCTCAAGCCGGCGCGCGAAGCGGCCAAGGCTGTGGTCAAGGCGCGTTTCCTGGCGTTCGGCTGCGAAGGCCAGGCTGCCAAGATCAAGCCAGTATCGCTGGAAAAGATCGCTGAGAAGTACAAGAAGGGCGAGCTGGCGCAGATCGTTCAGTAATAAATAGGCCGCGTAAGTCATTTTAAAACTGCTGTCATTCCCGCGCATGCGGGAATCCATTTTAATCAGCAAATTGGATCCCCGCGTGCGCGGGGATGACGCAGTGAATTGCAAGATATATTGCGGAAAATTGAAGAAATGTTGTAGCGGCGCCAAGCCGGGTTTGGCGCAATAATTTACCAGCTTGTAGAATGACTTATCAGTCGTTCAGCAGCTGGTTTTCTGACTTTTGGAATAACCATGACAAGCCTCTACCAATCCACCATTACCTCTCTGCCACTGCTGGGTCGCGGCAAGGTGCGCGAAAACTATGCCGTCGGTGAAGACAAGATCCTGATCGTCACCTCTGACCGCTTGTCGGCTTTCGACGTCATCATGAACCAGCCGATCCCGGGCAAAGGCAAGGTCTTGAACCGCATGTCCGACTTCTGGTTCGACAAGCTGGCGGCGATCGTGCCTAACCACCTGACCGGGATTGCGCCGGAATCGGTGGTGGCGGGCGACGAAGTGGAGCAGGTGCGCGGCCGTGCGGTCGTGGCGAAGCGCCTGCAGCCGATCATGGTCGAGGCGGTGGTGCGCGGTTATATCATCGGTTCCGGCTGGAAGGATTACCAGGCTACCGGCGCCATCTGCGGCATCAGCCTGCCGGCCGGTTTGCAGCAGGCCGCCAAGCTGGCCGAGCCGATCTTCACGCCGGCGGCCAAGGCTGAAATGGGTGAGCATGACGAGAACATCAGCTTTGCCGACATGGAAAGCCGCATCGGCAAGGAACTGGCCGAGAAGATCCGCAGCGTCAGCATCGAGTTGTACAAGACCGCGGCCGACTACGCGGCGACGCGCGGCATCATCATCGCCGACACCAAGTTTGAATTCGGCCTCGATCAGGACGGTGTCCTGCACCTGATGGATGAGGTGCTGACCGCCGATTCCTCGCGTTTCTGGCCTGCTGCCAGCTACCAGGTCGGCATTTCGCCGCCATCGTTCGACAAGCAGTTCGTGCGCGATTACCTGGAAACCGTCACCAGCTGGAACAAGACCGCGCCGGCGCCGACGCTGCCGGACGACGTGATTGCAAAAACCGGCGACAAATACCGCGAAGCTTTATTCAGCCTGACCGGCGAAACGCTGAAGGATTGATGATGAGCAAGGACACTGTGGATCAGTTGGCGGCCAAGCCGGTCATCGGCATCGTCATGGGCTCTTCTTCCGACTGGGATGTGATGCAGCACGCGGTCGCCATCCTCACTGAGTTTGGCGTCGCCCACGAAGCGCAGGTGATTTCGGCGCATCGTATGCCGGACCAGATGTTCGCCTATGCGGAAAGCGCGCGCGAACGCGGCCTGCGCGCGATCATCGCCGGCGCCGGCGGCGCTGCCCACTTGCCGGGCATGATCGCCGCCAAGACCATTGTGCCGGTGCTGGGCGTGCCGGTGCCGTCCAAGTATCTGCGCGGCGAGGATTCCTTGCTGTCGATCGTGCAGATGCCGAAGGGCATCCCGGTCGCCACCTATGCCATCGGCGAAGCCGGCGCGGCCAATGCGGCGCTGTCCGCCATCGCCATGCTGGCCACCACCGACCAGGCGCTGGCCGACAAGCTGCTGGCGTTCCGCGCCAAACAGACCCAGATTGCCCTTGATATGAAATTGCCACCGGTATGAGCAGTATGCAACACAAATCCCACGATTCCATCGCGCCGATTGTTCCAACCACAACGCCGGCCACCTGGCTGGGCGTGATGGGCGGCGGCCAACTGGGCCGCATGTTCGCCCATGAAGCGCAAGCCATGGGCTACAAGGTGGCGGTGCTGGAACCCGAACAGGATTGCCCGACCGGGCACGTCGCCGATCGCCACTTCCTGGCTGACTACAGCGATGCGGTCGCCCTGGGCGAGATGGCCAGCCTGTGCGCGGCAGTGACCACCGAGTTTGAGAACGTCGCCGCCGACAGCCTGGCGCTGCTGGCGCAGAACAGTTTTGTGGCGCCGGCCGCGGCCAGCGTATCGGTGGCCCAGGACCGCATGGTGGAAAAGCGTTTCTTCACCGCCTGCGCCAAGGAATCCACGGTGCTGCCGGCGCCGCATCAGCTGATTGCTACCGCAGCCGATATCGACCAGGTGCCGGCCGCTCTCTTGCCCGGCATCTTGAAAACCGTCCGCCTCGGCTACGACGGCAAGGGCCAGGCGCGGGTGCGCACCCTGGATGAGCTGCGCGCAGCATTCGCCGGCATGAACGGCGTCGCCTGCGTGCTGGAAAAGATGCTGCCGCTGGCATATGAAGTCTCGGTGCTGGTGGCGCGCGGCGCCGACGGCAAGGCAGTGGTCTATCCGATTGCCGAAAACGTCCATCGCGACGGCATCTTGTTCACTACCACGGTGCCAGGCCCGAACGTCTGCGATGAAACCGCCAAGCGCGCGCAGCATGCGGCGCTGGTCATCATTGAGCAGCTGGCGTATGTCGGCGTGCTGTGCATCGAATTTTTTGTCTTGCAAGACGGCTCGCTGGTCGTCAACGAGATGGCGCCGCGTCCGCACAACAGCGGCCACTACACCATGGACGCCTGCGTCACCAGCCAGTTTGCACAGCAGGTGCGGGCAATGGCGCGCATGCCGCTGGGCGATACGCGCCAGCATTCGCCGGCAGTGATGCTGAACATCCTCGGCGACGTATGGTTTGACGGCGCCAGCGAACAGACGCGCGAACCGGCATGGGACCAGATCCTGGCGTTGCCGGCGGCGCATCTGCATTTGTATGGCAAGGCGCAGGCGCGCCGTGCCCGCAAAATGGGACACATCACGTTTATTGCGCCGACGCTAGCCGAAGCGCAGCAGCAACTGGCAGCTGCCTGCGCCATTCTCGGCATCGCCGCCTGAATGAAGCATGCGATGACGGACGCAACTATCGACATGCAAGCGATCCGCCTGGCTGCCCGCAAGCTGGAAGCGGGCCAGCTGGTGGCGTTTCCGACGGAAACGGTGTACGGGCTGGGCGCCGATGCCGAAAATGCGGCCGCGGTTGCCAGCATCTACGCCGCCAAGGGGCGTCCATCCAATCACCCGGTGATCGTCCATGTGGCTCCCGAAGCCGATATCAGTTATTGGGCCGAGGCCATTCCGCCACAGGCGCAGGCGCTGATCGCGGCCTTCTGGCCGGGGCCGCTGACGCTGATACTGCCGCGTGCTGGGCATATTCCGGATCAAGTCTCGGGCGGCCAGAGTTCGGTCGGTCTGCGCTGTCCGTCGCATCCGGTGGCGCAGGCTTTGCTGCGCGAATTCAAGGGCGGCAAGGGCGGCATCGCCGGGCCGTCGGCCAACAAGTTCGGCCATGTCAGTCCGACCACGGCGCAGCACGTGCGGGACGAGTTCGACACTGACGGCGATAGTCCGATCGCATGCATCCTGGACGGCGGCCAGAGTGAAGTCGGGATCGAATCGACGATTGTCGATTTGTCGCGTATGGCGACGCACGGGCCGGTGCTGTTGCGGCCGGGCCACATCAGCGCTGCCGAAATCAGCGCTGTGCTGGGCATGCCGGTGCAAGCCGCCGATGCGGCCGCGCCGCGCGCTTCCGGCACGCTGGAATCGCACTATGCGCCGCGCACGCCGGTGCTGCTGGTAGCGCCGCCGCAACTGGCGGCGACGCTGTTGCAACTACACCAGGCCGGGCAAAGCCTGGCGCTGATCTCTTATTCGCCGGCTGCCATGGCGGCCGGCGGTCCGCCGCTGGCGGCGCAATTCGCCATGGCCGCCGCGCCGCAACCGTATGCCCACGAGCTTTATGCTGCGTTGCGCAACATGGATCACGCTGCTGCCGACCTGATTGTGGTGGAAGCGCCGCCGTCGGAGCTGGCCTGGCAGGGGATTAACGATCGTTTACGTCGTGCCGCGCACGATTCCTTAGCCGTCCTGGCGGGGTTTAAAACGGGCTTTAAAACGAGCCTCAAAAAATAATTGCGGTAAAAAAGCTACAACTATAGTCAAATGATTCTAAAGCTGGCATAGTGTAAAAAAAAGAATAGCACGCGCGTTCTTTTCGGGAAAAGGGCAGGGAAGAGATGTGATTCGGATCGTAAATCTCTCTTGTCCTGATAGTTGAAGTCGAAGAATAGAGCGCTGTCTGGCCAGCCAGAACTGCAAAGTGCCGCAAATGGGTTTGTACTGCATCCGATGCAGGCAAGATCCCGCTACTAAAAATGAAGTGAAACTTGGAGAAGACATATGAAAAAACAATTTAACGTATTGCCAAAACTGGCTGCCCTGTCGGTGCTGGCAGCATTCGCGGCTCCGGCAATGGCGCAGCAAGCCGGCGACAACGTGGTCAACGCCGGCTGGGCCCACATCGGCCTGCACCAGTCCAGCGAACAGCTGAAAGTCAACGGCACTACCATTCCAGGCACCGGCGCTTCTGTCGATAACGCCGACACGCTGATTCTGCAATTCACCCACTTCTTTACCGACAATATCGCGGTGACTTCGGACTTGGGTATTCCGCCGACCATGAAACTGAACGGCGCCGGCCCTGTATTGCAAGGCCTGGGCCAGATCGGCACCGCCAAGCTGTGGAGCCCTGCCATCGTCGCCAAGTATTTCTTCGGCGAGCCGACCAGCTCCTTCCGTCCATACGTCGGCGCCGGCCTGTCCTACGTCTGGTACTCGAACATCAAGCTCAACAGCGGTTTGACCAACTTGCTGGGCGCTGTCGCAGCCGGTAATCCGAATGCCCAGACCAGCGCTTCCCTGAGCAGCAACCTGGTGCCGGTCGCGAACGTCGGCTTTGCCTACAATTTCGACAAGAACTGGTCCGCCAACCTCGGCTTTTCGTACGTGCCGCTCAAGACCAAGGCTGACCTGACGACACAGACTCCTAACGGTCCGGTCCACAGCACCACCAAGCTGACCCTGGATCCGCTGGTGTCGGTACTGACAGTCGGCTACAAGTTCTAAATCGCCGGATAAGATTCATCTTAAAAAGCCCCGTGTAGACGGGGTTTTTTTTCGTCTGTTGTATGGCAAGGCCGGATCGCGTATTTCCACGTCGACAAGACAGAGCAGATTGCGTTACAGTGAAACTGTCAATTGTGAGTAACCAGGGGAGTAGCGACCATGACTAAAGAAGTTGCGGTATTAGGAGGTGGGTGCTTCTGGTGCCTGGAAGCGGTTTATCAGGAAATCAAAGGGGTGGAGCATGTCGAGTCCGGATATACCGGCGGCCATGTGGAAAATCCCAGTTATGAGCAGGTGTGCGAGGGCACGACCGGCCATGCCGAAGTGGTAGCGTTGACATTCGATAATGAAAAGATCAGCTATCGCGAGCTGCTGGAAATCTTTTTCACCATCCACGATCCGACCACGCTGAACCGCCAGGGCAACGACGTCGGTACTCAGTACCGCTCGGCGATCTATTACCAGTCGCCGCAGCAAAAGGCGGCGGCGGCGCAGGTGATTGCGGAAATGGCGAATGTGTGGGATGCGCCCATCGTCACCGAATTGAGCGCTGCGGAAACCTATTACAAGGCCGAAGACTACCACCAGAACTACTTCCGCCAGCATCCGCTGCAAGGCTACTGCGCTTTCGTGGTGGCGCCGAAAGTGGCGAAGCTGCGCAAGATGTTCATCGATAAAGTTAAAGTGACCAGCTAAACTCGCGCCGCTGCGCCGATCAGCGCAGCGGATGGCTTGCTCAAGTCACTTGCCCTGGTATATGTAATCGCGCGACCAGGGTAACGTGCCGGCGCTGCGCCCGGCTTTGCGGCAGACCACCTGGTACAGCGACATCCAGTCGCGCTCGAAGCCGTAGGAACTCCCCGCCAGGTAAATCCGCCAGATACGGAAACGGCGGTCATCGGCCGCTTTCCTGACCTCGTCGGCATGGGCTTCCAGGTTGTCGGCCCAGATGCCGCAGGTCTTGGCGTAGTGGCGCCGCAGGTTCTCCACGTCGAATACTTCCAGCCCGCCTTGCTGCATGGTTTTCAGCACCATGCCGATATGCGGCAGCTCGCCGTGCGGGAACACATACTTCTCGATGAATTCCCCGCCGCCATAGGGCGACTCGCCATTGTCGATGTCGGTGGTGGTGATGCCATGGTTCATGGCGATGCCGTCATCGGCCAGCAGCTCGCGGATGCGCGAGAAATACATGGGCAGATGGATCAGCCCGACATGCTCGAACATGCCGACGCTGGTGATGCGGTCGAAACTGCCGGTGATGTCGCGATAGTCTTGCAGGCGGATTTCTATCTGGTCCTGCAGCCCGGCCTGCGCCACACGCTCTTTCGCCAGCGCAAACTGGTTTTCCGAGAGCGTGATGCCGACGCACCTGGCGCCGAACTTCTGCGCTGCCCGCAGCACCAGCGCACCCCAGCCGCAGCCGATATCGAGCAGGGTCTGGCCCGGCTGGATCTGGATCTTGGTCAGGATGTGATCGATCTTCTTGAGCTGCGCGGTGTCCAGGTCTTCATCGCCATGTTCGAAATAGGCGCAGGAATACACCATGTTCTGGTCCAGCCACAGCTTGTAGAAATCGTTGGAGACGTCGTAGTGATAACGGATCGCCTCGGCATCCTTTTCCTTGTTGTGGCGGAAGGTGCGGGTGATGCGCGCGAACTTGCCGTCCGGCTTGAGGGAATTGGCTGCCAGGGCATTGCCGACGGCGATGATTTCCTTGATTTTTCCTTCGACTTCGATTTTCCCTTCGACGTAGGCTTCGCCGAGATTGGCGAGCGATGGCGTCAGCAGGTAGCTCAGCGCCGATACATGCGGCACGCGTACAGTGACCTCCGGCGCCGCATAGGTGCCGAAGTCGAAACGCTGACCATTCCATAATTCGAGCCGCAGCGGTATTGCGGCGCGGTGGCGGATATCATCAACCCAGTTTTCAAGCTTCTTTTCCCAGAACACGATTTCTCCTCCGGTCATTAAATACTTGTACCAAGCGGTCAGCGTCGACCGGTGACGGTGATGATGACGGCCCCTAAGGCTGCAGGCGTTGTCGCAGCCACTTGTCATCTGCGTCCAAGGTATACAAAATCCGGTCGTGCAAACGTGACCGGCGTCCTTGCCAAAATTCTACCGTATCCGGGAAAAGTCTGTAGCCGCCCCAGTGTTTTGGGCGCGGCGGGTGTTCGCCGAATTGTTGTTCGGCCTTGGCGTACTCTGCTTCCAGCAGTTCGCGGCTGGCGATGGTCTCGCTTTGCGCGGAGGCGATGGCGCCAAGCCGGCTGCGCAAGGGCCGGCTGTTGAAGTAGGCGTCGCTTTCGCTGTCGTCGACTTTTTCGACGCGGCCTTCGATGCGCACCTGGCGTTCCAGCGCGACCCAGTGAAACAGCAAGGCGCCATAAGGATGTTGTTCCAGGTCGTGGCCCTTGCGGCTTTCAAAGTTGGTGAACCAGGTGAAGCCTTGTTCATCGAACTGCTTGATCAGCACGATGCGCGACGACGGCCGGCCGTTGCTGCCGACGGTGGCCAGGCTCATGGCGTTGGCCTCCGGGACTTCGGCGCGCATGGCTTCATCGAACCATTTTCCGAACTGGGTAATCGGATCGGCCGCGGTGTCGGTTTCCGACAGGCTGGCCTGGCTATAGTCTATGCGCAGGTCCGCAATCGATTTGTCTAGTTGCTGATTCATTGGGTAATTCCTCGGCGTTGTTGCATGGCTGATCCCAGCTGCTGCATCTGCTGTGCGCTGAACAGCCGTTTCGCCATCGGCGCGATCCAGGTTTCTTCCTTTTCCATGTGGGCGGAATAGATCGCGGAAAATTGCTGGACATCCTGCGCCGACAGCTGACTTGCCGGCGTGGCCGCCGCGCCGTCGGCGATCGGCGTCAATTGCAGGTTGAGCGCCTGCCACAGGCTATCCATCTGATGATGTTCGGCCAGGATTTCCGGCATCAGTTTCTGCAGCAGGGCGGCGTCTTCTCCGCTGGCGGTCATGGTCAGCATCGGCAGCAGGTCGACTTCTTCATCGGCGTGATGATGCGGCGCGGCCTGGTTGAAATAGCGCATGACGCTGTGCGCGGCTTGCTGGGCCTGGGCATCGTTGCCATGCTGAGGCACATGGCCGAGCAGGTTCTGCAGCGTCTCAAGCTGTTTGCGTATGCGGTCGTGGCAATGCTTGAGCACCGCAATCGGCTGGCTGAAATCTGGTGCGGTGGCGATCAGTGCGTTGGGCATGGTGTATATCTCATGTCTGATGGGAGCATGCATCGGGGGATGGATGCTTATTTGATAACTGGTTGATGGCGGTGTCCATTTCATATTAAAGCACTTCAAAAGTGATCCGTCATGCAGAGCCGGTAAAATAGCCACAATAGCGGTAGCCAGTTTGATCTGTATCAAGTTCATCGCGGTTTATCTTGTCACATGCCTGTCATTTCACTTTCAGTTGCCCATCATGTCCTCATCTGTTGTAAGCAGCGCTTCCGGCGCCTCTATCCCCACTGCGGTCGATCTCGACGAGATTGATTTCGACCGCCGTTTCGGCGGCATTGGCCGTTTGTACGGCGCCGCCGCGCTGGCCCGATTCCTGCAGGCGCATGTCTGCGTGATCGGTGTCGGCGGGGTCGGCTCGTGGGCGGTGGAGGCCTTGGCGCGCAGTGCCGTCGGCAATCTGACCCTGATCGACCTCGACAATCTGGCCGAATCGAATATCAATCGCCAGATTCACGCGCTGACGGATACGCTCGGCCAGGCCAAGGTGAGTGCGCTGGCGGCGCGCATCGCCCAGATCAATCCTTACTGCCATGTCACCGAAGTGGAAGATTTCATCAGCGCTGACAATCTGCCGGAAATGATCGGTGAAGGGCGTTATGACTATGTGATCGACGCCATCGACAATGTGCGCGCCAAGGCGGCAGTGATCGCTTATTGCCGTGACAAGGGCATCCGCCTGATCACCATCGGCAGCGCCGGCGGCCAGGTCGACGCCACCTGCATCGAAGTGCGCGACCTGGCGAAAACCGAACAGGAGCCGCTGCTGGCCAAGGTGCGCAAGCGCTTACGCTCGGAGTACCGTTTTCCGCGTGGCGATAAAGTCCGTTTTGGCGTCGATGCCGTGTTTTCTACCGAGCCCATCAGCGCGCCGCTGGTGGAGCAGGCATGCGCGGTCGATGCCGATACAGCGCCAGGCGTTACCGGCCTGAATTGCGCCGGCTACGGCTCGGCGGTGGTGGTGACAGCCACTTTTGGCCTGGTTGCCGCCGGCCACGTCTTGCGCAAGCTGGCAGCCGATGCGCTCCCCGCGGCTTGACTTGCCTATGCGCTCTAAATAGAATCCTGTGGACCATGTTTGCAGGAGACCCGATTTTGGACAGTTGTACCAGTACCCTCGGATGGGCGCCCAGCCCGTTGTAATTCACCTGCTAGCAAGCATTTATCGCTACAGCCAGTGAATTGACGCGCTGTAGCAGCCCGGAGATGCGTCCCGCATCTTCGTCATTTATCTCCCATCCGTTTGTTTGATTTGCCTGGCCGGCTGTTCTTCAATTCCTGAAGCGGCGCCGGGCGCCAATGAAATGCCGCCATGCCGTGCGCATGGCGACGCATGCAGAAAGGTAGCGAAGATGGATTGGAAAATATTTACCCTGCGCGTATTGCTCGCTCTGACTCTGGGTTCCCTGATTGGCGCCGAACGCCAGATGCGCCAGCGCATGGCGGGTTTGCGCACCAATGCGCTGGTGTCTATCGGCGCCTCGCTGTTCGTGATGGTGTCCGCCTTTGAGTCGGATCCGCAGGGAGCAACGCGGATTGCTTCTTATGTCGTATCGGGTATCGGCTTTCTTGGCGCCGGCGTCATCATGCGCGAGGGGATCAATGTACGGGGTTTGAACACGGCCGCCACCCTGTGGTGCTCGGCAGCGGTCGGCGTGCTGTGCGGCCTTGGGCACGCGCTGGAAGCGGCCATCGGCGCGGCCGCCATCCTGGGCGCGAACGTGCTGCTGCGCGGAGTCTCTCATATGATCAACCGCCAGGATCTGCATAGCGCGACGGAAACCGAGCAGGTGTATCGCCTCTCTATAGTATGCCGTCCGGAAGATGAAGTGCAGGTGCGCACCTTGATGCTGCATATGCTGAACGGCATGCCGCACCTGATAGTGCAGTCGCTGCATAGCGAGGATCTGGCTTCCGGCACGCAGCTGGAAGTACGGGCAGACCTGATTACTTCTGCCAGCAATCATTTGCAGCTGGAGCAGATTGTCAGCCGGATCAGCCTGGAGAAGGGCGTCAGCGCTGCCCGCTGGGCGGTATTGAATTCGGTGGATGTATAAAATTGCTACTTAAAAGAGCGTCTTTAGCGGCGAGGAATGCCTGGTATCAGGGCTAAATCAAATAAATCGAAATATTTTAAAGAATTTGCGTAAAAGTACTTGCGGGGAATTGGGGGGATTGCTATAGTTCGCCTCCCGTTGAGAACGACGCGAAATAAACGAAGCAGCAGCGAGTGATTGAGGCTGATTTGAGAGCGAAGTTTGAGGGAA
>NZ_DATMRB010000173.1:0-58863 GCF_035566555.1 Collimonas sp.
CGTTTCGACATCGGCGGCCTGACTGTCTCCGGCCAGAGCTGCGTCATCATCCTGGCCTCACTATTGCTGATCGTCGCCCTCTATCTCTACTTTGAACGCAGCTTGTCGGGCAAGGCTTTGCGCGCTACCGCCGTCAACCGCCTCGGCGCGCGCCTGGTCGGCATCGGCACCGCGCAAGCGGGACGGCTGGCGTTCACGCTGGCGGCGGCGCTGGGCGCCTTGTGCGGCATTCTGATTGCACCGCTGACGACCATTTACTACGACAGCGGCTTTCTCATCGGATTGAAAGGCTTCGTCGGCGCCATCATCGGCGGCCTTGGCAGCTATCCGATTGCCGCCGCCGGCGCTTTGCTGGTGGGTCTGCTGGAGTCGTACTCGTCGTTCTGGGCCAGCGCCTTCAAGGAAGTGATCGTGTTCACCTTGATTATTCCGGTGCTGCTGTGGCGTTCGCTGAGCAGCAAGCAGATCGACGAGGGAGATCAGTGATGCCGCGCTTTTCTGCCGGCAAACTGCCGTTCATCCTGTTCCTGGCGATCCTGCTGTTGCTGCCGATATTGCCGACGCCGGAATTCTGGATCACCTTGGCCAACTACATCGGCCTGTATGCCATCGTGGCGCTGGGGCTGGTGCTGCTGACCGGCATCGGCGGCCTGACGTCTTTTGGCCAGGCGGCTTTTGTCGGCCTTGGCGCCTATTCCACCGCTTATCTCAGTACCCAGTTCGGACTCTCGCCATGGATCGGCCTGCTGGCCGGTTTGGGCGTGACGATGCTGGCGGCGCTGGCGATCGGCGGCATTACCATGCGTTTGTCCGGGCATTTCCTGCCGCTCGGTACGATTGCCTGGGCCTTGTCGCTGTATTTCTTGTTCGGCAATCTGGAATTCCTGGGCAAGTACGACGGCTTGAACGGTATTCCAGCCATCGGTCTGTTTGGTCTCGAACTCGATAGCGGCCGCAAGATGTTCTACCTGATCTGGGCCATCCTGCTGTTGGCGCTGGCGGGCTTGCAGAATCTCTTGAATTCTCGCTCTGGCCGCGCCATCCGGGCGCTCAATGGCGGCGGCGTGATGGCGGAGGCGATGGGGGTCAATACCGCCTGGATCAAGGTGCTGATCTTTGTGCTGGCAGCCCTGCTGGCCAGCGTCTCGGGCTGGCTGTATGCACATCTGCAGCGCTCGGTGAGTCCGACGCCGTTCGGCCTGAATGCCGGCATCGAATACCTGTTCATGGCGGTGGTCGGCGGCGCCGGTTATGTATGGGGAGCGATCCTGGGATCGGCCTTGCTGACCGTACTGAAGGACCAACTGCAATCGTGGCTGCCGAAACTGCTGGGCGCCAGCGGCAATTTCGAAACCATTGTCTTCGGCATCCTGATGGTGCTGCTGCTGCAGCGTGCGCGCGATGGCTTGTGGCCGCATCTGCGCAGGCTGGTTCCTGCCGGCGTGATGGCAAGAGCACCGCAATCGGCGGCTGCGCTGCCGGCCAGGAACAGGCCTGCCGATGGTGGCGTGGTGCTGGAGATCGAGAGTGCGCGTAAGGAGTTCGGCGGGCTGGTGGCGGTGAATGACATCAGCTTCAGCGTCGCTGCTGGCCAGATCGTCGGCCTGATCGGTCCCAACGGCGCCGGCAAATCGACCATGTTCAATCTGATGACGGGAGTCTCGCCGTTGACGAGCGGGTCGATCAGATTCCGTAGCGAGCAGGGTTTGCAAACGATCTCGGGTTTGCCTTCGCGCCAGATTGTCGCGCGCGGGATTGCCCGCACCTTCCAGCACGTGCGCCTGATGGGCAGCATGTCGGTGCTGGAGAACGTCGCTATCGGCGCTCACCTGCGCGGCAAGCACGAGGACGTCGGCGGCATCGCTGCCAGCCTGCTGCGCCTTAACCGAGCGGAAGAACAGACCTTGCTGTTCGAGGCTAAAACGCAGCTCGAGCGCGTCGGCCTCGGGCATTTGCTGTATGAAGAGGCCGGCAGTCTGGCGCTGGGCCAGCAGCGGATCCTGGAAATCGCGCGCGCCTTGTGCTGCGATCCCGTTTTGCTATTGCTGGACGAACCGGCCGCCGGCTTGCGCTATCAGGAAAAGCTGGCGCTGGCTGAGTTGTTGCGCAAGCTGAGGGCTGAAGGGATGAGCATTTTGCTGGTGGAACACGACATGGATTTTGTCATGAACCTGACCGACCGCCTGGTGGTGATGGAATTCGGCAGCAAGATTGCCGAAGGCTTGCCGGCCGAAATCCAGCAAGATCCGGCCGTGCTGGAAGCCTATTTGGGAGGCATCGATGAATAACATGGTCGTCAATCCGGTACTGGAAGTGCACGACCTGCACGTCGCTTATGGCAAGGTGGAAGCCTTGCACGGCGCCAGCCTGCAGGTCGGCGCCGGCCAGATCGTGACCGTGATCGGCCCCAACGGCGCCGGCAAGTCGACCATGCTGAACGCGCTTGCTGGCGCCATGCCGGTCAACGGCAGCATGCGCGGCACGGTGCGTTTTCTGGGCCAGGATACGGCCGGCGTGGCGGTCGAAACCCGGGTTGCGCGTGGCATGTGCCTGGTGCCGGAAAAGCGCGAACTGTTTGCCAGCATGACGGTGGAAGACAATCTGCTGCTCGGCAGCTATCGGCGCTATAAGGCGAGGGAGAGCGGCTACGCCGATCAGATGGCGGTGGTATACGAATTGTTCCCGCGTCTGCAGGAAAGGCGCAAGCAGCAGGCCGGCAGCCTTTCCGGCGGAGAACGGCAAATGCTTGCGCTGGGACGGGCCTTGATGGCGAAGCCGCGGCTGCTGTTGCTGGATGAGCCCAGCCTCGGCCTGGCGCCGCTGATCGTGAAAGAGATCTTTCACATCATCGTGCGCCTCAAGCAGAGCGGCGTGGCGATTCTGCTGGTCGAGCAAAATGCCCGTGCCGCCTTGCAGGCGGCCGATTACGCCTATGTGCTGGAAACCGGCGAGATCGCATTGCAAGGACCTGCCGCCGAGCTGGCGCACGACCCCCGGGTGATCGATACCTATCTGGGGCTGGCGAAGAAGGCAGGCTGACGCCGCAAGCGCCCGATCGGGCCGGCTTGTGCAGCGCCGCAAATTATGTGATAAATTCGTGGCTCGGTTAAGTAATTGGCCGAGACGTTCTCAGGGCGGGGTGCGATTCCCCACCGGCGGTAATTGCGTGCAATGCGCATAGCCCGCGAGCGCTTGTTGCTACAACTGTGGCGGCAAGGTCAGCAGACCCGGTTGGATTCCGGGGCCGACGGTATAGTCCGGATAAAGAGAGAACAGGTTGTACCGTGCTGTCAGCATCGATAAGAATCTTGCTGCATGTCGCCCAGGCGACGGCAGCGTTACTGCCATCGGCATCGCCTTTGGCAAGATTTTTGTCGGCGCTGGCGAGTGCGCGCTTCCTTTCGATCCAACGCGCCCTGTTTTTATCATTTAAACAGGAGAGTCAGATGCAACAGCAACACACCACAGATATCAAGGCAAGAATTCCCGGCGCAGCAAATGAACGCATCGCTTTCATCCAGGCCGGCTGGCACCGCGAGATTGTCGATCAATGCCGTATCGCTTTCATTGCCGAAATCGCCAAGGCCGGCTACGGCGAGCAAGACATCGATTTCTTCGAAGTCGCCGGCGCCTTTGAAATTCCCTTGCACGCCAAACTGTTGGGCAACAGCGGCCGCTATGCAGCAGTGGTGGCTACCGCGCTGGTAGTGGATGGCGGCATCTATCGCCATGAATTCGTCGCCCACGCAGTGATCGACGGCTTGATGCAGGTGCAGCTGGAAACCGGCGTACCGGTGCTGTCGGCAGTGTTGACGCCGCATCATTTCCACGGCGGCGAAGAACATCGCAAGTATTTCTTCGAGCATTTCCTGGTGAAGGGCGCAGAAGCTGCCCGCGCCTGCGCCGACACCATCCAGAAATTGCGCGCGCTGAAGGCCATGCAAGCGCCCGGCGCCGTGCGTGCCTTGCATAGCGCCTAAGGGAAGATCCGCTATCGTCCGCGCCTGTCTGCGCGGGCGATAGCGGCGCTCAACGCATGATCAGACGTTGTCTTCGATCAGCGGCGTGCTCGAACCCCTGGCCAGCGTCATGCGGGTGCGTTTCAGCAACGGTTGCGCTGGCGCGCTGCTGTCGCCGGCCAGCGGCTTGACCTTGTTGAACACCACTACCATGCTGTCGCTGGTGATGGTGGCCGTGGCATAGCCCTGGGCATCGTGGTCGACGTAGGCCAAGTCGGGATTGAAGTGCTTCAGCAGGCTGTCGAAAGTCTGCGGCGTCTGCACCAGTTGGCCGAGCAAGGGATTGACGACCGCTGCGCCGGACTTGATGTAGTTATAGAAGGACTGGCTGCTGACGCCGGCCGTCAGGAAATCCACCAGTACCGGCCGGCTGTTCAGGTCGCCAGGATTGGCGCGCACCACGCCGCACTGGAAAGCATGCAGGTCGCCGGTGATGGCCACCACGTTCTGGATGTTTTGCGTATCCAGGTAAGACAACAGTTCCCCTTTGTGGCTGGGGAAGCCGTCCCATGAGTCGCAGTTGATCACGTACAGCTGGTTGTAAGGCGGCGGAATGCCCAACGCCGGCGGCGTCAGGTCGGCCCACATGCGGTTCAGCATGATTTCGTTGCCCCACACCTTCCAGGTCGCATCTGAATTTTTCAGGGTGTCTTTCCACCATTGCGTCTGTGTCGGTCCGAGTATCGACGGCGCTCGTCCCAGCTTGGCGGTTTCCTGCGCTTCCATTTGCAGCAATAGCGGCTGCGGCACAAAGTAGCGCGAGCCGATCGAATCGTCGCCGTTGACCGGATCGTGGCCCAGCTGTTGCGCCACCGATTGTTCGCTGACAATGTGGTCGTCGCGGTACAGGCGCTCGTCAGTCATCACCAGGTGCACCAGTTTGCCGAAGCGGAAATCGCGATAGATACGGATGTTCTGGTAGCTGCTGTTGTTGAGGTCGAAGGAGAGGTCGCCGAAATCGATGGGGGTGTACTCCGCCCAGGCCTGGGTAGCGCTGCGGCGGCGCGCGGTCTGCTGCTTGTTCTCGTTGGTATAAACCTGGTGGTCCTGCCAGCAGTCGTCGGAGAATTCGTGATCGTCCCAGATCGCGATGACCGGGAATTTATGGTGGATGCTTTGCAGGCGCGCGTCGGTCTTGTAGGTGCGGTACAGAGTGCGGTAGTCGTTGAGCGTATTGGCGTAGATGCCGCCGCCCGGATGCGCCAGTCCGTCCGGCAGCTTGATCGTGCCGTGCGCCGGTTCGGCGCCGCCGGCCTGGAATGAGGCGCCCACGGTTTCATAGATGTAGTCGCCGACATGCACCACGAAATCCAGGTTTTCCTGCGCCAGCAAAGACATCGCCTGCCAATGGTTGACCGACCAGTCCTGGCAGGTGATCCAGGCAAACCGGACCTGGCTGTTGCTGCTGCTGGCCAGCGGCGCGGTCTTGGTCTGGGCGGTGGGGCTGACGTCGCTGCCGGCGACGAAGCGGTAGTAGTAGATGGTTTCCGGATTGAGTTGCGTGACTTTGGCGCGCACCGTGAAATCGTAGTCGGCGCTGGCGCTCAGGTTGACTTGCGCCGTCAGGGCCGAGAAATCCTGCCTGGTGGAGACATCCAGGCGCACGTTGATCGCATCGGCCGTGGCGCCGTTTTTGCGTACTACCCGTCCCCAGAACACGGCGCTGCTTTCCTTCGGATCGCCGGAGGCTATCCCCTGCGGAAAGGCAAACACGCCAGCAGCGCCGCTGTCGATATCCGCGCTGCCGCCACATGCGCTAAGTATTCCTGATGCTGCTGCTACCGTGAAAAATGCCGAACCTTTCAAAAACTGTCTGCGCTTCATTGCTTTGTCTCCCGCTTATAGTTATGTGACGCTTATCGTATCCATCGCATGATTTGATGACACGAAAGCAAGACGTAATTTAAAACAGCGGGAGCAATTGCAGGGGAAAAAACAGGCAATCAGAGGAAGGTTACTAATAATTAACTAAATAATTGCATCAACGCCGATTTACGTGCAGGCGCCGGAAATGGCGGCGTCAGGGATGCTGCGCACCGCAAACCGGGCAGCCGGCATCGCGAGCGACGCCGATGCGCGTCCACTCCATGCTACGCGCATCCAGCATCAGCAGGACGCCCGCCAAGGAGGAGCCGATGCCGGCGATCAGCTTGAGCGCTTCGGCCGCCTGCATGCTGCCGATGATGCCGACCAGCGGCGCAAACACGCCCATGGTGGAGCAGGCTATTTCCTCAAACTCGCGATCGGGTGGAAACAGGCAGGCGTAGCAGGGTGATGTTTCGGAGCGCGGATCGAAGACGCTGATCTGGCCGTCGAACTGGATCGCCGCGCCCGACACCAGGGGCACTTTCAAGGCGACGCAGGCACGGTTGATAGCTTGCCTGGTGGCGAAGTTGTCGCTGCAGTCGATCACAACGTCGGCAGCGGCGATCAGCTGCTGCAGGCGGGCCTGGTCTGCGCGCTCGGACAAGGCGACGATGTCGATGTCCGGATTGATTTGCGTCATGGCAGTCTTGCCCGAACTGACCTTGGCCTGGCCGATGCGGTCGCTGGTATGCAGAATCTGCCGCTGCAGATTGGTCAGGTCGACGCTGTCGTTATCCACCAGCGTTATGCGGCCGACGCCGGCCGACGCCAGGTACAGCGCCACCGGCGAGCCGAGGCCGCCGGCGCCGACGATGAGCGCATGCGCCGCCAGGAATTTCTCCTGGCCGGCGATATCGATATCGTCCAGCAGGATATGGCGCGAATAGCGGAGTAATTGCTGGTCGTTCATAACGTAGGGTGGGCAGGTTTTTCTGCCCACGTGATATCGGGATAGACTTTGCGGGCGGGTTTGAGGTCACGCGTGGGCACGGGTGCCCACCCTACGTGTAGCGTGAAAAACGATTATTTTTTATCGCTCTTCTTGTCGCCAGCCTTGTCGTCGCTCGGCTCATCCTTGTGGATGATGGCGCCGGCGGCGGGGTCAAGCTTGTCATCCTTGACTGCCTTGTCGTCCTTGTCGTTTTCCGAACGCACTTCCGGCTTGACCTTGGATACCTGCACCGGCAAGCCCTTCAGCTGGTTGAGCGCCTGCGCCAGCTGGAAGTCATCCTTGCTGCCGTATTCCAATGGCTTGCGCTTTTTCTCGACAGCGGCAATCCGTTGCGCTTCTTCCAGCTCGTCCACTTTCGGCGCCTTGACTTCAGGGCCCTTGTCGGTATCGTTGCTCAGATGCTTGGTGAGGTCGGCTTCGCGCAGGCGCAGGCCGTTCAAGCCGTCGCCGTCGGCATATTCATCCACCATGACGTCCGGCACGATGCCCTTGGCCTGGATCGAACGGCCGTTAGGCGTGTAGTAGCGCGCGGTGGTCAGCTTGACTGCCGTGTTGCGGTCCGGCGGCAGTGCGATCACCGATTGCACGGAACCCTTGCCGAAGGTTTGCGTGCCCATGATGGTGGCGCGCTTGTAGTCTTGCAGGGCGCCGGCGACGATTTCCGAAGCCGAGGCCGAACCGGTGTTCACCAGCACCACCATCGGCACTTTTTTCAAGGCCTCAGGCAGGCGCGCCAGCGGGTCGTTGCCCGGGTTGGCATAGTATTCGCGCTTGGCGTAGAACGACGCCTTGGAGCTCGGCAGCTGGCCGTTGGTGGTCACCACCACCGAATCCTTGGGCAGGAAAGCGGCGGAGACACCGATCGCGCCCGGCAAGACGCCGCCCGGATCGTTGCGCAGGTCCAGCACCAGGCCTTTCAGATTCGGCTCCTGGGCATAGATGGCGGCAATTTTCTTGGCCATGTCGTCCACTGTCGGTTCCTGGAACTGGGTGATGCGCAACCAGGCATAGCCCGGTTCAACCACTTTCGACTTGACGCTCTGGACGCGGATTTCCTGGCGCGTGATGCTGATGATCAGCGGCTTGTCTTCGTCCTTGCGCGAAATGGTCAGGACGATCTTGGTGTTCGGCTCGCCGCGCATGCGCTTGACGGCTTGCTCCAGGGTCATGCCCTTGACCGCGGCGCCGTCCAGACGGGTGATCAGGTCGCCCGCCTTGATGCCGGCGCGGTAGGCCGGCGAATCCTCGATCGGCGAAACTACCTTGATGTAACCATCTTCCATGCCGACTTCGATGCCGAGCCCGACGAATTTGCCTTGCGTGCTCTCGCGCAGCTCTTTGTAGGCTTTCTTGTCGAGGTAGGCCGAGTGCGGGTCGAGCGAGGCGACCATGCCGGAAATGGCTTCGGTCAGCAGCTTCTTGTCATCCGCCGGCTCCACATAGTCGGACTTGATCAATCCGAACACATCGGCCAGCTGCCGCAATTCTTCCAGCGGCAATGGCGCGGCAGCACTCTTCTGCGCAATGGCGTCGAACTGGATAGAGGCGCCGATGCCCGCAATGACGCCTAAACTGATTAGACCGATATTTTTAAGCTTACTGCCCATGTTTCACCTAGTAGTTACCCACCCGAGTGGGTCAAACGCACGGCCTTGATGCCGAATTTCGAAGTATAAACCCGATTGTTCATTGCCGCCGCTGTTGCCGGCATTGGCAATCACGTCGCCGGCTTTGACTGCATCGCCGGGGCGCTTCAATAATGCCTGATTATTACCGTAAATAGTCATGTACTGGTTGCCGTGGTCGACAATGATCAGGTTGCCGAAGCCGCGCAGCCAGTCGGCAAACACCACGCGGCCGGAGGCAACCGCCTTGACTTCGGTGCCTTCCGGGGTACGGATGAACAGCCCTTTCCAGCTCGGGCCGTCGCCGCGCTTGCTGCCGAAGCGCGCCATGACGTCGCCCCGTACCGGCAGCCGCAGCTGGCCGCGCAGGGATTCGAACGGCTTGCCATAAGAGACATCCTTGACCTCGGGTTCCGGCGTCAGCTCGTTGCGCGCTACCGGCGACACCGGTGCCGGTGTTGGCGCCGGCGGCGTGACGGCCACGGCAGGCGGCTGATCGTCGTCGATGGCGTCCGGATTGAGCGGCTTGGGTTTGACCGTGGTGTCCGTGGCGGGCGGCTTCCTGGCTTGGGCGGCGCGCTGCTGCTCGGCCAGGCGCTCGCGCGCAGCCTGGGCTTGGGCCAGCGCCTCGGCTTTGGCTTTGGCCTGGGCCAGCTGCTGCTGGCGCTGTTTCTCGCGGGCGGCGGCTTCCGCCTGCTTCTGTGCCTCGATCAGTTGCGCCAGCTTGTCCACCAGGCCAGACAGACGCTGGTCGTCGCGCTGGATATTGCCGGCTTCCTTGCGCTGGCTGTTCAGTTTGCTGGAAAGCTGGGTCAGCAGCGTCGCCCGCTTGGCTTTTTCTTGTTCTAGCAGTTTTTTCTGGTCGCGCTGTTCCTGGGCGATTTCATCCAGGTCGTCCTTGGCGTTCTGGGCTTCGGTCTGGTTGGCTTCCACCGCGGCGAGATTGGCGCGCAGCGCTTCCAGCAGCTTGGCTTGCGCTTGCGAGACGTAGCCCATGTACTGCAGGTCGCGATTGATACGGTTAGGATTGTCGCCCGACAGCAGCAGCTTGATGCGGTCCTCGTTGCCTGCGACGTATTGCTGGCGCAGCAGGTTGGCCAGCTGGGTTTGCTGCTTGGCCACGGTCTTGCTGAGATCGTCGTGCTGCTTGGCCAGCTTGGCCACTTTGGCCTCGGTCTGCTGTTGTTCGGCGCTCAGGTCGCGCAGGGAGCGGGTGGCCTTGGAAACCGCCTCTTCCGAGTCGGCCAGGGCGTCGCTGGCGTCGTCCTTCTCGGTTTCGGTCTGGCTGATGTCGCGCTTGAGGCTGTCCAGTTTTTGCCGCAAGTCGGCGCGCTGTGCTTCGGCCGCCTGTTTTTGCTTGCTGCGCTCGGTGATCTTGGCGGGAGCTGCGTGAGCGGCCAAAGGCAGGGCCGCCGCCAGCGTTGCCGCCAGCAGCAGCGCCAAAGGCCATGCCAGAAGCCTGGCATGGCTGGGTTTGCGTTTGCAGAAAGGTGTCAGGAAACGGCCCGGCGAGATATTTATTTCGCTTTCCCCTGGCTGGCGACCGCGTTCATCGCCGCTGCGATCGCAGCCTGGTCGCCCAGGTAATAGCTCTTGATCGGCTTCAGGTCTGCGTCCAGCTCATACACCAGCGGCTGGCCGTTAGGAATGTTGAGGCCGACGATATCTTCATCGCTGATGCCGTCCAGCATCTTGATCAGAGCGCGCAGGCTGTTGCCATGGGCGGAAATGATGATGCGCTTGCCGCTGCGGATGGATGGCGCGATTTCCTCGTTCCAGAACGGCAATACCCGCGCCACGGTGTCTTTCAGGCATTCGGTCAGCGGGATTTCTTCGCGTTTCAGGCCGGCGTAGCGCGGATCGGCATAGGAAGTGCGCGGATCGTTGGGTTCCAGCGGCATGGGCGGGGTGTCATAGCTGCGGCGCCACACCATGACCTGCTCGTCGCCGTACTTGGCGGCGGTTTCGGCCTTGTTCAAGCCTTGCAGGGCGCCGTAGTGGCGCTCGTTCAGGCGCCAGTGATGCTTGACCGGCAGCCACATCAGGTCCATCTCGTCGAGCGTGCCCCACAGGGTGCGGATCGCGCGTTTCAGCACCGAGGTATAAGCCAGGTCGAAGGTCAGGCCTGCTTGCAGCAGCAGCTGGCCTGCCTGCCTGGCTTCCGCCACGCCCTTTTCGGTGAGGTCGACGTCCACCCAGCCGGTGAAGCGGTTCGCCAGGTTCCAGGTGGATTCGCCGTGGCGCATCAATACGATTTTGTACATGGTGGTTTGCTAACTAAGTTAGATAGGTAAGTAGGAAATCGGTTGCTCGCCATGGAATTCAGCCGCGCCGCTCAAAGGTTTTTGCACCTGAGCCGATACGAATTGAATGGCGCTACAGCTTCTATTTTATAATGGCGGGATTAACTAATACCATTGGATACCCGTGAAATTCTTGATTGATAACATTTTTCTGATTGCAGTAGCAATATTGTCGGGCGGCGCGCTGTTGCTGCCTTTGTTGCAAAAGCGCGGTAACCGGGTGTCGACTTTACAGGCGACCCAGCTGATCAACCAGGGCAAGACGCTGGTGCTGGACGTACGCGACAGCGAGGCTTTTGCCGCCGCCCACCTGATCGACGCCAAGAACATCCCCTTGAAAGACTTGCCGCAACGTATTGCCGAGCTGGACAAGTTTAAAGCAAAGAATGTATTGGTGGTGTGCCAGACCGGCAGCCAGGCCACCAAGGCGGTAGCGCAATTGAGCCAGGCCGGCTTTGCCCAGGCCTATAACCTGGAAGGCGGCATCGCTGCCTGGCAGACCCAGGGCCTGCCTACCGTCAAATAAGCGCCGCCCCGCCTGGATGGCGGCGGAGCCGAACAAGGAAGAGTGATCATGACCGCCCATGTTGTAATGTATAGCACCGCAGTATGCCCATACTGTATCCGCGCCGAGCAGTTGCTGAAGGCAAAAGGCGTGGAAAATATTGAAAAAATCCGGATCGACCTCGATCCGTCGCAGCGCGAAACCATGATGCAAAAGACCGGTCGCCGCACCGTGCCGCAAATTTATATCGGTGCAACCCATGTCGGCGGCTTTGACGACTTGCATGCGCTCGATCGCGATGGCAAGCTGGAGCCCCTGCTGCAAAGCGCCTGATTTTCGGCAATTTCTCCTGGGAATCAGGTATTGTTGCAAACTGCATTGAAAACCGGCCAGGTTGCAGGGATTGCCGTCTGGCTAATTTAAATTAACTGAAAGAGTGTCATGGCTGAAGAGAACCAACAAGTTGAGCAACCGGTGTTCCAGATTCAACGCGTCTACCTGAAAGATCTGTCGCTTGAACAACCGAATTCGCCGGCCATTTTCCTCGAGCAAGAGGCTCCGCAGATCGAAGTCGCCGTGGATGTCGGCGCCGAAGCGCTGGCCGAAGGCATTTTCGAGTCGACCGTGACGGTTACCGTCACCGCCAAGGTGAAAGACAAGGTCGCGTTCCTGGTCGAAGGCAAGCAAGCCGGCATTTTCGAACTGCGCAACATCCCGACTGAACAACTGGATCCGCTGCTCGGCATCGGCTGCCCGAACATCGTCTATCCGTACCTGCGCGCCAATCTGGCTGACGCCATCACGCGTGCCGGTTTCCCGCCTATCCACCTGGCCGAAATCAATTTCGAAGTGTTCTACCAGCAGCGTCTGCAAGCGCTGGCTGAGCAGGCGCAAAAAGGCAGCGGCGACAGTATCGCAGTTGACGGCTCGACAGCCATCAACTAATTCCGCAAGGCGCGGGCCCGGCGGGTCGCTGGCGCCTGCGTTGACGATCGCCGCAGGTAGAAGGCAGGGTGAACGGCAGCTGTCCCCGGGCGGCTCCGTTTCTTCCTGTAAATCCTGCCGCAACTGGAGACCTATAGATGAATTTTGCACGCAAAGCCGCTGCCGCCACCTTGTTGTTGGGAAGCTTGCTCGGCGTTGCCGGTTCTGCCCGCGCGCTCGATTTCAAGGCGGTTGGCGCAGCACCTGTGGTTTTATACGATGCACCTTCGGAAAAGGGCCGGCGCGTAGCAGTCGCACCGCGTGGCATGCCGGTCGAAGTGGTGCTGACCTATGGCGAATGGACTAAAGTGCGCGACGCCAGCGGCGACTTGTCTTGGCTGCAGTCGAAGGGACTGGTCGGCAAGCGCAACCTGCAAGTCAGCGTGGCCAATGCCAAGATCCGCAGTAGTCCGGACGATAGTGCCGCGGTGGTCTTCAGCGCCGACAAGGGCGTGCTGCTGGAACTGGTCGATCCGGTTGCATCGGGCTGGGCCAAGGTGCGTCATCGCGACGGCCAGAGCGGCTACGTCAAGGCAGCCGAAGTCTGGGGCGATTGATTTTTCCTCGTATTCTTGTCATTTCCAGGCTAGCCCGTGCCTTCTGAACCCACCATTCCATCCATGAATATAACTGTACTCGGCGCCGGCGCCTGGGGCACGGCGCTGGCGATTGCGCTGGCGCAGCGCCATAGCGTGACGCTATGGGGTCGGAATCCCGACACCATGGCGGCGGCTGCCGTCCAGCGCGAAAATACGGCTTACTTGCCGGGTTTTCCGCTGCCGGACAATCTGCTCCTCACGGCCGATTTTTCGCAAGCGCTCGCGCATCTCGCCGGCGGCGAGGCTGAGGGCTTGCTGATCGTGGCTTCCTCGGTTGCCGGCCTGCGTGAACTGGCGCAGCAACTGAAGCCATATCCGATCCCGAATATCGTCTGGCTGTGCAAGGGCTTTGAAGAAAACACAAGCCTGCTGCCGCACCAGATCGTGCGCGAGGTGCTGGGCGATGCGATCCCTGCGGCAGTCCTGTCAGGACCGTCGTTTGCCCAGGAGGTCGCGCGCGGCCTGCCTTGCGCCCTGTCGGTCGCGAGCATCCATCCGGGCCTGTGCGAGCAGGTCGTGGCGGCGGTGCATGGCGATAACATCCGGGTGTATTCGACCGACGACCTGGTCGGGGTTGAAGTCGGCGGCGCGGTCAAGAACATCCTGGCGATCGCCACCGGCGTGGCCGATGGCCTGGGACTGGGCTTGAATGCGCGGGCGGCCTTGATCACCCGCGGCCTGGCGGAAATCACCCGGCTCGGGATCGCGCTTGGCGGCCGCAGCGAAACTTTCATGGGCTTGTCCGGCGTCGGCGATCTGATCCTGACTTGCACCGGCGACCTCTCGCGCAACCGCAAGGTCGGGCTGGGACTGGCGCAGGGCAAGCCGCTGGCGTCCATTGTCACCGAGCTCGGCCACGTTGCCGAGGGTGTGCGCTGCGCCGCCGCGGTACGCGCCCTGGCGCAGCAGCGCGGCGTCGACATGCCGATCACGAATGCGGTCGCCGGCGTGCTGTTCGACGGCGCTTCGCTGCGGTCGGTGATGGAACTCCTGCTGTCGCGCAATCCGCGCGAAGAAGCCGCATAAAGCGGATTGCACAACCTGGCCGATAAAACCGATTTTACATAGCGATGCAATGTCGTTATGCCGCTTTGCCGCTGCATCAAGTAATATCATTTCTTTGTGTCAATTCAATGACAAAACCCGGATAAATACACGCAAGATAATTAAGTGTATTTCTCCTGCTTGCTGGCAAGGATTGCGGCATATAATCGCCCTTTCCAAACATGGTCGTGGTTTTTTTGATAAGGAAAGAAATGCATAGCACAATGCTCCCGGCTGTTCGACGTCGCTCTGCCCTTATGCAACGCGGATTCACGCTGATTGAAATCATGGTGGTGGTGGTGATCATGGGGATCCTGGCAGCCTTGGTCGTACCGAAGCTGATGGGCCGCACCGACGATGCACGGATCCAGGCCGCGCGCCAGGACATCGGCACCCTGATGCAGGCGCTCAAGCTGTACAAGCTGGACAACCAGCGTTATCCGACCACCGATCAAGGCTTGCAGGCGCTGGTCGCCAAGCCGACCAGCGGTCCCGCCGCCAATGGCTGGAAAGCCGGCGGCTACATCGACAAGCTGCCGAAAGACCCTTGGGGCAATCCCTACCAGTTCCTGTCGCCCGGCATCCATGGCGAAGTGGATATCTTTTCCTATGGCGCCGATGGCCAGCCCGGTGGTGAAGGCAACGACGCCGATATCGGCTCTTGGGACTTGTAAGAATGTCCTTCATGGCGCATCGCAATCTGCGCCACGGTGCATCGCGCGGCTTCACCTTGCTGGAGTTGCTGGTGGTGGTGGTGATCGCAGGCATCACGCTGGGCGTGGTGTCGCTTAACGCCTTCCGCAGCGATCACCAAGTCATACAGGACGATGCCAGGCGGATTGCCTTGCTGCTGCAGCTGACGCGGGAGGAAGCCATCCTGCGCAATCGTCCCACGGCTTTCGAGGCCGACGCCAACAGCTACCGTTTCATGGTGCGTGAAGAGGCCGGCTGGCAACCGCTGGCCCAGGACGACATGCTGCGCCAGCGCGATTTCAAGCGCAGCCCGATGCAGCTCAGCATGGATCCGCCGCCGACCGAGGCGGCGCCGCCCAACACGATGCGCATCACCTTCGGCCGTGAACCGGTCGACAAGCCTTTTACCTTGACCATGAGCAGCGGCGACAGCACAGTCCTGATCCGCGCCGATGGCATCGGTCATTTCGCGGTCGAATAAATGCCTAACTTGCGCATGCCTCTCCGCCCTCATGAAGCAGGATTTACCTTGCTGGAAGTGCTGGTGGCATTGGTCATCGTCGGCACTGCGCTGGGCGCCAGCCTGCGTGCGGTCGGCAGCCTGACGCAGAACAGCAGCGGCTTGCGGGCAGCCATGATGGCTTCCTGGTCGGCGGAAAACCGCCTGACGCAAATCCGCCTCGGCCAAGAATGGCCGGCCATTGGCAATCGCTCTTTCGATTGTCCTCAGGGCGATCTGCCGCTGTATTGCCAGGAACATGTGCTGGGTACGCCCAACCCCTATTTCCGGCGGGTCGAAGTATCGGTATTCGCCGACGCCAGTTCCGAGCGGCGCATCCTTAACCTGTCGCAGGTGGTGCCGAATGCGCGTTAGCAGAAAGCTGAAGAGCGGCAGCCACGGTTTTACGCTGGTGGAGCTGATCATCGCCGTCACCATCCTGGCGATGGTGGCGGTGCTGGGCTGGCGCGGCCTGGACGGCATCGTGCGCTCGCGGATTTCGCTGACGGCGGAGATGGAGCAGACACGCGGCATGCAGTTGACCTTTGCCCAGCTGCAAAGCGATTGCGCGCAAATCGCCCCCAAGATGGTGATGACCACGCGTCCCTATTTATCCGCGGAGCCGGGACGCCTGCTGATGGTGCGGCTGGTGTTCGCCGACCAGCAGCCGACTCGTTTGCAGGTGGTGGATTACCGCCTGCGCGACGGCCACCTGACGCGTCAGGAATCGGCGCCGACGCGCGATCCGAATGTGATCGACACCTTGTGGCAGAACGCGCTCAGCGATACCGGCGACGGCGCCAACAGCCAGGCTGTGTTGCTGCAATCCGGTGTCGCCAGCATGCAGATGCAGGTGTGGGGCAGCGATCAGCAGGGCTGGCGGCCTGCTTCAGCAATCAATGCCGGCAGTCAGGACAACAATGCCAGCGCCAACAAATGGACCGGCTTGCAGGTTGCGCTGCAACTGCGCGGGCATAACGGCTCCATGGCCAAGACTTTCCTGCTGGGGGCCTCATGACGCGACCGTTCCGGAACCGTTGCGCCCAGCGCGGCGTGGCGGTAGTGACTGCCTTGCTGCTGACCACGCTGGCGGTCACTATCGTCGCCAGCCTGTTCTGGCAGCAGCAGGTGCAAGTGCGTTCCATCGAAAACCAGCGTCTGCAGTTGCAGAAGAACTGGATCATGCGCGGTGCGCTGGACTGGGCTAGCATGATCCTGCGCGCCAGCAGCAAGCAATTTCACTACGATTACCTGGGCCAGCCGTGGGCCGCGCCCCTGGCCGACACCCGCCTTGACCAGTATGTGGAAGACGGCCAGGCGGTTGGCGATGCCGGCGATGCCATCCTGTCCGGGAATATCGTCGATGCCCAGTCGCGCTACAACCTGAATAACCTGAGCGTCAATGGCAGCCCGTCGCCTGATGAGGTCGCTGCTTTCAAACGTCTGTTGAGTTATCTGCGCCTGCCGGGCACGCTGGCCACGGCCGCCGCCCAGGCAATCGCGCAAGGGTTGCCGGCCGCACCGTCGGCGCCGCCGCCTGTGCCCGGACAGCAGAGCACAGCTACCGCCGCGGCAAGCGCAAGCTTGCCGATGCTGCAAGTCGACGATTTGCTGTCGGTGCCTGGATTCACGCCGGATATCGTGCGCCAGCTGCAAGATTATGTCGTCGTGCTGCCGTGGACCGGCGGCCCCACGCCAATTAACGCCAACACCGCTTCGGCTGAGGTGCTGGCTTCCCGCTTTTCCAACTTGTCGCTGGCGCAAGCCACAACGCTGGTGGCGATGCGGCGCACGGCGCCATTTACGGATGTACCCAATTTCACTACGCAGATGTTGAATCTGTTCCAGATAACCGTGCCGGACACCGCGAAGATCGCGGTGTCCAGTAACTTTTTTTTGGTCTACGGCAAGATTCGCATGGGTCGCGCCGCCCTGAATACCGTATCCTTGCTGAACCGTATTACGAGTGGCCCCAGTTCCAGCACCAATATCGTGTGGATTAGAGAACAATAAATGGAAGATGCGTTTTGAGTACCTTACTTCTCCGCTTGCCCGCCAGGGCGACTGTGGACAGCGCCGCGGCGGTGGCCATGCCCGATTGCCGCTATGCGCTGGTGTCGGATGCCGGCCGCATCGAGCGCCAGGGCGCCGAACAGCTGGCCGGCCTGGCCGAGCAGATCGCGGCGGCGAGCCGGGTGGTGCTGATACTGGCTGCGGCCGACGTCAATCTGCTGCAGTTGCAGGTGCCGCCCATGTCGGACGCCAAGCTGAAGACGGCGCTGCCGAACCTGGTGGAAGAACAATTGCTGGTCGATCCCTTCGACTGTGTGATCGTCGCCGGCCGCAAGCGCGCCGCCGCCGCGGGCCGTGTCGCCGACAACAGCCAGCGCCTGATCGCGGTGGTGCAAAGGGACTGGCTGGAGCTGCTGGTCAAGACTCTGCTGGCGCTGGGCGCGCATAACTTGCAAGCCTGGCCGGCCCAGCTTTGCCTGCCGTTGCGCGAGCCGGACATGGCGGTCGCCGCCATCACCGATCACGGCGGCGACATTGATGTCGCCCTGCGCTTGTCCGCCGAACAAGGCATGGGCTGGTCGTTGTCGCCAGTATCGGGACAATCGGTGGCGCAGGAAGTGCTGGAAGGGCTGACCGCTATCCTGCCGCAGCAGCAGATCACTTTATATGTGCCGCAAACCGCGCTGGCGGCCTACCAGGAGCTGGAGCCGGCGCAGGTCACCGTGCTGGCCGACGACTGGTCGCACTGGCTGGCCGGCACCCAGGAACTGGCGCGCAGCGGCGTCGACCTGATGAGCGGTCTCACCGCCAGCGCGGCCGGCACCGAATTCAGCTGGCGCCGCTGGCGCTGGCCGCTGGGCCTGGCGGCGGCGCTGCTGCTGGTGAATATCGTTAGCCTGAACTACGACTGGCTGCGCATGCGGCGCGAAGCGACTGCCCTGCGCAGCGGCATGATGCAAAGCTACCGCGCGGCGTTCCCGAAAGAAACCGTGATCGTCGATCCGATCGCCCAGGCCAAGCAGAAAGTCGCCTCTGCCCAGCGCGACGGCGGCCAGCTGGCGGCGGACGACTTCATCACCTTGGCGGCGGCTTTCGGCTCAGCCTGGGCCGGTTTGCCGCAAAGCTCCGACAATGGCGCCATCGCTAGCCTGGAATATCGTGACCATCATCTGCTGGTGCGCCTGAAAAATCCCGGCGACGCGGATGGCGCTGAAGCGCAACTCAAGAGTGCATTGACCAGCATGAAATTAACGCTCAGCAAACCGGCCACCGGCGTCTGGCAGATCGGGAGCGGCAAGTGACGTCTACACGCAACCCCTTGCAGCAAGCCTGGGACCGGATTGCAACCCCGGCCGGCGCCTACTGGGCGCAAAGAAATCAGCGCGAACGCCGTCTGCTCGGCGCGGCGGCGGCAGTAATCCTGCTGGCTATCGTTTATCTCTTGCTGCTCGATCCGGCCTTGAGCGGTCGTACTCGCCTGCAGAAGGACTTGCCGGCGTTGCGCCAGCAAGCCGCCGAGCTGCAGGCCTTGACGGCCAAGGCGGCCGCTCTGTCCGGCCAGATGGCGGAGCGTCCGGCTGCGCCCCTGAGTAAAGAGGCGGTTGAAACAGCATTGAAGGGCAAAGGGCTGAGCGCGCAAAGCGTGACGTTGAACGGCGACATGGCCAAGGTGCAGCTGGCGGCGGTGGCGTTTGCCGGCTTGCTGGACTGGCTGGATGACGTCCAGAAGAGTTCGCAATGGCAGGTGGTGGATGCCAGCGTCACGGCATTGGGCGGCGCGACCCCACAACCGGGGATCGTCAACGCCACGGTGACTTTATTGCAGCAAAAACATGAGTAATGGATTGCGCGGGATGCCGCCGGCGCCGCAGTTCCGGATTGCAGGACGGCGATGCGCAGACTAGGCAGAGTATTGATATGGCTGGTGGCGGCAGGGTTAAGTGCATTGATCACGGTACTGACTTTCTTGCCGGCGGCCTGGCTGGCGCCGTTGCTGGAAAGCCGTACCGGCGGCCGTCTCACGCTGGGCGACGCGCAAGGATCGTTGTGGCAGGGTTCGGCTTTCATCGGCGCCGCGCCTAGCGGCAAGGATGCGGTGGCGGCGCTGCTGCCGGGGCGTTTTTCCTGGCATTTGTCGCCGCTGGTGCTGCTGGGACGTCTTGATGCAAGGCTGGAGAATGCGCAAGTGCTGGCTAGCGCGGTGAGTATCCGCGGCAGCTGGAGCGAATGGACGGTCAGTCCGTCCAGCATGCTGTTGCCGGCTGAGCGCTTATCGGCATTGGGCGCGCCGTTGAATACCTTGCAGCCGTCGGGCCAGATGCAGCTGGGCTGGGAGCAGTTGACGCTGGCGCGGATCAAGGTGGGCAACGCCGACGGTGTTGCGCTGCATGGCGTGATGACGCTGGATCTGCTGGCGATGGCATCGCGGCTGTCGCCGGTCAAACCGCTGGGCAGCTATCGCATGCGGCTCGACTGGCAGGGGACGCAGGCGGCGATGACGCTGACCACATTGGGCGGCGCGATGTTGTTGAACGGCAGCGGCAAACTGCAAAACGGTCATTTTCAGTTTTCGGGGACCGCGGAAGCGGCGGTGGGACAAGAGGAAAAGTTGGCTACTTTACTGAGCCTGCTCGGCCAACGGCGCCAGATGAATGGCAGAAATGTTATCGGACTAGAGTTTAAATCATGAAAGATAAAATGTATCTCGCACTAATCAACGCAACTGCGAACACAACTGCGAACACCACTGCGTCGACATGCGAAACTCCTCATTTGCATTTGGCAATGCGCAGTTCCTGGCGCTACGCCGCCGCCATCGCCTTGCTGACCTGCGCCACCGGTATCCCGCTTGCCGCCAGTGCGCAGCCGGTGCTGGGTACGGCGCCCTTGGGCGCCAGCACCGAAGGAACGAACGGCCAGGCAGTGATGAATTTTGTCGGCGCCGACATTGAATCGGTGATCAAGGCGGTTGGTCAATATACCAACACGACGTTCATTGTCGATCCGCGCGTCAAAGGCACCATCAACCTGGTCTCCGAAAAGCCGGTGAGCAAGACCCAGGCCTTTGACCTGCTGGCTTCCACTTTGCGCCTGCAAGGCTATGCCGTGGTGCGCGGCGACGGTTTCGTCAAGGTCGTGCCGGAAGCCGACGCCAAGCTGCAGGTGGCGCCAACCCGTCCTGCCAGCGTCCGTGGCGACCAGATCGCTACACAGATTTTCTCCCTGAACTATGAGTCGGCCACCAATATCCTGCCGGTGCTGCGGCCATTGATTTCGCCGAACAACACGATCAACGCCAATCCGGGCAACAATACCCTGGTGGTGACGGACTACGCGGAAAACCTGCAGCGCCTGGGCAAAATGATTGCCGCGCTGGATGTGCCGGCGGTCAACGACCTGGATGTGATCCCGGTCCGCTATGCGGTGGCCAGCGATATCGCCGTGATGGCGAGCAAGCTGCTGGATGCCGGTTCGGCGGCGCCGGGCGCCAGCGACAGTGCGCGTACCCTCATCATGGCGGATTCCCGCACCAATTCGGTGGTGATCCGGGCGCCATCCGCCGGCCGCGCCAACCTGGCCAAATCGCTGATTTCCAAGCTGGACCAGCCGACCACCAATGCCGGCAATGTCCACGTGGTGTATCTGAAGAATGCCGATGCAGTGAAACTGGCCAAGACCTTGCGCGCGATTGTCTCGAATGACACTTCGCTGCCGACTTCCAGCTCGTCCAGCAAGAGTTCCAGCGGCGGTTCGGGTGGCATGCTGCAAGGCGCCAGCGGCGGCGGTGCTCTGGGTTCCGGCAATTCGACCACGCCACAGTCGCAGACACCGCAGGATAACTCTTCGCAATCGTCCAGCGGTGGCGGCGGCAGCGGCAGTGGTGCAGCCGGTTTTATCCAGGCCGACGACAGCACCAATACCTTGATCATCACTGCCAGCGAACCGGTCTATCGCAATATCCGCGGCGTCATCGACCAGCTTGATACCCGCCGTGCGCAAGTCTATGTGGAAGCCTTGATCGTCGAAGTCAACGATAGTGCGGCAAGCGAGATCGGGGTGCAGTGGCTGGCCTTGAGCGGCGATAGCAACAGTTCTTACCGGGTCGGCGGCGGCACCGGCTTTACCGGGACCAATACCGGTCTCATCAATAGCAATCTGTTCAACACGGCGATTGGCCAAACTGTCAATACTGGCACTACCACCTCTGTACCGACAGTTGGCAGTGGTTTGCAGCTTGGCATATTCCGCCAGATCGCTGGAAAAATCGGTCTCGGTGCTTTGGCCAGCGCGTTGAACGCCACCACCGGCAGCAATGTGCTGTCGATGCCGAATCTGCTGACGCTGGACAACGAAGAAGCGAAAATCATTGTTGGTCAGAACGTGCCTTTCGTCACAGGCTCATACGCCACCACGGGCGGCAACACGACCACCAATCCGTTTACCACGGTTGACCGCAAGGACGTCGGCACCGCCTTGAAGATCAAGCCGCATATCTCGGAAGGCGGCACGGTACGGCTGGAGATATCGCAAGAAGTTTCCGCGGTTGTCGCCGGCACTGCTAACAACTCCAACGGACCGACCACCACCAAGCGCTCGCTGGATACCAATGTCGTGATTGACGATGGCCAGATCATTGCGCTTGGAGGCTTGATCGGCGATGACAATGCGAACAGCATACAAAAAGTCCCGTTGCTGGGCGACTTGCCGTTTATCGGCAATCTGTTCAAATACCAGTCCGGCTCGCGCAATAAAACCAATCTGATGATCTTCCTGCGTCCGACCATTGTGCGCGATAAAGAGACTGGCAGTAACCTGACTGTGGATCGTTATGATTACATGCGCAATCAGCAGATCCGCTTGCAGCCGGGCAAGTCGGTGCTGACCGATTTCGGTCCATCTGTATCGTCCAAGCTGGAAGACGGCGGTCCGTTCATCGATCTGCGCAAGAGCAAGAACCTGCCGGATGCACCCGAGCAGCCGGCGCCAGACCAGCAGCAGATGCCGATGCTGCTGCCGGCCAAGCCGCAGGTTTCGCCAGCTCCTGGCTTCCTGAACGACAGAACGCCATGAGCGATCCGAGAATGACCGATACGCGCCTGCTTCCTTACGCCTTCGCTCGCAATTTCTCATTGCTGGCGCAGCGTACCGAGGATGCCAACGGCGCCGACAATCCTGTGGAGCTGTGGATTTCCGATGCCACCCAGCCGAGCGCGATCGCTGAAGTCAGCCGCCGTTTCGGTCGCGTCAAGTTCCGCAAATTTTCGCGCGATGAACTGGATGCGGCGATTGCCGCCGCTTATGCCGGTTCCGGCGGCGACGCGGCGCAGGTGGTGGATGAGTTCGAATCCGATCTCGACCTTGCCAAGCTGATGCAAGACATGCCGGCCATCGAAGATCTGCTGGAGTCGTCCGACGATGCGCCGGTGATCCGCATGATCAACGTGCTGCTGACGCAGGCCTTGCGCGAAGGCGCTTCCGATATCCATATCGAACCGTTCGAGCAGATTTCGGTGGTGCGTTTCCGTATCGACGGCAGCCTGCGCGACGTGGTGCGGCCGAAAAAAGCCGTGCATGCCTCGCTGATTTCGCGCATCAAGATCATGGCGCAGCTCGACATCGCCGAAAAGCGCTTGCCGCAGGACGGCCGTATCACCTTGCGCGTCGGCGGCAAGCCGGTCGACGTGCGCGTCTCGACCTTGCCGACCGGTCACGGCGAACGCGCTGTGCTGCGTTTGCTGGACAAGGAAGCCGGCCGTCTGGATCTGCAGCATCTGGGCATGAGCCCCGACGTACTGCCGCAGTTCGACCGCCTGATCGCGCAGCCGCACGGCATCGTGCTGGTCACCGGGCCGACCGGTTCCGGCAAGACCACCACGCTGTATGCCGCGCTGTCGCGCCTGAATACCAGCAGCACCAACATCCTGACGGTGGAAGATCCGATCGAGTATGAGCTGGCCGGGGTCGGCCAGACACAGGTCAATGCGCGTATCGAGATGACGTTCGCCAAGGCCCTGCGCGCGATCCTGCGGCAGGATCCGGACGTCATCATGATCGGTGAAATCCGCGACCTGGAAACCGCGCAGATTGCGGTGCAGGCTTCGCTTACTGGTCACCTGGTGCTGGCGACCTTGCACACCAACGACTCGGCTGCAGCCGTGACGCGTTTGCTGGACATGGGCATCGAACCCTTCCTGCTGTCGTCTTCCCTGCTGGGTGTGGTGGCGCAGCGGCTGGTGCGCAAGCTGTGCGTCCATTGCCGCCGCCACGACGGCCAGATGTGGCATGCGGTCGGCTGCGAGCAATGCGGCCACACCGGCTACCACGGCCGGGTCGGCGTCTATGAGTTGCTGCTGACTACTGACGAGATCACCGCGCAGATTCATAACCGGGCTTCCGAAGCCGAAATCCAGCAAGTGGCGCAGCGTAACGGCATGCGCACCATGCGTCAGGACGGCGAGCGCTGGCTGACCGAAGGCGTGACGACGCAAGCCGAGTTGCTGCGCGTGACTAAAGAGTAAGCCAAAACATAAGCGAGGAGCAGAGTGCCAGCATTTCGTTACGAAGCCGTAGATACCAGCGGCAGCACCACCAAGGGCGTGGTGAATGCGGATAGCGCCAAGGCGGCGCGGGCCGATCTGCGCGCCCAGGGTTTGCTGCCGATCACGGTCGACATCATCGCGCAGCAGGTGGACGCCGCCGGCAATGCTCAGCGGCGCGGTTTCGGCGAACACTTGTCGACGGTGGAGATCGCCTTGTTTACGCGCCAGCTGGCCAGCCTGCTGGAAGCCAGCCTGCCGCTGGAGCAGGCCCTGACGGCCTTGCTGGAACAATCCGAGCGCAATTACCAGCGCGACCTGATCGCCTCGATCCGATCCGAAGTGATGGGCGGCGCCTCGCTGTCCAGCGCGCTGGCCGGCCATCCGCGCGATTTCGCCGAGATCTACCGGGCGCTGGTGGCTTCCGGCGAACAGATCGGCCAGCTGTCGCGGGTGCTGTCGCGCCTGGCCGACTACATCGAACGGCGCAATTCGCTGGTGCAAAAAGTGAAGCTGGCCTTCACCTACCCGGCGATCGTGACCGTGGTGGCCTTCGTCATCGTGATTTTCCTGCTGACCTATGTGGTGCCGCAGATCGTCTCCGTGTTTGCCAACACCAAGCAGAAACTGCCGATGCTGACGGTCGTCATGCTGGCGACTTCCGATTTCGTCCGCAACTACGGCTGGATCGTCCTCATCGTGGTGATCGCTCTGTTCTACGGCTGGCGCACGGCGCTCAAGAATCCCGCCACCAAGATGCGCTGGCATACCTGGCTGCTGGTCGCGCCCCTGTATGGCAAATTCGAGCGCAGCCTGAATACCGCCCGTTTCGCCAGTACCCTGGCGATTACCACCGGTTCCGGCGTGCCGATCCTGAAGGCGCTGCAGACCAGCCGCGACACCTTGTCGAATGTCGCCATGCGGCAGCAGGTCGATACTGCCGCCACCAGCGTGCGCGAAGGCGTCGGCCTGGCGCGCGCACTGGCCGCGCACAAGCATTTTCCGCCGATGCTGATCCACATGATACGCGCCGGCGAAGTGACCGGTGAACTGCCGGCCATGCTGGAACGCGCCGCCAGCGCCCAGGAGCAGGATCTGGAGCGGCGCGCCATGACCATTGCCGGTCTGCTGGAGCCGGCCCTGATCCTGGCGATGGGGGTGGTGGTGTTGCTGATTGTGCTGGCTGTGCTGATGCCGATTATTGAAATCAACCAGTTAGTTCATTAGGGATCAATGTGAAGCTACCGATAACAAAAAAACTGGGCCGCCACACCAAGCGTTTGCCTGAATTCGTCAGCCTGTTGCTGTTCATGCTGCTGTGCGCCTGCACTGCTTATTGGGTAATGCAGCTGATCAAGCCGCCGCTGCGGCCTGTGACTGCGCCGCCGCAGGCTGAGGATACCCAGGTTGACGTGACGCTCGCAGCCGGCCTGTTCGGCGGCCGCGGTACGGTGACGGTGGCCAGCAATTATCAATTGCTGGGCGTGGTCGCCGCCAAGCGCGACGGTGAAAGCGTCGCCATCATCAGCGCCGATGGCAAGCCGCCGCAAGCGGTCCGCCAAGGCAAGGAGCTGCTGCCTGGCACCAGCATAAAGGAAGTGCATTCCACGTATGTGCTGCTGTCGGAAGGCGGCGTGCTGAAGCGCGTGATGCTGCCGGAAGACGCGCGCTCGAAAGGCGGGATGGGGACAGCTTCGCCGATCCCGGCGCCAGCCCAGCCTATGCAGCAACAGATGCAGCAGCCACAGCCTGCGCCTAACCAGGACTTGCCGCCGGAACAGCCGGCGGTGCCGGTGCAGGATAAGTAAAGCGAATGGCCCATGCTCCAGAGAGCATGGGCCATTCGGGTAAAGCGACGCTGCCTAGCCAGATTTACAGTACGTAACGCGACAAATCCTCATTGACTACCAGGGCGCCCAGGCGCTGGTCGACATAAGCCGCATCGATTACCATGGTTTTCTCGTCGGCGTTAGTGGCCGAAAACGAAATCTCTTCCAATAACTTTTCCATCACCGTGTACAAGCGGCGGGCGCCGATGTTTTCGGTCTTTTCATTAACTGAAAATGCGATTTCCGCCAGGCGCTGCACGCCTTCCTTGGCAAATTCCAGCGTGACTCCTTCGGTCGCCAGCAGCGCTTCGTACTGCTTGGTCAGGCAGGCGTCGGTGCCGGTCATGATTCTTTCGAAATCGCTGATCGAGAGCGAATCGAGTTCGACCCGGATCGGGAAGCGTCCTTGCAGTTCCGGAATCAGGTCGGACGGCTTGGCCAGGTGGAAAGCGCCGGAAGCAATGAACAGGATGTGATCGGTCTTGATCATGCCGTATTTGGTATTGACGGTGGTGCCTTCCACCAGCGGCAGCAGGTCGCGCTGCACGCCGGCGCGGGAGACATCGGCGCCGCCGTTTTGCGAACGGGTGGCGATCTTGTCTATCTCGTCCAGGAACACGATGCCGTTCTGCTCGACATTGCTGATAGCTTTCTGCTTCAGCTCATCTTCATTGAGCAGCTTGCCGGCTTCTTCTTCGATCAGGACTTTCATCGCGTCCTTGATCTTGATCTTGCGGTTTTTCTTGCGATTGCTGCCCATCCCGGAAAACATGGACTTGATCTGCTCGGTCATTTCTTCCATGCCCGGCGGCGCCATGATTTCCATTTGCGACGCCGCTTCCGACAGTTCGATCTCTATTTCCTTGTCGTCGAGCGCGCCTTCGCGCAGCCGCTTGCGGAAGGTCTGGCGGGTGTTGCTGCCTTTGTCGCTACCTTCGCCTTCAGCGGTGCTTTGCTCAGGATGAAAGCCGAAATCGCGTGCCGGCGGCACCAGGATATCGATGATGCGGTCTTCCGCTGCGTCTTCCGCGCGGGTACGTACCTTGCGCATTTCGCTTTCGCGGGTTTGCTTGATGCCGATATCGATCAGGTCGCGGATGATGGTGTCGACATCGCGTCCGACGTAGCCGACTTCGGTGAATTTGGTGGCCTCGATCTTGATGAACGGCGCATCGGCCAGCTTGGCCAGGCGGCGCGCGATTTCAGTCTTGCCGACGCCGGTAGGGCCGATCATCAGGATGTTCTTTGGCGTGATTTCGTGGCGCAGCGGCTCGGCGATCTGCTGCCGGCGCCAGCGGTTGCGCAAGGCGATCGCCACCGCGCGCTTGGCGCGATCCTGGCCGACTACGTGTTTATCCAGTTCCGAAACAATTTCTTGGGGCGTCATGTTCATGTTTTTTCCGTGTTGGGTAGCTGGGTGCGCAAGTTCGCTGCTCTACTGGCCGCATCGGGCCGGGCGTTTATCCGGGCGGGTGCTGTTGCGCATCGCAGAAGGAAGTCTTAGTCCAGGGTTTCAATGATGTGCGACTGGTTGGTATAGATGCAGAGCTCGCCGGCGATCACCAGCGATTTCTTGACGATCTCGGCCGGCGTCAGTTCGGTATTTTCCTGCAGCGCCTTGGCGGCCGACTGGGCGAAGGTGCCGCCGGAGCCGATCGCGCCGATACCGTCGGTCGGCTCCAGCACGTCACCGTTGCCGGTGATGACCAGCGTGGTTTCGCGATCGGCAGTCAGCAGCATGGCTTCCAGCCGGCGCAGCATGCGGTCGGTGCGCCATTCCTTGGCGAGGTCGACCGAGGCGCGCATCAGGTTGCCCTGGTGCTTTTCCAGTTTTGATTCGAACAGGTCGAGCAGTGTGAATGCATCTGCGGTGCCGCCGGCGAAGCCGACCAGCACTTTGCCTTGGTACAGCTTGCGTACCTTGCGGGCAGTGCCTTTCATTACGACATTGCCGAGTGTTACTTGACCGTCTCCGCCCAGAGCGACGCTGTTGCCGCGCCGGACTGACAGGATGGTGGTGCCATGAAATTGTTCCATTTTGCGAGCCTCAGAAAATGCGGACGGTACCGCTCATGCAGGGCGCAGGATATTGCGGCCTTGCTGCATGGGATTCAGTATCAAATAGTAATTGATGCGGATAACTTGACGCTGTTTCGAAAAAATGGGGACGGCCGGCGTGATTACAAGCGCTGAATTGCGCTGCTCTGAGGCGAATTTCTGTTGTTTTTCCGTTACTGCGGAGCTCGGAGTTGTCGAAAAATTAATTCTTGCGTGGCACTACCCGGACGATTTCCTGTATGCCAACCACTTTGAACAAGGCGGTCACCAGGTGATTGACGCTGTGGAACTCGATAGCATTGCCGTTGCTGGCAAGCTGGGCCAGCCCGTTCAACAGTTCTCCGGCGGCGCTGAAGTCCACCCTGACCAGGCGCGAGCAGTCCATGATGGCTGGGCTGTGGCTGTTGGCGTGGGTCTGGATCTTGGTCAGCAGCTCCTCGGTACGGCCTTCGATCAGGATTGGCATGAGCAGGCTGCTGGCGCCGGCCGTATTGGCGGCAGGCGCTTCTTCCGCGGCGGTAATGATTTTGGAATGCGGTGCGACAAACGGCGGCGGCGATACTTCGAAGGTGATCGAGTAATCGATGCTGGCGTCTTCGTAGGCTTGCTCCTGATTGAGCAGATGCAGGATTTCCAGCAGCAGTAGCCATGGCGCGGCGGTTTCATCGCGGCGGCCGACCAGCAGGATTTCGCGGATCTTGTCGGCCAGTTCATCGGCGCCGACCAGAATCAGGTCGAGCCCGGATTTTTGCAGTTTTTTCAACATGCGCAGCAGCAGGCCGCAGCCGATCGGATCGACTGAGCTGACGCGGGTGAATTCCAGCCGCACCGCCGGGTGGGTGACGCTCAGTTTCTGGGCGCGCTCAAGTTGCTTGCCGATGTTGGCGTCGAGCTTGCCGGAAAATGCCACGGCGGGCGTGGTGCCGGTCTTTTCCTGGTTTTTCGCCTGCGGATCGAGGGTCATGATATCGATCCAGGTCGGCGGCGAGGTTTCAAACTTGTTGGCGAAATCGACCGAGAGGTTGTCAAACTCCTGCTGCTTGCCGGTGATCTGGTACAAGTCCAGCAGCATCCACCAGACAATGTGGGTGGAAGAGCCGAGCTTGTCTTCACTGATCGCACTCAACAGCAAGGCTTCGGCGATGTCGTTCTGGTCGCTGGCGAACAGCACTGCCGCTTCTTCAATCACTTCCGGCGTGTCGGACACCGACACTTCGATGCTGCCGCTCCTGGACTGATCGTCCAGATACTCCGTGGTCCGGCTCATTACCGGCAGTGTCAGTTGAGTGGTGTTCGACCCCAGCGTGGACGGCGGCGTCGTGGCCGAGTCCGCCAGCGCTTTCGGCGACGACGGCAGGTGCACGAATTCGGAAGACATTTCCGATTCGATCGCATCGATCTTCATGGTGGTCGTGCTGCGCACGGAACCATCGCGCAGCGTGGTCGAGTTGGCCAGCCGCTCCTGATTTTCGCCAAACAGAACCGGCGCCTGATTGTCTGCCGCGGCTGGTAACTTGTCATCCTCCGGTCGCGTACCGTTTGGACGATTATTTTTGCCGAGGAGCGAGAAAATCCCCACGTGTTAATCCTGAAAGTTAGTTGCTGTTAAAGCTGCATGAGTAGCTGTAATTTTATTGAAAACCGGGTTGTCGGATAAGGCCGCTTGTTGACGGGCCGGGCACCGATTCCGCGAATCTCCAGATGCGCTTTTATCATCGCTTTTGACTATGCTTTTGCCATCTTCATGGCCGCATTTTTGTTTTGGGACTGCCCCTGCTTTTATCTGCTTCCGATACAAAAAAGCACGATCAATCGATACTGCTAAAGGTAACACAAAGCCACCCAGGAAGTATGTCTGGAACCCTCTAAGTTATGACATAAATATGTTGTGATTTTTGCACACAGCCTATGAGAAACAGCGATTCTTGCGCAGCGATCCCAGCGCAGCGGGATGGCAAGAGCGGAATAGCTGACGCCTTGTGCGCGCCGGCTATTCGGCTCCCGCGATCCCGCTGCTGCGGCTTAGAATTTACTGCGAATTCCGAGCACCAGGCTGCGGCCCGGCTGCGGTACACCATCTTTCAGGACCGATGTCGCCAGTCGGATATCCTGGTTCAGCAGGTTTTTGGCCAGGGCAAACCAGGTCAGCTGCATGTTGGCTAATGTTTGCGTGTACGAGAGGCTGGCATCGACCTTGGTGTAGGCCGGCGTGGCACTGTGCTCGAAGGTGGCCAGCCGGTCTTGCCGTTGGGCGCGCAGGATGGTGAGGCCGCTGCGCCATGCACCCTGCGCATAGCCGAGATCGACACCGTAGCGGCTGGCCGGCTGCAACGGCAGGTTGCCCAGATTGGTCAGTTTGCCGCGCGAGGTATCGGCAAAGCCGCGCACCGAAAAGCCTTCGCCCCGCAGGTTATAGCTGATCTCCGCTTCAGCGCCGCGGATGGTGGCGTCCGCCTGCGACCAGAACCGTTCGGTGAATTCGCCGTGATCATGATCGTGATCGTCGGCGGCGCCGTGGTCATGTTCGTCGACAGCGGTCTCGCCCATGCGGCCATAGACATAGTTGCGCACGTGGTTCTCGAACAGGTTGGCTTTCCAGCGCACCAGGCCTGAGGTCTTCTGCAAGGAGAGCTCGATGTTGCGCGAAGTTTCCTTTTTCAAGGCAGGATCGCCGATATCGAAAGTGGCGGTCGCTTCGTGCGGACCATGCGAATACAGTTCTTCGGCGGTAGGCGCGCGCTGTGCGATGGAAAGTGTCGGGCCGAAACTGTAGCCTGGGGCGAAGCGCCACAGGCCGCCGATCGAGTACGAAGCCAGGTTGAATTTGCGGTCGGCCAGCTGAGCCGATGCATCCGGCTGGCGCTTCACCGATTCCAGGCGCAGGCCGGCGGTGGCGAGGACCGGGCCGAAATCGCGTTCTTCGACCAGGAATGCGGCGAGCGAGGTGGATTTGGTTTTAGGGACCGTGTCGGGCATATTGCTTTCCGCGCCGAGCGAGGAGAAGCGGGTGGCGTCGCTTTGCACGCCGAAGGTTCCGTGCCAGCCGGCCAGCGGCTTGTGGGCCAGCTCAAGCCGGGTTTCGGTCGACTGGTTGGAGAAAATCGTGTGTGCCGTGCCGTCCTCGCCTTTCTCGGTGTGGCCATAGTCGGTGCGGCCCAGCTTGAAGCTGATTTTTTCCAAGCCGCTGAATGGCTCATCGATCTGGCCGGCGATGTCGTAACGGGTCTGGTGCAGGTCGATGAAGGATTTTTCATCGGTTGGAATGCCGTAATGGTCGTCCAGGGTTGCCACCGATGCGCCGACATGGCCCCAGGAAGCGATGTACGAGGCGCCGACGCCGAGGTTGGTTTCGTGGGTAAAGGAGGTCGGCAACCGGCCTGAAGCGGAAGCGGGATCGTTCTGGATGGCGTTGCCGGGGATTTTGTAGTTGCCGGTATCGCGCCAGTTGCCGTCCAAGTGCATGCCTATCGGTCCGGCGGAACCCTCCAGCAGCAAGGAGGTGCTTTTGCCATTGTCGACGCTGCTATAGCGGGCCTCGGTTTCACCGCTGATTTCTTTTTGCAGATGCGTCGGGATACGGTCGTTGACGACATTGACCAGGCCGCCGATGGCGCCGGAACCATACAGCAGGGCGGCGGGACCGCGCAGAATCTCGATCTGGCGCGCCAGTGCGGCTTCGGTGGCGACGGCGTGGTCGTCGGACAAGCTGGAGACGTCAGCCACCGACATGCCGTTTTGCAGGATCTTGACGCGTGGGCCTCCCATGCCGCGGATGACCGGGCGGGAAGCGCCGGCGCCGAAGCCGGATGCGGAGACGCCGAGTTCCTGCGCCAGGGTGTCGCCGAGCGAGGTGCCGGTCTTGTTGCGCAGTTCGTCGCCGGACAAGACTTTGGTCGGACTCAGGATCTGGGTGTCGACATTGGCGTTGAGCGGGCTGGCGGTGACCACCACAGGCGGCAAGGCATGGGCCTGCTGGACGATTTCAGTTTGGGCGGATGCGGCAGACGATAAAGCGGCCAGTGCGGACAGAACCGCGCTGGATAACAGCGTACGTTGGACAAGCATGATGATTCCTAGACAGGTAACGGCCGTCGGCGTCGAGATCGGTGCGTTTGCCATGCGCGGCAGCAAGCAGCAGCGCGTGGCAAATCTCAGGCACGACCCTGGACGACGGCAATAAATGATTGAGCGCTTCGCGATGAGCGAAGCCGGGAGTGGCGTCCTGTCAGGAACGGGGTGGGGCGCGGGAGGAAAAATGGCAGGTGAACGGCGCATCCCAGGATGCGAATGCCTGCCACAGAGCCAGCAGGTGCTTGCCTGGCAATGGCGGCAAGCTTGGCGGCGTCGAGTAGATGGTCGCCGACAGGGTGGCGTCATCGAAGGCCGCGCAGGAATGATGTGCCTTACCGCCACCTTCGATGGTGCGTTCAATCACCGAAGTGATGTGCGTCAGGTGGGTTTCCGCTTTATTTTCCCAGGCAGCATGGACAATGCTATGCGTCAGTCCCAGCCATTGGGCGAACAAGATGGTAAACATCAGCAGCGGCGCCAGGACGGCGTGCCGGAGGTGTCTTGAACGGGATGGCTGGGCGGGCATCGGAGGGGCTGGATAAAGCAAGGGCGGTATCAGGACCACGCTCCGCAGACAGGGGAACTATCCGCAAGGATTGTCCTTGCGGTGTTGTCGGTATTGCCCCTGCGGGAGCGCTGGCGCGGATCAGTCGCCGTAAAGTTTTTGCTTCAGTTCGCGCCGCTGTTGCGCTTCCAGCGACAAGGTTGCGGTCGGCCGCGCCAGCAAGCGCGGGATGCCGATCGGTTCGCCGGTTTCTTCGCACCAGCCGTATTCGCCGGCGTCAATCGATGCGATCGACTGTTGCACTTTTTTCAGCAATTTGCGCTCGCGGTCGCGTGTGCGCAGTTCCAGGGCATGTTCTTCTTCGATGGTGGCGCGGTCTGCAGGATCCGGCACCAGGACGGTTTCACGCAAATGTTCCGTGGTTTCCCCGGCGTTTTTGAGCAGGTCGATTTCCAGCTGCTGCAAACGCGCCTTGAAGAACGCCAGTTGTGCCTCATTCATGTAATCCTTTTCGCCCATCTTAAGGATTTGCTCTTCGGATAACAGAATGTCAGAGGTTGGTTTGGTTGTTTTAGTAGCCACTTCGCTTGCTTTCGATACGACGTTTTTTTCAATTTTATCCGTTGATCCGGCACTTGCAGGCTTGCTGCGGGTGTTGCTGGCGCCGGATCTGGCCGTTGGTGAACTCAGTTTCTTTGTAGCAGAACTACTGGTCGCTGTTTTGCGCGTCACTTCATTACGCGTTACTTCGTTATGCGTTGCCTCGTTGCGCCTTTCCTTGTCAGCTGCAGGATCGGATTTTGTTGCAGTCGACGATTTCTTGGCTAGGGATTTTACAACAGGTTTGGGAACGGGTTTGGCAACTTTGGCTACAGCCTTGGTCGCGGTTGCTGCAGGGGCTTCGGGTTTTCGCGGCGCCCCGGCGGAGAGCTTTGCCGATTTTTCAGCTGATTTTGCACTGCTGCCAGCAGTTTTTCCGGCGACAGCAGGGGCTTGCCCCGTTTTCAGGGCTTTGCTTGATGACGTCAGTTTCCCTTGCGAGACCGCTGCTTTGGCGGCGGTCTTTTTGTCGGTCAGGTTCATGGTCCTCTCCCTTAATCAGCGGCCAAAGGACGATGCTATTGGCCTGCTATCCAGTGATTTCCCAGCGCAAAACTGCCATAGTTTATACCAAACATTGCTCCAGACCGCGAATAAAGATGTCTTTCGGCAGATTCTTGCCGATGAAGACCATTTTGCTGCCGCGTGTTTCATTTTCATCCCATCTGCCGCCGACGTCGCTGCCCATGATCTGATGCACTCCTTGAAACACCACCTTGCGGTCGGCGCCATCCATCAACAATACGCCTTTGTAGCGCAACATGCGCGGTCCGTATACCTGCACCAGGCTGCCGAGAAACTCATCCAGGCGGGCGGTATCGAAAGGTCTTTCGCTTTTGAACACAAAAGCGGCGATTTCATCGTCATGGTGGGCATGATGATGGTCGTGATGATGGTGCTCATGATCGTGAGCATGGGACGGATGGTCGCAATCGTCGCCGCTATGCTCGTGGGCGTGCTCTTCCGTTGCCAAAAAGTCAGGATCGATTTCCAGCTTGGCGTTCAGGTTGAAGCCGCGGATATCCAGGATTTCTTCAATCGGCGTGTGCAGCGGATCGAGTGTAATGACCGGCGCGCGCGGATTGATGCGTTTCAGGCGGGTAGTCAAGGCGGCGGTTTCTGCCGGGCTCACCAGATCGGTTTTGGACAGCAGCAGCTTGTCGGCGAAGCCGACCTGCCGTTGCGCTTCCTCTTGCTGGTCAAGCTGCATCATGGCGTGTTTTGCATCTACCACGGTAACAATGGCGTCCAGCATGAAGTGCATCGCTACTTCGTCATCGACAAAGAAGGTTTGCGCCACCGGACCCGGATTGGCCATGCCGGTGGTTTCGATGATGACGCGGTCGAAATGCAGTTCGCCGGCGCTGCGGCGGCGCGCCAGCGTGGTCAGCGCAACGATCAGGTCGCCGCGCACGGTGCAGCAGATGCAGCCATTGTTCATTTCAACGATTTGTTCGGTGCTGTCTTGCACCAGGATTTCGTTGTCGATGTTTTCCTGGCCGAACTCGTTTTCGATCACGGCAATCTTGTGGCCGTGCTGCTGCTGCAAGATGCGGTTCAGCAAAGTGGTTTTGCCGGCGCCGAGAAAGCCGGTCAGGATGGTGGTAGGAATAAGTGCCATGGCGGGTTCGAGAAAGGTAAAAGGGGAGAGGGTTTGGCTGGCCCCTGCGTTTGCAGAGGGCAGATCAGGCAGCTGTCTAGTGCACGCAGTCGGCGCACCAGCCTTTGATCGTCAATTCGATTTCATGCCCTTGGAAGCCTTTGCCCAGCGTGTCCTGCAAGGCTTGCTGCAGCTGCTTGCGCAGCGCCGCCGGGCTGCTGCCGACATGCTTGTCGCCGAGCGCCAGTATGCTGTCCAGGAAGCCGGCGTCGCCGCTGCCGTCCAGGCAGAACACCTTGGCGCAGCGCGTGCACTTGAAATGTCCGTGCTGGTGCTGGGCATGATGGCCAGGATCGCCATGTGTGCCGCCATCGCCATGCTCGGCGCCGGCGCTGTAGCGGAACACGCGGTCATCGCCGGCAATCTTGTGGGCCAGGCCGGCGTCGGTCAGGCAGTCGAGCGCGCGGTACAAGGTGACCCGGTCCATGTCGACGAACTGATCCTGCATGTCTTGATGCGAAAAGGCGCAGCGCGCTTCCAGCAAGGCGGCCAGGACCTTGATGCGGGCCGGCGTAATGCGCAAGGCGACCTCGCGCAGCTGTGCTTCGGCCAAGGCGGCAGCTTGCTGATGGGGGCTCGTCTTGGCGGCGGTTGCGGTCGCATTGCTGGCTACGGATTTGGATTTTTGCCCTGGATTCATGGTGTGAGGCCGGATAAATAAGGATTCAATTATGCCTGAAATGCAATTCAGTTGCATCTTTGCTGTCGTATTTGCTGCAAACAGCCTGTTTGCGCAGTTGTCCGCTGCTTGTTTTCACTTGCCGGTGATTTTTTTTGCGCGCGGGTGGGCGGCGTCGTAGACCTGCGCCAGGCGTTGGAAATCCAGCGAGGTGTAGACCTGGGTAGCGGCGATCGACGCATGCCCCAGCAGTTCCTGCACCGCGCGCAGGTCGCCGGAGCCCTGCAGCATGTGCGAGGCGAACGAATGGCGCAGCATATGCGGATGGACATTGCTGCCGACGCCGAGCGCCTGCGCGTGATGCTTGAGGCGCAACTGAATCACGCGCGGCGACATGCGGCTGCCGCGTTCGGTAAGGAACAGCGCGGCGGCATGTTCGCCCTGATCGCTTTTCAGGAGTGTCTGCCGTTGCGGCAGCCAGGCAGTAATAGCGCGTATGGCGGGACCGCCAACCGGCACGCTGCGTTTCTTGCTGCCTTTGCCTGTGACGGTTACTTCGGCGCCATCAAGATCGATCCAGCCGGCCGATTCGTAGCCGGCCTGGCGCGTGTACTGCAAATCGAGCCCGGCCAGCTCGGAAACCCGCAAGCCGCTGGAGTACAGCAATTCGAACATGGCCTGGTTGCACAGCGCCATGCTGGAGCCGGCATCGGCTAGCGAACTGCCGCTGGCGACCAAGTGGATGGCGTCGTCGGCAGCCATGGCCTTGGGCAGCGGCTTGGCGCGCTTGGGGGCCTTGACGCCTTCCACAGGATTGCTGGCAAGCGTGGTCTGCTGCGCCAGCCATTCGAAAAAGCCGCGCCAGGCAGACAGCTTGCGGGCTATGGAACTTGGGCCCAAGCCGCGCGAGTGTAATTGGGCGGCAAACTTGCGGATGTGGAAATGGCTGAGCGCGGCAAACTCCCACTGTGCGCCCAGCGTTTGCATCAAGCTCGTCAGTTCCCTGAGGTCACGCGCATAGTTGCTGATGGTGTGTGCGGATAGCTGGCGCTGGCCCGCCAGGCTATCCAGGTAGCCGCTCAGGTAGGACTGGTTGGTGCTGGCATCCACGTTGTCGTCGATTAGTGCTGCGCTTATTCGAGCAGGCAGGCCAGCGCAGCGCTGGCGGTTTCGCCGATCTGCACCAGGAAATCGGTCGCCATGTCGGCGCTGAAGCGTTGCGCGTCGGGCGAACCCAGCACCAGCAGGCCGAAGGTAGGCGAGGATGTCGCACCGCTACGCAGCGGCAGCATGGCGATCGACTGCACCTCCTGCTCCAGCCAGGAAGCGGCTTCAAAATCATTATTGCTACCGCAGAAGGGCAGGCTCAGGCCGTTCGCGAAAATCTTGACGTCCTCAGACGCAGCCGCCGCAAACCAGGTATGCGAATAGCTTTCCGCCACGCCCCACAGCCTCAGGGTAGCCTGCGGCACCGCGAAGGTAGTGCGCAGGCCGTCCACCAGCGTGTGCGGCAAATCGACATCATTGCGCGCCAGCAGCAGGCTGCGTGCCCAGCCAAACAGTTTCTGGGCGCTGGCGTCATTTTCCTGGGCGTTGCGCACCATGTCCGCCAGCCGCAGGTCCTGCACTTTGATTTTCTCGCGCAGTATTTCCATTTGCCGTTCCTGCAGCGATACGGCGCGCCCCAGAAGCGGACTGCTGAGGCGGATCTTGCCCAGCAGTTCGGCGTGTTCTTCGAAGAAGTGCGGCGAGTCGAGCAGATATTGGGCAACGCTGTCTTGATCCAGGGGAGAGGTCATGTGCTGTGTGTCGAAGATGAAAAAAGAGAATGACCTAGGGTACACCGCTATGCGGCAGTATGACAACCGCAGGCGCGCAGAGTCGTGCGGGTGAATGCAGCAGGCAATAAAAAAAGCCCACATGGCGAACCATGTGGGCTTTTTAGATCTTGATTCAAGCAACCTGGCCCGCTTGCTGCCGCGGGTTCGGTCAACTTAAATTAGAACTTGTGACGGATACCAACAGTAACTGCTGTCTGGTTGTTTGCTGCACCAGTGCCGTCGCCTTCAACGCCTGGGTTAGCTGCGTTCTTAGCTTGCAGGAACGAAGCAAATGCATACAGGTCGGTACGCTTGGACAGGAAGTAGTCTGTACCCAGGTTGTACTGGATCAGCTTACCGTTGTTGTTCAGGCCAGTGCCATCAGGAACGAAAGTCAGCTTGTTGTACTGAACGCTGCCCAGCAGGTGCAGAGGAGCAGTCACAGCGTAGTTGACGCCCAGTTCGAAGATGTCAGCTTTGCTGTTGTTGACCGAACCAACGCTGTAGAAGTTAGGAGCACCGGAAGCGCTGGACAGAGCAGTTGTGCCGTTCCATGCAGTAGCCAGTGGCTGCTTGACGCGCGACCAGTTACCGTACAGGCGAGCAGGACCAGCTTGGTAGCTTGCGCCCAGGCTGAATACCTTCAGAGCTGTGTCGCCAGCGTTGCCAACGAATTGTGTACCGTTGGTCAGGGACACGTCAGCTGGAGTGTTGCCCAGCTTCGATTGGTAGTAAGCAGCATACGCACCCAGTGGGCCGTTTGCGTACTGACCGCCCAGACCGAACGATTGACCGCTCGAAGTTTGGCCAGCTGTTTCGCCGAAACCATAGATCAGGCTACCAGTGAAGCCAGCCAGGTCAGGTGTGTTGTAACGGATCGAGTTGTTGGTACGTGTACCTTCCAAACGGTCCAGGTTGTGACCGACGGAACCAGTTACACCACCGAAGTCTTGAACCGAAGTCCATTGGCTGACGTCGTCCAGGATGTCAGTTTGACGACCCAGCAGAACGGAACCGAAGTTGCCGCCCAGACCGACTACCGACTTACGACGGAACAGAGTGCTAGCACCCTTGTCGCCTTGCAGGGCGCCAGTGTCGTTCGAGAAGCCAGCTTCCAATTGGAACAGAGCCTTCAGACCGCCGCCCAGATCTTCAACGCCCTTGAAACCCAGACGCGAACCTTGGATAACGCCGGAGTTAACAGCAAATTTGCTGCCGTTCGCGGACGATGTGCCGTTTGGACCAGCATTTGCAGTCGAAACCTTGTTTGCGTATGTGATACCGGTATCAACGATACCGTAGATGGTGACGGAAGTTTGAGCTTGTGCTGCACCTGCGATTGCGCCGAGTACGGCCAGTGCGATTAGTGATTTCTTCATTTGACGTCCTTTATTGAGAAAACTGTCTTAAGGATCCGTACATCTTGCCGGATGGATGAACATTAAGGTGTCTGGCCGTCTATGCTGGCGGTTTGGTTTCCTGTAGTGCTATAAATTGGTCGAAATTGAAGAAGATTGTTGATTGTGTTGTATTTTTGTGACACGTGCCAAAAGCCCGACGTTGCTTTTGCAACTCAGGCTTTTGTTATATTCATGCAGGGATTGTTCGAATTTGCCATTGCGTAACAATGTAAAGTTAAGCAATGTAATTTGTGGCTTTGGACTATCCTTGAATGTCCCGGCAGCGCTAGCCGCACGGGATATTTTCAAACAACAACAAGAGATTGCCGCCAAGCGGCAAATCTCTATTTAGAACTTATGGCGGATGCCGATTGCGACAGCAGCCTGGTTGCTCTTGCCATCGTCGTTTTGCACGGCAGGGGCGGAGTAGTCACCGACCGGCGCACCGTTCTTGCCCTTGGCGTAGGAAGCCAGGGTGTACAGATCGGTGCGCTTGGACAGGTAGTAATCCGCGCCCAGGTTGACTTGGGTAACTTGTGGCTTGGAGCTGTTGCCGCTGGTGTTGCCATCCAGCGAGTACTGGGTGTGTTGTATCGAAGCCAGCAGATGCAGCGGGGCAGTCAGAGCGTAGTCGGTGCCCAGTTCAAAAATGTTCTGCTTGTATTGCTCAGGAACATTGATGCGCGACCAGTTGCCATACAAGCGAGCCGGGCCAGCCTGATAGCTGGCGCCCAGGCTGAAAGTCTTGTTCATGGTGTCGCCTTCGGCAACGGGATTCAGCTGGAACAACGGTGCAGTATCAGCGGAATTCTTGCCGGCCTTCGACTGATAGTAGCCCAGGTAAGCACCAAGAGGGCCATTGTCATAAGCAACGCCGCCGCCGAAAGCCTGGCCATTGGAGTTGGCGCCAGCTTCTTCGCCGAAGCCGTAAATGGCGCTGGCAGTCACGCCGCTGAAACTCGGCGAGTTATAGCGGATCGAATTCTGGGTGCGCGAACCTTCCAGGCGGTCGCCTACGTGCGGGCTGCCGACGAAATTGCCGAAGTCCTTGACCGAAGTGTACTGGTGACCATAGTCGTCCAGGACATCGGATTGACGGCCCAGCAATACGCTACCGAAGTTGCCGCCCAGGCCAACAACCGATTTGCGGTTGAACAGGGAGCTGTCTTGCTCGAAGCCGCCGGTGTCGGTGTTGAAGCCGGCTTCCAGCTGGAACAGGGCTTTCAGGCCGCCGCCCAGGTCTTCCACGCCCTTGAAGCCGATACGGGAAGTGTCGATGTTGCCGGAGCCGACGCCGAACTTGCTGCCGCCCAGACGGCTGTTAGCATCGACGTTACCTGCTGGAACATTGTTATTTGAGAAAGTAACGCCAGCATCAACGGTACCGTAGATGGTGACGCTGCTTTGCGCTTGTGCAGTGCCTGCGATAGCGCCGAGTACTGTCAGTGCGATGAGTGATTTCTTCATGTGACGTCCTTTATATGGAAAACTGTCTTAAGGATCCGTACTTCTTGTCGGAGGCCTCAACCTTAAGCGCTCGTGCCGGCTGTTTTTGAAATCTGGTTGGTTATTCTTTTGTTAATTTGCGAAAATGATGAAAAATACATAATTATGTTGTATTTTTATCACATAAATTGTGCCAAAGGAGCGATGTTTCAGGCGCTAAACACGGCAATCGCGCTTACTCATTATGTTGCGCAAAAGATGCATATCTCGTAAAAAATCAGCAAATATAAAATTTTTTCTATTTATAAAGGATAATTTACGTTTTGGTAATGGATGATTATGGCTAAACGTGAAGACTTGGCGATTATCCGCGCTGCTCGTGCCGGGCAGGGGCCGGCGCAGCTGGCCTTAGGTAAACGTTATCTGTTTGGCGGCAACGGTTTGCCGCAGAGCTTGTCGACGGCGCTGCATTGGCTGGATCGGGCTGCGCAGCAGCAGGAGTCTGAAGCCTGGATGCTGATCGGCAGCCATATCCCGCTGGATGTGGCGCGCGCTGCCGCCAATCCGCTCGATCTGTGCGTCTGGTACGAACGGGCGTTTGACGCCGGCCTGATGCAGGCCGGGCTGGTGCTGGCGCAACTGGTGCTGACCGGCGATAAGCAGGCAGCGATTCAACAGGCGTCGCCCGGATTGCGCGAGAAGGTGATCAAGGTGCTGGAAACCGCAGCCAATGCCGGCGTCGCCGAAGCCCAGTGGCTGCTGGCGCAGCATGCCGATATAGCACCGTCCGTCGCGCCCGAGAGGAAGAGCCCGGCCGAGCGCGTTATCGCTAGCCAGCCGCGCAAGCCGGCCGCGGTGCCGGCGGAGCAGGACGCCACCCTCAAATGGACTGCTCGCGCCGCCGACGCCGGCGTCACGCAGGCGCAGCAATCGCTGGCCCAGCTGGCCTGGGAAAAGGCCGACTGGCCGGTATTTCTGGAAAGAGCGCTGCCGCTGGCCAAGGCGCTGGCAGAGCAATATACCGACATCCTGGCGCAGTTGAATGTGCCTTCGGAAACCTTGGCGCGCCAGCTCGGCGAAGAAAACCTGTCGATCCTGCTGCGTTGCGCCCAGGTGCTGCAGAACAGCGCCAGTTTCGATGCAGCCGAAGTGCAGCAGTTTCTCGAGCTGGCGGCCTTTGGCGACGACAAGGCTGCCCAGCTGGCGCTGGGCCTGTGGTACGCCCGCATGAACAGCGACGGCGAGCGCTTGCTGGTGGGAACCGGCTCGGCCAACTATAAAAAGGCGATCCGCTGGCTGACGCTGGCCGGAGAGGCCGGTCTGGCGGATGCCTGGTATGCCTTGTCGCGGATCTACCTGAAGTCCGAATTTTCGCAGCGCAATCTGGTTGACATGCAGCGCCACCTTGAGCATGCCGCTGAAATGGGACATTGCGCGGCGCAGCTGGAATGCGGCTTAAGCGCTTGGCGCAATCGCCGCGAAAAGCTTGCCAACGATGTCCGTGCAGTGTACTGGTTGCAGAAGGCAGCGGCGCAAGGCAGCCGCGAAGCTGCCGATCTGCTGGCGAAGATTGCGGACAGCGCCGCGCCGGCGGAATGGGCCGAGTCGGCCAGGCAGCAGCTGACGCGCGAGCTGGTCAAAGCCCACCCGTTTCTGGCGGCGCGCATTGAACTGGCAACCATCTTTGGCTTGAGCCGGCCGGAAGCCTTGCTGCTCGATTTGAACCAGGCCGATTGCGGGCACTGCCTAGTGGTCGACATCCGGGTGCATTACGCGCGCAGCAAGCGGCGCCTGATCCAGATCCAGACCGGCGACGAACGCCAGGCCCTGAGCCGGATTGCGCGCTTGTTTGAAGATGTGGATTGCGGGCCAAACGGCCCGGAAGGCAATTACCGCCAGCGCCTGTACCGCTTCAAGGCTGCGGTCGCCGCGGCCGGTGATGCCGACGACGAGGCTTAATCCGCGATCTCGATTTCGCCTTCGAATACGGTGACCGCCGGGCCGGTCATCATGACTGGCTGCTGGCCGCCGGCCCAGGCAATCGACAGTGCGCCGCCATGGGTTTCGACTTTCACGGGCGTGTCCAGCAAGCCACGGCGGATGCCGGCGACCACCGCGGCGCAGGCGCCGGTGCCGCAAGCCAGCGTTTCGCCCGCGCCGCGTTCGAATACGCGCAGTTTGATGTGATGGCGATCGAGCAGCTGCATGAAGCCGGCGTTGACCCGTTTCGGGAAGCGCGGATGATGTTCTATCAGCGGTCCATCGACCAAGACCGGCGCTGCTTCGCTGTCCTCGACCACTTGCACCGCATGCGGATTGCCCATCGATACTACTGAGATCCAGACTTGCTTGCCATGGACTTCCAGCGGCCATAGCGCATCGTCGCCCTCGGTCCGGCTATCCAGGTTAGCTGCGTCGAACGGTACCGCGGCGGGCGCCAGTATCGGCGCGCCCATGTCGACCGTGATGCGGCCGTCGTCTTCCAGTCTCGGCTCGATGATGCCCGACATGGTTTCCACGCGGATGGCGCGTTTGCTGGTCAAGCCCTTGTCAGTGACGAATTTAACGAAAGCGCGTGCGCCGTTGCCGCATTGCTCGACTTCGCCGCCGTCGGCGTTATAGATGCGATAGCGAAAATCGACGCCTTCCGCCAGCGATTTTTCCACCACCAGCATCTGGTCGGCGCCGACGCCAAAGCGGCGGTCGCCAAGCTGCTGCCATTGCGCCGGAGTGAAGTCGATGTGCTGGCTGATGGCATCGATCACGACGAAGTCGTTGCCGGCGCCATGCATTTTTGTGAATTTGAGTTTCATGAGGCTATTATCGATTAAACCGTGTTCCGCTGCATCGCTGTTTCAATTCTGCTCCGGCGCCGAGGCGCTGTAAACATCGGCCTGTCCCGGCGGCCGGCTCTTGAAACGCTTGTGGGCCCAGAAATATTCGGCCGGCGCTTCCAGGATGCGGGCTTCGATGAAGGCGTTCATGCGGCGGGTGGCTTCCGTCATGTCGTCGCCGGGATAGTTTTCCCAGGCCGGATAAAAGGTGACTTTCCAGCCTTTGTAGCCAGGCAGGAAAGTTGCAATCATCGGCACCACGTTGGCTTTAGTGGCGGCAGCGATCCTGGCGGTGGCCGTCAGCGTGGCGGTCGGCACGCCAAAAAAAGGCACGAATTCCGCGTCTTTCATGCCGAAATCCATATCCGGCAACATGATGAACGGATAGCCCTCGCGCATGGCGCGGATGATGGGCTTGACGCCCTGTTCGCGGGAAAACAATTTGACCGGACGGAAGCGCGAGCGTCCTTTCAGCAGCGCGGCATCGATCACAGCATCCTGCTGGCGGGTATAGATGGTGCAGATCGACAGCGAGGAATTCAGCACCAGTGCAATGCCGGGAATTTCCAGGCAGACAAAATGCGGACAGAGCAGAATGGTGGGACCTGATTGCAAGGTGCTGAGCGGCAGCTCGGATTCGATCTTGATCAGGCGCCGCAAGCGCTTTTCGGGAGCCCACCACAGCACGCTGCGTTCCAGCACGCTGCGCGAATAAGCCTGGAAATGGCGGCGCGCCAGCGCTATCCTTTCCTGTTCAGGCAGGTCGGGAAAACACAGGCGCAGATTGGTCAGGGTGATATGGCGCCGCGGCTTCATGATGATGAACAGCAGCGAACCCAGCGCTTCACCGACCGGGCCCAGGATCCACAATGGTAAAAAATGCGCCAGCCACAGCAGCAACAGCAAGGCCCTCACGCTTGCGGCTCCTGTGCGACGGTTGCCGGGGCAACCCCGGGCGGCGTCTTGTAGCGGTTGTAGCTCCAGATATATTGCGCCGGGCAGCGTGCGATCAGCTGCTCCATCGCCTGGTTGATCGCCAGCGTTCTTTGCTCCGTCGTGTGGCCTTCGGTTTCCTTGAAAGGCACGAAGCGGATCACATAGCCGCGCCCGAACGGCAGCCGTTCGGCGTAAGAGAGGATGAGCGGCGCGCCGCTCATCTGCTGCAGCTTGGCTGGCAGCGTCATGGTGTAGGCCGGGCGGTCAAAGAAATCGGCCCATATGCCTTCGCCGTTCTGCGGCACCTGGTCCGGCAGCAGGCCGATCGCCTGGCCTTTCTTGAGCGCCTTGAACAAGGTGCGGACACCGGCCAGGCTGGCCGGCGCCAGCAGCAGGTTATGGCGTCCGCGCGCGCCTTCGATCAGCGGCTTGAGGGCTGCCTTGCGCGGCGGCCGGTATAGCGCCGTCAGTGAAGTCTTGGTGGCGATGGCCTGGGCGATGATTTCAAAACAGCCCAGGTGCGGCGTCAGGAAGATCACGCCGGTCTTGGCGTCCAGCGCCGCCTGCGCCAGCTCCCAGTTTTCGATGGTGGCGGTGCGCAGCACCCGTTGCGGCGAGGCGCACCAGATGAACGGCAGCTCGAACATGCTCTTGCCGGATTCGCTGACTGCTTGCGCCAGATGTGCCTGGTAGCCGGCCCGCGTCAGGTTCTCTTTCAGCTTCTGGCGATAGGAGGAAGAGGCCAGGTAGACCAGCCAGCCGCCGGCCGTACCTATTACGTGTAAGAAAGATAGCGGGAGTTTCGATAGCAGGCGAAAGAGTGATACGAGCATTAGCGGAGGCCTAAAAGAGCCAAACATAGCCCAAAAAGGGCTGGATTTTGCTGATTTTTTTCAAGAGGCGTAAAATAGCACAATAGTCTGCAATTCAAACAGCGCCGCTGCGGTCCCTGAGTTGCAGATAGATTGCTTATCAGAATCATCTTAATATATAGTAATCAGCATTATCCGCCGAGTTAATAGACAACTTGCGAGGCGGAATACAAATTTCGCTAAAGCGTCGCAGGCTCAACAGGTTTGACTGCGACATGGTCACCACTTGTTTTTTGTTGGAGCTTGCAATGGCACATGAATACCTCTTTACCTCGGAATCCGTTTCCGAAGGTCATCCCGATAAAGTCGCGGATCAAATCTCCGATGCGATTCTCGATGCCATCTTTACCCAGGATCCGCACGCCCGGGTCGCTGCCGAAACCCTGTGCAATACCGGCCTGGTCGTCCTGGCCGGTGAAGTCACCACTTTCGCCAATGTCGATTACATCGCCGTTGCGCGCGAAACCATCAAGCGCATCGGCTATGACAATGCCGACTACGGCATCGACTACAAGAGTTGCTCGGTGCTGGTCGGCTACGATAAGCAATCGCCGGACATCGCTCAGGGCGTGGATGAAGGCAAGGGCCTCGATCTCGATCAGGGCGCGGGCGACCAGGGACTGATGTTCGGTTATGCCTGCGATGAAACGCCGGAACTGATGCCTGCCGCAATCTATTACGCGCACCGGATCGTCGAGCGCCAGTCGCAATTGCGTAAGGATGGCCGCCTGCCATGGCTGCGTCCGGACGCCAAATCGCAAGTCACATTGAAATATGTCGACGGCATTCCTGTCGCCATCGATACCGTCGTGCTGTCGACTCAGCACGCGCCAGAGATGCAGCACAAAGCGATTGAGGAAGCGGCGATCGAAGAAATCATCAAGCCGGTGGTGCCGAAGGAATGGCTGCAGAACACCCGCTACCTGATCAACCCGACCGGCCGTTTCGTCATCGGCGGCCCGCAAGGCGACTGCGGCCTGACCGGACGCAAGATCATCGTCGACACCTACGGCGGCGCAGCACCCCACGGCGGCGGCGCTTTCTCCGGCAAGGATCCGTCCAAGGTCGACCGTTCGGCAGCCTATGCCGGCCGCTACGTGGCGAAAAATATTGTCGCCGCCGGCCTGGCGACACGCTGCCAGATCCAGGTGTCGTACGCAATCGGTATCGCCAAGCCGACTTCGGTGATGGTGACCACTTTCGGCACCGGCAAGATTAGTGACGAAAAGCTGGCGCAGCTGGTGCTGGAGCATTTCGACCTGCGTCCGAAGGGCATCGTGCAAATGCTCGATCTGCTGCGCCCGATCTATCAAAAGACCGCCGCCTACGGCCATTTCGGCCGCGAAGAGCCGGAATTCACCTGGGAACGCACCGACAAGGCCGCCGCGCTGAAGGCTGCTGCTCTGTAACAACTGAGACGGCATGGTGAGGACATGCTTCCTCGCCATGCCGTATATCGGCCACGCCAGAATCGTGCTTTGCACGATGCTAACGACTTGTTACACTGATCGCCTCAGTGACTATCCCACAAGAAAGATGCAAGCGCTTTACTTCGCCTCCGCTCGCTGTATTTTGCGTGAGTATCGTGCTTGATCTAACCAAGTCCCCCCCCATGGCCTCTGCCCCCAAACACGTACCCGAACCTGCGTCCCAGCAATTGCGCCCGGTAGTCACCGAACTGCCGCGCTTTCGCCTGGCCGCTTGGCTGGTGGCGCTGACGGCGCTGTTCCTGGTGATGTCGCTGCATATGCTGACGGCGTTGCTGGCCGGCTTGCTGGTCTACGAGCTGGTGCGCACCCTGACGCCATTTGTCCAGCGTCGCCTGACCAGCGAGCGGGCGCATCTGATTTCCGTCGTGTTCCTGTCGGCGATTATCATCGGGATTTTATCGCTGATCATTTTCGGCCTGATTGCCTTCTTTCACGGCGGCCCGGATCGCCTGCAGGTATTGCAATCGAAACTGATGGTGGTGGTCGACCAGGCGCGCACGCAGCTGCCCGACTGGCTGCAGCAGTATCTGCCCGACGACGTTGAAGATATCCGGCAAATAGTCAGCGACTGGCTGCAGTCCCACAGCGGCGAAGTGCAGCTGGCGGGCCGCGAAGCGGTGCAGGTGTTCGTGCACGTGCTGGTCGGCATGGTGCTGGGCGCCATGGTGGCGCTGAATGCGGCGCATCCGATGCCACTGTTGCAACCGCTGGCCAGCGAATTGCTGGGCCGCGCCCATTTGCTGGCGGATGCCTTCCGCCGCGTGGTGTTCGCCCAGATCAAGATCTCCCTGCTGAACACGACCTTGACGGCGATCTTCCTGCTGGTCGTGCTGAAGCTCGCCGGCATCCACCTGCCTTTGACGAAGACCATGATCATCGTCACCTTCCTGGCGGGTTTGCTGCCGGTGATCGGCAACTTGATCTCCAACACCCTGATCGTGCTGGTCGCCTTGTCGGTGTCGGTCTATGTGGCGTTGGCGGCGCTGGTATTCCTGGTGGTGATACACAAGCTGGAATATTTCCTGAATGCGCGGATCGTCGGCACGCAGATCAATGCCCGCAGCTGGGAGCTGCTGCTGATGATGGTGCTGGCGGAAGCCGCATTCGGCCTGCCGGGACTGGTGGCGGCGCCAATTTACTATGCTTATATCAAGAGCGAGTTGCATGAAATGGGCTGGGTCTGAGATCTGACGGATATTCACTGTGGCGGATATCCGGAATATGTATTCCAACTAGCCGAAAACCTGCTGTTTTGCTTTAAAATGGCAGATCGTATCCAAGGAGCGTTGCGACAGACATGGTCTGCCAGGCTTGGAACGGTCAATACGCAACTGCGCTCACGTTACTTTTTTTCTAACGAAAGGAGGGCGTGATGAACGCCGCTGTAATGAACTCTACTGCACACTCAACCTCTTCCAGCCAAGACTACGTCGTTGCCGACATCAGCCTGTCGGGCTGGGGCGACAAGGAAATCCGGATCGCCGAAACCGAAATGCCGGGCCTGATGGCGATCCGCGACGAGTTCGCCGCCGCGCAGCCGCTCAAGGGTGCGCGCATCACCGGTTCGATCCACATGACGATCCAGACCGCGGTGCTGATCCAGACCCTGGAAGCGCTGGGCGCCAAGGTGCGCTGGGCATCCTGCAACATCTACTCGACTCAGGACCACGCCGCCGCCGCGATCGCCGCTGCCGGTACGCCAGTGTTTGCCTTCAAGGGCGAATCGCTGGACGACTACTGGGAATTCACGCACCGCATTTTCGAATGGCCGGGCGAAGAGCAAGCCAACATGATCCTGGACGACGGCGGCGACGCAACCTTGCTGCTGCATCTCGGCACCCGTGCCGAAAAAGATGCGTCGGTCCTGAGCAACCCGGGTTCGGAAGAAGAAATCTGCCTGTTCAACGCCATCAAGAAAAAGCTGGCCACTGCACCGAACTGGTATTCGACTCGCCTGGCCCAGATCAAGGGCGTGACCGAAGAAACCACCACTGGCGTGCACCGTTTGTACCAGATGCACAAGGAAGGCAAGCTGGCTTTCCCTGCCATCAACGTCAATGACTCGGTCACCAAATCCAAGTTCGACAACCTGTACGGCTGCCGCGAATCGCTGGTGGACGGCATCAAGCGCGCTACCGATGTCATGATCGCCGGCAAGGTCGCCGTGATCGCCGGCTATGGCGACGTCGGCAAGGGTTCGGCGCAAGCCATGCGCGCCCTGTCGGCGCAAGTCTGGGTTACGGAAGTCGATCCGATCTGCGCCCTGCAGGCGGCGATGGAAGGCTACCGCGTGGTGACCATGGAATACGCAGCCGAGCACGGCGACATCTTCGTCACCTGCACCGGCAACTACCATGTCATCACCCATGCGCACATGGCAAAGATGAAAGACCAGGCAATCGTCTGCAACATCGGCCATTTCGACAATGAAATCGAAGTCGCCGCCCTCAAGCAGTACGAATGGGAAAACATCAAGCCGCAAGTCGACCACATCATTTTCCCTGACGGCAAGCGGATTATCCTGCTGGCGGAAGGCCGTCTGGTGAACCTGGGCTGCGGCACCGGCCATCCTTCGTACGTGATGAGCTCGTCGTTCGCCAACCAGACCATCGCCCAGATCGAACTGTTCGTGAACACCAAGGCTTATCCGGTCGGCGTCTACACGTTGCCGAAGCATCTGGATGAAAAAGTCGCGCGCCTGCAATTGAAAAAGCTGAACGCCCAACTGTCGGTGCTGACGGAAGAGCAAGCTGCTTATATCGGCGTCAAGCAAAGCGGCCCTTACAAGCCGGAACACTACCGCTACTAAGCAGTTAACAATCCGGCCGCCGGCTGCCTGATGGCGGCCGGCGGATCTTCCACCATCAAGAGGAAACTCAATGCGCTTACTGATTACCTGGCTGATTAATACCCTGGCCTTGCTGGCGGTGCCGTACCTGATGCATTCGGTGCAATTCACCAGTTTCGGTGCGGCGCTGATCGCGGCGCTGGTGCTGGGTCTCGTCAATACCCTGATCCGTCCGGTGCTGCTGCTGCTGACCTTGCCGGCGACCTTGCTGACCCTGGGCTTGTTCATCTTTATCATCAACGGCCTGATGTTCTGGCTGGTATCGCAACTGGTCAGCGGCTTCTATGTCGCCGGATTCTGGGCGGCGGTAGGCGGCGCGATCTTGTACAGCATCGTTTCGTGGGCGCTGTCCACGCTGCTGTTGAAGAAGAATTGATTGGCACAGAAAATGGCACAAAAGAATTTTAGTATCGAATTTTTCCCGCCGAAGACGCCTGAGGGCACGGAAAAGCTGCGGGTGACGCGCGCCAAGCTGGCGGAACTGCATCCGCGCTATTTCTCGGTGACCTTCGGCGCCGGCGGTTCGACCCAGAAGGGTACGCTGGACACGGTGCTGGATATCCGCAGCGAAGGCCACGAAGCGGCGCCGCATCTGTCCTGCCTTGGCAGCTCGCGCGAATCGCTGCGCGCGATCCTGGCGCAATACAAGGATCACGGCATCAAGCGCCTGGTGGCCTTGCGCGGCGACCTGCCGAGCGGTTACGGCGCGATGGATTTTTCTTCCGGCGAATTCCGCTATGCGAATGAGCTGGTGGAATTCATCCGCGCCGAAACCGGCGACTGGTTCCATATCGAAGTCGCCGCCTATCCGGAAATGCACCCGCAGGCAAAGTCGCCGCAAGACGACGTGCAGCGCTATGTAAGCAAGGTGAAGGCGGGAGCCAACGGCGCCATCACCCAGTATTTCTACAACGCCGACGCCTATTTCCGTTTCGTCGACGAAGCGCAAAAACTGGGGGCGACAGTGCCTGTGGTTGCCGGCATCATGCCGATCACCAACTATTCGCAGCTGATGCGTTTTTCCGACATGTGCGGCACTGAGATTCCACGCTGGATCCGCCTCAAGCTGGCCAGCTACGGCGACGATACCGATTCGATCCGGGCTTTCGGGCTGGACGTGGTGACCCAGCTATGTGAGCGCTTGCTCGCCGGCGGCGCCCCGGGATTGCACTTCTATACCTTGAATCATTCGCCGGCGACAATCGCCATCTGGCAGCGCCTGAAGTTATAAGCTGGCTGACTCCGTGATGATGGCGTCCAGCGCAATGTCATGCGGGTCGCCGTCAAATTCCGCTAGTCCGCAGGAGTAGGCAATCCCGATTGCCTGCGGACGCGGCGCCAGCGCCAGCGTCCTATCGTAAAAGCCGCCGCCGTAGCCGAGCCTGAGCTTGCGGCGGTTGAAGCCGACGCAAGGAATCAGCAAGGCTGACGGCGTCGCGCTCACATTGCTGGCCGGCACAGCAACTCCGAAGCTGTCTTTAACCATACTGTCGCCGGGCGTCCAGGCGAGAAAACGCAGCGGACTATCGTTGCCGGCCACCACCGGCAGCGCCAGCGCCACGCCGCTGGCCGTCAGTTCGGCGTAAACCGGCCGTAAATCGGGTTCGCCGCGGATCGGCCAGTAAACCCCCAGCACGCCGTTCGGCTGCGTCTGCCGCCACGATGCGGCCCAGGCCAGCACGCGACGCCCCAGCTCCTGGTCCCAGTCGCTGCGGCTATCGGCGGCGATGGCGCGCCGCGCCGCCAGCAGGGTAAGTCGCAATGCGGCTTTGTCCGGGTTTGGTGTTGCATCACTGGCATCACATGCTATGCTAGACGTCATCGCTCGTACCCGTAAAAAATAGGTTTAACATGTTCAAAAAGAAATGGCTTGCCGTTATCGCCGTCGCCGTGGCCTCTTCCGCCGTGCTGACAAGTGCAGCTTATGCGCAAAAACGCTCCGCCAACAGCGCATCCATCGGCAGCTACGCCAGCCAGGATGACGCATTCCTCGCTCTGCGCGACGCCGCCCGCGCAAATAACGCCGACAAGGCAGAATTGCTGGCCTCGACCCTGAGTGATTATGACATTCCTTCGTATGTCGATTACTACCGTCTCAAACCGTTGATCAAGGACCTGGTCGCGCCGCAGGCTGACATCCGCGACTATCTCAGCCGTTACGACGGCAGCGCCATCGCTGACCGCCTGCGCAACGACTGGCTGCTGGAGCTGGGCAAGGCCGGCGACTGGGCCACTTTTGACGAGCAATATCCAAAATTCGTGCTGGACGACGACACTCAGCTGAAATGCTATGCGCTGACCTCGGCGGCCTTGAAGGGCGTGAATGTGGCGGCTGAGGCGCGCGCCTTGCTGACGACGCCGAAAGATTTCGGCCAAGGTTGCACCGACCTGGTCGGTACGTTGGCGCAGAACGGCCAGTTCACGGCTGACGACGTCTGGTTCCAGATCCGCCAGGCGGTCGAGTCCGGCTTTGCCGGCGTGGCGCGCCGCATGACGCCGTTTGTCGATGCCGATGATGCCCAGGTGGCGCAAGCCATCGATAAATCCGCGCTGCTGCTGGCGCGCGGCCCGGGCGCTGGCCGCAGCGGCCACGAATTGTTCATCCTGGCCCTGGGACGCGTGGCCAAGAATGACCCCAGCCGTGCGGCCGGCGCCTTGAGTACATCATCGGATCAGTTGACATCCGCCGAGCGCTCGCTGGCATGGGCGCAGATTGCCTTGCAGTCGTCGCTCAAGCTGGAACCGCAAGCTTTGGACTACTGGCGTCAGGTAAAGAACAACGCGCCCCTGTCCGGCGACGCCTATCAATGGCGTGTGCGTTCGGCCCTGCGCGGCGGCGACTGGAAGCTGGTCCGCAGCGGCATTGAGGCGATGCCGGCAACCCTGCGCAGCGACCCGACCTGGATTTACTGGCTGGCCCGCGCCGATCAGGCAGACGGCAAGGTTGACCAGGCCCAGCAGCAGTTCCAGTCGATCGCCGACCAGACCAATTTCTACGGTCAGCTGGCGCTGGAAGAACTGGGACAGAAAATCATCGCGGTTTCGTCGACCCAGGCATTCAGCCCGATCGAGATGGCGGCCATGACGAATAACCAGGGCTTCCGTCGCGCCCTGCGGTTTTTTGACATGAATCTGCGTTTTGAAGGCGTGCGCGAATGGAACTGGGAATTGCGCAAGATGACTGACCGCCAGCTGTTGACGGCGGCCGAATTCGCGCGTCAGAACAATGTCCTCGACCGCATGGTGAATACCTCGGACCGGACCAAGGTCGAAGTCGATTTCAACCAGCGCTTCCCGTCGCCGCATCGCGACGTCATGACCACCAACACCCAGAACCTGGGACTCGACATGGCTTGGGTCTACGGCTTGATCCGGCAAGAGTCGCGCTTCATGCGCAGCGCGCGCTCGAATGTCGGCGCCAGCGGCCTGATGCAGGTGATGCCGGCGACGGCCAAATGGGTCGCCAAGAAAATCGGCCTGAGCGGCTTTACCACCGACCAGATCTCGGATGTGAATACCAATATCTTGCTGGGAACGAATTATCTGAGCATGGTGCTGTCCGACCTGGACGGTTCGCAAGCGCTCGCCTCGGCGGCCTACAATGCCGGCCCGGGCCGGCCGCGAGCCTGGCGTTCGACCTTGCCCGGCACGGTGGAAGGCGCGATATTTGCCGAGTCGATTCCGTTTAACGAAACCCGCGGCTATGTCAAGAATGTGCTGTCCAATGCGACTTATTATGCAGCCCTGTTTGACGGCAAGCCGCAGTCGCTGAAAGCGCGTCTCGGTACGGTTGCGCCCAAGGGTTTTGTCGAATCGGCGCTGCCTTGATCGCAGGCTGGGCACATCGTGCCCACGTGTGAGCCGCAGGTGAAGTGAATTACAGGGCGGGCATGATGTGTCCACCCTGCTGGCAGTCCAGGAGCCGCGTATGCAAACCACAGAACTTGATCCCAGCCTGTCAGCCGCTTTGCAAAAGGCAGGCAAGGATGGTCTGACGCTGGTGATCGGCAACAAGAACTATTCTTCCTGGTCGATGCGGCCATGGGTGGCGCTGACCGCATTCGGCATTCCATTCAAGGAACACAAGATCTTGCTGCGGCAGCCGCATACCGCCAATGAAATAGGCCGCTATTCCGCCAGCGGCCGGGTGCCGATCCTGCTGGTGGGCGAGACGCCGGTCTGGGATTCGCTGGCGATCTGCGAATACCTGGCTGACCAGTTTCCCGATCTCGGCATGTGGCCGCAAGACACGCTGGCACGCGCCACTGCGCGCTCGATCTGTGCCGAGATGCACTCTGGATTCACCGCCCTGCGCGCCGACATGCCCATGGATATCCGGGCTCACAAGCCAGGACATGGGCGGACCGCTGGCGCCCAGGCCGATATCGCCAGGGTGGTCGAGATCTGGGAAACCTGCCTGTCCGAATTCGGCCATCATCAATTCCTGTTTGGCGCATTTTCGATCGCGGACGCCTATTTTGCGCCGGTAGTGATGCGCTTCCACAGTTACGGCGTATCGCTGGCGCCGGCCTTGCAAGCTTATGCCGAGCGGGTGCAGGCACACCCGGCGGTGACGCGCTGGATGCGTGAAGCGCTGGCCGAAACCGAAGTATTGCCGGACTAGTTTCATCTCATCAGGTTGAATCAACGACATGAAAGTTTATGCGGTAGGCGGCGCGGTGCGCGACGAGTTGCTGGGTTTGCCGGTCAAGGACCGCGATTACGTGGTGGTCGGGGCGACGCCGGACGACATGCTGGCGCAAGGCTTCCGCCCGGTCGGCAAGGATTTTCCGGTATTCCTGCATCCCGACACGCATGAGGAATATGCGCTGGCGCGCACCGAGCGCAAGACGGCGCCCGGCTACAAAGGCTTTGTATTTCATACCGCAGCCGACGTCACGCTGGAGCAGGACCTGGTGCGCCGCGACCTGACCATCAACGCTATCGCACGCGCCGATGACGGCAGCCTGGCCGATCCGTTCAATGGCCGCCAGGATTTGCAAGACCGCGTTTTCCGCCACGTCTCAGATGCTTTTGCCGAAGATCCGGTGCGCATCCTGCGTGTCGCGCGCTTTGCTGCGCGCTTCACCGACTTCACGGTAGCACCGCAGACCAACGCCCTGATGCAACGCATGGTGGCGGCGGGCGAGGTCGATGCATTGGTGCCGGAGCGGGTCTGGCAAGAGCTGGCGCGCGGCCTGATGGAAAGCAAGCCATCGCGCATGTTCGAGGTCTTGCGCGCATGCGGCGCGCTGGCGCGCATCATGCCGGAACTGGATGCATTGTGGGGGATACCGCAGCCGGAAAAATATCATCCGGAAATCGATACCGGCGTGCATGTGATGATGGTGGTGGATACCGCCGCCCGCGCAAACTATCCACTGCCGGTGCGCTTCGCTACCATCATGCATGATCTTGGCAAAGGCGTGACTCCGGCTGCCGGCTGGCCCAGTCATCACGGTCATGAAGGCTTGGGTGTGGAACTGGTGGAGCGGGTTTGCCAGCGCCTCAAAGTACCGGGCGAGGTACGCGACCTGGCCCTGATGACCACTCGCGAGCACGGCAACGTCGGCCGCGCATTCGAGCTGCGCGCCGCCACCATCGTCAACCTGCTGGGACGCTGCGACGCATTTCGCAAGCCTGAGCGCTTTATTGATATGCTACGTGCCACCGAATGCGATTCTCGCGGCCGGACCGGCTATGAGGACAAACCGTTTCCGCAGCTGGCCTATCTGCAGGCGGCATTGCAGGCAGCGCAGTCGGTCAATGCCGGCGTCATTGCCGGCATGTTCCAGCAGCAGCCGCAGCGCATACCCGAGGCGATCCACGCTGCCCGGGTGGAAGTGGTTGAGCAGCTGCTGCAAGCGCAACGGCAATAATCCCGATCAGCTTGTCCGACCAGAGAGGCCAGGATGACAGCCACAGATATAAAGACAGCCGGCGGCGCCGGCTCGGGCCAGGCCAAGGCGGCGCGACCCATCGTCTTCGTCAAGGAATTGTCGCGTCGGGCGCGCAAGCGCCTGTTGCGCCATTTCCTGGCGCTGAGCAGCGGCGACCGCCTGCTGCGTTTCGGTTCGGCGCTGTCGGACGATCTGGTCAGCCGCTACGTGGAAAATATCGACTTCTCGCGCGACACCGTATTCGGCGTCTACGACCGTAAGCTGCGTCTGCTCGGCGTCGGCCATCTAGCCTTCGCGCCGCGCGAGGCGCTGCCTTCGGTGAGCGCCTCCACCACCAAGGAACGGGTCGCCGAATTCGGTGTGTCGGTGGCTGCTTCCGCGCGCGGCCTGGGCGTAGGCAGCCGCCTGTTTGAAAGGGCGGCGATACGTTGCCGCAATGTCGATATCGATACCTTGTACATGCACTGCCTGTCGTCCAACAAGGTGATGATGCATATCGCCAAGAAGGCCGGCATGGCGATCCACCGCGATTACGGCGAGGCCGACGCCTACCTGAAACTGCCGCCGGCCAATCCCGCCAGCGTGCTGCAGGAGGCGGTGCAGGAACAGGCGGCCATGCTCGACTACACCTTCAAGGCGAACCTGCGCGCCGCCCTCAAATGGCTGGGTAGCCTGCGCGGTATCAAGCGCGATTAGTGGCTGTTACAGTCCACTGCTTTCCGCTCCGCGGCCTGGCTAAAGCAAAGGCAACGCCGTCGTATCTTTCACCCGCTGCAGCGCGAAACTCGATTTGACATCCAGCACCGCCGGATGGCGCAGCAGGGTCTCCATCATGAAGCGCGAAAAATGCGCCATGTCTTCCACGTGCACCCGGAGCAGGAAATCCATTTCGCCGGTCATGGCGTAACACGCAACCACCTCTGGCCAGCGCTCTACCGCGGTGGAAAACGACACCCGCGGCGACATGGTCTGATGCTGCGCGGCCGCGGCCTTGGTGCCGCTCAGGTATAGCGGATCGCTATGCTTTTCCAGGCGCACATTGATGTAGGCCAGCAGGCCGAGGCCGATCTTGTCCGGTTCCAGCAGCGCCACGTATTGCCGGATCACACCCGCCTGTTCCAGCTGCTTGATGCGGCGCAGACAGGGAGAGGGCGACAGGTTGACGCGTTCGGCTACCTCCTGATTACTGAGACGGCCATCCTCCTGCAAGATCGCCAGAATCTTGCGATCGGTTGCATCCAGTACAATCGTTGGCATAAATGACCTTAAAAGCTATGATTTTTGACATATTAATGCGCAAATAATTGTTTGTGGGACAAAATTTGCAATTAACTGCTTTCGTCTCAGCCGTATACTGTAGGCATAAAATTGGCAAAATGCCTTGAATCCGGGACCGACAGAATGAATGCAAACGTATTGGACATGAACTTGAACACCGATGATTTCTTTGCCACCGTCGCTGAAAAGTCGGACGGCGCCTCGCTGCGCGGCGACTACAGCAAGATCGACGCGCGCTATGTGGTCAAGCAGGACTGGGACGCCTACACGCCGGAGCAGCATGCGCTGTGGCGCCGCCTGTACCAGCGCCAGGCCAAGCTGATCCCGGGGCGCGCTTGCGATGTTTTCATCGAAAGCCTGGAACTGCTCAATATCGGCGACGGCATTCCGCGCTTTGAAGAAAGCTCGGCCTTGCTGTTCAAGGCTACCGGCTGGACGCTGGTGGCGGTGCCCGGCCTGGTGCCGGACCACGTGTTTTTCGAGCACCTGGCCAGCCGCCGCTTCCCGGTCACAGTCTGGCTGCGCGATCCGGAGGAATTCGACTATATCGTCGAACCCGACGTGTTCCACGACTTTTTCGGCCACGTGCCGCTGCTGTTCAATCCGATTTTTGCCGACCATCTGCAGGATTACGGCAAGGGCGCGCTGAAAGCGATGAAGCTGGACGGCCTGTCGATGCTGGCGCGCCTGTACTGGTACACGGTTGAATTTGGCCTGATCCAGAGTCCAGAAGGCTTGCGCGTGTACGGCGCCGGGATTCTCTCGTCCGGCGGCGAAATCGAGCATTGCCTGAGCAGCAAGGCGCCGCTGCGCCTGCCGTTCGATGTCGAGCGCGTGATGCGCACCCTGTACAAGATCGACTCCTACCAGGAAACTTATTTTGTCATCAATGATTTCAAGCAACTGTTCGACGATACCGCGCCGGATTTCACGCCCATCTATGCGCGCCTGAAAGACTTGCAGCCGTTAGCGGCGAATACCTTGCTGGATGGCGAGACGAATCTGCAGTTGAAATAAAAAAGCGGATCCTGCCGGGGAGGGCAGAATCCGCAAACTAGTGATAATGGGAACACTAGAGGGAGGAATGCCCGACATGGCTGGTCCAGGGGAGGTATGCAGCCACATCTGACAAGTTGCCATTACACGCTGAGTCGTGCTCCCGATCTACTCGATTTACCAGTTGTTACAGTTGTTACCCCAATGCCGGCGCGCTTGCATGCTGCGGCGTGCATTGAGTCGGCCCCCCGCTTGTGATAATCTGGGGGCCGCAATAGATAGTAAAAAACAGGACGATTTGCCCACAAGGCGAAGACGTTTTTACCGCGTAGGATAACCTCCACGCAGTGCAATCAAAAACATAATTTTTGGCACGGAGACTGAATGAACGCACCACTCAAATCGGCGCAAGCCTTGCTGCCCACGCAAGCGTCTGAAGCTGATAGCATTTCCCTTGATGATAAATTTACACTAGAACGTGGCCGTGCTTTCATGACGGGCACGCAGGCCATCATTCGTTTGCCAATGTTGCAACGGCAGCGCGATGTGCTGGCTGGCTTGAACACCGCCGGTTTCGTGACCGGCTATCGCGGTTCCCCCCTCGGCAGCGTCGACCTGACTGCCGCCAAGGCCAAGATATACCTGGAATCGCATCACGTCAAATTCCACCCCGGCATGAATGAAGACCTTGCCGCCACCAGTGTCTGGGGTACGCAGCAGGTGAACCTGTTTCCCGGCGCGCAATACGATGGCGTGTTCGGCATGTGGTACGGCAAAGGCCCTGGCGTCGACCGCTGCGGCGACGTCTTCAAGCACGCCAACATGGCCGGCACCTCCAAGAATGGCGGCGTGCTGGTCTTGGCCGGCGACGACCACGCAGCCAAATCGTCGACCACCGCGCACCAGAGCGAACACATCCTGAAAGCCTGCGGCATTCCGGTGCTGTATCCGTCTTCGGTGCAGGAATACCTCGATTACGGCTTGCATGGCTGGGCCATGAGCCGCTATACCGGTCTATGGGTATCGATGAAATGCGTCACCGACCTGGTCGAGTCCGGCGCGTCGATCGATCTCGATCCGGACCGCGTCAAGATTGTCTTGCCCACCGCTGCCGATTTCGAACTGCCGGCCGACGGCTTGAACATCCGCCTGCCCGATACCGTGCTGGGCCAGGAAGCGCGGATGAACAATTACAAATGGTACGCAGCGTTGGCCTATGCCCGCGTCAACAAGCTGAACCAGATCATCTGGGATAGCCCGCGCGCCAAGATCGGCATCATCACCGCTGGTAAATCCTACCTGGACACGCGCCAGGCGCTGGCTGATCTCGGCATCGACGAAACGGTGGCGCGCGATATCGGCATCCGCCTGTACAAGATCGGCATGACCTGGCCGCTGGAAGCGGAAGGCGTGCGCGAGTTCGCGCAAGGCCTGGAAGAAATCCTGGTGGTGGAAGAAAAGCGCCAGATCCTGGAATACCAGGTCAAGGAAGAACTCTACAACTGGCGCGACGATGTGCGGCCGCGCGTGGTCGGCAAGTTCGACGATACCGGCGAGTGGAGCAACCGCAGCGGCGAAGGCCATGGCGACTGGCTGCTGCCGGCTACCTATGAACTGAACCCGGCGCAGATCGCCCGCGCCATCGCCACCCGCGTGTCGAAATATTTTGCCGGCCATCCGGTAGCAGAACGCGTACAGCAGCGGGTCGCCTATCTGGAAGCGAAGGAAGCGCTGCTCAACATCAGCAGCAAGCCGGATCCAAACAAGGACCGCGTGCCGCATTTCTGTTCCGGCTGCCCGCACAATACCTCGACCAAGCTGCCGGACGGCAGCCGCGGCCTGGCCGGTATCGGCTGCCATTACATGGTGTTGTGGATGGACCGCGAATCGTCCACCTTCACCCACATGGGCGGCGAAGGCGTGACCTGGGTCGGCCAAGCGCCATTTACCACGGAAAAGCACGTATTCGCCAATCTCGGCGACGGTACTTATTTCCACCCCGGGCTGCTGGCGATCCGCGCATCGGTCGCGGCCAAGGTCAACATCACCTACAAGATCCTGTT
>NZ_DATMRB010000174.1:0-105541 GCF_035566555.1 Collimonas sp.
CATCGACATCAGCACCAGGATGATCAGGGTGCCGCGGGCAACGAAGTCGCCGCCTTTCCACAGGGCGTCCAGGCCGTATGGATTGTTGACGGTTTCGTGGTCAGCAGGTGCTGGCGGTGGGGTTGGGGTGTCGACCAGCGACGCTGCAGCTGCATCGGCAGCTTTAGGCGCGTCGGCTGTGGCCGGTGCGGAAGCGGCAGCAGGAGCGGAAGCTGCGGCTGGTGTCTGGGCGATTGCGGCCAGCGGCGAGATCGTCACGGCGGAGATCATCAGAGCGGCAGCCAGGGCGGATAAGCGATTACGAGTGGTAGACATACTAATACTCCAAATTTTATAAATTAGATTGCTAGGATAACGGACAACGTAGTGGTTCTACACGTCGATTATTCGAGCTTCCAGACATACTGCATTTTTGTCGTTGACTGCACAGGTTTACCGTCGGCCATGGCCGGGGTGAAATGGCACAGGCTCCAGGCTTTCACCGTGGCTCTGTCCAGATCCTTGAAACCGCTGCCCTTTTCAACTGCAGAATCGACCACGTTACCGTCAGGACCAATCGTCAGTCTGACTGTCACGGTACCTTCTTCTTCATTACGCAAAGAAGTTCTCGGATACTCCGGTTTTTCGCAATTGCCAGAAATTTTTGCACTGGTATGCGAAGGACCTGCTTCACCGGTGGTCGATGGTTGTGCTACAGAAGTCGGCAAATCATTTGTCGGTGGTTTGACATTGGTGACTGCTGCAATCACGTTCTCTGTTGGCGGCGGTGTTACCTTTACCTCTGGTGGAGGTACGAACGGTGGTGGCGGCGCAACCGATTTTGGCGGTGGCGGCACAACCTGTTTCGGTGGTGGTGGCGGCGGTGGCGGTTTGATCTCCTCGATGATCTTGGTTTCGACCGGTTGCTGAATCACTTCAACGACCTTGCGGGCGAGACCGGTAACCAGCGCATAAATTAGCGCCACATGCAGAAGAACCACCACGCTGATGCCAACTACATTCTTGGAAGGGTTTCTCCCATCCTGCGTGAAATCCATGCCTCTTTCCTCCGATACTACATTATTCAATTGCCAGAACTGCCTGCAATCTGATGAGTGAACTACTGCCCAGATACGGTAACGCAAAAATTGTACCTGCCGTGGTGCACCATTCTGGTATTTTCAGTACGAACCCTACAAAGATACCAATCTGTCACCACTCAATTTCTGCGCATCCGTAAATACTACATCAAGGACTCCTAAAACAGCAGAAAGATGCAACTTAACTTATGTATTCGGAAAAGCCAAAACCACCTGGATAACTTCCCAGGTGGTTTACTTACGAATAGCGCTTAAGTCAATTGATTCCCGCTATCAGAAGAACTGATAGTTGCCACGGATAAAGAACGCGCGGCCAATAGCATCGCCGTAACGAGCATCGTAACCATACTGGAAGTTGTCGGTTACATTGGTGCCCGGTGGGTTCGTATTGAACAGGTTCTTGATGCCGGCAGTCAGAGTCAGGTTCTTGAAGCCGGTATAGCTACCGGACAGGTTGTAGCGCGTGTAGGAACCGACTGTGTGGTTCTTGTATGCATCGACAACGTTAGGACCGTTCTGATCGCGATAGCCGGTTGTATAGACTTGTTGCATTGCTGCGCTCCATGGACCTTGGCTCCAGTTCAGCGTAGCAGTATGGCGCCAGCGGAACACCACGCCGCCCGCAGCACCGACACCACCGCCGTAGACGCCCAGGTTGTTCAGGTAAGCGCCGCCGGTTTCGGTTTGATAGTCGTACTGGGTGACGTATGTGCCATCCAGCGACAGGCCGAAATTACCCCATGCGGTCTTCGGCAGACGCCATGCGGCGCCGATATCGAAACCCGAGGTGTGAACGTTGCCCAGATTGATGTTGGTATCTGTGACGTAGTTCAACGAACCGTCAGCATTGCGTACATAGTTGCCCGCGTACTTGGTCGGATCACCGAAAATATCGGCTTCAGGAATCGCCGAAATCTGATTCTTGATCTTGATGTTGAAGTAGTCGACAGAAGCAGTCACCGTTGGAATCGGCTCAATCACCATACCGAGCGTGAAGGAATTCGATTTTTCCGGTTGCAGATTCGGGTTACCACCTTGCAGCTTCATGAATTGCTGACCGCAATCACGTGCAGCGACGCCGCCGGCAGCCACGTTGCCGCCTGGGCACAGGACTGGATCGTTGTAGGCGCTGTTGGTGAAGGTCTTCGAAGTCGGATCATTCAACTCATACAGGCTAGGAGCGCGGAAACCAGTGCTGTACGAAGTACGGAACATGATTTGCTTGGCTGGCTGCCAACGGAAGCCGATCTTAGGATTGATCGTGCCGCCGACATCGCTGTAGCGGTCGTAGCGTGCTGCCAATTGTGCTTCCAGGCTCTTGACGATAGGTACGCTCAGCTCTGTAAACACAGCTTTGACGTTACGCTGGCCGGAAGACGACTGCGCATCCTGCGAACCGGTGCTGGAATCGAGGTCGGCCAGTGCATGGTCAACGTTGAAGCTGGCCTTTTCCTTGCGGTACTCGCCACCAATCGCAAAGCCCACCGGACCGGCTGGCAACTGGAACAGCTCGCGGCTGGCAGTGAAGTCGAGCGATGTGGTTTGCGTGCGTGCATCTTCATAAGTGCCGTACAGTTGGGCGCTGTTCAGATAGGCTGTGCCAGCTGCATTTTGCGGGCCAAACGGATTGATGATGCCGTTCAGCAAGCCGGCCTTGACCATATCGTTGTTCAGGTAGCCGCCTGCCAGATTGTCTTCCGCCTTGCTGACCGAATAGGACAGGCCAGTCTTGTAATCCCAGCCGAACTTGGTGCCTTCCAGGCTCAGCAGCAAACGATCGGTGCTGTTCTTGGATTCAGTCACGCGCTGGCCGGCAGTCTCCGAACGCCAGTTGAGCGACAACGGGCCGCCGCTGGCAGTCGAGTTGGCTGGCGTAATGCCATTGCCTGGATAGAACGGGCTGCTTTTGGTGATGTAATAGTCGGTGCTGGTGCCGCTGACGTCGCCAGCGAACACGTCGCCCGCAACATAGGTTTTCACCTTGCTTTGCGAGTGCAGGTATTCAATCGAGGCTGTATCGTCAGGACCCAGCTTGAAAGTACCCTTGCCGATTACAGCGATTTCCTCTGTTTTCGGGACGATGCCGATGTTTGCCTGGCTGTTGTAACGGCAAATGCCGCTCTTGCTGAAGGCATATGACGACACGGAGCTGCAGTTGCTTGCATAAGGGTTGCTGCTGTTACCCGAACCGACATCGGTGAAGTTGGCCGGATAAGAGTTGCCGCTGCTGGCGTTCAGGCCAACACCTGGGTTTTGGCCGCCCAGTTTGGCAAAATCGCGGTCGCTGGCTTTCACGCCGTTCTGGGTGTGATAGTCGATCACGCCGAAGAAGTTGTAGCCATCCTTGTCCAGATCGCCGATACCGCCCAAAACGTTGACACGCTTTTCAGCTCCGCCCGCTTGCTGCGGCAGGATGCCTTCGCCGCTGACGTTCAAGCCAGTGTAAGAACGCTTGGTGATGAAGTTGATAACGCCGCCGATAGCATCGGTACCGTAGATCGCAGACGCGCCGTCGCGGAGTACTTCAACGCGGTCGAGCGCAGCGATTGGAATGACGTTCAAGTCGACTGCCGAACCGTCGAACGCGCTGTTGGCCAGACGACGGCCGTTCAGCAGAACCAGTGTCTTGTTGGAGCCCAGGCCACGCAAGTCTGCAGCAGCACCGACAGTCTTGCCGGCGCCCACGTTGGACGAGGTGTTGAATTGTGTCTGGTTGCCCGAAATATTGGACAGCACTTCAGCCGCTGTAGTCGATCCCATCTTGGTGAAATCGTCGGCCTTGATCACGGTGATAGGTGAAATACCTTCAGCCGCAATGCGTTTAATCGATGAGCCAGTAATTTCGACTCGTTGCATTTGTTGTGGAGCATCGTCCGTCTTCGTCTCCTGCGCCTGCACTGAATGGGCCAACAGACCTAGCCCAACAGCTACGCCGCCTGAAAACATCAGTCGCAGCGAACGTGGCAATCCCCGTTCCTTCATCATAACCAAACTCCCTATGGGTAAAAGTTAGAGTTGAAATTTAAGTTTTATAGTAAATCTAAGTACGATTTGTTAATCGCCTTCTGAGCGATGCGTCCAAAATCTTTTGCACAACAACGACCAAAAAGCAGATTTTTTTCGCGAGTAAAACAAACTGCACGGCAACTTTACTGGTACCAATTTGTAATTGTTTGCCAGCAACATTTCCGCCTAAAGCTACAAGCAAAAAATATGCCACAGGTTTTAATGCAGCTAAAATAGTGTATCCTAAAAAAAATAAAAACAGCATTTAATTTGGGCAACGCCTGCGAACTGTTGCTTATATACGCCAAATAACAAATACGCATATACGTATAAGTAAAGTCGCATAGATTGATTTAATGGCGAAACTACGCCATTTCGCGGGCTGTTTGGGCCTAGAATGCGGAACATTTAACTGCCATGTGGCAAGGAAATAGAGACAGGATTATGTGGAACTTTAAGCAAATTACGCAATCGTGCATTGCACCATTAATGCTCATTTCGTGCATCGCAGGTGCAGCATTTCCTGCTCAAACTGGCAATAATCCGGCGGATCCGTCCAAAGTGGTGCGCGTAGCGCTGGAAGCGCCGGACGATGGTTTCGACATGGTGCGCACCTATAACGCCTATTCCAGTTGGGTCAGCGAAGCCATTTTTGAACGCTTGCTGACTTATGACTATCTGGCGCGCCCGTCCAAACTGGTCCCCGGCACCGCGGAAGCCATGCCGGAAATAAGCGATGGCGGCAAGACCTACGTGTTCCACATCAAAAAGGGGATTTATTTTGCTCCCGACCCCGCCTTCAAAGGCGTGCGCCGGGAACTGACGGCCGCCGACTATGCGTATACCTTCAAGCGCTTCCTCGATCCGAAGAACCTGTCCCCAAATGCCAATGTCTTGCAAGGGAAGATCGCCGGCATGGATGAGCTGATCGCCGCCGCCAAAAAAACCGGCAAATTCGACTACGATGCCGCAGTCAGCGGCTTGCAAACGCCTGACCGCTACACCCTGCAAATCAAGCTGACGGCGCCGGACTACAATTTCCTGTACATCATGGGATTCGTCGCCCTGGGCGCGCAAGCGCATGAAGTCGTGGATGCCTATGGCGACCGGACCCAAGCCCATCCGGTCGGCACCGGCCCCTACATGCTGGAGCAGTATGTGCCGCGCAGCAAAATTGTACTGGTTGCCAATCCTGAATACCGCGGCTACACCTGGGACTTCAAGTCGTCCGGATCGGCCTGGGACGACCAGTTGGTGCACGACATGAAGGGCAAGAAAATGCCGCAGGTCGGGCGCGTCGAAATCAGCATCATCGAGGAAGAGCAATCGCGCTGGCTGGCGTTCCAAGGCAAGCAGATCGATTTTGACTACCTGCCGCAGGCAGCCGCGCCGACCGTTCTCGACGGCAAAAAACTGAAGCAATCCTTCATCGATGAAGGCGTTCGCCTCGATACTATCACTGAAGCCGGCGTGGTTTACATCTTCCTCAACTACCGAGACCCTCTGATCGGCGGCAGCAGCCTGGAGAAAAATGCCCTGCGACGGGCAATCGCAATGTCTTACAACATTGACGATGAAATAAGCCAGATGCGCCTCGGTCTGGCGGTAAAAGCCGAGATGGCGATCCCTGAAGGCGTGGTCGGCCATGATCCCAGCTACCGCAACAGCATCGCTTACGATCCGGTGCTGGCAAACAAATTGCTTGACCGCTTCAACTACAAGCGCGGCGCCGACGGTTACCGCACCCTGCCGGACGGCAAGCCGCTAACTTTGAAAATTGCGACAGAACCCAATGCGATCAATACGGTTTCCTCGGAGATCTGGAAACGCGGGCTCGATAAAATCGGTATCCGCGCCGAGTTCAAGGTGAGCAATTTTGCCGACAATTTGAAGGCGGCGACCGAATGCAAGCTGATGATGTGGAATGGTTCTTGGACCGCAGACTACCCGGAAGGCGACAACTTCATGCAACTGCTGTACGGCCCGAATGTGGGGCAAGGCAATAACGGCTGCTATAGCTCGCCGGCCTATGACGCCCTGTATGTCAAGGCCAAGGCCTTGCCTCCGGGGCCGGAGCGCAACCAGCTGTATATCGACATGAGCCGCCAGATGGAAGCCGACACCGCCTGGGTCCTGACAACGTCGCGTTTGCGCAACTGGATGATACGGCCGTGGATCAAGGGCTTCAAGCGCCATCCTATCCTGCAGGCCGACTGGGAGTACCTCGATGTTGAAAAACACTGAGCGCCTATCTATCTTTTTGCGCGGGATTCTGTAGTATGCCGCCTTAACCTGGAACGTACGGCCGGCATCGGCCCCAAAAACTAAACAAAACAGGAGACAACCCACATGAACAGGTTTCAACTAAGCAGAGCAGGCGTACACTATTTCATCTTGATGGATTGCTAAGCAAAAAACAGTACCAGTCGCGCGTTCGCTACCCGCCATAACGCGCGATGTCATTGGAAATGACACTATTTTGGCTGAAGATAAGCAATCTTAAGCACAAGAAAATAATCACCTGCTCAAAAGGCAATGAAAATGCATCGTAAATTATCGAATCTGCTTGGCTTCAAAAAAGTATTGATAGGGCAAATGCTGGTGGTCGCGGCGTTTGCAGGCAGCGCCAGCGCTGCCACCAGCACCAATCCGGCCGACCCATCGAAAGTGATCAGGATGGGCTTCGAAGCCGCCGACGACGGCTTCGACATGATCCGGACCGCGAATTTCTACTCCGGCTGGGTCAGCGAAGTCATCTACGAAACCCTGCTGACCTACGATTATCTGGCCAGGCCGGCCAAGCTGGTGCCGCAGACCGCGGAAGCCATGCCGGAAATCAGCGAAGACGGCAAGACCTATACCTTTCACATCAAAAAAGGTATTTATTTTTCTCCCGATCCGGCATTCAAGGGTGTGCGCAGAGAACTGACCGCAGAAGACTACATATATACGTTCAAGCGCGTTCTCGATCCGCAGAGCCGTTCGGTACACGCGAGTTTCCTGGCAGGCAAGATCGCCGGTCTCGATGACCTCGCCGCCCAGGCGCAAAAACGCGGCCACTTCAATTACGATGCCCCGGTCGCCGGCTTGCAGGCGCCAGACCGCTACACCCTGCGCGTCACCCTCAACGCCAAGGACTATAACTTCCTCAACATCATGGCGTATGCGGCCTTTGGCGCGGTGGCTCAGGAAGTCATCAGCACCTACGGCGCGCAAAGCGGACAGCATCCGGTCGGAACCGGCCCGTACATGCTGCAAACCTATGTCCCGCGCAGCAAGATCGTGCTGGTCGCCAATCCCGAATACCGCGGCTTCACCTGGGACTTCAAGCCCTCCTCCGACGCCATCGACAAGCAAATCGTCAAGGACATGCAGGGCAAGAGAATGCCCCAGGTTGGCAAGGTAGAGATCAACATCATAGAAGAAGAACAATCGCGCTGGCTGGCCTTCCAGGGCAAGCAGATCGACTTCGACAAGATGCCGCAACTGGCCGCCCCGACAGTATTGGACGGCGACAAGCTGAAGCCTGAGTACGCCGAACAAGGCATCCAGCTGCAGCGCGTGGTTGATGCCGGCGTCACCTACACCGTCATGAACTACAAGGATCCGACCATCGGCGGCAACAGCCTCGACCGGATCGCCCTGCGCCGCGCAATCACCATGGTGTACGACAACAAGCAGGAAGTCTCAATCCTGCGCAACGGCCAGGCCACCAAGCTGGAGATGTTCATTCCGCCAGGCGTGGTCGGCTACGATCCGACTTACCGCAATAGCGTCGCCTACGATCCGGCGCTGGCCAACAAGCTGCTGGATCATTTCGGCTACAAGCGCGGCGCCGATGGCTATCGCACCATGCCGGACGGCAAACCGCTGCTGCTGAAATTCACGCGCGAGCAAGCGGTGTTCTACCAGGAAATGTCGGAACTGTGGAAACGCGGCCTGGACAAGATCGGCATCCGCTCCGAATTCATCATCAACAATTTCGCCGACAATCTGAAAGCCGCCACCCAGTGCAAGCTGATGCTGTGGGGCGCCGCCTGGATGGCCGATTATCCGGAAGGGCAGAATTTCATGCAATTGCTGTATGGCCCGAATGTCGGCCAGGGCAATCACGGCTGCTATAGCTCGCCAACCTACGACGCGCTTTACCAAAAAGCCGTTGCCTTGCCGCCGGGGCCCGAGCGCAACCAGCTCTACCTGCAGATGAATCGACAGATCGAAGCCGACTCGGCCGTGGTGGTGAACACTACCCGCATCCGCAGCTGGCTGGCGCGTCCATGGGTCAAGGGCTTCAAGAAGCATCCGATCCTGCACGCCGAATGGCAGTACATCGACGTCGACAAACACTAAGCCGCCTATTCAGCAATTGACAAGACACCCTGCTCCGGCAAGCCCTATCAGCCTGCCGCAGTCCCGATTTAGCTAGAGATTTATGAAGGAGACAAATGGTATGAACTCGCTTTGGTTACGCGGGATATTGGTTGCGTGTTTAGCGTGTGCCCTGCCGATGCATGCATCGGCGGCGGCGGCGCCGACCTCGCCAGCTGATCCCGACAAGGTATTGCGCTTCGTCTTCGTGGCGCCGGAAACCGGTTTCGATCCGGCCGTCACACGCGACCTGTATTCGCAACTGGTGAACCAGTCGGTATTTGAAACGCTGTTCGCCTACGAATACCTGGCCCGTCCGGCCAAGCTGATGCCTTCGGCAGCGGCAGCCCTGCCGGAAGTCAGCGCCGATGGCATGACTTACACCATCCACCTGAAAAAAGGCATCTACTTTGCCGACGATCCGGTGTTCAACGGCAAGAAGCGCGAACTGACCATGGGCGATTTCGTCTATTCGTGGAAACGCCTGTTCGATCCGCAGCTGGCTTCGCCGCAAACCTGGCTGCTGGAAGGCAAAGTGGTCGGCCTCGACGAAGTTGCCGCCAAAGCCAAGCAAACCGGCCATTTCGACTACGACGCCAATGTCCCCGGCTTCGAACTGCTGGACCGCTATACCCTGCGCATTCACCTGAAACAACCAGATTTCAACCTTGGCATGATCCTGGCCCACCAGCCGACCAGCGCCGTGGCGCGCGAAGTCATCGAAAAATACCGCGACGCCCAGGGCACCGTGATGGGACACCCGGTCGGTACCGGCCCTTACATCCTGAGCCAATGGATACGCGGCTCACGCATGGTGTTGACCGCCAACCCGGACTACCGTGGCTACACCTGGGATTTCCAGCCTAGCACTGACCCTGGCGATGCTGCCATCGTCGCCAAGATGAAGGGCAAGCGCATGCCGCAGATCGGCCGCGTCGAAATCAGCGTGATGGTGGAAGACCAGTCGCGCCTGCTGGCCTTCGAAGGCGACGAAGTCGACATCACCGAACTGCAAGGCCCGCTGGCGCCGCAGGTCATGGCCGGCGGCAAGCTGAAACCGGAATTCGTCAAGCGCGGCGTGCAGTTGTCACGCATCGTCGATCCTGAAATCAGCTATTTCTACTGGAACATGCAAGACCCGGTGCTGGGCGGCATGAGCAAGGAAAAAATCGCCCTGCGCCGCGCCATCGCCATGGCGCACAACGTGCGTGAAGAAATCAAGGTGGTCTGGAACGACGAAGCGATCCCGCTGGAATACCCGATCCCGCCAGGCGTGGTCGGCTACGATCCGGATTACAAGAGCAGCATCCAGTACGAACCGGAAGTCGCCAATGCCCTGCTCGACAAGTTCGGCTACAAGATCGGCAAGGATGGCTACCGCAACCTGCCGGACGGCAAGCCGCTGACAGTACGCTATTCCGCCCGCGCCGACTCCAACGGCCAGCAGCAGTCGGAAATGTGGAAGAAGACCTATGACACCATCCACATCCGCATGGTCGGCGACCTGAAAACCTTCCCTGACCTGCTCAAGGCGGAAAAAGAATGCCAGCTGCAGACCCGCACTGCGCCATGGATCGCCGACTATCCTGACGGCGACAACTTCATGCAGCTGTTCTACGGTCCGAACGTTGGCCAGAACAACAATGGCTGCGTCAAGATTCCCGAATACGATGTGCTGTACGCCGCCTCGCAAAAACTACCCGCCGGCCCGGAGCGGGATGTCCTGTATCACAAGATGGCGCGCATCCTGGAAGTCGATTCGCCGTCGCGCATCGGCTACGCCCGCTACCGCAACATGATCGCGCAGCCGCGTGTGATCGGCTACAAGAAGCATCCGGTCATGCCGACCGAATGGATGTATTTCGACATCGAAAAACGCACTAAATAAACACGCGGAGCGGGACGGCACAGAGCCTCCCGCCTGCCTCCCCAATCACTGTTAATTTTCACTCGGCCCATATTTGAGGTAATGCATGAAAACATCGTCACTTTTCTTGCCGGTCACCACAGCGTTCTTCACGCTGATGATGAACCAGGCAGTCGCCCAAGGCGCACAGCGGCCCCTGATTCCGCTGTTGCAGGCGGACCAGATCCCTACTCTCTGCAGCAACACCCTGGACGGCTTGCGCAAGCGCGTCGCCATGCTGGAGAAACTGCCGCCGGCCCATGCCAAAGACAGCAAGAAAGTGCTGACCGAATGGAACGACCTGCAAATCGCACTGGAAGACCTGCAAGGCCCGGTCGATATCCTCAACAACGTTTCACCTGACGCAAAAGTCCGCAGCACCACCGAAGCCTGCCTGATCGAAACCAACAAGTTCGCCACCGACCTGCTGCAAAGCGAAAAGCTGTACGCCCGCTTCAAAGCCATCCAGCCGACCGACCCGATCGAACAGAAGCTGCGCCAGGACATCCTGTACAGCTTCGACGACACCGGCGTTTCCCTGCCGCCGGAAAAGCGCGCGCGCATGAAGGAAATCCTCGACAAGCTGGGCGAGCTGAGCCAGGAATTCGCGCGCAATATCCGCGACAACAACCAGAAACTGACTTTCACCCCAGCCGAACTGCAAGGCATGCCAGCCGCTTACCTGGCGCGCGCCAAGCGCGACGACAAGGGCAACTACCTGCTCGGCTTCGAATATCCTGATTACAAGCCGTTCATGGAATCGGCGGATAACAGCGATGCACGCCGCCGCTACCAGATCGCCTTCACCAACCATGGCACGCCGAAAAACCTGGAGATCCTGAAACAAGCCATGGATCTGCGCCATGAAATGGCAGGCCTGTTCGGTCTGCCTAGCTACGCAGACCTGGTGACCCGCCGCCGCATGGTCAAGAATCCGCAAACCGTGGAAAAATTCCTGACCGAAGTGCAGACCGCGGTCACTGAGCTGGAACGCAAGGAAATCGAAGAATTGCGCGTGTTCAAATCGGAAACGCTGAAAACGCCGCTGGCCGAGACCAAGCTGGAGCGCTGGGATTCGGAATACTGGCAGCAGAAAATCAAGCAGGCGCGCTACAACGTCGACCAGGAAGCGCTGCGCAAGTACTTCCCTAGCGAAGCCGCGGTGCCTTGGATCCTGCATGTTTCCGGCACCCTGTACGGCGTCGAATTCAAACGTGTCGAAGTGCCTGTCTGGGATCCTGAAGTCCAGTACTACGACGTCATCGACAGCAAGAGCAAAGAACGCATCGCCGGCATCTATCTCGACCTCTATCCGCGCGAAGGTAAATATGGTCACGCTGCCGCCTGGGGTACGCGCGGCGTCAGCACGCTGGCGCACCGCACGCCGATCTCTACCCTGGTCACCAACCTCGATCGCAACGGCTTGAACAGCGACGAACTGGAAACCCTGGTGCATGAATTCGGCCACGTGCTGCACGGCGTCCTCTCGCATACCAAATATGTAGCGCAAGCCGGCACCAATGTCGAACTCGACTTTGTCGAAGCGCCATCGCAGATGTATGAAGAGTGGGCCCGCCGCAAGGAATCGCTGACCCTGCTGGCCGGCTTCTGCAAGACTGCCTGCCCGACCATCGACGACGCTCTGCTGGGCCGCCTGACCGCCGCCCACAACTACGGCCGCGGCATACGCTATGCGCGCCAGCTGCTGTACGCGAGCTACGACATGACCATCCATAACGACCAGGCCGACAAGGAACAGCCGCTGGCAGTCTGGCAGAAAATGGAGGGGGCGACGCCGCTGGGCTATGTCCCGGGCACCGAATTCCCGGGCCAGTTCGGCCACCTGATGGGCGGCTACGCAGCCGGCTACTACGGCTACATGTGGTCGGAAGTGCTGGCGCTGGACATGCTGTCGCGCTACAACGGCAAGCTGATGAATCCGGAAGTCGGCCATCTGTACCGTAAAGACATCCTTTCCCGCGGCGGCGAACAGCCGGCCGGCGAAATGGTCAGCACCTTCCTCGGCCGCGAGCCGAACAGCAAGGCATTCTTTGACGAAATTTCAGGCCAGCGCCTGCATTGAGCCAGACTAAGGAACCATCATGACCGCTTATATCCTGCGCCGACTCTGGCAAATGCTGCCGACCATGCTCGGCGTCATCGTACTGGTATTTTTCCTGTTCAACTGGGTCGGGGGCGACCCAGCCTACATCCTGGCGGGGAAGATGTCGAACCCGCAACAGATCGCCAACATCCGCACCCAGCTGGGCATCGACCAGCCTTACTACATCCAGCTGTGGATCTTCATCAAGCAGATTGTCACCTTCAACTTCGGCACCAGCTGGAGCACCGGTGAATCGGTCGCCAACGTGATCCTGACCCGCCTCGGCCCGTCCATGACCGTGCTGATCCCGCTGACCATCCTGGAAACCCTGATCGCCGTGGCGCTGGCGCTGGCCGTGGCATTCGTGCGCGGCTCCAAGACCGACCGCGCGGTGATGGTGGCTTGTACTGTCGGCATGTCGATCAGTATCCTGGTCTACATCATCCTGTTCCAATACTGGTTCGCCTACAAGCTGGGCATGTTCCCGGTGCAAGGCTGGGGCAACAGCTTCTGGGAAAACCTGTTCCACTACTCGGCCCTGCCGATCCTGATCATGCTGGCAGTGAGTATCGCTCCCAGCTTGCGCCTGTACCGTACTTTCGTGCTGGATGAAGTCAACCAGGACTACGTCCGCACCGCACGCGCCAAAGGCGTCAAGGAACGCCGCATCCTGTGGGTGCACGTATTGCGCAATGCCGCCATCCCGATCATCACCAACGTCATGTCGAACTTGCCTGCCCTGCTGATCGGCGCCTTCCTGATCGAACGCTTCTTCTCGATTCCAGGCATCGGCCGCGAAGTGATCCTGGCGGTCGAACGCAGCGATTTCCCGGTGATCAAGGCGATCACGATCTATGTCGCCGCCGCCACCATGATATTCAACCTGTTGACTGACTTGCTGTACCAAGCTGTCGACCCACGCGTTCAACTGAAGTAGGAGCCGCCATGACTCAAAGTATACATTCGGCCCCTACCCAAGCGGCGCCGGCAAGCACAGTAGCACTGAATAGCGCTACCCAGACTCACTCCCCGGGCCTGTGGGCGCTGGCCTGGCGCCGCCTGCGCGCCGACCGCGTGGCGATGGCGGCGATGGCCGTGGTCGGCCTCTACCTGATCATGCTGGCAATGTCCGCCAGCGGCCTGATCGCCAGCGACTGGTCGAAGGAAGTCGGCGTCAACTACGCGCCACCGACCTTCCTCGGCGCGCAAACCGACGCCGAGCGCGGCTTCGCCGACAACGATGCAGCGGTGGAAGCGCCACCGCCGGAAAATCCGGTGGATCCGCTGCGCGACATCCTGCGCGACCTGCGCAAGAGCGGCACCGCGGCGGCACCACCGCCGGTGATCGCCAACGACTACGGCATCGCCGATCCGCTCGCCACTGAAATGGCTGAAATCCGCGCCGAGCTGGCCAAGAAAGGCAGCAGCGCCACCCTGATCCGCAAGCAGACGCTGCCGTTCGGCGCCGACAAATGGGGCCACGACATCATCAAGAAAACCATCAAGGGCGCGGAAACCTCGATCATCGTCGGCCTGGTCTCGGCTTTGCTGGCGGTCGCACTCGGCACCATCTTCGGCGCCGTCTCCGGCTACTTCGGCGGCTGGATCGACGATGCCTTCAACTGGTTCTACAGCATCTTCACTTCCATCCCCTATCTGCTGCTGATCCTGGCGGTGGCCGCGGTGCTGCAGCAAAAAGGGGTGACGGCGATCGTGCTGATTCTCGGCCTGACCGGCTGGACCGGCACCTACCGCCTGATCCGTGCCGAATACATGAAGCACAAGTCGCGCGAATACGTGATGGCGGCGGACGCCATCGGCGCCAGCCACTGGAGCAAGATGTTCGGCCATATCTTCCCTAACGTCAGCCACGTCTCGCTGGTGCAGCTGTCGATCTCGGTGGTCGGCTTCATCAAGTCGGAAGTGATCCTGAGCTTCCTCGGTTTCGGCGTGCCGGTCGGCGTCGTCTCCTGGGGCAGCATGCTGAATGAAGCGCAAAACGAATTAATTCTGGGTAAGTGGTGGCAGCTGGCGGCTGCGAGTATCGCCATGGCGATCCTGGTGACGGCGTTCTCGCTGTTCACCGATGCGCTGCGCGACGCCCTCGATCCGAAGCTGAAATAGGAGACATCATGGATTCCAGTAACCTCAACAAACAAGACAGCGCGCAGCCTTTGTTGCGCGTGCGTGACCTGCGCGTGAGTTTCCGCAGCGATAAAAAGACCATGGTGGAAACCGTCAAGGGCATTTCCTTCGACATTCCGCACAACAGGACAGTGGCCCTGGTGGGCGAATCCGGCAGCGGCAAATCGGTCAGTTCGCTGGCCGTGATGGGCCTCCTGCCGAAGGACAATTCCAGCATCGCCCCCACCAGCGTGATCGAGTTCGAAGGCCGCAACCTGCTAGCGATGTCGCCGGACGAGCGGCGCGACATGTGCGGCAAGGAAATCTCGATGATTTTCCAGGAGCCGATGACCTCGCTCAATCCGGTCTTCACGGTCGGTTTCCAGATCGCCGAAGTACTGCAGCTGCACATGGGCATGAACGCCAAGCAGGCCCGCGCGCGCGCCATCGCCCTGCTGGAGGAAGTGGGCATTCCTTCGCCGGCCACCAAGATCGACGCTTATCCAAGCCAGATGTCGGGCGGCCAGCAGCAACGCGTGATGATCGCCATGGCGATCGCCTGCGAACCGAAGCTGCTGATTGCCGATGAACCGACCACTGCACTCGACGTCACTATCCAGAAGCAGATCATCGACCTCATCGAAGCGCTGCGCAAGCGTCACAAGATGTCGGTGCTGTTCATCACCCATGACCTGGCGCTGGTGGGTGAAATCGCCGACGAAGTGATCGTCATGCGGCATGGCGAAGTACGTGAAAAGGGCGACGTGCGGCAAATCTTTGAAGCGCCGCAGGATCCTTACACCAAGGCGCTGCTGATGTGCCGTCCTTCACTCGACACCCGTCCGTGGCGCTTGCCGGTCATCAGCGACTATATGAACAACGGCGTGAACGGCAACAACGGCGCCGAGCTCGACCTGCGCGAACGCACCCGTGGCTGCAGCGGCCAGGAAGAGACCTTGCTGGACGTGCGCAACCTGGGCAAGAGCTTCTATTTCCGCGAAGGCCTGTTCGGCCGCAAGGAATTCAAGGCGGTGCAGGATGTCTCCTTCAAGCTGGCGCGCGGCAAGACCCTTGGCGTGGTGGGCGAATCCGGTTCCGGCAAGACCACGGTCGGCCTGACCCTGATGCGCTTGCACCAGGCTACCGCCGGTCAGGCGCTGTTCGAAGGCAAGGACATCATCGGCATGTCCAACAAGGATTTCATGGCCTACAAGCGCCGCATCCAGATCATCTTCCAGAACCCGTACGCCTCGCTCAATCCGCGCTTCACCATCGGCCAGATCCTGCTGGAACCGATGCGCATCCACCAGATCGGCAGCGACGACAACGAGCGCACCGAAATGGCCATGCAGCTGCTGCAGAAAGTCGGTTTGCCGCAGCAGGCCTATCACCGCTACCCGCATGAATTCTCCGGCGGCCAGCGGCAGCGGATCGCGATTGCGCGCTGCCTGACCCTGCGTCCGGAAATCCTGGTGTGCGACGAGTCGGTGTCGGCGCTGGACGTGTCGGTGCAGGCGCAGGTGCTGAACCTGCTGCAAGACCTGCAGGAAGAATTCGGCATGAGCTACATCTTCATCTCGCACGATCTGTCGGTAGTGAAATACCTGGCCGACCAGGTGATGGTGATGCATCAGGGTAAAGTAGTGGAACTGGCCAACTCGGACGAGCTCTATCACAATCCGACGCATGCCTACACGCGTCAGTTGCTGAGCGCGATTCCACGCGGCCTGCAGAACTAAGTAAGCTAGCCGGTCTCTCATCGAGACCTTAAGCGGGGTGCGAGCGGCGCTGCAAGGCGCGGTTTGCACCCCGTTCCCGTTTACGGCCATGGATGGATTGATTGACGCGGCGATTCTTTCGTTATAGCGTGCCAGCACCAGCAACCGGAATGGATATTTCCCTCCATGTACAAACTCAAGCTCAAGACAGAAACCGTCGTCGTGGCCGCCGACCTGATCGGCACCCTGGTGTTCGCCATCGAAGGCGCACTGAGCGCGATGCGCGGCGGTCTCGACCTGCTGGGAGTGATGGTGATTTCATTCGTCGCCGCCCTGGGCGGCGGCGTCATCCGCGACCTGCTGATAGGCGCCACGCCGCCCAATGCGATCCGTGACTGGCGCTATCCGGTGCTGACTTTCCTGGCCGGCTTCTTTACTTTCATTTTTCATTCAACGGTGCAGGCATTTCCGCCGGCCTGGATGCTGGTGCTGGACGCCGCCGGCCTGGCGCTGTTTGCCGTCGCCGGGGTCGAAAAAGCCATCCTGTTCGGCATCCGGCCGTTCATCGCCATGCTGATGGGAACCGTCACCGCAGTCGGCGGCGGTGTAGTGCGCGATATCCTGCTGTCACGCGTGCCGGCGGTGCTGCAAGTGGATATCTACGCCACGGCAGCCTTTTTTGGCGCGTTCGTGGTGCTGGCTGCGCGCCGCCTCGGCTTGTCGCCTGGCGCTGCGGCGTGCGTTGGCGGAGCGGCTTGCTTTACGCTGCGCCTGGTGGCGGTATCGCGCGGCTGGCATCTGCCGCGCGCCTAGCTGACAGACAGGCGCTCAGCCGGCGGTTGCGCTGCCGACTTTGCGCACCAGCGTATCCGATGGTCCCAGCAGATGGCCGTCGCGTGAGCGCAATTCCATTTTGAGGATCGGCTTGCCGCTGGCGCTCTCGACCATGCGCGAGTGCGCTTCGCCATTGCCGAACAGGTGTTTCTCGCCCCACTGGCGCAAACCCACCACCACCATGAACAGTCCCTCGCCCTTGGCAGTGAGCAGGTACTCCTGATACGCGCTGCCGTCTGAGGCCGGCGCGGCCTCCAGGATACCCTCCGCCACCAGCGTCTGCAGGCGGTCGGCCAGGATATTGCGGGCTACGCCCAGGCTTTTCTGGAATTCGCCGAAACGGCGCATGCCGTCGAAGGTATCGCGGATGATCAATAGCGACCAGCGGTCGCCTACCACATCCAGCGCCCTGGCCACCGGGCAGCTGTCGCCTTTCAAACTCTTTCGCTTGGCCATGCTTGTCCTTTGGAGTATTTTCACGTCCCAACTAGTTGCATTTTAAAACCAGAAACCATAAACTTCAATTGGTTTTAATTTGAAACTAGTTGCAAATAAGGACTTCTCATGCCAGATCACAAATCCCCATTCCCCGCCGGCCAATACGGCGGCCTCGAGTTCAGCATGGCGGAAAACCCGGCCTTCGATCCCATGCCGGTTCCGACGCCCACCCTGAGCACTGGACTGGTGCTGCTGTTTGCCGTCGCCTGCGCCTTCAGCGTGGCGAACGTCTACTACGCACAACCCTTGCTCGATGCCTTGGCGCAGGACTTCGGTTTCAGCCAGGCTAGTGTCGGCATCGTCATCACAGCGACCCAGGTCGGCTGCGCGCTGGCGTTGCTGCTGGTCGTACCGCTGGGAGACTTGATGAACCGGCGTAGCCTGATCGTTGCCCAGCTATGCCTGTTATGTGCAGCCTTGGCTGCGGTCGGCCTGGCGTCCTCGCCGGCCGCCTTGCTGGCGGGCATGCTAGGCACAGGTCTGCTTGGCACCGCCATGACACAAGGCTTGATCGCCTATGCCGCCAGTGCGGCAGCGCCGTCGGAACGCGGCCGCGTGGTGGGGGCGGCGCAAGGTGGTGTGGTAATCGGACTGCTGCTGGCGCGCACCGTGGCAGGTTTTTTAGCCGACTGGTCTGGCTGGCGCGCCGTCTATTTTGCGTCAGCGGCGGCGGCATTGCTGATGCTGCTGGTGTTGTGGCGCGTCCTGCCGGTGCAGGCAGCGCCGGCACAGAGACTTTCTTATTTCAGGTTGATAGCTTCGATGTTTGCCATGCTGGCAACCGAACGGGTGCTGCAAATCCGCGGCTTGCTGGCCATGCTGATGTTTGCTGCTTTCAGCATCTTCTGGACTGCCCTGGTGCTGCCCCTGAGCGCTGCGCCCTACTCCTTCTCGCATAGCGCGATCGGTGCTTTCGGCCTGGTCGGCGTGCTTGGCGCGCTGGCCGCGTCGCGCGCCGGCCGCTGGGCCGATCGCGGGCATGGCCAGCGCACCACCGGCGCGGCGCTGACACTGTTGCTGCTGGCGTGGCTGGCGCTCTGGTTCATGCCTTACAGCCTGTGGGCACTGGTGCTGGGCATCGTCCTGTTGGACATGGGCGGGCAGGCGATCCATGTCACCAACCAGAGCATGATTTTCCAGACCCAGCCGACTGCGCACAGCCGCCTGGTTGCCTGCTACATGCTGTTCTACACTGTCGGCAGCGGCGCCGGCGCAATCCTGTCCACCTGCATGTACGCCGCCGCCGGCTGGAACGGCGTGTGCCTGCTGGGGGCGATCGTCAGCCTGCTGGCGCTGACGTTCTGGAGGCTGACTTTACCTTGCGTCAAGCGGAGTCTCTCTGAATAGCCAGATGGCGATCAGCACGATCCAGATAGCTTGTACCAGAACCAGCAGCCCGAATCCATGTGCATTCATCTGGATATGCCCGCCCAGCACGGCAATCAGCCCGCACAGTCCGAGAATGCCGCCGACGGCACCCAGGACCTTTGTGCTTTTTCCCAAACGTGTCAGCGCTATCGACCATAGGATAAATGCACATGATGCGCCGGCAACATACACTTTCGCCAGCGCCTGGTTGAGCTGAAAATTGTAATGCAGCGCCATCATCAGCAATTGCCGCTTGCTGTCGTCGACGTTGATTGCCTCCTGGGCCAGGCTGGAACCGATCAGGCCGTCAGCCACCGCCGCCAGCATGACGGCTATCGACGCAAAACAATAGACAATGAACGCGCTTAGTCCACTGATGTTGTTCCAGCCGGTGCGGCTGGATATCCCGAAAACACCCAGCAGAGTGACTGGAATGCTTGCCAGGCCGAGTGTATGCGTCACGGTATTGACGTGATTGACGTGCGCGATGGCTTCTGCCGAAGCATGCAGATCGAAGCTGGTCGGGTGGATCGCCATGGTAAGGATAGCGGCCAGCATGCCGATAAACAGGGCTGCCGCATGAATTCGTTGATTCGTCATATTTGCCTTTCCAGCTGAACAAAAGGGAGGATGGGATTGCTTTGCGATAACATAGGAGCCACAAGTATTTCGTCAAAGCCGCGTGACTTCAATGGACAGGTCTACATTTATGTCTGATATCGAACAAAAATCTGCTTCTGTTCAGGAACCCGTGGATTTGCGTTCACGCCGCAGCCGCCACGACATCAATGCTGCCCTCGCCACGCTCTTGCTGCGCCGTTCGTACGACGCCATCCGCGTCAGCGATATTGCAAAAAAGGCAGCCGTCGGCAGAGGCACGTTTTACGCCCATTTCGACAGCAAGGACGAACTGCTCCGTACCCGGCTGGAAGCCGTTCTGGAGCGCCACGTCCTGGTATCGGCGGAGCTGCCGGGACTACTCGATGCAAGCAGCCTGTTCGCTCATCTGCGCGAGCTGCCGCAAATGTACTCGGCACTGATGAACGGCGCAGGTGGTCCGGCGGTGTCGCGCATGGCGCAGGAAATACTGGAGCGAAAGCTAAGCGCCATCCTGGACGCCCGCGAGGAGTTGCCGGCCAGCTTGCACGGACGCTTCATTTCAGCGTCCTTGTTCACGGTATTGGCATGGTGGAGCGAGAATGGCATGCAGCAGACACCCTCGGAAATACAGTCTATTTTTGCAGAGCTTTGTAGCACTGCATTTACAACAAAGGCCCTGTGAACCACCCCTGTTTTTTGCAACAGCCGTATCGAGGATATGCACATGACCCAGTACCTGATTTTCCTGCTCGCCTTTGCCGCCTCGGCAGCGCTGCCCGGACCTGAAATCGCCGCCCTGCTGTCGCGCTCCATCGGCGGCGGCCTGCGCAGCAGCTTGCCGCTGGCGAGCGGAATCATTGCCGGCAAGCTGATCATGCTGAGCGCGGCGCTTATCGGCCTGAGCGCCCTGCTCGCGATTCTGGGGCCGGCTTTCGTCATGCTGAAATATGCGGGCGCCGTCTACCTGGCATGGCTGGGCATCAGGAAATGGCGCAAGGCAGGCAAGGCACTAGCGGCAACCGCCGATGCTCCTGCTGCCAGCATAGGCATCGAGATCGGATTGGGGCTGGCGATGACCATCACCAATCCGCTGGCGATCGCTTTTTACATGGCGCTGCTGCCGGGCGTGGTCAACGTCGGCGGCGTCAGCTGGTCCAGCTACCTGATTCTGTGCGCCATCATCGTCAGCGTGATGCTGGCGATCGTGCTGGCTTACGGCTTGCTGGCCGAACTGGCGCGCAAAATATTCTGTTCTTCTCGCGCCAAGGCCAACCTCGAGCGCGCCTCGGGCGGCATGATGGTCGGTGTTGGCATCGTGTTGGCGACGCGCTGAGAGACAGGCGGCACAGACCATGGGATCGCAAGAAAACCAGGCTGTCTATGCAAAGCGCATGCACAAGGTGCAAGCGCATATCGACCAGCATCTGGACCAGGTCCTGGAACTGGCCATGCTGGCCGAAGTCGCGCATTTCTCTGCGTTTCATTTCCACCGCCTGTTCGCCGCCTGGATGGGCGAAACCTTCGGCGACTACCTGCGCCGGCGCCGGCTTGAGGTGGCCGCATTGCGGCTGATCGCGCAACCGGGTGCGCCGGTGCTGGATATTGCCCTGGCGGTCGGATTCGGCTCCGCGGAGGCATTTGCACGGGCATTCAAAGGCCGTTTCGGCTGCACCGCCACCGAGTGGCGCCAGGGACAAGCTGGCCGCTGGGCCAGCCAGCTGGATGCGATACGCCGCCAGGACGAGGCGCAAAAAAGCAATCCTGGTCAGCCGCTTCGCAAGCAGGATCAAGACGGCCGCGACGACCACGCCGATCATGAGAACTCCCGACCAACCGTTATGGAGATTCCCATGAAAGTCCAAGTGATTCAACGGCCCGAAGTCAAGATCGCCTACCTGCGCTACATCGGCCCCTACGGCCAGCCGATTTCAGAATTCTGGGGCAATGTAGTCAGACCCTGGATGGAAACCAACAACCTGTTCGGCAAGCCGCGCTACGGCATCAGCCACGACGATCCTGGCATCACCAGCGCCGATAAGTGCCGCTACGATGCCTGTGTCGAAGTGCCTGCCGATTTTGTCGCCAGCGGCCCCAGCTTCACCGCCAACATCCCCGGCGGCAGCTACGCCATCACGCGCTACCGCGGCACCGGTCGCGACATCGGCGACAGCTGGACCGGCTTGCTGCGCGACTGGCTGCCGGCCAGCGGCATGCAGCTCGATGCCCGGCCCTGCTTTGAGTACTACCCGACGGACGCCGCCTACGACGCGGAAACCTGCGCCTTCGAATGCGATATCTGCATTCCCGTAGTACCGCTCTGAACCATTGCAGTACCGGCCGCATGCTTCGTCAGCCAACGAAGCATGTGGCCGGCTTTCGGGCCTATACTGCTATCCTGGCAATCCACAACAGTTGCCAGCCATCGCAGGAGATCCGCCCATGTCACCGCAACCGAACATCTCGTCCGTCGCTTTCCTGATTGCCGATCCGGCACGCGCCGCCATGCTGATGGCCCTGGTCAACGGCAGCGCCATGCCGGCCGGCGAACTGGCGCACGCGGCCGGCGTGACCGCGCAAACCGCCAGCGCACACCTAGCGAAGATGCTGCATGGTGGCTTGCTCAGTTGCGAGCAGCAAGGCCGGCATCGCTACTATCGCCTGGCGGATCTCCATGTCGCCGCCGCCATCGAACATCTGGCTGCCATCAGTTCGCTCGATGCCGTCAGGCGCAGGCCCTTGAACCGCGCACAGCGCGACCTGCGTTTTGCCCGCTGCTGCTACGACCACCTGGCAGGACAGCTAGGGGTCGCCGTAACCCAGGCACTGCAACAGCGCCGCTTCATCGCAACGGCTCCGGACAAGCAATTCGAGCTGTCGCCAGCCGGCAGCGCATGGTTTGCCACTATCGGGGTTGATGTCGACGCGCTCAAGCCGACCCGCAACGGGCTTGCCCGCCAATGCCTGGACTGGACCGAACGCAGCCATCATCTGGCCGGGCCGCTGGGCGTGGAACTGCTGAACGCATTGTGTGTTGCGGGATGGCTGCGGCGCACAAAATCGTCGCGCGCGGTGGAAGTCACGCAGAAGGGATGGGCTGGTTTGAAAGCGCAGCTCGATATCGATGAAAACATGGTGACCGCTATTGCCGGCGCTACCCCATAGCAACCCGCTGCACCGCTTCCTGCACGGCTTGCAGCAGCAGTTCCTCCAGGCGATTCACCGCCGGCCCCGCTATCGTCTGCGCGCGATAGAGCGACAAACCGATTGCCGGCAAGCGCGGCAAACCGGCCTCCTGCGGATCGAGGATGCGCAGGCTGGCCGGCATGCCGATCGGCGTCCGCACGGTCAGCCCGAGCCCGGCTGCCGAGGCTGCCCACAGCGCCGACAGGCTGGCGCTGGTGAAGGCATGGCGCCACGGGATGCCGGCAGCATCCAGCGCATTCGAGGCCAGGTCGCGCAGCAAACAAGGCGCATCCAGCAGCACCAGTGAAACCGGCGCACCGGCCGCCGCCAGCCCAGGCTCTTCGGCCTGCAGGTTCCATTCGGCGCCGTTGTGCACCGGACCGATCCAGCACAAGGGCAGATCGGCGACCCGTTCGCCATTCAGCGTCGGCGCGTTGCATTCCCACAGCAAGGCAAGATCGATGCGCCCCATCGTCACGCGTTCGCGCAAGTCGCTGCTGCGGGCGACGCAGACTTCGATCCTGACTTTGGGATGGGCGCGCATGAAGCGTCCCAGCACCGACGACAGCAGCGCCTCGCCGAAATCTTCCTGCAAGCCCAGCCTGACCTCGCCTTCCAGCTCGACCCCGCGCACCGCGCTGGCGGTTTCATCATTCAACTCCAGCAGGCGTCGCGCATAGCCGAGCAGGGTCTGGCCGGCTTCGGTCAGCGCCAGGCCGCGCCCGGCCTTGCGGAAAATCGGCGCGCCGGCCTGTTTTTCCAGCTTTTTCAGCTGAGCGCTCACCGCCGAGGTGGAACGCCCCAGCCGATCGGCCGCCTTGGCAAAGCTGCCGAGGTCGATGCCGGTGGTGAAAGTGCGCAGCACATCCAGGTCAAAGCTGATTTGTCGCATGTTAATCGTCCTGTTTTTCAAAACAATCGATTCAAAACTATCTGATATTCAAAAGTATCGCGCAAAGCGATACTTGCCGCAAGCAGTTAAAAACAAGCGCATTTCCATTGCTCTTATCCCCTTGCCAGCCCCTATCTCACGGGAGAATTTCGATGTCCGACTCTGCAGATTTCACCAATAACCGCCGCCATCGCTGGAAAGTACTGGGCGTCGGCGTGGCAGCCAACGCCAGCTTTTCCGCCGCTTTCAGCGGCATTCCAATTACAGCAGTGTTGATACGCTCAAGTTACCACTTAAGCAACTCAGAGCTGGGCCTGGTGCTGGGCCTGATGGGCTTGGGCATCGCTATCAGCGAATTGCCCTGGGGCCTGCTGACCGACCGCTGGGGCGATCGCCCCGTGCTGCTGACCGGCCTCGCCGCTACCGCCGCCGCGCTGGCATTGATGGCCTTGTTCGTTGCGCCTGTCGCCGGCCACATACCCGCCCTGCCGCTGCTGGCCGCCGGACTGCTGCTGGTCGGCCTGCTGGGCGGCAGCGTCAACGGTTCCAGCGGACGCGCCGTAATGACCTGGTTCGGCGAAAGCGAACGCGGCATGGCTATGAGCATTCGGCAGACCGCCGTGCCGCTGGGCGGCGCCGCCGGCGCCCTGATCCTGCCTGCGCTGGCGGCCCACCTCGGTTTCGCCGCCGTGTATGGTGTACTTGCCCTGTTCTGCCTGGTGACCCTGTTCTTCACCTGGCTGTGGCTGCACGAACCTGCTGCAGCGCCGGCAAACAAGACAACCGGCCATGTCGCCAAGGCAGCGATTGCCGGACCGGCGCCCCTGAAGAATCGCCGGCTGTGGAGCATCGTCGCCGCCATCGGCATCCTGTGCGCGCCACAGTTTGCAATACTGTCCTTCGGCACGGTCTTCCTGCACGATTTCACCCATGCTGGTATCGCCGCCATCACTGCAGCCATGGCGACGCTGCAAGGCGGCGCCATGATCATGCGAGTCTGGAGCGGCCGCTGGACCGACCGCAACCGCAATCGCCGCGAGTACCTGCGCTTTTGCACCATCTCGGTTGCGGTTGCCTTTGCAGCACTTGCCGCGATGGTGACGCTTGCCGGACAGCTGCCTGCCGTCACACCGTTGATGGGAACGCTGCTGCTCGCGATGCTGGTGATTACCGGCATCAGCGTATCTGCCTGGCACGGCGTGGCCTATACCGAACTGGCGACTATTGCCGGCGCCCGCAACGCCGGCACCGCGCTGGGCATGGCGAATACCAGCGTGTTCGTGATGTGCTTCCTGACGCCGCTGGCGCTTCCGCATATCCTGGCGCTGGCCAGCTGGTCGGGCGTGTGGCTGCTGGGAAGCGTGCTGGCCTTGGTGGCGCTGCCGTTCTTTCCTAAGCCCGTGCAAGCGACGATGGTTTGCCAGGCGGCTTAAAGGTTCGTGAAGGCTTTAATTAGCGCTATATTTTTCAAACGGCACGGGCGGCTTGCCCTTGCCGCTTGCAACACTCCGGCTTCCCAGAACCAGCATGCCGCCGTTCGGATCACGACCATTGTTCATGACCCAGTCTTCGCTGACACGTTTGTGGAAAATCCAGTCGCGCAGCTTGGGGTCATAGCGGAAAGTGATGAAATCGGTCCAATGGGAACCGCAGGCGACGCCGTTTTGTATGGTGAAGTAATGATTCTTGATCTCCAGCCCCTCGTAGCCATCCTCAAACGGATCACACTGACCACCTTCGTCAATCGCGAAAATCACATGGTCGTTGCGTTTGGCTAGCGCGTACGTGCCATCGGCATTCTGTATAAACAGCAGGAGCGGACGGCGCGGCGCTTTGCCGGTTTTCTCGGCGATAGTCTTTTCGTCGGTTTTGTGTATGGCGACCAGGAAATCCTCCAGCCTATCGTCATTCAACTCTCCGCTCTTGTAGGAGAGCACGGTGTAGCCGGCGGGAATTTGTCCGGCTATGTTTTTGGGCAGGGACTCAGCTTGGGCTGCAGCACATCCGCCACATAGCAGAGCGCAAAGAAACGTGCTTGCGCAAGCGAGATCGCGGACGCGTAGTGAAATGTGGTGAAGCATGTTGATCCCATGTAAAATGATCGACCTGAATTCATAGGTATGTACGCCTATCTTAACCTCGTGCGATAAACAGTCCATCACCGATTGCAGCCATTGTGATATCCATTCGCGCCTCCCGAGCAACAGACTATCCACGCAGTTTCGACATATGGCACAGCGCCGTTAGAGCCACGCATCATTTTCTTTCCGAAGCGGATTTTCAAGCGCTCTCGATCATCGTCCGGGACCGATATCTGCCCGCGGCCCGGCTTTGGATCGCCGCTGACGATCAGGACAATGCCATGGGATTCATGGGAATCACGGAGCGCAATATCGACACCTTGTTTGTGCACGCCGAAGGACGCGGAAAGGGTTTCGGAAAAGCGCTGGTCCAGCATGCAATTGCATTGTTTACCGACCTGACGATCGATGTTAACGAGCAAAACGCCGAGGCATTCGGATTTTATCTGCACATGGGTTTTGTTCAAGTAGGTAGGTCGGATATCGATAGCGAAGGTCGGCCGTATCCGTTACTACATTTGCGCAGGCAACTAGCAGACCGCTAATCGCCGGGATGCTTCTCAATCCATATGGCTGCTTCCGTACCGAATTGCAGAAAAAATCAGTACCACCAGTTTTTGACCTCGCGCCAAAATTCATCGCCGTACTTCAACGCAAGCACCCCGCACACGAATATGGCAACTACGGCAATTGCTGCTATCAAACCAAAATTCGACAGCATAAATTTAAAGACAATCAACAGAGCAATGAAAACACCCAAGAGTGCACCGCATCCGAAGCGCATTATTTTCTCCGGCTCGCTCAGCACCTCTTCCTCTGTATCCATTCTATTATTTATCAAAGATTCTCTGAGAAATTTACTAATTTCAATAACTGACTAATTTGAAGATCTGCATCTCATTGGCCGCGTGACTTTGACATCAAACTTGACGCCAATGAGTAGAATCTTTCAGCGCAGAGCGCAGTGAACCCTGCGCAGCGGATTAAAGCAGCAACGCGCCCACCAGCCCGCTGACCACCCCCACCAGCACCGTCAACAAACCCACCACCACCAGCACCTTGCCGTCGAAGTCCTTGCGCAGCATCAGCAGCGACGGCAGGCTGACGCTCGGCAGCGTCATCAGCAGCGCCACTGCCGGCGCCATGCCCATGCCGAGCGACAGCATGGTCTGCACGATGGGGATCTCGGCGGCAGTCGGGATCATGAACAGCATGCCCACAATCGCCATCGGCAGCAGCCACAGCAAGCCGCTGCCCATGGCGCCGTCGACGTGCGGAAACAGCCATACGCGCGCCGCGCCCAGCACCAGCACGGCCAGCACGTACACCGGGATGGTGCTCCAGAACAGCTGCCACAGGGTGCGCGCCCAGCGCGCCATGAAATTTTTCTGATCGGGCGCGCTGGCTGCAACCACCGCGTCCAGCGCTGCCTCGGGCATTTGCTCCGGCCGCGAAATGCGCTGAGCGATCAGTGCGACGCCCAGCACCAGTGCCACACCGGCTACCAGCCGCAAGACAACGAAGCCCCAGCCCAGCACGAAACCCATGAATATCAGGGTTGCCGGATTCAATACCGGATTGGCGATCCAGAAGGCCAGCGCCGCACCCACCGAAACCTGCTGGCGGCGCATGCCCGCTACCACCGGCGCGGCGCAGCAGGTGCACATCATGCCCGGCAAGGCGAACAGGCCGCCACGCAAGGCTGAGCCGAAACTGCTGCCGCCGAACATGCGCAGCAGCCAGTCGCGCGGAATCAGCACTTGCAGCAAGGAACCCAGGATCACGCCCAGCACGGCGGCTTTCCAGATGGCCAGGAAATACACTTTGGCGTAGCTCAGGGCGGCGCTGAGCGGTTCGCCCGGGCTGTCATTGAGAATCGAGGCGCCGATGCTGTGCTTGTCGGCGGCGACGAACGATTTCAGGTAATAAGGCGACCATTTGACGTAATACAGACCGATCACGGCCACCAGTACAAACAAGGCGGGTTTCCACCAGAACGACAGGCCTCTTGCGGGCGACGGGGAAGTAAGAGTGCTCATGGCGGAATAATCGATAGTTGAAGATAAAAACGCATGATAACCCAGCAGCACCGCCATACAGCATGGCGCCCGAGATTCTCTGCTGCATGCCTGGCAACTGCCACTCCTGGCCGCTCAGGGGCGGCACAAGGCAGTCACGAATTCCAGGAAGGCGGTGACCTTGGCAGGCGGCAGATGGCGCGAGGGATACAAGGCATACAGCGGGAACAATTCGTCGCGCCAGTCTGGAAACAGCTCGACCAGCCTGCCTTCCTGCAAGGCGCGTTCCACCCCGAGTTCAAATACCTGCGCAATCGCGTGCCCGGCCTCGCACACGCTATACAGGGTGCCGGCGTCGTTGACGGTAAGCCGGCCTTTGCCGGTGAGTATGACGCGTTCGGCGCCGCGATGGAATTCCCAGGCAAACGGACGGCCCGACTCGGGATCGCGGAATTCGATGCGGGCGTGCCGGGCGCCGTCCAGTTCGGCCGGCGTCCGCGGCCGTCCGTGCCGCTGCAGGTAGGCCGGCGCCGCCACCGTCACGACCCGGGTTTCCAGCAGTTTCCTGGCGACCAGCGAGGACGAGGCCGGATGGCCGAAACGTAGCGCCAGGTCGACTCCGTCCGCCACCAGATCGCCCAACTGGTTGCTGGTGAACAGGTCCAGCTGCAGTTCCGGATAGCTGCTCATGAACCGGTCCAGCGCCGGGCCGAGAATCAGGCGTGAAAAGTAGGGATCGATATTTACCCGCAAGCGTCCGCGCACCACCCTGGCGCTGCCGGCGGCGCCATCGGCGGCCTGCTCCAGGCTGGCCAGCAAGGGCGCGATCTCTTGATACAGGCGCCGTCCTTCATCGGTCAGCGTGACCGAGCGCGTGGTACGGTCGAATAGCCGGATACCCAGGCGCTTTTCCAGCCTGGCGATAGCGCGGCTGACGCCGGAAGGCGTCATGTCCAGGCTTTCGGCGGCTTGCACAAAGCTGCCGCCATCTACCACTGCCGACAACACTGCCATACCGCCGACCAGGCGTCCGTCGAAACTCATTAGTGATTCCTCGTCATTTATTCATTGATACTCATGCTATCGGAGAATTAAAGCCAGCGCTGCATAATTCTCGCCAATGCGACAACAGTCGTCTTCAACAGGAGAAATGAAATGTTTGCAATCACAGGTATCAGCGGCAAGGTCGGCGGCGCAGTGGCCCGCGCCCTATTGGCAGAAGGCCATGCGGTACGCGCCGTAGTACGCGATGCCGCCAAGGGCGAACCCTGGGCAAAACAAGGCTGCCAGGTGGCTCTGGCTGAGATGAACGATGCGGCGGCGCTGCAAAGCGCGTTCAGCGGCGTCGACGGCGTATTCATCTTGATGCCGTCGAATTTTGCGCCGTCGCCCGGCTTTCCCGAGGTAAGGCGCATCGTGGCGGCGCTATACCAGGCGCTGGCTGCGGCCAGGCCAGCCAAAGCGGTGTGCCTGTCGACGATCGGCGCGCAGGCGACACAAACCAATCTGCTCACCCAGTTGCAGATCATGGAAACCGAACTGGGCAAGCTGGATCTGCCGCTGACCTTCCTGCGGCCAGCCTGGTTCATGGAGAACGCCTTGTGGGATGTGGCGCCGGCGCGCAACGGCGGCGTGATTCCGAGCTTCCTGCAGCCGCTGGACAAACCGGTGCCGATGATCGCCACTGCCGACGTGGGCAGCGTAGCGGCGGAATTACTGCTGGAACAATGGCAAGGCCGGCGTATCGTTGAACTGGAGGGACCGGAACGGGTCACGCCGCAGCAGATCGCCGCCACCTTTGCCGAACTGCTGGCGCAGCCGGTACGCATGGAGGCCGTGCCGCGCGAGACCTGGCGCGATATTTTCAGCGCCCAGGGCGCGGCCGATCCGGAGCCGCGCATGCGGATGCTGGACGGCTTTAACCAGGGCTGGATCGAATTTGCCGGAACAGCGCGTAAAGGCGAGGTGGCGCTGGCCACGGTGCTAAAGCAATTGCTGGCGGCGCAGGCCGTTTAAGCAGCCTGCTATTTGCCAGGGCAAAAAAAAACCCGCCTGACCTTGCGGTAGCGGGTTGAATCCAAACCTTAGGAGGTGTTGGAGGAGACAGGTGTAACTATATGGCAGTGCAGCATGGATGTCTGCTTTATTATTTGTATAACAGTTATAGATAAATCACATATCTTCCGGAGCTGTCAAATCGGGCCGCGGTCAATGCGCTTGCTCAGGATGATCGAGGTCGAAGTATGCCGTACGCCTTCCATGGCGCCGATCTGGTCCAGCAGGCGGTCCAGCTCGTCGGTCGACTGGCAGCGCAAGGTCAGCATGTAGTCGATCACGCCGCTCACCGCGCACAAGGTCTCGACCTGTGACATTTTTTGCAACTGCTGCACTAAAAGTGGTGCGTTGCGGGAATCGATGGAAATGCCGACATAGGCGCGCACCGCCGGCTGGTACAGCTCCAGGTCGAGGCGCACGCCGTAACCGGCAATCACGCCCTTCTTTTCCATCGCCGCCAGACGCGCGATCGCGGTAGTCCGGGCAATACCGACGCGCTTGGCGACGGTCGCCATGGAAAGGCGGGCATCGTCCATCAGCAAGGCCAGGATTTTGTGGTCGACTTCGTCGAGTTTCTCTCTCATCGCTACAATCCATCTTCAATAGTCGTCAAATTGTATCGTTATTATACATTTTGACGACTATTTACACTCTATTATCTGACTTTGCTTGAATTTAGAATGGTGTCAGCAGAACAGCGGCATTGGCCATAACTAAATAACCAAGAGTGAGCGACGACATGACTACCAAACTGATCCTATTAGGCGCCGGCAAGATCGGCGACGCCATCCTCAACCTGTTGTCGCATACAGGCGACTATATCCTGACCGTGGCCGACCGCGATCCGCAACGTCTGGAATACGTGAAGCAAGCGGGCTTTCCCAACGTCACCACGATCCTGGCGGACATTTCGCACGCCCCTACCGTGACCAAGCTGATCAGCGGCCATGACGTCACCTTGTCGGCCTGCCCTTATTTCCTGACGCCAGTCATCGCAGCGGCAGCCAAGGCTGCCCACTCGCACTACTTCGACCTGACCGAAGATGTCGAGAGCACCCGCTTCGTCAAATCGATCGCCCAGGATTCGACTACCGCTTTCGTGCCGCAATGCGGCCTGGCGCCAGGCTTCATTTCGATCGTCGCCAACGATGTCGCCAACCGCTTTGAAACCCTGCACGACGTCAAGATGCGCGTGGGCGCGCTGCCGACTTTCCCGAGCAACGCACTCAAATACAATCTGACCTGGAGCACCGACGGCCTGATCAACGAGTACTGCAATCCTTGCGAAGCGATTGTCGACGGCACCCTGCGCGAAACTTCGCCGTTGGAAGAGCTGGAGCATTTCTCGCTGGACGGCATCGACTACGAAGCCTTCAATACCTCGGGCGGTCTCGGCACCTTGTGCGAAAGCTGGCAAGGCCGGATCCAGAACCTGGATTACAAGACCGTGCGCTACCCTGGCCATCGCGACATCATCAAGATCCTGGTGCGCGACCTGCAACTGGGCAAGCTGGATCGCCGTCCGATCCTGAAGGAAGTGCTGGAAACTTCGATTCCAATCACCAAGCAAGACGTGGTGCTGACTTTCGTCAGCGTCAGCGGCATGCGCGATGGCCGCCTTGAGCAAGAAACCTATGCCAAGAAGATCTACAGCCAGCATGTCAACGGCCAGTTGCTGTCGGCGATCCAGCTGACTACCGCGGCCGGCATCTGCGCGATGGTGGACCTGGTAGTGACCGGTGTGTTGCCGCAAAGCGGCTTCGTGCGCCAGGAACAAGCGACTTTGTCCGACTTCCTGGGCAACCGCTTCGGCCAGTTCTACGCCAGCCACGCGCCTGGCCACGGCGGCTTTGCACCTGCCAGCAATACCGATTTCAACAAATTGAAAGCGGTTGCTTAAGCTGAGCGCCAGCAAGCCGACAGACAGACAGCATCATGTAAAACGGCCGGTATAGCTCGCGAGAGTTATACCGGCCGTTTTTTTGTCACCCGCAATGGCTTCGGAAAATCAGAAGGACATGCGAGCGCCAAGCGAGAAGACATTGTTGACTACGCCGCCCTTGCCGAACTGCGCATCGTAATTGCCATACCAGCTCCACTTGCGGCTGACCGCGGTAGTGATACCGATACCGGCCCAGCCGCTATTGCGCGCCAGACCGATGCCTTGCACACTAAAGCCGGCAGCCGGCGCGCCGACGAAGGCCGCGTTGAAATCCAGGTTGCCGCTGTTGAAGCCGTGCTGCCAGGCAGCATAAGCTTGCAGGTTGCTGGCGCCGCCGAACCAGTCAAATTTGGTGTCGCCGCGCAAACCCAGTACGCTCGCAGTCTGCTGATAGGTGTTGCTGCCGGCGGTCAGGCCGAAGGCGCTGCCGGCTTCCGTGAAGCCGCCGCGCTTGAGACGGTCGTAGCTGATGCCGGCGAACGGCGTCAGCGTCGCTGTCGGCGACAACTGGCGCACGTAGCCGGTTTCAGCATAGGCCGAAATCATGCTGTCGTTATGCTTGGCGGACAGGCTGTCGGTTTCGCTGCCAAGTAGCGCCGTGCGGTTGATCTTGCTGCTGATGCTGGCGACGCCGGCGCGGCCGGAGACATACACGCCGTCCTTGCTCAGTGCATAGCGGCCATACAGCGACAGGCTGGTGTTCTGGCTGTCGGAAGCGCCGCCGAAGCGGTCGAAACTGGCCTTGCTTTCCGAATAGGACAGTGCGGCGCCGACGATCGCCTTGTCATTCAGATGCGTATCGAAACCGAACTGGCCGCCCCAGGTCGAGGTATCGGCCGAGGAATAGCCGGACTGGCCGAGCTTGCCGGTGGCGCCGATCACGCTAGCCCACAGACCGGCCTTGGCGTCCGACGAAATCGGGCTGCCCAGCAGCGCCAGGCGATTCGACAAATCGCGGTTGATGGCTTGCGACTGCTGGAAAGTCAGGGCCTGCGACGAGGCATAGATCTGGCCGGACAAACTGTCCAATACCTGGCCGGCAGCCGCAATATCCGCCGTGCGCTGGATGGCCGCGGCGCTGCTGAGGAACGCTGCATTATTGCCGCCGGTGTTACCGCTGGCGACCATGGCGTCGGCGGCCTTGAGGCCCTGTTCGACGTTGGCGGCGCTGCTGGTGCGGGTAGGATCGGCAGCAAAGGCTTGCGCAGCAACCGCCTGCACATTGTTGCGCGCGATGGTGAGGTCGACTTCCGTCGGCGTATAGCCCAGCGTCGCGCTCAGGAAAGTGCCCGGATTGAAGGCGGTGCCGTCATGTTCAAACGAAACGTCCTGGAATTGCCCGGTGACGCCATTGGCAGCCGTCAGCACCTTGCCTTTGACGCCGACCTGCTGCGCCACATAGCCGGACGGATCGCTGCTGCCGGCCGGCGTGGTGGCGACCAGGTGCGAATTGCCGAGCGCCGCGTTACCGCCCACCGTCAAGGTCGAGTTGAACTGGTTGGCCAGCACGGCGCTGGCGCTGGCGGTGTAATTGCCGTTGATGGTCATGCCGTTGCCGGTATTGCTGAGACGGCCGTAGTTGAAGACGCTGCCGCCGACCTTGCCGCCGTCGCCGGAGAGCACGCCAGCAGCATCGATGGTCACCGCAGTGGCCACCGCGCCGGTGACATTGAGCGTGCCCTTGAGAATTTCAGTGGCGCCGCTGTAGGTATTATTGCCCGCCAGCGTCAGCGTGCCGGTGCCGTCTTTGAGCAAGCCGCTGTTGCCGCCGATGTCGTTGCCGAAGGTCGAACTGACAGAGTCGAACTTGGCGACGAAATTGCCACCCAGCGTCAATCGTGTATCGAACAGGCCCGGTCCGCTGGCAGCCTTGCTAGCGTTCAGCAAGCCCCAGCCGTAAGTGGCGGTGTCGCCCATGCTGGTGGCAGTCGACAGGATGGTCTGGCGGATCTGGTCAGCGCTCATCCAGGGAAATGTCTGCTGCACCAGCGCTGCCGCGCCAGTAACCGCTGGCGTCGCAAACGAGGTGCCGTAGACGCGGCCGCCGGCCGTCGCCGAGATGAAATCGCCAGGCGCCGCCAGACACCAGTTGGCGGCTTCGCCGCAGCGGTTGGAATAGCTGGAAATCACGCCCGGCGTGGTGTCGCTGCTGCTGTAGCCTTGCGCGCCGCCGACAGCGTTCACCGCCACCACGGTCAGCCAGCCCTTTTGCAGGTCCGGATATAAAGCCGGCAAGCCGGCGGTCAGGCTGGGATGGGCGCTGCCGTCATTGCCGGCAGCCCAGATAAACAGGCTGCCCTGGCTGACGAACGGCTGATAAATATTGTAGAAGGTCGGGCCGTTGCCGCCCGGCGTGGCGATCGAGCCGAAGGCATTCGACTGGTTGAAGATGCGCGCGCCCTTGTTGAACAGATCCTGGTACACCGGGCTGGTGAAAGAAACATTGTCGCCGCCGGTGCCGACCGCGGCCCCCAGCATGCTGACCGCCGGCGCCACGCCGTAAGTGCTGCCGCCCAGCGCTTCCGCCACTTCGCTGCCGTGCGGATTGCCGGCGCCGCCGCTGGCGTAGACGTATTTAGTGAGGCGTCCGGCAAACTCCGGATCGGAGACATTGAAATCGGTGTCGACCACCGCTACCGTCACGCCAGCGCCGGTGATGCCGCGTGCATGCGCTGCATTGGCGTTGCTTGGATCGCTGGGACTGAGGACTGGCGCCGCCGCTGTCGGCGCTGGCGTGGCCGGCGCTGGATTGGTGGACACTGGCTGCTGGGCGCCATCGGGGTTGCTGGAACCACCGCCACCGCCGCCGCAGGCTGCGAGCGTGCTAAGAACGGCTACGGAAACGACTGACAAAGGAAAACGACTGGTATGTTTGCGATTCATGGATCTACTCGATTGAATAACTTGCGGCAAACACGGTCTGGAAAAGTCGTACCTGTCTTACGCTAAATTACGTGGTGAAAATTTGCTTGCAAAGATACCGTTGGCCCATCGCAGATACAATGCAAGGCTGTCATTAAATGCTAAAAAAATGAGCAGTTTCTGTAAATTGTTGTGAAATCGCCGCATGCAAGATCGTCATCTTTAGTAGAAAATAGCAAGTAGTTGTCATTAATTGACTGCAGACTAACAACTAAATACCAAATAAGAAACATTCTTGAATCCAGCGTTTTTCGCTCATCGAAGCAAGCGATCAGAACAAAAAAAAAGCCTGCCTCGCGGCAGACTTTTTATCGACATGCAGCTATCCCTGCGGGAGCGCCATCAGCCCTGCAAAACCTCTTTCCAGGCTTCCGCCTGTCCCAGGAAACGTCCGGCATCCAGCATCTGCAATTGCTCTCCGCGCTGCAAAACAAAAGTAGGAAACCCCTGGCCGCCAACCTGCTTCAGCAGTGCCCGGCTGGCAGTGATGTGGGCCTGGGCGGCAGCGCCGCCGTGAGCCGCAAACGCGCTGTCGAACAGGGCCGCATCAAGACCGATTTCCAGGGCCAGCCCACGTAGCACTGCAGCATCGACGACCCGCAAGCCATTTACATAATGCGCGGTCTGGATCCGCGCCAGCATGGCCAGCCCGAGCCCGCCGCAAGCTTCGGCGGCCAGCACCGCAGTGATCGGCGGATCCGAATCCAGCACCGCGCTCGTGTCCAGCAGCAAACCGTTGAAGTAGCCGTCGCCAAACGGCTGGCCGGTCATCGCTGCAATCCGGTGATCGTGCTGCATCACGTAGTTGCGCAACTGCGCGCTGACCTGCTTGCGGTTGCTGCCGCTCAGCATGCCGCCGCCATGCAATGCGATGGCAAGGCCGTCGACCTCTTGCGCCGCTTTCAGCAAGGGCGCAGCGCCATAGCACCAGCCGCAAAGGGGATCGTAGATGTAATGCAGCACGGTGCCGCCGGCAGCCCCCGTTGCCGCAGCGCCGCCAGCCCCTGCGTCAGCTGCGCCGGGCAGTGCGCAGCTGTCGTCGCTGCAATGATTGCGCTCTACCATTTCATTTCACCTTTGCTGACCTTGGCGCCCAGTTCCAGGGAAGAGACGCCGTCCAGGTTCGGGTAATGCTTCTTCATCGCTTCGATCAGGGCTGCGGAATCCTTGGCCTTGGCGGTCTCGGCTTCATAGGTTTTCAGATAGTCCTTGGTGAAGCGCACCGATGCGATGTTCTGCGGCGCACCGGCGCTGAAATGGCCTGGCACCACGACTTGCGGATGCAGGGCGCTGATCTGGTCGAGCATCTTGATCCATTGCTGGCGCGCGGCCAGGGTCTGGGTATCGGCCGTCCACACATGCTCATTGCCGACCACCAGCACGCCGCCCACCACGGCTTTCAGCGATGGAATCCAGACGAAAGTGCGGTCCGGGCTGGCGCCGTCGAGGCCGATGACTTCCAGCTTGCGGCCTTCCAGGGTCAGCGTGTTGCCTTCCAGCGGTTCCGGCACGATCAGCTGCTTAGGTGCATTGGCGCCCAGCTTGGGACCCCAGAACGCCAGCTTGCCATCCATGGTGGCCTTGATGTGGGCGACCACCGGCGCCGGCGCCACGACCTTGGCGTCTGGATAAGCTGCCGTCAGTACTTCCAGGCCAAAGTAGTAATCGGGATCGCCGTGGCTGATGTAGATGGTGGTCAGTTTCTTGCCGCTATCCTGGACCTTCTTCAGCAGTTGCCCGGCGCTGGCGCGGTCGAACTGGGCATCGATGACGATGGCGTCAGTCTTGCCGGTTATCAATTCGGACGACACCGGGAAAATGCCGCTGGCGCCAGGATTGTAGACTTCCAGCTTAAGCGCTTGCGGCGCTGCGCTGGCGGCGGCAGCTATCATCAGGCCGGCGGCAGCTGCCAGCAGCGAACGGAATACAGTAGGTTTGAACATCGATATCTCCTGAGTGCGGTGAAAGAACCATCATCATAGTTGCCAAAAACGATGCAAAAAACCCTAAAATGATGCATAGTTTGTTGCATGAATCGATCTAATTGAATACATAGACAAGAATAGCCATGGACAGACTGATCGCGATGCAAGTCTTTGTCGAGGTTGCCGACCAGGGTAGCCTGACCGCTGCCGCCGACAGGCTCGACATGTCGCGCGCCATGGTGTCGCGCTACCTGGCCGAGCTGGAGCAATGGGTGGGCGCCCGCCTGCTGCACCGGACCACCCGCAAGCTCAGCCTGACCTCGGCCGGCAGCGACACCTTGCCGCGCTGCAGACAAATGCTGGACATGGCGGGCGACATCCAATCCTCGGCCGCAGCCTCTGAGAACACGCCGCGAGGGACCTTGCGCCTGACCTTCAGCATGTCGATGGGACAGACTTATCTGGTGCCGCTGCTGACCCGCTTCCTCAAGCGCTATCCTGGCACCGCGATCGACATGCTGATGGTGGACCGTACCGTCAACCTGATCGAAGAGCGGATCGACCTAGCGATCCGCATCACCAATGCGCTCGACCCCAACCTGATCGCACGCAAGCTGGCGGTGTGCCATTCGGTGGTGGTGGCGGCGCCGTCCTATCTGCAAGAACACGGTACGCCGAAGACCATCGAAGACCTGGCCCTGCACAACTGCCTGACCTATTCCTACTTCGGTAAAAGCCTGTGGGAGTTCGAGAAGGATGGCGTGCCGCTCGCGGTGCCGGTGGGCGGCAACATGAGCGCCAACGAATCGTCGGTATTGCTGGAAGCGGCGGCGTGCGGCGCCGGGATCGCACTGCAACCGTTGCACGCCGCCTCAGGATTGCTGCATAGTGGTAGACTACGGGCGCTGCTCGGCGAATATCGCCCGCGCGAATTGAGCATTTACGGCGTCTATGCTTCGCGCCGTCAAATGCCTGCCATCTTGCGCGCCATGCTCGATTTTCTGGTCGAGGAATTCAGCGCAGACTCCGGCTGGGAAGCGCCGGTCCATTGATTACGTCATTTCTTCAGGCGATTGCGCCAGACAACCTCACCCGCTGACGCCATGTGCGGCTTTGCCGCCCTCGCCGGATCAGCACCCTGTACCTAATCGCAAGCCGGCCACCGCAGCCCGGCGCGATGCCCGATCTCTGGCTCTATAGCTTCACCCCGTCTTTACCAAGCGAATCAAACAATGCAAAAAATTTCTACGCTTACCCGCAACACGCTGATGTTCCCGCTGGCCCTGGTCCTGTTCGAATTTTCGGTGTACATCGCCAACGACATGATCCAGCCCGGCATGCTGACGGTAACCCGCGAATTCGGCGCCAGCGCGGCCTGGATGGCCTCCGCCATGACCGCCTTCCTGGTCGGCGGCGCGATCTTCCAATGGCTGTTCGGGCCGCTCTCGGACCGTATCGGCCGCCGCCCTGTCATGCTGGGCGGCACCCTGTTTTTCATCGTGGCTTGCCTGGCGACGCTGTTTTCGCGCAGCATCGAAAGCTTCATTGTCTTGCGTGTGTTGCAAGGCATGGGCCTGTGCTTCATCTCTTCCGTCGGCTATGCCGTGGTGCAGGAGGCGTTTGAGGAAAAGGCGGCGATCCGGGTCACTGCGCTGATGGCCAATGTGGCGTTGATCGCGCCATTGATTGGTCCGGTGGCCGGGGCCTTCATGATTGAACTGCTGCCGTGGCGCATGGTGTTCGTGTTCATCGCCGCGATCGCTACCATTGCCTTGATCGGCCTGGCGCGGCACATGCCGGAAACCGTCAAGCCGCGCAAGGAAAAACTGCCGCTGGTGCAGATCTGGCACGACTACCGCGAAGTGGTCGGCAACCGCCATTTCGTCAAGGCGGCGATGTGCATGCCCTTGCTGGCGATTCCGCTGATCGGCTGGATCGCGATGTCGCCGGAAATCCTGGTGGCCGACGGCCATCTGAGCGTGATCGAATACGGCTACTGGCAGATTCCGGTGTTCGCCTGCCTGATCGCCGGCAACCTGCTGCTGGCGCGCCAGGTCGACCGCTGGCGCCTGGGCAGTTCAATCAAGATCGCGCTCTACCCGATCGCACTCGGCATCCTGATCATGCTGCTCGGCGCGGCTTTCCTCGACAAGCCTTATTTCCTGGTGGCGGCAATCAGCGTGATTGCCTTCGGCGAAGGCTTGTCGGCGGCAGTGATGATCCGCTTCACCCTGACCGAAAGTCCGGTCTCGAAAGCGACCGTGGCCGCCACCATGGGCATGATCAACATGACCCTGTATGGCGTCGGCATCGAACTGTACAAGGTGTTTTATCTATATGCAGGAATGATGGGTTTTGCGCTGTTCTCGACCGCTGTCATCGGCTTGTACTGGTACCTGTCGCGCAGCGTGGTGGCGCGCGCCATGCAGGCGCGGGTGACCGGCCATGAAGAGAAAGAAACGGGACCGCTGATCTGAGCAGATTGCCGGAAGCGCAACGCCTGCGCTTCCGGCGCCGGCCCCGGCCGGCGTCCGCGTATAGAGACAGCTTTACTCGCTGCGTTTCTGGCTGATGATGCTCATGAATTCGCGCCGTGTCGACGGATCGTCGCGGAACGCGCCCAGCATGCGGCTGGTCACCAGGCTGGTGCCTGGCTTATGAATGCCACGCGTGGTCATGCACCCATGCGATGCCTCGATCACTACCGCCACGCCCTTCGGCAGCAAGACCTGCTGCAGGGTATCGGCGATCTGCACGGTCATTTTTTCCTGGATCTGCAGACGCTTCGCATAGATATCCACCAGGCGCGCCAGCTTCGAAATCCCCACCACGCGCCGGTCCGGCAGATAGGCCACGTGCGCCTTGCCGATGATAGGCGCCATGTGATGTTCGCAATGGCTTTCAAAACGGATGTTGGTCAACACCACCATCTCGTCATAGCCTTCCACTTCCGAAAACGTGGTCGACAGGATCTCGACCGGATCCTTGCTGTAGCCGGCAAAGAACTCTTCGTAAGCGCGCGCCACGCGCGCCGGTGTGTCCAGCAGGCCTTCGCGGTCGGGATCGTCGCCGGCCCAGCGCAGCAAAGTACGAATCGCCGACTCCGCCTCGGCCCGGCTTGGACGTTCCGGCAAGGTGCTAGCCGCCGTCGCCGGCAATGAATCTTTTGAGGTCATCTGCTTACCTTTTCTAAAATAATTTTTACTTGCCGCTGTGCAGCCGCACACTTATGCTGAATCAATGCGGTCAAGCGCCGCGGCCAATGCCGACAGTGTAATTCAGCTATCGCATTAGTGCATTCGATTAGTCAAAACATGTCGTTTGCGCGACGCAACATCGAAACCTGGCGCAGTAATACCCGGTTATTACCTGCACAAGTTTTCATGGTCCCATACTCGACCTTCCCTGCCCCACCAACCTCACTGAAAGAACCATCATGAGCGCAAAGAAAATCCTGATCCTGGCCGGCGACTACGTTGAAGATTATGAACTGATGGTGCCGTTCCAGGCCTTGCAGATGGTCGGCCACCAGGTCGACGTGGTGTGTCCGGACAAAGCCGCCGGCGCCCAGATCCGCACCGCCATCCATGACTTTGAAGGCGACCAGACCTATAGCGAAAAGCCCGGCCACAATTTCACCTTGAATGCGGCGTTCAGCGACGTCGACGTCAGCCGCTACGACGCCTTGCTGATCCCCGGCGGCCGCGCCCCGGAATACCTGCGCCTGAATCCGCGCGTGATCGAAATCGTCCAGCAGTTCCACGCCGCCGACAAGCCGATCGCCGCGGTCTGCCATGGCCCGCAATTGCTGGCGGCGGCCGGCGTGCTGGAAGGTAAAACCTGCTCGGCCTATCCCGCCTGCGCACCGGAAGTCAAGCTGGCCGGCGGCAAGTATGCCGAAATCGATGTCACGGCGGCGCATCGCGACGGCAATCTGGTGACCGCGCCGGCATGGCCTGCACATCCGGCCTGGCTGGCGCTGTTCCTGGCTGCATTGGGGACCCGCATCGAGTTATGATAGCCAGCGTGCGGCTGCCTGTGCGGCCGCACTTTTACCAGCATGCACAACCGCAAGAAACGAGGCGTCCGATGTGTCAGATTTATGCCCAGGCCGATCCCATACTGTATGAGTCCCGCGCCCGCTCGGTGCGCATCATGGGCGTCATCACCACCATCAAGCTGGAAAACCTGTTCTGGCAAACCCTGGCGGAACTGGCGGCGGATAACGACCTGACCACCAACCAGCTGATCGCCAAGCTGCACGACGAAGTCACTACCCATCTGGGCGAAGCCAGCAACTTTTCATCGTTTTTGCGCGTCACCTGCCTGCGTTACCAGAGCCTGAAAACCCACGCCGGGTTTGCAACTACGGCAGCCACGGCGGCGACCAAAGTCAGCGCCTCAGCCTAAAGGCCCTTAGCGATTCAGCTCGCAGTCGACAGCTTCAGGCCGATCAGCCCCAGCACGATCAGGCTGACACTGGCGATGCGCGCCAGACTGGCCGTCTCGCCCAGCAGCATGATGCCGGCAATGAAGGAGCCCAATGCGCCGATCCCGGTCCATACCGCGTAGGCGGTGCCAAGCGGCAAGGTACGCATCGCGATCGCCAGCAGCCAGATGCTGATGGCCATGCCGGTCACCGTGATCACGGATGGCCAGAGGCGGGTAAAACCTTCAGAGTATTTGAGGCCGACGGCCCAGACGATTTCGGCTAAGCCGGCGAGAAAGAGAATGATCCAGGCCATGCGACCTCCAGTAGTGGGGTCGTCCCCGGATAGAATGCTGTGCCAGGTCGTCCAGGCACCGGATATCAAAAGAATATTAGTATAGCGGTTTCGCCGCTTACCTGCCCCTCCACTCTTTTTAAGCGCCATGACAAAAACCTTCGGCTTGTTCCTGCTGACCGCCATCGCCGAACTGCTCGGCTGCTATCTGCCGATGCTGTGGCTCAACAACAAAGCTTCGGCATGGCTGCTGCTGCCGGCGGCAATCAGCCTGACGATATTCGTCTGGCTGCTGACCTTGCACCCTGCCGCCAGCGGCCGCGTGTATGCCGCTTATGGCGCGGTGTATATCGCAACGGCGATTTTCTGGCTGTGGAGCGTCGACGGCATTGCGCCACGCTGGACCGATCTGCTAGGAGCAGGACTCGCATTGTCAGGCGCGGCGGTGATCGCCTTGGGCGCGCGCACCTGACAAGGAAGCGATCTAACGGATCAGTGCACGCCGATCCATCCCAGGCCGGCGGCGAACACCACATACAGCAAGCCGAACAGCGCCAGGATACCGCCGCTCAGCATGCCCTTGCGCAGCAGCGCGTATAAACCGAACATCGACATCATGGTCACGGCGGCGGCCCAAATCAATGCGGGACTGAGCATCCACGGCGTAAAAATCAGCACCAGGGCGGTCGGGATGGTGGCCTGGATCATCATCGCGCCGCTGATATTGCTCAAGGCCAGCGTCTGCTTGCCCTGCCTGACCCAGATCACGGCATTCAGGATTTCCGGCAGCTCGGTCGCAATCGGACTCAGCAGCAAGGCAGTCAGCTGCGGCGAGATGCCGAGCCAGGGTGAAATTTCACCAAGCTGATGCACGAACAGCTGCGAACTCAGGAAAATCACCACCAGCGCCACCAGTGTCTGCAGCAGCGCCCAGCCCAGCACCGGCTGTGGATCGTGGGGGCGGAACTTGAGCGGTTCCAGCTCGTGGATCTCGGCATCGGCATCTTCCTCCTTGCGCATTTCGCCCCAGATGTAGACACCGTAGGCCAGCAGGAAAAATACGCCCAGCCAAGGCTTGATGGCAAACGCCACCAGCCCGAGGCCGACCTTGACGATGAAAATTCCGATGAACCAGGCTTGATCCCGGCTCAGGCGCGCGGCGGCGCTGGCCGACAGCAGGATATTGCCGAGCTTCTTGCGGTTCAGGATGAACATCAGTCCCACCACCGCGTAGGCGATGGTGGCCAGCACCAGTGGACCGCCGAGGGCCGCGCCGACGCCGATTTCGCGGTGCGCGGCATCGCGGCCGAACACCACGGCGACAAAGGTCACCACGCTTTCCGGCAAGGCCGTGCCAAACGCCGCCAGCACCGTGCCTACCGCGCTCTGGGCAATGCCGAGCCGGCGTCCTACCCACTCGATACTGTTGACGAAATATTCACAAGACAAGTAGATGACCACGGCGGAGCCGAGCAGCAAGGCGATAGCGAGCATCATGCGCACACCTCGGCCACGAATGCAGGAGACAAGACAAGCGATACAGAGGAAAAGCTGGCTGTAGCAGTGCGCCGGCACTGCCATTGGCGATAATTAAGCATGGGACATCCTGAGGGCCGGGCACTGACGAATGGCGCGACGCCTTCGCCCGGCCGGGTAAAGGACATGCACCATAGGTCTTGCCAAACCGTGCGGTCGCGCATGCCATGGCGTAAATTGGATACAGCGCCAAGTATGTTGACATGTGCTCTTCGAAAGACTCGAAGGCGGCTACTCCCCTAAGGAGCCGCAATTTTATCATTGAAATATTACCGGCGGCAATGATAGCCGCCGCCCCCTTAAACATTCTCCTGCGCAACAAGCCAGGTAACAAACGGCTTGGATAACAGATAACAGGCGCAAAAGAGATAAAATGGCGGCTTATTTGTAACGGAGCACATTTTTATGAAATGGGCAGTAGTCAGTATTTTCATTTTGTCGGTCTTGTATGTCCATTTTCGCGGCAAGGCGCGCCTGCCGTTTTTCCGGCAGCTGTTCGACCATTCGTCGATCATGGCGCCGCTCAACATCTTCATGTACATGTTCTCGAAGGTGCCGACCAACACGCCTTACCTGCCGACCAGCACCTTTGCCGACCTCAAGATCCTGGAAGACAACTGGGAAACCATCCGCGATGAAGCACAGGGCCTGATCGGCCTGGAAAAAATCCGCGCCGCGGAAAAGAATGACGACGCCGGCTTCAACTCTTTCTTCAAGGCCGGCTGGAAACGCTTCTACCTGAAATGGTATGACGCCAGCCATCCCTCGGCCGAGCAGTTCTGCCCGAAGACGGTGGCGCTGCTGCGCCGCACGCCGAGCGTCAAGGCGGCCATGTTTGCCGAACTGGCGCCGGGCGGCACTCTGAATCCGCACCGCGATCCGTTTGCCGGTTCGCTGCGTTATCACCTCGGCCTGGTGACGCCGAACGACGACCGCTGCTTCATCGAAGTCAACCAGCAGCGCTACAGCTGGCGCGACGGCCAGGGCGTGGTGTTTGACGAAACCTATATCCACTGGGCGCAGAACGGCTGCGACAGCAACCGCATCATCATCTTTTGCGACATCGAGCGGCCAATGCGCTACCGCTGGGCGCAAGCCATCAACCGCTGGCTCGGCCGCCACATGATGAGCGCGGCGGCCTCGCCCAACGAAACCGGCGACGAGACCGGCGGCATCAACAAGCTGTTCCGTTTCGTCTGGGCTGCAGGACAGTACCGCCGCCGCCTGAAGAAATTCAGCAAGCCGCTATACATGTGCATCAAGTTCGGGCTGATCATCGGCGTTGTGCTGGCCATTATCTATCTCTGATCGCTACGCCGGACACGTTTCAGCAAGCCGCCTGCGGGCGGCTTTTTTGCGCCTGTTTCCGTCTCTTTTGCAACGGATATACAGATCGTTATATTGCGATGCGGAAATATAAATCGGCTTTCACGGGTAGACTACCGTTTCTATTCGCCATAAGGAAAACCCATGATGACTCGCTCGCTTATTTCCGCAGCTTTCCTGTCGCTTGCAGCATGCTCCACCGCGCCATCGCTGGCGCAAGACAGGGGCAGCGATGGACTCGCTGAATCCAACGCCCAGAACCGGCCGGTCAAGGTCATGATCATCACCATGTTCGGCCCCGAAGGCCAGGCCTGGCTGGATCGTATCGGCCCCTGGAAAACCGTCTCCGTGCCCGGCCTGTCGCCCGACTATCCCGATGTCCATTGCAACCGGCAAGACGTCTGCGTAGTCACCACCGGCATGGGCTACGCCAATGCATCGGCGTCGATCATGGCCCTCACCTTCTCGTCGCGTTTCGACCTGCGCCACACCTATTTCCTGATTTCCGGGATTGCCGGCGTCGATCCTGGCCGCGCCACCGTCGGCTCGGCGGCATGGGCTAAGTACCTGGTCGATTTCGGCATCCAGTGGGAACTCGATGCGCGCGAAATCCCGGCCGGCTGGAATACCGGCTATCTCGGCATCAACACCAAGAGCCCGAGCGACAAACCGCCGCTCGACTACCGTAATGAAGTCTTCCAGCTGAATCCAAAGCTGGCCGACGCCGCCTTCGCGCTGTCGCGCAACGTGGTGCTGGCGGATAGCCCGCAAGCACAGGTTGCGCGCTCCAAGTTCAGCTATGCGCCCGCCAACCAGCCGCCGACAGTAGTCCAGTGCGACATCGCCTCCGGCAATACCTGGTGGTCCGGCACGCTGCTGGGCGAACGCGCAAGACAGTGGACCAAGATCCTGACCGACAACAAGGGCGTGTACTGCATGACGGCGCAGGAAGACAACGCTACTTTCGAAGCATTGAAGCGCGCATCCAGCATCAAGCGGGTTGATCTCAGCCGAGTGGCGGCATTGCGCACCGGCTCGGATTTCGACCGCCCTTACCAAGGGCAGACCAGCGCCGACAACCTGCTCAACTATGCCGACCAAGGCGGCTTCGTGCCGGCCACCGAGAATCTGTACCGCGCGGGTAATCCGCTGGTGCAGGATATCGTGACGCATTGGGGCGAGTGGCGTGACGGGGTGCCGCACCGATAATGCTGTGACAGAAGAAAGAGGTCACGTCTTACTGCGTGACCTGAATCTGAAGCAAGGCCTGCTTCACTCCAAGCCGCGCTCGCGGCTTTTTCTTCGTCTGTTCCTTGCGCCCTACGCCATTCCAACAAATGGGACTCGCAGCAACCTGCTCACTGCTTTTCAGGCTTTTGCCACTACTGCCGCGACCTGCTCTTCTTCACAATTGATCGCCGACTATCCCAGATACGGCCCTCAACAATTTCCAAACAACAGGCAATACACAAAAACACACAGGAAATGCTTATTTTGTGTATTTTTGTGTAAAATACCAATGAACAGCTCAGACCTTATCAAACAACTGAAAGCAGCCGGATGGCTGCATGTCTCCACTCGAGGCAGTCACCATAAGTATCGCCATCCTGTCAGCGGCAAATCCGTAGTTGTTCCGCATCCAAAGAAGGATCTGCCGCTTGGTACCGCCGAGAACATCTTGAAACAGGCCAAACTGAAGTGAGGGCAAAAATGTTATATCCACTGTATGTATGGAAGGACGAGAATAGCGCTTACGGCGCCAGCTTTCCGGATCTTCCCGGCGTTTTCACTGCGGCAGACGATATGAACGACCTGCCGGCAAAAGCCCAGGAAGCTGCGGAAGCCATGTATGAGGGCGAGGCGCATATGCCTGAAGCGAGCTCCATCGAAAAATGGAAAGACGCGGCAGACTACGCCGGCGGCTACTGGATGCTGGTCAACATCGACCGTTCCAGAATCAACACCAAGCCCGTGCGGCTCAACATTTCATTGCCGGAAAACCTGTTGCGCGAGATTGACGCCTTCGCCAAAGCCCATCAATTGACCCGTTCCGGCTTCCTGGCCCAGGCTGCGCTGAAGGCGATGGCTCGGTAAAGAATCAGGACCTGGCGCTTTATTGCCAGCCATGATCAAGTCGCGACAGGCGCTCCTTTCGAAATGCCCGTCGCCTGCGTATTTACTCCATCAACCCCGCGCCGGCAATATCTTGCCGCTGACCACGCCAAACCCGACGCGGTAGCCGTCGCCCTGGCACCAGCCTGTCATCGCCACTTCATCGCCATCCTGGATAAAGCTGCGCTGGCTGCCGTCCGCCAGGCTGAGCGGATTCTTGCCGTTCCAGGTCAGCTCCAGCAGGCTGCCATAGGCTTCCGGCGTGCTGCCGCTGATGGTGCCGGAGCCCATCAGGTCGCCGATGCGGGTGTTGCAGCCGGAAACGGTGTGATGCGCCAGCTGCTGCACCATGGTCCAGTACATGGCTTTGAAATTGGTGCGGCAGATGGTTTGCGGCTGGGCGGCGGCGCCTGGTTGCAGGACTACTTCCAGCGTGATGTCGTAGCCGTTCTTGCCGCTCTGCTGCAGATACGGCAGCGGTTGCGGCTGCTGTGCCGGGCTATCGACGCGGAACGGTTCCAGCGCATCCATGGTGACCACCCACGGCGAGATCGAGGTGGCGAAGGACTTGCTGTTGAACGGGCCGAGCGGCACGTATTCCCATTGCTGCAGGTCGCGCGCGCTCCAGTCGTTCAGCAGCACCATGCCGAAGATGTGCTGCTCGGCATTGGCGATATCGATCGGCTCGCCGAGGGCATTCGGCTGGCCGATGATGAAGCCGGTCTCCAGCTCGAAATCCAGCTTGCGGCAAGCTCCGAACACCGGGGCGTCGCTGTCCGGCAGCTTCAGCTGGCCCATGGGGCGCTGCAGCGGCGTACCGCTAACCACCACCGAGCTGGCGCGGCCGTTGTAGCCGATCGGGATGTGCAGCCAGTTCGGCAGCAACGCATTGGCCGGGTCGCGGAACATCGAGCCGACGTTGGTCGCGTGTTCTTTCGATGAATAGAAGTCGGTATAGCCAGGAATCTCCAGCGGCAGGTGCATCGTCGCCTGGTCTTGCGCCACGAATACCTTGTCGCGCAAAGCCTGGTTATCGCGCAGCTGGAGATTATCGTGACGCAGCAGTTCGCTGATGCTGGCGCGGGTGTTGCGCCAGGTCTGGCGGCCCAGCGCGATGAAGGCATTCAGGGTGGGCTGGCGGAACACTGCAGGGCTTAGCGTCAGCAGGCCGGAATCGGCCAGCGCAGCCAAGTCCAGCACCTGGTCGCCGATCGCGACGCCGACCCGCGGCGCCGGATCGGCGGCAGTGCTGAACACGCCGAAAGGCAGGTTCTGGATAGGAAAGTGCGACTCCGGCGGAGTCGGAACGAAGGATTTCAATGTCGGATCGTTGGCTTGCATAATGTCTTTTCTCTTAGGGTTGACCGTTGAAGTTCTTTTTCAAGCCGTGCCAGCATTGCAGGTAGTCTTTCTGCAGCAGCGGCGTCGCCAGCGCATAGGGCGTCGGATGAATTACGTAGCGGCTTTCAAACATGAAGGCCATTGTATTGTCGATGCGGTGCGGCGCCAACTCGGCATGCGACGCTTTCTCGAAAGTGGCGGCGTCCGGACCGTGGCCGCTCATGCAATTGTGCAGGCTGCCGCCGCCCGGTGTAAAACCGTCGGCCTTGGCGTCGTAAGCGCCATGGATCAGGCCCATGTACTCGCTCATGACGTTGCGGTGGAACCAGGGCGGCCGGAAGGTATGCTCGGCCACCATCCAGCGCGGCGGGAAAATCACGAAATCGACATTCGCTGTGCCGTGCGTATCCGACGGTGAAGTCAGCACAGTGAAGATCGACGGGTCGGGATGATCGTAGCTGACCGTGTTGATCGTGTTGAACAAGCCCAGGTCGTATTTATACGGTGTGTAGTTGCCGTGCCATGCCACCACATCCAGCGGCGAATGATCGATGCGCGCCGCCCACAGCTTGCCGCCGAACTTGGCCAGCAGCTGGAACTCGCCCTCGCGGTCCTCATAGGCCGCTACCGGCGCCTGGAAATCGCGCGCGTTGGCCAGGCCGTTAGAGCCGATCGGCCCCAGTTCCGGCAGCTGGAAGGCGGCGCCATAGTTTTCGCAGACATAGCCGCGCGCCGCGCCGTCCGGCAGTTCGATGCGGAAACGCACGCCGCGCGGAATAACGAGGATTTCGCCTGGCTTGACTTCCAGCACGCCCATTTCCGTCCTCGCCAGCAAGCGCCCCTGCTGCGGCACGATCAGCAGTTCGCCGTCGGCATTGTAGAAAAAGCGCTCGTGCATGGAGCGGTTCGCCGCGTACAGATGGATGGCGATGCCGGCCTGTGCAGCAGCGTCGCCGTTGCCGGCAAAGGTGACCATGCCGTCGATAAAGTCGGTGGGCTGGTCGGCAGCCGGCAATGGATTCCAGCGCAGCTGGTCGGGCGGCGTATCAATCTGAGTAAATGGACCGCTGGCCAGCAGCGGCTGCTGCAGCTTTTCAAAAGCGTGATGCATCGCGCCCGGCCGGATGCGGTACAGCCACGAACGCCGGTTGTGCGCGCGCGGCGCGGTGAATGCGGTGCCGGACAGCTGTTCCGCATACAGGCCGTAAGGCGCTTTCTGCGGCGAGTTCTGCGCCGCTGGCAAGGCGCCGGGCAAGGCTTCGCTGGCGAAGTCATTGCAGAATCCTGACTGGTAACGAAGCGTGTTGATATATTCCATGGGTTTTATCCTTGATGGTCTGGTCTTAGGGCGCAAGCACCGCCTGCGCATTGTGGCGATTTGAGGTGTCCTGCATCAACATCAGCATCACCGCCGATACCAGCGCCGGCGCCGCCAGCAGCAGGAAGATGCTGCTGTTGGGCCAGTGCAGGCGGATCAGCTCGCCGCCCAGCACCGGCCCGACAATAGAACCGATGCGGCCGACGCCCAGGCTCCAGCCGATGCCGGTGGAGCGCAAGGTGGTTGGATAGTAAGTTCCGGCCAGTGCATTCACCGCCGGCTGGCCGCCGACGATGCAGAAGCCGGCGACGAAGATGCTGGCAAACAGGAACAGCAGAGAAATTTCTGGCCGGCCGATCAGGGCCACCGCCAGGCCGGCGATCAGGAATACCGGAATCAGCACGCGGCGGAAACTGGAACGGTCGATCAGCTGGCCCATGATCAGGGTGCCGAGCGTGCCGCCGATCTGCAAGACGGTGCCGGCCATGACGGCGGTGGCGGTCGACAGGCCGGCATCCCTGGCGATGGTCGGCAGCCAGTTGGAGAGGAAATACAGGTTCACCAGGTTCATGAAATTGATGATCCACAGCAGGATCGTGACCTTGGCCCTGCCCTGCTGGAACAGCTGCATCACCGGCGCGCCCTTGCCGGCTTTTTCGTTGACGACGTAACGCGTATCCTCGCCAATCGCGACGGCGGGATCGATGCGGCGCAGCCACTTGCCGACCTGTTCCAGGCGCTTGCCGCGCAACACCAGGAACTGCATCGACTCCGGCAGCAAGAAGATCATCAGGATGCCGATCACCAGCGGCACCACGCCGCCGACATGGAATACCGATTGCCAGCCGAAGCGCGGGATCAGCGCTGCCGATAACAAGCCGCCCAGCACCGCCCCCAGCGTGAAGCCGCAGGAAACCAGCATCATCAAGGTGACGCGCTTGCGCAGCGGGCTGTATTCACCCGCCAGCGCCATGGCGTTGGGCATGATGGCGCCCAGCCCAAGGCCGGTGATGAAGCGCAATGCAATCAGCTGATCGACCGTGGCGGCCAGCGGCGTCGCCAGCATGCAGGCGGCAAAGAACAGGGTGGCGGCGATCAGCACCGGACGGCGGCCGATGCGGTCGGCCAGGATGCTGAAGGTGAGCGAGCCGAGCAGCATGCCGAACAGGCCGGCGCCGAATACCGGACCGAGGTTGGCCTTGTCTATGCCCCACTCCTGGATGATGGCGGGCGCCACATAGCCCATGGCCTGGACGTCGAAACCGTCGATGATCAGGCAGATGGCGCACAGGGTCAGCATGACGATCTGGAAACCGCCGATGCGGCTGCGGTCGATCAGGGCGGGAATGTCGATCGGGCTGCTGTTAGAGCTTTGCGTCGCAATGGCCATGCGTGTCTCCGGGAGGATGTTGGCGTCGTATCAATACGATCTGTTTTTTGCCATTATCATCCTTTTTAATAATCAGAAAAATAGGCAATAATTAAAATCATTTTTTAATTAACTTAAATAATATAAAATCATCATCATGGACAGGCTGGAATCGTTGCGGGTATTTTGCCAGGTGGTAGAACTGAACAGCTTCAGCCGCGCCGCTGAACAGCTGGAGATGTCGAACGCCACCATCACCAATCATATCGCCGCCCTCGAGCGGCATTTCGGCGCGCGCCTGCTGAACCGCACCACCCGCAAGATTTCCCTCACCGACGATGGCCACAGCTGCTACCAGCGGGCCCAGCGCCTGCTTGGCGACATGAGCGAACTGGAAGACGGACTGCAGGGCCGGCGCGTGACGCCGCAAGGCATCTTGCGGGTCGACGTGCCGACCGTGATCGCCCGCATCTACCTGGCGCCGGCGCTGGCGCGCTTCAGCGCGCTCTATCCCGAGCTGTCGATCCGCCTGAATGTCGGCGACCGCATGGTAGACATGGTGGAAGGCCGCGGCGACGTCTGGATCCGCATCGGCGAACTGAAAGATTCCAGCATGGTGGCGCGCCGCATCTACCAGACCCGCAATCTATGCTGCGCCGCGCCCGGATTTCTGGCGCAGCACGGAACTCCGCAGACGCCGCAGGACCTAAGCAACTTCCGCTGCCTGGCTTTCATCCATCCTAACAGCGGCCAGAACGTGCCGTGGACCTTCAGCAAGGGCAAGCAGGAATTCAGCTGGGCGCCGCCCGGCAATATCGCCATCAATCACGCGGAAACCTTGATCCACGCAGCCGCCAGCGGCGCCGGCATCGTCCAGCTGCTGACGCTGTCGCTCAACCCGCAGATCCGCGCCGGCCTGCTGGCGCCGGTGCTGGCCGACTGGGCCACGCCGGGGCCGCCGGTGTCGGTGGTGTATCACCAGAGTCATCAGTTGTCGGCCAAGGTCAGGGTTTTTGTCGATTTCGTTACAGAGCTGTTTGCCGCGATCGACTAGAGTTTGCTGTCATCCACGTTTTCTATGTTTTATCAGCCAGGAGAAGTCATGCATTGGGTCTATCTATTGATCGCCATCGTCGCCGAAGTGATTGCCACCAGCGCCCTCAAGGCCAGCGCCGAGTTCACCCGGCTGGTGCCGTCGGTGGTGGTGGTGGCCGGCTACCTGACGGCCTTCTATTTCCTGTCGCTGACCTTGCGCACCCTGCCGGTGGCGATCGTGTACGCGATGTGGTCGGGCATCGGCATCGCGCTGATTGCCCTGGTCGGCTGGCTGTTCCTGAAGCAGAGCCTGGATGCCGCAGCGTTGGTCGGCATCGGCCTGATTGTCTCGGGCGTGCTGGTGCTGAACGTGTTCTCGAAGACCGTGGCGCACTAAGCGCTCGTCAAGCCGGCTTCAGTTTTGCCACAGCGGCGGCTCGTCCATCAGGGCGATCTGCTCGCGTAATTCCAGCACCCGGTCCTGCCAATAGCGCTGGGTATTGAACCATGGGAAGGCCACGGCGAAGGCCGGGTCGTCCCAGCGCCGGGCGATCCATGCCGCGTAGTGGATCAGGCGCAAGGTGCGCAGCGCCTCGATCAGGTACAGCTCGCGGGTATCGAAATCGCAGAAGTCTTCATAACCTGCCAGCAATGAGCCCATCTGCCGCACCATGTCCTTGCGTTCGCCGGACAACAGCATCCACAGGTCCTGTACTGCCGGTCCCATACGGCTGTCGTCGAAGTCGACGAAATGCGGTCCGGCGTCGGTCCACAGCACATTGCTGCCGTGGCAATCGCCATGCAGGCGCAGCGAGCCGACCGTACCGGCGCGCTCGAAGCAGCGCCGCACGCCCTCCAGCGCCTGGTTCACAATGCTGCGATAGGCTTCCAGCAAATCTGCCGGGACGAAGTTGTTGGCCAGCAGGAAGGCGCTCGGTTCTTCGCCGAAGCTGGCGATATCCAGAGTCGGCCGGTGCTGGTAGTTGCGCAAGCCGCCAACGGCATGGATACGCCCCATGAAACGGCCCAGCCATTCCAGCGTAGCGTCATCCTCCAGCTCCGGCGCGCGGCCGCCGTGGCGCGGAAACACCGCGAAGCGGAAACCGTCGAATTGATGCAGGGTGCTGCCGTCGGTAGCGGCCCAGGCTGCCACCACCGGGATTTCGCGCTCCACCAGTTCCTGCACGAAACCGTGCTCTTCCAGGATGGCGGCGTCGCTCCAGCGCTGCGGCCGGTAGAACTTGGCCACCAGCGGCGGCCCCTCTTCCATGCCGATCTGGTAAACGCGGTTTTCATAGCTGTTGAGCGCCAGCAGTCGGCCGTCGCCGTGCAGGCCGATGCTGTCGAGTGCATCCAGTACGGTATCGGGAGTGAGCGTGGCGAATGATGCAGGGGACGAAGTATTCATCCGTCCATTGTAAGCGCCGGCGGCTTACTTCCCGACGCGATTAGGCACTAAAGCTATAGATGCCGGCTAAAGCATCATGATAAGTTGCAAAAAAATCATTTAGTGCCAGTGGCATGCCAGGCCGATTAATCTGCTAAAATTAACTTACTAGGTTAAAAATGGAAAGCCAACGCCGCACTGCCATTTATCCATCGTCAAAACTTTGGTTAAGGCAGGGCAAGTGTGTACGACCAAAAGCACCCGCGAAGGAGCTGTTGAACTGGGCCTGGATTTCGGCGCCATGCTTGAGGTAGTCATGGCTCTGAGCTCTGCCGATTTCTATAAGAGCATGACTAGCCATGCTGATCATCGGATATGGCAGGATGTGTACAGGCCGGTTACGCCATTTGGCAAGATCTACCTGAAACTGACGGTGATTGATGAATTGCTCATCGTGTCATTCAAGGAACTCTGAACATGAAATGCCCAACTTGCGGCGCGGCTGAACTGGCTCACGACACACGCCCCATGCCGTACACGTATAAAGGTGAATCCACCACGCTTCCGGCGGTGAGCGGCGAATACTGCCCCGCCTGCGGCGAAGCAATTCTAGATGCGGCAGAATCGCGCCGCACCATGAAATTGATGAATGAATTCAACAAGCATGTGAATGCAGCGAGCGTCGACCCTGCTTTCATAACCAATGTCCGCAAAAAACTCGCGCTCGACCAGCGCGAAGCCGCCGAGATTTTTGGCGGCGGCGTGAATGCCTTCTCACGCTATGAAAACGGCAAAAGCAAACCTTCCGTGGCTCTGGTGAAATTGCTGCAACTGCTGGACCGGCATCCCGACTTGCTGGCGGAAATCAGGACCGTTCACGCGGCGTCAGCATGACGTAGGCGCCGGCGGCCCCTTGCCATTAGCATCCATTACACCAATAGTCCCGCAGCCGTCGCACCAGGAGCCCTTTATGCCAGCCATCGCCCTCAACCATTACAACCTGCGTGCGCCGCGCGCGCTGTTGCTACAACTGAAGGAATTTTATTGCGAAGTGATCGGCCTGGAAGTCGGCGCGCGGCCGCCTTTCGACAGTTTCGGCTACTGGCTGTACGCCGGCGGTCAAGCCGTGCTGCACCTGAGCGAAGCGCGGACAAGCGATGTCAGGCATACCGATATCGCCACCAGCTTCGACCACGTCGCCTTCAGCTGCATCGATCCCGAGGACATGGAGGCGCTTCTGCGAGCGCGCCAGCTGCCCTATCAGGTGGCATTTGTGCCGTCCATGCAGCAAAAGCAGATCTTCCTGCGTGATCCCGCGGGCAATGGAGTGGAATTGAATTTCACCTACATAAGCTAAATATCAAAGCGCTTTTTTAAGCTGCTTTTTAAGTCGTTTTCGGCAGCAGGGCTGGGCAACATCGTTTTACGATAACGGTTTCATGCCCGACAGCCAAGCACCATGCCCACGCCATCATCCGCTCCACCACGCATTGCCGGCCTGCTGCGCGCCCTGCTGCTCAGCCTCTCTCTGTGGCTGCCTGCCGCCGCCCTGTCCTCCACGCCAGCACCGCCATTGATGCTGGCAAATGTCTACCATCCCGGCATCGCGCTGGCCGATTATTGGGTCAGCGAGAAACTGGACGGCGTACGCGCTTACTGGGATGGCGAGCAATTGCTGACACGCGGCGGCCAGCGGATCAACGCTCCGCACTGGTTCATCGCCGGCTGGCCAAAAGTGGCGCTGGATGGCGAACTATGGGCTGGCCGCGGTCAATTCAGCCATGCGGTTTCGACCGTGCGCCGCGAAGCGCCTGACGATGCCGCCTGGCGTCGCATGCGCTTCATGGTGTTCGACCTGCCCGCCCATGCCGGCACGTTCAGCCAGCGTCTGCCAGCATTGCAAAGCACGCTCGCCAAACTTGCCGTGCCTTGGGTGCAGCCGGTGGAACAGAGCAAGCTGGGCAGCCACGCAGCCTTGCAAGGCTTGCTGCAACAAACCGTCAGGCAAGGCGGCGAAGGCCTGATGCTGCACCGGGGGGCATCGCTCTACCGTGCTCAACGCAGCGACGACCTGCTGAAAGTGAAGACGCATGAGGATGCCGAAGCCAGGGTCGTCGGCCATCTGCCCGGCAAAGGCAAATACCAGGGCATGCTGGGAGCATTATTGGTGGAAACGCCGGACGGCCTGCGCTTCAAGCTCGGCAGCGGCTTCAGCGACGCGCAGCGGCGCCAGCCGCCGGCGCTGGACAGTGTCGTGACCTACCGCTTCCGCGGCTTGAATGACAGCGGCATCCCCCGGTTCGCCAGTTTCATGCGAGTGTACGAACAATAGTTGCGGCGCTATGCCGCATCGAGATGCAGGGCCATGCGTTCCTCGTCATGAAAGCGGCCGTCTATGCGCAAGGCGCGGTAGTCGATGCCGCAAGAGACAAATCCCAATTTGGCGTACACCGCCCTGGCGCGAGGATTGATGGTGTTGACCTTCAAGTCCAGCTGGACCAGCTCCGGAATCTTCCTTGCGTAGGCGATCACCGCCTCGAACATGGCTTGCACCGCGCCAGCGGAACGCGCATTTGGAGTGACATAGACGCCGACGACGGTGGCCCGGTGATAAATCTTGGAACGAGAATCCCGCACCAGTCCGACGGTGCCGACCAGGACCTCGTCTTGAAATGCGCCATAAGTCACCTGGAAAGGGCTTGCTTTCAAACGCGCTGCCATCTGCTCCTCGGGCAGCGCGCTTTCTTCCTCATGGGTGGGCACGAATGAAGACGGCGAATCCAGGATGGATTCCAGCCTCAGCTGGCGGTAGGATGCAAGGTCTGCCGGAGTTAATGCCCTGATTTTCATATAAGATGGTCCGATCTGGATAGACTTGTCACATGATAAATGATTGTTCGCAGGCAAGCAGCGAGAATATTTTGCGGCGCGCGACCATTTCAATCGTAAAATCCGTATCCCCATTTCCATCGTATATTAAGCGGCTACCACCATGAATCTCGACGAACCTCTCTCAGACAAAGAATTTGACGAACTGGACGATTTCCTGTTGTCCGATCGCTGCGCTGAAGACAGCATGACCATGGATACCCTGCACGGCTATCTGACCGCGCTGGTGATCGGGCCGGAGCAGGTGCTGCTGGGCGAATGGCTGCCGCACGTGTGGGGGCCGTCGCTGAAAGATGCGCCGAAATTCAAGTCCGACAAGGAATACGAGAAGATCGTCGGCCTGATCGCGCGTTACATGAATGAAATCGCCATCACGCTGGAAGTAGCGCCAAAAGAATACGAACCGCTGTTTTGCGAACAAGAGCATGAAGGCAAGGCTTTGCTCGACGGCGAAGCCTGGGCCTGGGGTTTCTGGGAAGGCATCAACCTGCGCGCCAAGGCCTGGGAGCCGATCTGGCACTCCAACCTGGCGACGGTGGTGCGGCCTATCTATCTGCTGGGTGCGGAAGAGCTGGAAGAAGAGGAAATGGCGCTGCGCGAGGATCCGGTGCAACGCCACAAGCTGGCAGTGGAAGTGGAAGCGGCGATTCCGGAAATCTACCGCTACTGGCTGCCGCACCGCAAATCCGCGGTCAAGACCATCCAGCGCGAGGCGCCGAAAGTCGGCCGCAATGACGATTGCAGCTGCGGCAGCGGCAAGAAATTCAAGAAGTGCTGCGGCTTGAACGCCGCTGAAAACAAGACTGAAGATTAAGCGCCAAAGCGCAAGCAACAATCGCAGGCCGGCTGCACATCTTGCAACCGGCCTGTTTTTTATTCCTTGATGAAATGCTCGCGGTAGTAGCGCAATTCTTCAATCGATTCCAGGATATCGGCCAGCGCGGTGTGCTTCTGATGCTTCTTGAAGCCGCTGGCCAGCTCCGGCTTCCAGCGGCGGCACAGTTCTTTCAGGGTCGAGACATCCAGGTTGCGGTAATGGAAAAACGCTTCCAGCTTCGGCATGCCGCGCGCCATGAAGCGGCGATCCTGGCAAATCGTGTTGCCGCACATCGGCGACTTGCCGTTCGGCACATATTTCTTCAGGAATTCGATCAAGGCCAGTTCCGCCTCGTTTTCCGTCACGGTCGAGGTCTTGACCCGCTCGATCAGGCCGGAACGGCCATGCGTGCCCTTGTTCCAGGCATCCATGCCGTCCATGATCTCGTCGGCCTGGTGGATCGCAAATACCGGCCCTTCCGCCAGGATATTCAGTTGCGGATCGGTCACCACCACTGCAACTTCAATGATGCGGTCGCTGTCCGGGTTCAGCCCGGTCATTTCCATGTCGACCCAGATCAGGTTGAATTCGTTCGGCCGCAGCGGTACCGTCGGGACTGGCGCGGCAACAGGGTTAGCGGAGATATCGGCGGCTTGTGACATAATTGTTCTCTTAGTTATTTAAGCATTTTTGCGGCATTTCATTTGAAACCTGCCGTAAGGCGCCTTCAGGAACCGTAGCCTCAGCTATAGCTGACAGGTCAATGTCTGGTAGAGAAGCGCAGCTGTACTCTAGTACAGTGAGCATCGCAGACCAGAGATTGAGCCGCGCAGTAGGTTCCTGAAGGTGCGGTTGGAAGCTATTTTCTCACATAGGGACTACATGTCTTCATTTGCATTTTCAGTTTTGTTTGTAGTTTTCCTGGCAATCACCTTGATCGTGCGCTTCTGGCTGAGCTCGCGCCAGATTCGCCATGTGCTGGCGCACCGTAGCGCGGTGCCGGCCGAATTCGCCGAAAAGATCCCGCTGGCGGCGCATCAGCGGGCCGCCGACTATACCGTCGCCAAGACCAAATTCGGCATGTTTTCGATGCTGCTGAGTGCTGCGGTGCTGATTGGCTTCACCCTGCTGGGCGGCTTGCAGTTGCTTTCCAACATCATATTCAACTGGGCCGGTCCCGGCATGGTGTATCAGCTGGGCCTGCTGGTGGCCTTCGGCGCGATTTCCGGCCTGATCGACCTGCCGCTGGATTATTACAAGCAGTTCGTGCTGGAAGCGCGCTTCGGCTTCAACAAGATGAGCGTCAAGCTGTTCTTCATGGACATGCTGAAAAACACCCTGATCGGCGCCGCCATCGGCCTGCCGCTGGTGTGGGTCGTGCTGTTGCTGATGGCTAAATCCGGCGATCTCTGGTGGTTTTACGCCTGGCTGGTGTTCAGCGGCTTCCAGCTGCTGATGCTGGTGCTGTATCCGACCGTGATCGCACCGCTGTTCAACAAATTCACGCCGCTCAGCGACGACACCCTGCGCGAGCGCATCGAAGGCTTGATGCAGCGTGTCGGTTTCGCTTCCAAGGGCTTGTTCGTGATGGACGGCTCCAAGCGCAGCGCCCACGGCAACGCCTACTTTTCTGGCTTTGGCGCCGGCAAGCGCATCGTCTTTTTCGACACATTGCTGGCGCGCCTGGCGCCGCATGAAATCGAAGCAGTGCTGGCGCATGAACTGGGCCATTTCAAGCTCAAGCATATCGTCAAGCGCATCGCCGTCATGTTCGCGATCTCGCTGGCTTTCCTGGCGCTGCTGGGCTACCTCAAGCAGCAGCTGTGGTTCTATACCGGCCTCGGCGTCAATCCGCTGCTGCTGGCCGATCTCAGCAACAACGATGCGATGGCGCTGATCCTGTTCATGCTGGCGTTGCCGATCTTCACCTTCCTGCTGTCGCCGCTGTCCTCGATCAGCTCGCGCAAACATGAATTCGAAGCCGATGCGTTTGCCGTCAAGCACACCAACGGCAACGACCTGGTGACGGCGCTGGTCAAGCTGTACGAAGACAATGCCTCGACCCTGACCCCGGATCCGCTGCATTCCGCGTTCTACGATTCGCATCCGCCAGCCACCGTACGCATCAACCGACTGCTGGCTGCACATGGTTGACCACAGCAAGCAACAGCATAGCAACCAGGCCGGCAGCGGCCTGGTGATCGCCGCCCACGGCCGCCATTACCTGGTGCAAGCCAGGATAGCCGGCGCATCGCTGAAGCTGCAATGCGTCACACGCGGCAAGAAAAGCGATGTGGCGGTGGGCGACCGGGTCCAGCTGAAAACCACTTCGCCCAACCAGGGCGTGATCGAAGCCATCGACGAGCGCAACAGCCTGCTGTACCGCTCCGACCAGTACAAATCCAAGCTGCTGGCGGCCAATGTCACGCAGCTGTTCATCGTGGTGGCGACCGAGCCCGGCTTTGCCGACGATTTGATTTCGCGTGCGCTGGTGGCGGCGGAAGCAGCCGGCGTCAAAGCTCATATCGTGCTCAACAAGACCGATATCGTCGAGGCGCTGGAAAAGACCCGGCAACGGCTGCAGATGTATGCAGACCTCGGCTATCCAGTGCATGAAGTATCGGCGCGCGCTTTTCCCGAACAAACCTGCGCCACCCTGTGGCCTTTGCTGAAAGGCCAGTCGACCATCCTGATCGGCCAGTCCGGCATGGGCAAATCATCGCTGATCAACCTGATCGTGCCGGATGCCGATATCGCGGTGCGCGAAATTTCGGCAGCCCTGGATACCGGCAAGCACACCACCACTTTCACCCGTTTGTACGAGATGGATGCCGATGACACTGGCCTGGACGGCAACCCGGCCAACATCATCGATTCCCCTGGCTTTCAGGAATTCGGCCTGTACCAGCTGAGTGAAGGCATGCTGGAACGCGCCTTCGTCGAGTTCACTCCCTACCTGGGAAAATGCAAGTTCTACAACTGCCATCACTTGATTGAACCCAGCTGCGCCGTGCTGGAAGCCGTCAAGGAAAACAAGATTGCGCCCATGCGGCACCAGCTTTACGTGCAGTTGCTGCATGAATCGTCGCAAAAGCTGTATTAAACCAAGCCAGCGCCATGGCGCTTGCAGGCAAATGCCGTACCAACTTATTAATGCCAGATAAGCAATCTTTTGACGGGTATCTTTTCTATTGAAATCCCTTATAATTGAAGCACTTATTTCATTTCTAAGCCAATCGCGGGGCCTTCCTTCAAGCCCGCGCACAACATCTTCGACAGCCAGCAAAACCAGCGGTTGATTTAAAAATGGAATTCCAACTTTCGGCGGCAGTCGCCACAGCGGCCGCCGTTTTCATTTATGGCAATCAAACACTACCTGCAGTTTTCTGATTTTTCGCTGGACGAATACGAGTACGTGATTGAGCGTAGCCGTCTCATCAAACGCAAATTCAAGAATTACGAACCGCACTACACGCTGCTCGACCGCACGCTGGTGATGGTGTTCGAGAAAAACTCGACCCGCACCCGTCTCTCGTTCGAGGCCGGCATGCACCAGCTGGGCGGCGCCGCCATCTATCTCAACACGCGCGACAGCCAGCTGGGCCGCGGCGAGCCGGTGGAAGATGCGGCGCAGGTCATGTCGCGCATGTGCGACGTCATCATGATCCGCACCTTCGGCCAGGACATCATCGAACGCTTCGCTTCCCACTCGCGGGTGCCGGTGATCAACGGCCTGACCAACGAGCAGCATCCCTGCCAGGTATTGGCCGACGTCTTCACCTACATCGAGCACCGCGGTTCCATCGCCGGCAAGAAAGTGGCCTGGATCGGCGATGCCAACAACATGCTGTATTCCTGGCTGCAAGCGGCGCAGGTATTCGGTTTCCATGTCAACGTCTCGACCCCTAAGGGTTACGACATCGACCCTAGCCAGGTGGCCGCCGACAACCAGCGCTATACCTTCTTCGCCAATCCGTCCGACGCCTGCGAGGGTGTCGACCTGGTCACCACCGATGTCTGGACCAGCATGGGTTACGAGGATGAGAACACAGCACGCCTGAAAGCCTTCGACGGCTGGATCGTCGACCAGCCCAAGATGCAGCGCGCCAATCCGGACGCCTTGTTCATGCACTGCCTGCCGGCGCATCGCGGCGAAGAAGTGTCGGCCGAAGTCATCGACGGCCCGCAATCGGTAGTCTGGGATGAGGCCGAAAACCGCCTGCATGTGCAAAAGGCGCTGCTCGAATATCTGGTGCTGGGCAAGGTTGCGGAGTAGACCATGATCGACCACACCGGCGTTACCGTTAGCGACTACCACAAGAGCAAGGCGTTTTACTGCGCCACGCTGGGTGCGATCGGCTATGAGTTGCTGCTCGAGTTTCCGGCGGCGGTGGCCGGCACCGACGTCGCCGGTTTCGGCGAAGCGCCCAAGCCCGATTTCTGGATTGCCCAGGCGACCCCGGAAAAGCCGGCCCACCAGCAAACCATTCATTTCGCTTTCCGGGTCGCCAGCCGCGCCCTGGTCGACGCCTTTTATCAAGCAGGACTCAAAGCGGGCGGCGCCGACAACGGCGCACCCGGTCCGCGGCCGCACTATCACCAAAATTATTATGGTGCGTTCGTGAAAGACCCTGACGGCCACAACATCGAAGCCGTTTGCCACGATCCTCAGTCATCATTTCAACCTACTTAGAAATATCATGTCCAATATCCTGCAATCCGTTCCGGTTAACGAAAAAGTCGGCATCGCCTTCTCAGGCGGCCTCGATACCAGTGCTGCCCTGCACTGGATGCGCCAGAAAGGCGCCATTCCTTATGCCTACACCGCCAACCTGGGCCAGCCTGACGAGCCGGACTACGACGCCATCCCTAAAAAAGCCAAGGCCTACGGCGCTGAACTGGCGCGCCTGGTCGATTGCCGCGAACAGCTGGTGGCCGAAGGCATCGCCGCGCTGCAGAGCGGCGCCTTCCACATCTCCACCGCCGGCGTCACCTACTTCAACACCACCCCGCTCGGACGCGCCGTCACCGGCACCATGCTGGTGGCCGCGATGCGCGAAGACAAGGTCGATATCTGGGGCGACGGCAGCACCTTCAAGGGCAACGATATCGAGCGTTTCTACCGCTACGGCCTGCTGGTCAATCCGAATCTGCGGATCTACAAGCCATGGCTGGACGACAAGTTCATCCAGGAACTGGGCGGCCGCAAGGAAATGTCGGAATTCATGATCGCTTCCGGCTTCGACTACAAGATGTCGGTGGAAAAAGCCTATTCGACCGATTCCAACATGCTTGGCGCCACCCATGAAGCGAAAGATCTTGAATTCCTCAACTCCGGCATGAAGATCGTCGAACCGATCATGGGCGTCGCCTTCTGGCGGGACGAGGTCGAAGTCAAGCGGGAAGAAGTCACCGTGCGTTTCGAGGAAGGCCGTCCGGTCGCTCTCAACGGCATCGTGTATGCCGATCCGGTCGAGCTGATGATGGAAGCCAACCGCATCGGCGGCCGCCACGGCCTCGGCATGAGCGACCAGATCGAGAACCGCATCATCGAAGCCAAGAGCCGCGGCATCTATGAAGCGCCGGGCCTGGCCCTGCTGTTCATCGCCTACGAGCGCCTGGTCACCGGCATCCACAATGAAGACACCATCGAGCAATACCGCGAAAGCGGCCGCCGCCTGGGCCGCCTGCTGTACCAAGGCCGCTGGTTCGATTCGCAGGCGATCATGCTGCGCGAATCGGCGCAACGCTGGGTGGCGCGCGCCATCACCGGCGAGGTCACGATCGAGCTGCGCCGCGGCAACGATTATTCGATCCTCAACACCGAGTCGGCCAACCTGACCTACCATCCAGACCGCCTGACCATGGAAAAGGGCGCCGGCGCCTTCACCCCGCAAGACCGTATCGGCCAGCTGACCATGCGCAACCTCGACATCAGCGATACACGCCAGAAGCTGGCGATCTATCAAAGCACCGGCCTGCTGGCATCCAGCAACGCCGTGTCGCTGCCGCTGCTCGACAAAGACGCCGAGTAAGCGCAAACCAGCGTCAACAGCCTTAACGTATGCAGAGCCGGCTTCACGCCGGTTCTTTTTTGTCAAGAATCCTGCGAGGAATCATCATGAGCACACAATTCGACCACGTATCAGTCTTGAAACAAGGGAATGTCTATTTCGACGGCAAATGCGTTTCCCATACCGTGATTTTCGCTGACGGCAGCAAGAAAACGCTGGGCGTCATCCTGCCCTCCTCGCTGACTTTCAGCACCGGCGTCGCCGAAGTGATGGAAGTCACCAGCGGCGTCTGCAAGGTGCGCCGGCAAGGCCAGCAACAGTGGACCAGCTACGGCAGCGGCGAGCGCTTTGAAATCGCAGCAAACTCTAGCTTCGATATTGAAACCCTGGAAACGCTCAACTACGTTTGCCACTACGGCTAAACGCTGCGGGTAAAAAAAGAGCCCGCGATGCGATGCATGGCGGGCTGAAAAATCCATTACTTTAGGGAGCGTTGGATATGAGACAGCTCAAAGCTTAAGCGCGCAATATGACTTGATAGTGACAAAACGCGGCAATCAAGCTGTCGTCAATATGCGACGTCTCCCTAAATGAAAATCGGCTCCGGCTCCAGCGCCACGCCAAACCTGGCCAGCACATCGGCCTGCACCGCCTGCGCCAGGCGCACCACCTCCTGGCCGGTAGCGCCGCCGCGGTTGACCAGCACCAGCGCCTGCTTTTCATAGACGCCGGCGGCTCCGATGCTCTTGCCTTTCCAGCCGCACTGATCGATCAGCCAGCCCGCCGCCAGTTTATAGGCGCCGTCCGGCTGCGCATGGTTCACCAGTTGCGGATGCCGTTCAAGCAAGGCATTGCGTTGCTGTTCCGTCACGATCGGATTCTTGAAAAAGCTGCCGGCATTGCCGATCAGCGCCGGATCCGGCAATTTGCGGGTGCGGATCGCAATCACGGCATCGCTGACATCGCGCGCAGTGGGCTGCGCCAGCTTGCGTGCATCCAGCTCCTGCGCCACGTCGGCATAGCGCAGATCGGGCTGCCAGCGCTTGGGCAAGGCCAGGGTGACGTCCAGCACCACCGCGCGGTCGCGCAAATGCTGCTTGAAGATGCTGTCGCGATAGGCAAAGGCGCAGGCCTTGCGGTCCAGCGCCAGGAGCTGGCCGCTCTCCATGTCGATGGCCGTCAGTCCGTGGAAACGGTCCTGCAGTTCGATGCCGTAGGCGCCGATGTTCTGAATCGGCGCGGCGCCGACGCAGCCGGGGATCAGCGACAGGTTTTCCAGCCCGCCAAGGCCCTGCTCCAGCGTCCATAGCACCAGCGCATGCCAGTTTTCACCGGCCGCGGCCCTGACATAGACGGCATCGTTATCTTCGCCGACGATTTCCCTGCCGCGGCTGCGCATGTGCAGCACCAGTCCCGCAAAATCCTGCGTCAGCACCAGGTTGCTGCCGCCGCCCAGCACCAGGCGCGGCAAGGCGGATGCCGCAGCATCCGATCTGAGCGCGCGTAAGGTTTCTACGGAAGTCACCGGTAGATAGGCTTGTGCCTTGGCATCAATACCGAAAGTATTATGCTGGCGTAGAGGAAAATCGAACTGGAGCGGAAGCTGGGAGATAGTCATAGCACCGGGATTATAAACGCAAGCGGGCCGTGCCGCGGCAGCAACGCGCCAGGAAAGATGGCCGCTCCGGCAAGAAAATAGGCGACGCCGTCCACACCTCGGGTTTTTTGTCCGATAGAATGCGCATAGCCTGATGGCCGCGCGCACCGTCGCCGGCCGGTTTTATTGAACATACTGAAGGAATATCACCATGCCATCATTCGATACCGTATCGGAAGCCAATCTGGTCGAAGTAAAAAATGCCAACGATCAAGCCAACAAGGAGATCTCGACCCGCTTCGACTTCAAGGGCAGCGACGCCCGCATCGAGCTGAAAGAGCGCGACCTGACCGCCTACGCCGATTCGGAATTCCAGCTGAGCCAGGTGCGCGATGTGCTGACCGCCAAGCTGGTCAAGCGCAGCGTCGATACCCGCTTCCTGGACATCGGCAAGATCGAGAAGATCGGCGGCGACAAGGTCAAGCAAGTGATCAAGATCAAGAACGGCATCGAATCCGAAGCCGCCAAGAAGATCGTGCGCATCGTCAAGGACAGCAAGATGAAAGTCCAGGCCAGCATCCAGGGTGACGCCGTGCGCATCACCGGCGCCAAACGTGACGACCTGCAGGCTGCGATGGCGATGCTGCGCAAGGAAGTGGCGGACCTGCCGCTGGAATTCAATAATTTCCGTGACTAACTAAATAGTGGCATTTGGCAACAGACCGAGTTACCATCACTTGCTGTTGCCAGCCATTCAACATGTTTGAACGGCGTTGCGGCGCTACCTCAACCCTTGTCAGGAAAGCCGGACTTCCATGCGCCCGTTTGTTTTGATCACCAGCCTGTTGTTATCCGCCTCCCTCTCCAATGTAGTACAAGCTTCCGATATCGGCGTGGTCGGCCTGTTTCCGGGCAAGGCTGTGCTGGTGATCGACGGCTCTTCGCCAAAGACTTACTCAGTCGGCAGCAAAGTCACTGACGACGTCAAGCTGGTGGAAGCCAACGGCAGCAGCGCTACGCTAGAGGTTAAAGGCAAGCGGCAAGTGATCGGCATCGGCGAATACGTCAGCCGCAGCACGCCGGGCGCGTCGTCCAGCGTCACCCTGAAGGTCAATCCGCAAGGCCATTTCGTCGCCGACGCCCAGATCAACGGCGCCATGATGACCATGCTGGTCGATACCGGCGCCACCATGATTGCGCTGCCGGCATCGGATGCGGCAAGGATGGGCGTCAATTACAAGCAGGGTCAGATGGTGATGGTGAATACCGCCAATGGCCCGGCGCCTGCTTACCGGGTCAAGCTGAATATGGTCAAGGTCGGCGACATTGAAATGAACCAGGTCGATGCCCTGGTGCAGGAGAGCGGCTTGCCGTTCGCCCTGCTCGGCATGTCTTTCCTGAACCGCACCGAGATGCGGCGCGAAGGCGAGATGATGGTGTTGACCAAGCGGTTTTGATCAATTCGGCGTCTTGCCAGATTGATCAGAGCGGGTTAACACAGCGTTAACCCGCCCTTTCCCCACCGTACTGCTTAGGCCGGACTGGCGTTCAGCAAGCGACGCTGGCGGACCGACGCTGCCAGATCTTCCAGCACCGCCACGCTTTCTTCCCAGTTGATGCAACCGTCGGTCACCGACTGGCCGTATACCAGTTCCTTGCCCGGCACCAGATCCTGGCGGCCGGCGATCAAATGCGATTCGACCATGACGCCGACAATGCGGCCGTCGCCGGCAGCAATCTGGCGGCCGATATCGGCGCACACCGGAATCTGGTTTTCCGGCTTCTTCGAACTGTTGGCATGCGAAGCATCGATCATCAGGCGCGAGGCCAGGCCACTGTTGGCGATATCCTTGCAAGCTGCATCCACGCTGGCCGCATCGTAGTTCGGCGCCTTGCCGCCGCGCAGGATGATATGGCAGTCTTCATTGCCGTTGGTCGATACGATCGCCGAATGGCCGCCCTTGGTCACCGACAGGAAATGATGCGGCTGCGACGCGGCCTTGATCGCGTCCACCGCGATCTTGATGTTGCCGTCGGTGCCGTTCTTGAACCCGACCGGGCAGGACAAGCCGGACGCCAGTTCGCGATGCACCTGCGATTCGGTGGTGCGGGCGCCGATCGCACCCCAGCTGATCAGGTCGGCGATGTACTGCGGGCTGATCACGTCCAGGAACTCGGTGCCGGCCGGCAGGCCCAGTTCGTTGATGTTCAGCAGCAGTTCGCGCGCCATGCGCAAGCCGTCGTTGATGCGGAAGCTGTTATCCATGTAAGGATCATTGATCAGGCCCTTCCAGCCGACCGTGGTGCGCGGCTTTTCAAAGTACACGCGCATGACGATTTCCAGCTCGCCCTTGAAACGTTCGCGCTCGCCGATCAGGCGGCCGGCGTACTCCATTGCCGCCTTGGTATCGTGGATCGAGCAAGGGCCGATCACCACCATCAGGCGGTCATCCTGGCCGTGCAAGATACGATGCAAGGCAATCCGGGAATTGGCGGCAGTTTCCGCCACTTTCTCGGAGCAGCCGAATTCGCGGATCAAATGCGAGGGTGGAACTAGTTCTTTCATTTCTCGAATGCGCAGATCGTCGGTGCGTAGCATGTTTTTCTCCTGGCTCAAAAATGACTGGGTATAAAAAAACCGCCATCGCTGGCGGTTGTTTAGAAATTTCGGTTTGCTCTTAACTTACGAACGCTTACCGCTTTTCACCGCCGTGGGGCTGGAATAGCTAAAGTAAAAAAAGAAGTAAGCGCGTGCGAAAGTCATGGTGTTCAGTAAAGGATTATTAAAAATCAAGACCAATAGTGCAGTAATTCTAGAAATTTGGCAAGGCCAGGAATACCACAAGCCCTTCCCCCAAAGAAACTAGCCTCGCACCAGCTAACCGGGGTCAGAGTGATTTCGGCAGGCCTCATCGCCGAAGCTTCACTCTGACCTCGCTTAGCGGACCACGGAGTAAGAGCGTTCGCGACGGTAGAATTTAGCTAATAAGATGATGTATGAAACTAAATCACCAAAGCAGAAATTTATCCATTTGGCAAAATGACTGAATATTGGGGGAGACTATCTTTGCTACGCAAAAATAACATTGTGATATTTGCCCGATCTACAACCCGTGAAAATACGCTACCGAATTTCAGCAATGCAAGGACCGCAGCGCAACCTCCGGCGCCGCCGCCACAATTTTGAGCAACGCGGCAGCCGGACCAGTCGGGCTGCGGCGATGCTGCTCCCAGTTTTGCAAAGTCTTGATGCTCACTCGCATCAGCTTGGCAAACTCACTCTGAGACAAACCAATTTGCTCACGGACGGCTTTCACGTCAGTCGCCTTCATTTCGAAGCGTCGCGATGGTTCAACCTCGCCCTTGGATATAGCCTGTGCTTCTTTCAGGCTCTGCAGGAGATCTTCAAAAAGTGCATTTTCCATATTTACAATTCCTTCACAAACTCCCGCAAGATAGCGACTTCCCTGTCGGATAGCGTGTCCTTCCTGGACTTCGGATACGCTAGCAGCATATAAATCTGATGCTCGTCCTTGATCCAATAATAGATCACCCTGATTCCTCCACTCTTGCCACGTCCTTGCGCTGCATAGCGCATTTTACGGATACCCCCGCCATTTTTAATGACATCCCCGCGAGACGGGTCCTGCACCAGCACGGTTTGCAATCCTAGATACTCGTCATCAGCAAGCAAGGCTGTGATCATGCGGGTAAAGGTAGGTGTTTCAATGAATTCCATTACCATGATATACGCCAATGGCGTATATCACAAATAAAGGCATTTAACAGATGGGTAGAATCGCTTTGTAGAAAACGACTATGTCGCGAACTGCCGTCCAACTGTAAATCATCCAAGCACGCGGGGCGTCCTCGCCCCCCGCAAAGCAAGCCAAAACTTAGGTCATTAATCCTCAATGCATGGCTACCGCATGCCCCGCGCCAACAATAGGCGCAATCCCGTCGCGCCGATCCAGGCGCCCCGCCAGCGAAGTCAGCCCCAACGCGCCCAGCACCACGATGGCGCCGATCCAAGGCGTCGCCATCAGGCCAAGATGGCTGACGATCAGGCCGCCGCCCCAGGCACCCAGCGCAATGCCGACGTTGAACGCTGCGATGTTCAGGCCGGACGCCACATCCACCGCACGCGGCGCATGCCGTTCAGCCTGTTGCACGACATACACTTGCAAACCCGGCACATTGCCGAAAGCGAAGGCGCCCCATGCCAGCACTGTCAGCACCGCAAACCATGGGTTAGATGCCGTAAAGGTCAGGACAAACAAGACCAGCGCCAACAAGGCGAAGACGATTTGCAGGGCGCGTATCGGCCCTTTTTTGTCTGCCAGCTTGCCGCCCCAGATATTGCCAAAGGCCACCGAAACGCCGTACACCAGCATCACCAGGCTGACGGTGGAAGCGGAAAATCCTGATATTTCCTGCAAGATCGGTGCGAGATAGGTAAAAGCGATAAAGGAACCGCCGTAACCCAGCGCCGTGATCGCATACACCAGCAACAGACGCGGTTTCTTCAGGACGGCAGCCTGGGTCAGCAGCGACGCCGGCTTGCTGCCCGCAATATCGTTCGGCACCAGTATCCAGCTGCCGACAAAGGCAATCACGCCCAGCAGCGACACGGCGAGGAAAGTCGACTGCCAGCCCCAGGTCTGGCCGATCCAGGTGCCCAGAGGCACGCCGGTGACCAGCGCCACGGTCAATCCGGTGAACATGATGGCGATCGCGCTGGCAGCCTTTTCCTTGGGCACCAGGCTGGTCGCGATGGTCGAACCGATGGAAAAGAACACGCCGTGCGCCAGGCCGGTCAGCACGCGCGCCGCCATCAAGGCCTCGTAGCCCGGCGCCATCCACGCCACCAGGTTGCCGATGGTAAACAGCGCCATCAAACCGAGCAGCAGATGCTTGCGCGGCACCCGGCCGGTGAGCGCAGTGAGCACAGGCGCGCCAACCGCAACGCCCAGTGCGTAAAGGCTGACCAGCAGGCCGGCGGATGGTACGGAGACGCCGAGGCTGGCAGCGATGGTCGGAATCAGACCGACAATCACGAATTCTGTGGTTCCTATGGCAAAAGCGCTGAGTGTGAGCGCCCAGAGTGCGAGTGGCATGATGGCTTCCTGTTGTAATTTAACGTCATGCAGTTTGCGCTCTGCAAAGACAAAGAAAAACCGCTGTGCCGGCAATTCATATTTGATTAAAAATCAAATATGAAGAGAATTTAGTGCTCATTCAGCAGCAATTCACAGAAACCAAGCATTTCACCGAATTTGACCGCAAGAGCCGGGGTGCGGCACCAAGCCAAGCTGCCTACACTGGCGGCAATCAAACCGATACGGAGAAAACGATGGACACAGGGCACGCAACGCGCGGCAACCAGAATGCCATCGCGGAACGGATAGCCGGCGCAGACTGGGACGGTATCGCGCACGACCTGGACAGTTATGGCAGCGCCCTGCTGGAGCAATTGCTGACGCCGGCAGAATGCCAGGCGCTGATTGCGCTGTACGCCCGCAAGGAGCTGTTCCGCAGCCGCATCGTGATGGAACGGCACGGCTTCGGCCGCGGCGAATATCAGTATTTCAGTTATCCGCTGCCCGATCTGGTCGGCGATTTGCGCCAGCTGCTATATCCGAGGCTGGCGCCGCTTGCCAACCGCTGGCACGCCAGCATGCATATCGATGCGCGCTTCCCGCCGCGGCATGCCGACTTCATCGCCCGCTGCCATGGCGCGGGCCAGTTGCGGCCGACGCCGCTGATGCTGCAATATGGCGCCGGCGACTACAACTGCCTGCATCAGGATTTGTATGGCGAACATGTGTTCCCCCTGCAGGTGGCGATCCTGCTGTCGCAGCCGGGGCAGGATTTCAGCGGCGGCGAGTTCGTGATGACCGAACAGCGGCCGCGCATGCAGTCGCGCGCGGAAGTGGTGCCGCTGGCCAGAGGCGATGCCGTGATCTTCGCAGTCCATAATCGCCCGCTGCAAGGCCAGCGCGGCGCATATAGGGTAAATTTACGGCATGGCGTCAGCCGCATCCGTTCCGGCACGCGCCACACCTTAGGCGTGATTTTTCACGACGCTCAATGAAGAAACAGCATGACTCTCGATTTATTTGATTCGCTGGAACCGACCGAACAGCGCCAGGAACAGCTGGGCTCGGGCGCTTTTGTCCTGCGCGCCTTCGCCCTGCCCTACGTGCAGCAATTGCTGCCGGCGTTAGCGCAGATCGAACGGGCCTCGCCATTCCGCCATCTGGTGACTCCTGGCGGCTTCCGCATGTCGGTGGCAATGACCTGCTGCGGCGCCCTCGGCTGGACCAGCGATCGGCGCGGCTATCGCTACAGCGCCATCGATCCAGACAACGGCCGGCACTGGCCGCCGCTGCCGTCCAGTTTCCTGCAACTGGCGCAAAGCGCCGCCGCGCAAGCCGGCTACGATGGTTTCATGCCTGAAGCTTGCCTGGTCAACCGCTATGCGCCGGGAACCCGGCTGACGCTGCACCAGGACAAGGATGAGCTCGACTACGACGCTCCAATTGTCTCGGTATCGCTCGGCATTCCGGCGCTGTTCCTGTTCGGCGGCCATGAGCGTAGCGACAAGGCCGCGCGCGTGCCGCTGTTCCATGGCGATGTGGTGGTGTGGGGCGGCCCTGACCGTCTGCGCTTTCACGGCATACTGCCGCTGAAGGAGGCAGATCATCCCCTGCTGGGCCGGCAGCGCATCAACCTGACCTTTCGCAAAGTAGTCTGATGAAGATCGCCGCCGATATTTCGGAAGCCGCCTATCGCCGTGCAGAGACTTTCCTGTCTGGACTGGACCAGGACTGGGCGCGCCACATCGCCGCCATCGGCCCCTGCCGCCACGCTGCCAAGCCGACGCGCGAACCCTATCAAGCCCTGGTGCGCGCGATCGCTTATCAGCAGCTGCATGTGCGCGCCGGCGACGCCATCCTCGGACGCATGCTGGCCTTGTATGGCGACCAGGGCGAAGACAACTTTCCGACAGCGCAGCAACTGCTGGCCACCGAGGTCGCCACATTGCGCGGCTGCGGTTTTTCCGCCAACAAGATCGCCACCATCCACGGCATTGCACAGGCAGCGCTGGATGGCGTGGTTCCGGTGCGCAAGGAAGCGCTGAAAATGAGCGACGAGGCGCTGGTCGAAAGACTACTGCCCTTGCGCGGCGTCGGCCGCTGGACCGTGGAGATGCTGCTGATCTACACGCTGGAGCGTTCGGACATTTTGCCGGCCGACGATTTCGGCGTGCGCGAAGGTTATCGCCGCCTGAAAAACCTGGAACAGACGCCGACCAGAAAACAGATCATCGACATCGGCCAGGCCTGGAGCCCTTACCGCACCGTGGCATCCTGGTATCTGTGGCGTTTGCCGAAAATTCCTGCTGCTGAACAGACTATTTGAATTTGAAAGCAAGACTCGGAGTGTAGGCAGCCAGATGCATGGCTAAAGTAGAGCTACACCAATCCAACCGGAAGCCGATATGCGAACGCTGACACCACATCAACACACTGCAGCACAAAGCGCCGAGCGCGACCCGCGCTGGAGCGCCGTGCTGGCCAGGGACCCGTCTGCCGACAAGCTGTTTGTCTACGCCGTCAAGACCACCGGCGTGTATTGCCGTCCCAGCAGCCCAACCCGCCTGCCGCGCCCGGAAAACGTCGAATTTTTCGACAGTCCGGCAGCGGCCGAAGCAGCCGGCTACCGGCCCAGCAAACGCGGCGCCGACCAGACTACCGTCGCCGCCCAACACGCCGAACTGGTCGCGGCCGCCTGCCGCAGCATAGAGACGGCACTAGAACTGCCCAGCCTGGAAACGCTGGCAGCCGATGCCGGCCTCAGCCTGTATCACTTCCACCGCGTATTCAAAGCGGTCACTGGCCTGACGCCGAAAGGCTACGCCGACGCCAACCGCGCCAGGAAAGTACGCGACCATCTGAGCCATAGCCATTCCGTCACCGAGGCCATCTACGATGCCGGCTTCAACTCGAACAGCCGCTTCTACGAAGCTTCGGGAAAAGTGCTAGGCATGACGCCCACCGACTACCGCGCCGGCGGCGCCAACACCGAGATCCGTTTCGCCATCGGCCAGTGCTCGCTGGGCGCGATCCTGGTGGCGCAAAGCGATCGCGGCGTCTGTGCGATCCTGCTGGGCGACGATCCGAACGCACTGGCGCATGACCTGCAGGATAAATTCCCGCGCGCCCACCTGATCGGCGCCGATCACGATTTCGAGCAGCTGGTGGCGCAGGTGGTCGGCTTCATCGAAGCACCCGCCCTCGGCCTCGATTTGCCGCTGGATGTGCGCGGCACCGCCTTCCAGCAGCGCGTCTGGCAGGCGCTGCGCGACATTCCTGCCGGCAGCACCACCAGCTATGCTGAAATTGCAGCCCGCATCGGCTCGCCCAAGGCAGTGCGCGCGGTGGCGCAAGCCTGTGCCGCCAACAGCCTGGCGGTGGCGATTCCCTGCCATCGTGTGATCCGCAGCGATGGCAGCGCCTCGGGATATCGCTGGGGAGTGGAACGCAAGCTCGCCCTGCTGGAACGGGAAAGCCGCGATTGAAAGCCGAAGCAGGCCACGCCGGCAAGACATGGCAATTGACGGGAGCAGATGGCAAGCGCTATGTCAGCGCGCAGGCGGGCAGTCTAGGCGGCCATCGCCGCAGCCGCATCTACGGACGTCTTGACTGCCGCGCCGCGCTGCTGGCGATAGCCAGAGGCGGCTACCTCGCGCAGCGGGTATTTTTCTTGCACCAGGCTGATGCCGAAGCGGCCGGCTATCGACCTTGCGCGGTTTGTTTGCCGCAGAAATATGCTGCTTGGAAGAAGAACAAAAATCTGACCGACAGCAGGAAATAGAACGCCGCCGCTCCGCTTACAAAGGACGCAATTGCTCGGCCAGCGAACGGGTTTTCTCGCTCACCACGTCGCCTGTATGCAGCGTCGATTTCCGCTCGATCAGCATCAGGTGGCACTCTTCCTCGGCCACCGGATTATGCCGTACGCCTTTGGGGACGACAAACATCTCGCCCTCGGACAGTTCAACCGAGCCATGCTCCATTTCAATCCGCAGATGCCCCTTGAGGATCAGGAACAGCTCGTCTTCATTCTCATGGCTATGCCAGGCCAGGGAGCCTTTGACCTTGGCCACCTTGATATAGGAATCGTCAACCTCCGCCACTACGCGCGGCGACCAGTGTTCAGTCAGCGCGGCGGCGATCTGCTTGGGTGAAGTAATGTTTGTCATGTACCATCCATTGATGTCGAATCGTTTTATGCCAGCCAGTACAGCAGTCGACTCATTCCAGTATCAGCCTCGGCTTTAATTATAGCGGTCGCAGCGGCGGTTGACCCTGGCAGCCGATGACAGGCGCTTGGACATGCCTAGCCTTTCAGCTTGTTCGCCAGATAATTCCTCACCTGCTGCTCTTGTTCGGCCGACATATTTCCCAGGATCCCGTGCCGGTGTGGAGGAATATGGGTAGCCACGTCGTCGTTTTCGTCAAACACATAATGGTTGAAGACAGCGGCCCAGGCCTGGCGGTAGGCCGGTGGCCGGCGCTTCAGGTTGAGCAGCGCCAGCATCAGGCTGTCAAAGCCGGAATGCATCGAATCGGCAGTGCCGACCGCCCCGCCCCACCAGTAATTGACGAGGATATTGCAGGTCTGCAGCGACTCGACGTGATGCCACCACAGCGGCGGAATGTAGAGTGCATCGCCGGCTTCCAGTTCGGCGACCTGCGCCGCCGCCAGCGCATCCTTGAATTTGGGGTACTTGGCGAAGTCCGGTTCCTTCAGCGACACCATGCTGATCGGGGCGCCGGTCGGCGCAAAATCCACTGGCCCGATATACAGGTTGCCGATCTGCTCCGGCGGAAACAAGGTGAAACGGCGCTTGCCGCTGACCACGCAGGCGATATTGTGGGCATCGTCGAAATGCGCCGGGGTGGTTACCGCATTGCCTATCCATATCCGCGGGATGACCTCGGGCCCAAGCAGCGACAGCTTATTCTCATCCAGAAAACCCGGCAGGCAACCGGCGATCAGTGCGCTTTGCGCGGCCACCGCTGGCGGATTGGGGAAGCTGCGGTAACGCATCAGCTGATCCAGGATCGCAGAGACCGGTAAACGGTTGCGCAGGTAGTTGAAACCGTCCATGGTTTCGTCGTAGAAGATGCGGCCCTTGGCTTCCGGCCGCGTCATGATGGCGTCGACGTCGCTGCCGTTGTCCAGTTTTTTCAGGTAGTTGCAGATCGCCTCGGCCGAGGTCTGCGCCAACTTCACCGCCGGCCAATTCTTTACATAACCGCGCAAGACGACAGGCTGGTACTGCGCGGCGATTTCTTCCATGAACGTTCTGTCATCGACATTGAAACGTTCAGGAATGGATGGCAATTCATGGCTCATTCAGCATCCTCATGGTTGGGCGGCCTGCATCGATCTGGCCGCTCAGGATAACCCGATTCCGATGCAATTTGGCAGGACGGATCTGAAAATTCAATGCCCGCCCGGAGCCGCATGAACCCTAGCCATGCGCACCAATGCCATGTTGGCGGCAATGATAAAATGGCACTCTGTATGGAAACGCAAATCAATTAGTGAGGATGCAATGCCCGTTATCGGAATAGACCACTTGCAGTTGGCGATGCCCGCCGCCCACGAAGACGCCGCGCGCCGTTTTTACGGCGACATCCTGGGACTGGTCGAACTGCCCAAACCTGCGGACCTGGCTGCCCGGGGTGGGGTATGGTTTTTGTGTGGCGCGGTGCAATTGCACCTGGGGGTGGAAAAAGAATTCCGGCCAGCGCGCAAAGCGCATCCCGGACTAGTGGTGGACAAACTGGCGCCGTTGGTTGCGGCGCTGACCGAAGCAGGCCACAACGTCAAGCATGACCTGCCGATTGCCGGCTTTACCAGGATTTTTACAGAAGATCCGTTTGGCAACCGGATCGAACTGCTAGAAGCGGATCGATGAACCTGGCTCGCCAATGCGCCTCAGGCGAGCCACATCAGATCAACGCCGACAGAAAGCCGATGTCATTTCATTACTTGATCGCGGATGCGGGTGCCGCAATCATGTGGATATGTGAAATGCCGTCTTCGTCATACAACTCGCCTACCGGCTCGAAACCGAAACGTGCATAGAAGCGCTGCAAGTGCGCTTGCGCTCCGATCTTGACGTCCTGCCCGGGAAACAGCCTGGCGGTTTGCACCATCGCCTGCTGCATCAGTTCATGGCCGGCGCTTTTGCCGCGCAATTCCGGCGCGGTCACGACACGCCCGATCGACGGCAAGTGGAACGCTTTCCCCGGCGGCACGATGCGCGCATACGCACCCAGCTCACCGTTCGGCAGATAACCCAGGCCGTGCCAGGAATACAGGTCGATACCGTCGGCATCCTGGAATACGCAGGTCTGTTCCAGCACGAATACGCGCTGCCGCAACTGCATCGCTGCATACAGTTGCACAGTGCTCAGCTCCTGGAATGGCAGCCAGCGCCATGCCAACATCATTGCTTCTGCCATAGCCTTAAGCGGTGCCGCCAACGGTCACGCCATCGATACGCAAGGTCGGCTGGCCGACACCGACCGGGACGCTCTGGCCTTCCTTGCCGCACACGCCTACGCCAGGATCGAGCTGCATGTCGTTGCCGATCATGGAAACCCGGTTCAAGACATCAGGGCCGTTGCCGATCAGGGTCGCACCCTTGACCGGATAGGTAACCTTGCCGTTTTCGATCATGTAGGCTTCGCTGGCCGAGAACACGAACTTGCCGTTGGTGATATCGACCTGGCCGCCGCCAAAATTGACTGCGTACAAGCCGTTTTTCACTGATGCGAGGATTTCCGCCGGATCCTTGTCGCCGGCCAGCATGTAGGTATTGGTCATGCGCGGCATCGGCAAGTGGGCGAACGATTCGCGGCGCGCATTGCCGGTAACCGGCATCTTCATCAGGCGCGCGTTCATGGTGTCCTGGATATAGCCCTTCAGGATGCCGTCTTCGATCAGGGTGGTGCATTGGCTAGGATTGCCTTCGTCGTCGATATTCAGCGAACCGCGGCGGTCGGCCAGGGTGCCGTCATCCACTACGGTGACGCCCTTGGCGGCGACGCGTTCGCCGATGCGGCCGGAGAAAGTGCTCGAGCCCTTGCGGTTGAAATCGCCTTCGAGGCCATGGCCGATCGCTTCGTGCAGCAAAATGCCAGGCCAGCCAGGCCCGAGCACCACGGTCATCGGACCTGCCGGCGCCGGACGCGCATCCAGGTTGACCAGCGCGGAGGAAACCGCATCCGCGGCATATTGCTCGATCAGGGCGTCGCTGAAATAGCCGTAGCTATAGCGGCCGCCGCCGCCGCCGCTGCCGGTTTCGCGGCGGCCGTTCTGTTCGACGATGACGGTCACCGACAGCCGCACCAATGGCCGGATATCGGCGGCGATGACGCCGTCGCTGCGCGCCACCAGCACCACATCGTATTCGGCGGCCAGGCCGGCCATGACCTGCACCACGCGCGGGTCCTTGGCGCGCGCCATGCGCTCCACCCGTTCCAGCAACTTGACCTTCTCGGTGGCATCCAGCGACACCAGCGGATCGTTCGGCAGATACAGCGAGCGGCCGCCGCTTTGCTGCATGCCGGCGGCGATCTTGATCTTGCCCGCGCCCTGGCGCGCAATGGTGCGCGTCGCGACGGCGGCGTCATGCAGCGCACGCTCGGAAATTTCATCGGAATAGGAAAACGCCGTCTTGTCGCCGGAAATCGCGCGCACGCCGACGCCCTGGTCGATAGAAAAACTGCCGGTCTTGACGATGCCCTCTTCCAGGCTCCAGCCTTCGCTCTTGGTGAACTGGAAGTAGAGGTCGGCGTAATCGACCTTGTGGGTGAACATGGTCCCCAGCGCTTTCAGCAAGCTCGATTCGTCCAGCCCGAATGGGGTCAGCAGGATATCGCGTGCAATGGCTAAAGTGCCCAGGTTTGGTTCGAATGGTTTCATTGGTATTCCGGTTTTACTGTGGTGTTGGTACGGATTGTAGAGCATCCAAGGCTGAGCTGGCCCTGGCGCCGAAAATAGTCATATCGTATTGCCAATTATTTCTATAATTTGCGATGCAGCAATGCCGGCAAACTATCCCGCACTCCCTTAAGGAAATGGGGGTCGATGCTGCCGCTGACAAGGCCCTCGCCTTCTGTCAGCACCGATTTAATTTCGCCCCAAGGGTCGATCAGCATGCTGTGGCCCCAGGTGCGGCGGCCGTTGGGATGCTTGCCGCCTTGGGCGGCGGCCAGCACATAGCACTGGTTTTCAACAGCGCGGGCGCGCAGCAGGATTTCCCAGTGGGCCTTGCCGGTGGTGTAGGTAAACGCCGCCGGCACCACGATCAGGGCGCAATCGCCCAGCGCCCGGTACAGTTCGGGAAAACGCAGATCGTAGCAGACCGACAAGCCAACCTTGCCGAACGGCGCCTGGAAACTGCCGGTCTCCTTGCCATAGACGATGGTGCGCGCCTCGTCATAGGACTCCTCGCCCTTGCTGAAGCTGAACAGGTGGATCTTGTCGTAGCGGCTGATCTGGCGGCCGGCGGGATCGTAGACCAGGGTGGTGTTGAGCACCTTGCCGACCTCGTCGGCGATCATCGGCAGGGTGCCGCCGATCAGCCAGATACCGTATTCTTTCGCCAGTTGCGCCATGAACGCCTGGATCGGCCCTTCGCCCAGGATTTCAGCGCAGGTCAGCTTGTCGGTGTCCACCATGCCCATGATCGGCCAGTATTCGGGCAGCAGCACCAGCTGTGCGCCCTGGCCTGCAGCTTCGGCCACCAGGCGCCGTGCGGTGTTGAAATTTTCTTCCAGCACCGGCGTCGACACCATCTGGATCGCGGCGACGTTGAAACTGGCTGAACTGGGTATCTGCTGGCTCATGATGCCGAACTCCTGTGCTGAGGCAGTTGCAATGCAGCTGCCGAGGTGACTGATTAGCGGCCGGACGACAGATCGGGATTGCTCGCGGCCGGCGTCTCGGTCTTGTGATCGAGCTTGGTGACCACCGGATCGGTCCAGCCGCCGGTAATATTATATTCAAAGGTGAAGGCCCGCATCAGCGGGTCGCGCAGGAACAGCTGCGCCAGGAAGGTGCCGATGCCGATCACAGGATTGATCGCCAGCGCCACCACCGAGGCCGTGCCGGCATTGATCTCCGGCAGCACCGCCACGTGCAGGTCCTGGGTCTCGCGCGCTATATCGGCAACGCCGTCCATCAATACGGTGGCGCTGACGCCGCGCATCTTGAAGTTGTCGGTATGCGCCTTGCCCTGCGCGATGGTGGCCGTCCCGACCACGCTGTCGAAGGCGAAACCGTCGGAGAAGATATCGCGAAAATCCAGCGTCAGGCGGCGCGGCAGCGATTGCAAGCTGAGCACGCCCAGCAGCTTGGCCGCACCGGGATCTACTTTCAGGAACTGGCCGGCAGCCATGTCGAGGTTGACCTGGCCGGAAAGCGAAGGAATATCCATGGTGAACGGCAAGCCCTTCCAGCTGACCTCGCCATCCATCCGACCCTTGGTAGCGCGCAGCACGTGGGCGAAGCCGAAACGGTCAAGCAGCTTGCCGGCGTCGGCGATATCCATGGCGTAGGTCAGGCTGGTGGTGTTGTCGCCATCGACCGTGGTCCATTTACCGTCGGCTTTCAATTCCGCATCCGGATTCTTGATCGACAGTTTATGGATACGCCATTCGCTGCCGACAGCGGCACGCACATTGTTGGCGCTCAGCTCCAGCCGCCCAAGCTTCTTGCCGAGCAGCTGAAAATCGTCGGCAATGATGTCCAGCCCGGGAATCTGCGTAGAGCCGCCCTTGCCCTCCAGCACGTCGCCCACATCCGTTTCACCGCCCTGCGGAATGATCAGGGACGACAAGCGTGCAGTCACCTTGCCAAGGCCACGGCCGCTGGGCGACGCGCTCCAGGTGACATAACCGGAAGCTTGCTTGGAATCGACATTGACCTGCCAGTTGTTCTTCTGGTGCGAGGCGCCCACCACGACGTTGTCCAGCGTCTTGCCCAGCAACACCAGCTGGTTGGCGCGCACCGACACCTGGTTCGGCTCGGCATATTGCGCCACTCCGGCCATAGTCGAATCCTCGCCGGCCTTGGCGGCGCCGCCATCGCCAAGGCTGCCGGTCAGGTTGTTCCAGGCATCGACATTCAAGGTCTTGACATTGATGTTGATCGCCAGCCCGCTGTCCGGCTCCGGCGCCGGCGTATTGATGCCGATGCCGCCGCGCAGCACTTTCCAGTCAGCCGCCTTGCTTGCCAGTGCCGCGCCATTATTGACGCTGCCATTTTCAGCCTTGATGACCGGCTTTTGCCGCTGATAACGGGCAACGATGCCGGATCCCAGCGCCAGCCTGAGCTCATCGCGGACGATCGCGGCATCGTCGGAAGCAACCCCCAGCCACTCGAATTTCAACGGCATGGCTTCGCTGGCGTTCTTGCGCAATGGTTCCGGAAAATCCAGGCCTATCCCCTGCATGCTGGATTCGATCAGCAGTTCCGGATGATGCTCGCGAATCGCCACGGTGGCGTTGTAGCGCGTGTTGCCGTTGGCATGCGACAGCAGTTTCTGCATCGCCGGATAGGGATACATCGCGCGCAAACCATCGATGCCGGCCGTGCCGTCGATCTTGATCACGGTCTGGTGATCCGCCTGCGTGCCGCCGCTGGCCTGCACCGGGCCGCCCAGCAGGGTGCCCTTGATGCCGTTCAGGTTGAATCCCTTTTCATTGAATTCGAGCTTGCCGGTGGCATTGGCGATAGGTGGAATGACTTTTTGCAGGACGACGTCGTTGTTCAGGAACTGCAGGACGCCGGTGACCTTGGTATCGAGCGCATGCGACAGCGGTATCTGCAGGTTCAGCTGCAGCTTGGCGTTGCCCTTGCCCTGCGATTCGCTGGTAAAACCATCGATCCAGTGCAGCACCGGGCTGTTGTTGGTGAACTGCAGAAAGTCCTGCAAGGCGCCGGCGGCATTGCCGTCGATCAGCAGCATCTCGTCATGCGAAGACAGGTCCGGCACCGTGGCGGTGACGTCGCTCACGCCGACCGCCGAAGTCTTGGCGCTGGCGGCCTTGATCTGCAAGCGCGTACGCTCCAGGTTGAAAGTGCCATCTATGTTTTCCAGCAAGGGCCACAAGGGCTGCTTGCCGTCCTGGCCGAAATGGCCGGGTTCATATTCCAGCGTGCCGTTGACAATTTTGCCGGCAACGCTGAATTCGCCCTTCGGCTTGGCGTTCGGCGTGTCCGTGCGAAACGGGAAATCGGCCAGGTCGCCCTTGATCTTGATCGCAACATCTTTCGCGCTGCCTTCCTTGAGGGCGCCGACCAGCCAGTCATGCAAATGCTCCGGCGTATGGATGGGCAGATAGCGGCCGATTTTCTTGAGATCGAATTCGCTCAGGGTAGCGTTCATGTCGATCGCCCCCAGTGCGACGCCATGCCGGTCCTGCAAAGGCAGCAGGTGACTGCCTGACAGAGTGCCGGCCACGCCGTCCTGGAGGAAATTCATGCTGTCGATTTTCAGCAGCACACTCTTTTGCTGGAAAGCCCAGCTGGCCTGCATATCCAGTTTATCGAACGGCAGCAAGGGATCTTCAAAAAATCCGGGCAGATTCAATTGCATCTTTTCCGACGCCAGATGGATGCTGCCGCCATCCTGGCTGGCATCGATGCTGCCGCTCAGGTTGTCGACGCCGGGAATGCCCGGCACCGCAGCCATGGCCGGCAGGCTGGCCGTCTTTGGCTGAGCCGGGCGCGGTAGCTGCGGATTGATGGTGAGCCCCTCGAAGCTGCCTTTCGCACTGTAGGCAGTGATGGCCGGATAAGCGCCTTGCCATTGCGCGGAAAAATCACGCAGCTGGCCGCGCGGTGCAAAGTCGTCGATCATCTTGATCTGCGGTGCCGACAGCGGTAAACGCTGGGCAAAGCTGGCCAGGGTCTGCAGGTCCAACACCTTGGCCTGCAAAGTATATTTTTCTCCCAGCTTGCCCTGCGCAGGCACATAGGTTTCGCTGATGGTGGTGCGCGGCAGCGTCAGGCCGTCTGCGGTTTTCAAGGAAAAATCGCTGAGCTCGACAGCATGGCCGTTAGCGCCGAAAGTCGGGGCATCGTCCTGCGGCACAGGCCCCAGTACTTCGTGGGCGGACACGCGGCCGCTGACACTTTCCAGCGCCAGCGGCTCCAGATCGCGCCGTAGCCGCATCGACAGATTCGTCAACTGCAGATCGGCGGTAAAGTTGCGCACCTTGGCATGGTCGAGGTCGAGCCAGGCTTGCAGCGTCCCGCGGCCTTGCGTCAGCTCCAGCGGGTAATCGAAATAATCTTTCCAGACCGCCAGGTCGGTATCGTGCAGGTTGGCATACAGCGTCCCGGTCCAGCGCTTGACGTCGGCGGTTTTCTGCGCGAATACCGGATGGACGAAGTTCGCCCGCACGTCCAGCGGCGCGGCAAACGCTGCCGGCGGCGTCGCCCGCACCGACAGCTGATGCCGGCGCCAGCGGTTCTGCAGCACCAGATCGATCTTGGTCAGCGTCAATTCAGGCGCCTTGCGCAGATCGTCGCGCCAGCGCAACTGACCGTCGCGGATGACAATCCGGTGCTGCGCCAGCAGCCATTCGGCGCCGGCACCGTCGTTTTTTTCCTTGGAGTTGACCAGGATGCCGCCAACGAACAGATTGCCCTGCGCATCGCGCTCGATCTGCAGGTCCGGCCTGTCGATTTCCAGCGCCGCCAGCCGGACGCTGCCCACCAGCAGCGAACGCCAGGAAATGGTAGCGGCGACCTGCGGCAAGGTCAGCGCTGCCTGGCCGCTTTTATCGTGAATTACAACGTTATCTAATGTCAGATGCGGTTGCAAACCATGCCAGGATGCCTGCAACGCGCCGATCGAAATCGGGTTGCCCGCGGCTTTGCTGGCGATCTGCTCGACTTCCGCCTTGTAGTAGCCGATATTCGGCAATACGACATAACGCAAACTCAGGAACAGCCCGCAAAACAGGAAATACGCCACGATCAGCAGCTTCAGCAAGGCGCCCAGCACGTGGTGCGTTACCAGGTTCAGGTGCTTATAGGTGGCGATTCCGGCGCGCCAGCAGATTGCAAGTCGGCTAGCTGGCGGCGGTAAATTTGGTTGTTGTTCCAACATCAATCAGAATCGGTAAAATAGAGAGCTCAAGGTAGAATAAAATGACAGCATCTGATTGATTCCAGTGCGGCAAGCTGCGCATGTTGTTATTTAGGTTCGACAAGCTGCCAGCCCATATGTTCGCATGGATCAGTGCCTAGAAACAAAAAGGCGCGATATAGCTGCCTATTTTCTTCCATTTCGCTTCATTTACCGCCCAGACCCCGTGACTCCATCCCTCATCAGCAGCACCGCCGCCTCCCGCTTCTATACGCGCTGGATCAATGCCGAAGCCGGGCGCGCCGAGCGGGTCGCCCAGCTGGCGGCCTCAGCTGCAAGGTTAACCCTCAGCCCGGCGCTGCTAAAGCAGTTGTTACAAAATGAAACAGATTCCGGCATGCCGTTACCGCGCGCCATGCGGCGCCTGCGCAACCTGCTGGTATGCACGCTGATCGAGCGCGATTTGAGCGGCCGCGCCGATCTGGACGAAGTAGTCAGCGCGGTCACGCATTTCGCCGAATTTGCGGTGCAAACCCATCTGGCCGCGCTGACCGCCGACATGGTGGCGCTGCACGGCGTGCCGCAGGGCGAAGAATCGGGCCAGCCGCAGGAATTGATTGTGCTCGGCATGGGCAAGCTGGGCGGCTGCGAGCTCAACGTTTCGTCCGACATCGACCTGATCTTCGCCTATCCTGAAGACGGCGACACCCAGCCGGCCAATGCAGAGCAGCGCAGCTTGTCGAATCATGAGTTCTTTACCCGGCTGGGCAAGAAACTGATCGGCGCCCTCTCCGAAATCACCGAAGACGGCTTCACCTTCCGGGTCGACATGGCACTGCGTCCTAATGGCGCCTCGGGGCCGCTGGTGGCCAGTTTCAATATGGTGGAAACCTATCTGGTGACCCAGGGCCGCGAATGGGAGCGCTATGCCTGGTGCAAGGCGCGCGCGCTTACCGGCCGCACGGAAGACATCGCCGCGCTTGCCAATATCAGCCGTCCGTTCGTGTTCCGCCGTTACCTGGACTACGGCTCGATCGACGCCATGCGCTCCATGCATGCGCAGATCCATACCGAGGTAAAGCGCCTGGAAGCGCTGCATCCGGAACGCAGCAACAACGTCAAGCTGGGCCGCGGCGGCATCCGCGAGATCGAATTCCTGGCGCAAGTATTCCAGCTGATCCGCGGCGGCCGCGACAGCGAGCTGCGCGACCGCTCGACCCGCGCCACGCTGCGCACCCTGGCCTGCAAGAACCTGCTCGACGCCGAAGTGGTCGACAAGCTGCTGGCAGCCTACGATTTCTTGCGCAATCTGGAGCACCGCCTGCAATACCTGGACGATGCGCAAACCCATACCTTTCCTACCAATGACGCGGATTGCCTGATCATCGCCCATGCCATGGGCTTTGCCGACGTGCCAGCCCTGATGCTGGTGCTCGACCAGCACCGGACATTGGTCGATGCCCAGTTCGCCGACATTTTCAACGACAAGCAGCAAGAGCGCAGCGCCGGGCAGGACTGGGACGACGCCGACAATGTGCTGCACACGCTGAGCGAGAGCGACAATCACGAAACCATCACCATCGTCCTCACCCATTGCGGCTTTTCCGACGCCTCGGCGGCGGCGCAGCGGCTGGTGACTACGTGGCAATCGACGCGCGTGCAGAACCTGCCCGTGAGCAGCCGCGGCCGCCTGCTGGCGCTGGTCAATGCGGCGCTGCCGGTGGTGGCTGCGATCCCTGAACCCGAGCGCCACCTGCCGACCTTGAACCGTCTGCTCGATTTTCTTGAAGCGATTGCGCGCCGCGCCGCCTACCTGGCGCTGCTGACCGAATATCCGGCCACCCTGCATCGCGTGATCCGCATGATCAGCGCCAGCGACTGGGCCGCCAAATACCTGACCCAGCATCCGATCCTGCTAGACGAACTGCTCGATCCGCGCAGCCTCAACGCGGCGCCGGACTGGCCGGCGTTTGCCCTGGAGTGCCGCCGTCAGCTGGAAACGGCGCCTGGCGATACCGAGCGCCAGATGGACCTGCTGCGCGAGATGCATCATGCCCAGCAGTTCCGCCTGCTGGCGCAAGACCTGGAAGGCATGCTCAGCATCGAAGCGCTGGCCGATCATCTGTCGAGCCTGGCGGATGCCCTGGTGGCGGCCACGGTGCAGGCGATCTGGAACATGATGCCGGCGCGCCACCGCGAAATCCCGCTGTTCACCGTGATCGCCTACGGCAAGCTGGGTGGTAAGGAACTCGGCTATGTCTCCGACCTGGACGTGGTGTTCCTGTATGACGACGAGGACCAGGACGGCCCCGGCCTGTACGCCAAGCTGGCGCAGCGCTTCATCACCTGGATGACCAGCCACACCTCGGCCGGCATCCTGTTCGATATCGACATCGCCCTGCGTCCCGACGGCGCCAGCGGCTTGCTGGTGTCGTCGTTCGGCAAGTTTGAAAAATACCAGCGCGAATCGGCGTGGCTGTGGGAGCATCAGGCCCTGACCCGGGCCCGCTTCTGCGCCGGCGACGCCGCCATCGGCGAACGTTTTGAAACCCTGCGCGTGGAAGTCTTGCGCCAGGTGCGCGATGCTGGCAAGCTGCAGGCCGAAGTGCTGGACATGCGCCAGAAGATGCGCGATGCCCACCCCAACCGAAGCGAGCGTTTCGATCTCAAGCATGATGCCGGCGGCATGATCGATATCGAATTCCTGGTGCAATTCCTGATCTTGCGCCATGCCGCCGACTACGCCCAGCTGACGGCGGACATCGGCAATATCGCATTGCTGAAACTGTGCGGCGAATTAGGCTTGATCGATGCGGCATTGGCCAGCGCGGTGGCCGACGCCTACCGGACCTTCCGCAAACTGCAGCATCAGGGCCGCCTGCAGGGAGAAGAACGGGCGCGCGTGGCGCCCAGCCGCATCGCTGGCGAAATCGCGGTGGTGAAGCAGTTATGGGAGCAGACTTTCAAGATCATCTGATCCGGCAAGCAGGCATTCAGACAAACCCGAAAAACCCCATGATCATGAGTACAAGCGCACGCCCCCTGCGCTTGTCCGGCGCTGCCAGACGCTCTTCGCCGATCACTTCATCGTCCAGCGTCAGCTGCCCGGACTCGAAGGCCGCCAGGATCTGGCGGGCAACTGCGACATGTTCGGAGGCCACTTGCAAGCGCGCGCCGCCGGTGGCCACCGCCAGCAGCGAATACACCTGGGTGATGCCGCCGTCGAGCACAAACGCCGGTATCCGCTCGGACTCCAGCAAGGCCCGCATGACTTCCAGGTCGGAAGGCGTCATCGAGCGGGCAATCGTTTCGAAATCGCCCTGGCTATCTGCGCTGACTGTCATGCCGGCTCCCGGATCAGGTTAGGTTATTCGCAACATGACCTACTATAGCGCATTGCTCCCAAAAGAAAAGCGCCCCGCTCAGTTAATGAGCGGGGCGCTTTTACCATGCAGCTGCAAGCAAGGTCTTACTTGGCGTTCACCAATGCAACCGTGGTGTCCAGCATGCGGTTGGAGAAACCCCACTCATTGTCGTACCAGCTCGAGACCTTCACCAGACGGCCGGAAACCTTGGTCAGCGTCGAATCGAAGTTGGAGGAAGCAGGATTGTGGTTGAAATCGACCGATACCAGCGGCTCGACGTTATACGTCAGCAAGCCCTTCAGCGCGCCGTTTTCCGAAGCATCTTTCATGATCGCGTTGACTTCGTCGACAGTAGTGTCGCGGGCGGCGACGAACGACAGGTCGACCAACGAGACGTTGATGGTCGGCACGCGGATCGCAAAGCCGTCCAACTTGCCGTTCAGTTCAGGCAGCACCAGGCCGACCGCAGCAGCAGCGCCAGTCTTGGCCGGGATCATGCTCATGGTGGCGGAGCGGGCGCGGCGCAAGTCTTCGTGGTAGACGTCGGTCAGCACCTGGTCGTTGGTGTAGGAGTGGACGGTAGTCATCAAGCCGTTCAGCACGCCGATCTTGTCGTTCAGCGGCTTGACCAGCGGCGCCAGGCAGTTGGTGGTGCAGGAAGCGTTGGAGATCACGGTGTCGCTGGCTTTCAGCACGCCGTGGTTGACGCCGAACACGACAGTGGCGTCGACATCCTTGCCGCCCGGTGCGGAGATAATGACTTTCTTGGCGCCGCCCTTGATATGCGCGCTGGCTTTTTCCTTGGTGGTGAAGAAGCCGGTGCATTCCAGCACGACGTCCACGCCCAGCTCGCCCCATGGCAGTTCTGCCGGGTTACGCTGCGCCAGGACCTTGATGCGGTCGCCGTTGACCACGATGAAGTCGCCGTCGACAGTCACGGTGCCAGGGAATTTGCCGTGAGCGGTATCGTACTGGGTCAGGTGGGCGTTGGTCTTCGAATCGCCGAGGTCGTTGATGGCGACGATCTCGATGTCATGCTTTTTGCCGCCTTCATAATGAGCGCGAAGGATGTTGCGGCCGATACGGCCATAGCCATTGATGGCGACGCGGATAGTCATGGTTTTCTCCTAAGGTATCAACAATAAATTTGCTGCAATGGGAGTCTTGATAAACCTACTGCGCGGCGCAATCTCGGCACTGCGATGCTCGCCGTACAGTCGTACGGCTGCGCTTCTCCTGCCGACCTTGCACCGCTCGCTACGGTTTCTCAAGACCCCTTTAAGTCTTAAATTCTAATAGTACGCCAGCCATAGCCGGCTTCCTGCAAATCCAGTCCATCCCAGTTGAACGGCTGCTCGGTCAGCAGCTCGGCGCCCAGCATTTCGTAAAACTGCCGGGCCGGGCGATTATCCGCCAGCACCCATACCAGCATGTTGTTGGCGCCGGCGCTGGCCAGTGCCGCGGCCACATGGGCCACCAGCTTGCGGCCGATGCCGGCGCGCTGCACCGAAGGCTCCAGGTAAATCGCCGACAGCTCGGAGTCGAAGCCAAGCTTGGATTCAGCCAGCGTCATGCCGGCCGCGAAGCCCAGCACCTCGCCGTCGACCTCGGCCACGAAGACATTGGCGGCGTTCGAAGTCGCCGACAAGATGCGACTCCAGATGGCCGTGCTGTCTTCGATCTTCATGCCGTCCAGGTAATCGTCCGGAATGATGCCGCGGTAAGTGGTGCGCCAGCTATCGATACGTACCGCCGCAATCACCCCGGCATCGTCGACGGTGGCGCGGCGGATGACGACATCGCCAACGATGTTGGCGATGTCCATCTTGCGGATAGCCCGGGCAGCTCTCAGATTCATGCCAGTACCAGCTTGGTCTTGGCCACGACGTTTTCAACGGTAAAGCCGAAATGCTTGAACAGCACCGGCGCCGGTGCTGATTCGCCGAAGGTATCGATACCCACCACGGCGCCTTCCAGGCCGACATACTTGTGCCAGAAGGCCGTCACGCCGGCTTCGATCGCCACGCGCGGCAAGCCGCGCTGCAGCACGCTGGCCTTGTAGGCAGCTTCCTGGCGGTCGAAGACGTCGGCGCAAGGCATCGACACCACGCGCACTGCGATGCCTTCCTGCGCCAGCGCTGCCGCCGATTGCATCGCCAGTTCCACTTCGGAACCGGTGGCGATCAGGATCGCCTTGGCGTCAGGCGCATCTTTCAGGATATAGGCGCCGCGCTGGATGTTGGCGATCTGCGCTGCATCGCGTTCCTGGTATTGCAGGTTCTGGCGCGAGAAAATCAAGGTGCTCGGGCCATGCTTGCGTTGCACTGCCTGCTGCCATGCCACGGCCGATTCAACCGTGTCGCATGGACGCCAGTTGTCCAGTTGCGGGATCAGGCGCAGGCTGGAGACGTGTTCCACCGACTGGTGGGTCGGGCCGTCTTCGCCCAGGCCGATGGAGTCATGCGTGAAGACGAAGATCGAACGGATCTTCATCAGCGCCGCCATGCGCAAGGCATTGCGGCTGTAGTCGGAGAAGGTCAGGAAAGTCGCCCCGAACGGGATGTAGCCGCCATGCAGGGCAATGCCGTTCATCATCGCGCTCATGCCGAATTCGCGCACGCCGTAGTTGATGTGGTTGCCCGGCTGGTCAGCGCGCACTGCCACGCTTTCCTTCCAGTTGGTCAGGTTGGAACCGGTCAGGTCGGCCGAACCGCCGAGGAATTCCGGCAGCACCGGCGCCAGCGCCTGGATCGCGTTCTGGCTGGCCTTGCGGGTGGCGATGGTTTCCTTTTTCTCGACGCAAGCGGCAATGTAAGCACTCGCTGTCTGTTCGAAATTGCCTGGCAGTTCACCCTTCATGCGGCGGGTGAATTCGGCTGCCTGCTGTGGATGCGCGGCCGTGTAAGCGGCAAACAAGGCATTCCAGTCGCCTTCGAACTGCTGGCCTTGCGGCTTGGCGTCCCAGGCGGCGTAGACGTCGGCCGGGATTTCAAACGGCGCGGAAGTCCAGCCCAGCGCTTCGCGCACGGCGGCGATTTCCTTGTCGCCCAGCGCCGCGCCGTGCACCTTGTCGGTGCCGGCCAGGTTAGGCGAACCCTTGCCGATCACGGTCTTGCAGCAGATCAGGGTCGGCTTGTCGGACAGCTTGGCTTGATGGATGGCGGCGCTGACGGCTTCTACATTGTGGCCGTCGACGGCGCGGATAACGTTCCAGCCGTAAGCTTCGAAACGCTTCGGGGTGTCGTCCTTGAACCAGCCTTCGACATGGCCGTCGATGGAGATACCGTTATCATCGTACAGCGCGATCAGCTTCGACAAGCGCAGCGTACCGGCCAGCGAGCACGCTTCGTGCGAGATGCCTTCCATCAGGCAGCCGTCGCCGACGAAAGTGTAAGTGTAGTGATCGACGATCGCCAGTTCGCCGCGGTTGAATTCCGCCGCCAGCAGCTTTTCCGCCAGCGCCATGCCGACCGCGTTGGTCAGGCCCTGACCCAGCGGGCCGGTAGTGGTCTCTATGCCTGGCGTGACATCGACTTCAGGATGGCCTGGCGTCTTCGAATGCATCTGGCGGAAATTGCGCAGCTCGTCCATCGGCAGGTCGTAGCCGGTCAGGTGCAGCAAGGCATACTGCAGCATCGAACCATGACCATTCGACAAGACGAAACGGTCGCGGTTGAACCAGTGCGGATTGGCCGGGTTGTGACGGTAGTGCTTAGCCCACAAGGCGACTGCGATTTCCGCCATGCCCATCGGCATGCCGGGATGGCCGGAATTAGCTTTCTGTACAGCGTCCATTGCCAGTGCGCGGATTGCATTGGCCATCTTTGTAGTCGGGAGTGTGGAAGTCATGGTGTGAGCGGTAGGCAACGGTTGAAAACTGGTTAGTGTGCGTGTCAGTCATCCGGAGCAGCGGGCGCCGGCTGCCAGAACAGCCACAAAGGCCGATATTTTACCAAAATGCAGCCGATACTGGTTCAAATCCGCGCATTTCTCCCCTTCCGCGGCAGTAAAATGCTGCCGCAACGCCGTAGGCGAACAAGCGTATCAGATAAGGATTCGACAGTTTAATTGTCAATTAAATATCTATTTTATCCCTCCGTACCTCCTTTTTTACTGAACAGACCATGCAAGGTTTACATCTGACGGCAGATTGCTACGACTGCCGCTGCGCTCCGGGTTTGCTGCTCGATCCCGCGCTGTTGCGGGAATTTGTGCTGACGCAGACCAGGCGTTCGGGACTCACCATCGTCGGCGAGAAATTCCACCCATTCCAAGCTGCCGACGGCAGCGCCGCCGGCGTCACCTGCGCCCTGCTGCTGGCCGAGTCGCACCTGGCGGTGCATACTTGGCCGGAACGGCAGGCGGTGACGCTGGATGTGTATGTCTGCAATTTCACGGAGGACAACAGCGCCAAGGCCAGCGGCCTGCTGCAGACGCTGATCGCCGGCTTTGCCGCAACGCAGTGGCAGACCCAGCGCCTGCAGCGCGGCAACGGCGCCAGCGGCCAGACCCTGGCGCTGGAACAGCTGACGCCGCATAGCGCCTATGGCACCACTTTGGCGCCGCCGCTGGTGCAGACCGAATCGCCGTTTCAGCGCATAGAAATCGCCGACTCCGCCGAATTCGGCAAGGTGATGCGGCTGGACGGCGCCTTCATGACGTCCGAACGCGACGAATTCTTCTACCACGAATGCCTGGTGCATCCGGCCGCACTCAGCCATCCGCATCCGCGGCGGGCGCTGATCGTCGGCGGCGGCGACGGCGGCAGCAGCGAGGAATTGCTCAAGCACCCGTCGATCGAACACATCACGCTGTGCGAAATCGATCCCATGGTGATCCAGCTGGCGCGCGCGCATCTGCAGCAAATCCACCGCGGCGCCCTGGATGATCCGCGGGTGCGGCATGTTGCACGGGACGGCTTTGCCTTTGTCACGGAGGCAGCACAGACGCCGCAAGCCGATCAGCTGTATGACCTGATCCTGCTGGACCTGACCGATCCGCAAGCGGCCGACGGCAGCACGCTGGCGGCAGACTGCTACACCCAGGAGTTCTTGCAGGCTTGCCGCGCTTTGCTCGCCCCCGGCGGCGCCTTGGTGATGCATCTCGGCAGTCCCTTCCATCATCCGCAACGCTTCGGCCAGTTGCGCCAGCGTCTCGGCGCTGTGTTCCGGCAGGTTAGTCCTTACACCGTCCATGTGCCGCTGTACGGCGCACTGTGGGGCATGGCGGTGGCCAGCGATACGCTTGATCCGCGCCAGCTGGATAGCAAGGTCGTCGGTATCCGCATGCAAGAACGGGCACTGGCTGATTTGCAGTACTACAACGAAAATGTCCATCCGGCACTATTCGCCTTGCCTAATTTCGTGCAAAATCTGGGCGCTTAGCTTGTTGCTGGAATTTCATCGTTGCCTGATATGGAGAGCGTCTTGCCTACCACCGGTCTTTTGAAGCAAACCCTGGAAACCGCTGCCCTGTCGTCCCGCAAAAGCCGCGCCGTGCCGCTGGTGCTGGCGGCGTCAACCCTGCTGGCAGGCTGCGGGCCGCGCCAGGCGCGCGACGAGTATGCCAGCCAGGAAGACTGCAAAAAAGACTGGGAGCGTCCGGAGCTGTGCCAGCCGGCAGCCGGCAGCAGCACCAGCGGCGGCCACGGCGGCGCTTACTTCGGCCGCTATTACGGCCCGAGCTACGATGCAGACGACCGCGTCGGCGCCCAGCGCAGCGCCCGTAGCGGCGGCAACAGTTTTGGCCTCACCGGCGCCAGCGGCGAAAGCAACCATTCGGTCGCCCGCAGCGTGTCGCGCGGCGGCTTTGGCGGCGCCCATATTTCCTCGGCCGGCGGTTAAGCATGATCCGCGAAAGCCTGACGCCGCGCGCCAACTGGCAGGAACAATTCGAAGCGCTAGGCTTCGCCTACCATTCGATCGACGGTCTGTATTGGGATGAGCGCTATGCCTACCGCTTTACGGCGGCGCAGATCGATACCCTGGAAGACGCCACCAGCGAATTGCACCAGATGGCGCTGCAGGCCGTCGAGCACGTGATCGCCAAGGAACGCCTGGCGCAATTCGCCATTCCGCAACCGTTCTGGTCGCTGGTGGAAGAAAGCTGGCGCGACCAGGAATTTTCGCTGTACGGCCGCTTCGACCTGTCCTGGAACGGCCAGGGCGCGCCCAAGATGCTGGAATATAACGCCGATACGCCGACCGGCCTGGTGGAATCCAGCGTAGCGCAATGGTATTGGCTGCAGGACGTTTTTCCGCAGGCAGACCAGTTCAACTCGCTGCACGAAAAACTGATCGCCCAATGGCAAACCCTGGCCGGCAGCCATCAATGCAAGGGCTTGCTGCATTTTGCCTGCATCGGCGGCCATGAAGAGGACGAAGGCAACCTGGCCTATCTGCGCGATACCGCGATCCAGGCCGGCTTCGCCACCAAGCAGCTGGCGATCGAAAACATCGGCTGGGATGCACAGCACGCGGAATTCGTCGACGACCACGACAGCAAGATCGACAACCTGTTCAAGCTGTATCCCTGGGAATGGCTGTGCCGCGAAGCGTTTGCCGAGCATCTGCTGGCGCGGCCGCTGCGCCTGGTGGAACTAGCCTGGAAGATGGTGCTGTCGAACAAGGCCATCCTGCCGGTGCTGTGGGAACTGTTTCCAGGACATCCGAATCTGCTGCCGGCGTTTTTCGACGCCTGGCGCATCAGCGGCGATTTCGTCAAGAAGCCGCTGTATTCGCGCGAAGGCGAGAACATCACGATCTATGCCGGCGGCGAAGTCCACCACCAACCCGGCCAGTACGGCGCCGAAGGTTATATCTACCAGGCGTTTGCGCCGCAGCCGAAATTCGATGATGGCATCACGCCTGCCTACACCTCGATCGGATCGTGGGTGGTGGGCGATGCCCCGGCCGGCATCGGCATCCGCGAAGACGTCTCGCTGATCACCAAGGACACCAGCCGCTTCATCCCACATTATTTTGTCGATTAAGTATCAATCCGCGATCAGATTCAATCAGCGCCGTACAACATACCCACCCTTGTCACCAGGAGCATTGATCCTATGAATCTAGCCTTTCTCCCCGTCGGCCTGCCGGCCTTCCTGTCCCACTTCGGCCTGGCGCTGCTGCTGGTCGGCGTGTTTTTCGTGGTGTATATTTTCATCACGCCCTATCATGAACTGGCCTTGATCCGCGCCGGCAACAACGCCTCTGCCGCCAGCCTGGCAGGCGCCCTGCTTGGCTACATCATCGCCCTGGCTTCAGCCATTTCGAACAGCATCAACCTGCTCGACATGCTGGTGTGGGGCGTGGTGGCGCTGGTAATACAGCTGCTGGCCTTCCTGATTGTCAGGCTGCTACTGCCGACGCTGGTGGCGGATATTCCTGAAAACAAGATCGCATCCGGCCTCTTTCTTGGTACAGTCAGCCTTGGGCTGGGCATCTTGAATGCCGCCTGCATGACTTATTAATTAAAGAAACCGAAGAAATTAAAGAAACCTTTCCTACATGCCCCGTTTTTACGTCTCAAGTCCACTCGAAATCGGCCAGCTGCTGACCCTGCCGGATGCGGTCGCCCATCATCTGCTGGTGCTGCGCCTGGGGCCAGCTGCGCCCATCACGCTGTTCAACGGCGCAGGCGGCGAATTCACCGCCACCATCAGCAGCATCGAAAAAAAGCGCGTCAGCGTCGAGATCAAGACCTTTTCACCGCGCGAGGCCGAACTGCCGTACGCCATCACGCTGGCGCAGGCGCTGCCGGAATCCTCCAAGCTGGACTGGATCATCGAAAAAGCCGTCGAGCTGGGCGTCGCTGCGATCCAGCCGCTGGCAGCGCAGCGCTGCGTGGTGCGACTCAACAGCGAGCGCGCCGAGAAAAAGCAAAGCCACTGGCAAGCGGTGATAGTCGCCGCTGCCGAACAAAGCGGACGCAATCGCCTGCCGACCCTGTCCACTCTCAGCCCGTTCAACGACTGGGCGCAACAGCAAGACCTGCATAAACGCATCCTGTTGTCGCCGCGCGGCGAGCAATCGCTGTCCGACTGGGCGCGCCATCAGCCGCCGCAGGCGCTGGCGTTGCTGATCGGGCCGGAAGGCGGTTTCACAGAAGCGGAAGAAAACCTGGCCTGCAGTCAGGGCGCGCTGATGTTGTCAATGGGGCCACGGATCCTGCGCACTGAAACTGCCGGCCTTGCGGCGTTGGCGGCGATCAATGCGATCTGGGGCGAAATGTAGGGGCCGTAGCCAAGGCTTTTTCTATGGTTGCTACAAATTGATCTAAGCAAAGGTGGAAACTCTGGCTAAAATAAGAGCGGATGCCAAGACACAATCGTTTTCAGTTGTCCAACTACTCAAACCTGCTGCCTCGTTGTAGTATCAGTCTGCTTATGTATTTTGTAACTGCCCTGTTTTTTCTGCAAGGCAGAGAACAGCCTTGATGGCTCATCGCATTATTTACTCAGGAGAATATTATGGGACTATTGGATTCGTTAGGCGGCATTCTCGGTGGCGGCCAGCAGCAATCGAATGATCCGAAAGCCATGTTGATCGCGGCTGCAGTGCCATTGCTGCTGAAGGCGCTGCAAGGCGGCGGCGCGGGCGCAGGCCAGGCTGCGGGCGCCGGCGGCGGCCTCCTCAGCGCATTTGAAGGCGCGGGCCTGGGCTCGGTGGTGCAGTCATGGATCGGCAACGGCCAGAACCAGGCGATTTCGCCGGACCAGGTACAACAGGCGCTGGGCAACGGCCACCTGCAAGAACTGGCGACAGCAGCCGGTATTTCACCAACCGAAGCAGCCGGCCACCTGTCGGAAATCCTGCCAGGCCTGGTCGACAAGCTGACGCCGAACGGCCAGGCTCCCGCAGCCGGCGCCGGCGGCCTCGACCTGGGCGGTTTGCTGGGTGGACTGCTGGGCGGCAACAAGCAGGCCTGATCTGCCGGAAACCGCAGCAGCCACGAAAAATCGCTCTTCGGAGCGATTTTTTTATGGGCGGCTAGAATGTAAGCCCGCACATCGTCTTCGTGCAAAAATGGCGCATTGCAGTAAATTCAGTAAAAATAGCCATTTTGCCAATTTTAAATCGTGCAATCGGGTCCAGATCATCTTCCTGGCGCGGGCAAGGCCCCGAAAGCATTTATAATCCAAGGTTTTGCAACAAATATTCCGGTCACTTCAATGAAGGTATTTCGCGGACTTCCCAACGCCGAATCGCGCGCCCCTTGTGCGCTCACTATCGGCAACTTCGATGGCGTTCATCGCGGCCATCAGGTGCTGCTCGCGCACGTCCGCAAGGCAGCCACCGAACTGGGGCTGGATGCAGCGGTGATGACATTTGAGCCACATCCGCGCGAATTCTTTGCCCAGCGCGCCGGCCAGCCGAACAATATGCCGACCCGCGTCGCCAACCTGCGCGACAAGCTGCAATCGCTGTCGCAGGCCGGCATCGACCGCGTCATCGTGGAACATTTCAATGCCAGTTTCGCCGCCATGTCGCCGCAGGACTTCATCGAAAAAGTGCTGGTCGAAGGCTTGCACGTGAAATGGCTGATGGTGGGCGAAGACTTCTGCTTCGGTTCGCGCCGCGCCGGCAATATAGATACCCTGATCGAAGCCGGCAAGAAATACGGCTTCCATGTGGAAACCTTGCCGACCGTGATGAACCAGGGCGCGCGCGTCTCTTCATCGGCGGTGAGAGCGGCGCTGGCGGCCGGCGATTTCGTCCATGCCCGGGCGCTGCTGGGCCATCCGTATGCGATCTCGGGCCACGTGGTGCATGGCAAGAAGCTCGGCCGCACGATCGGCTTCCCTACCCTCAATCTGCGCGTCAGCCATAAGCTGCCGGCGCTGTCGGGGATTTTCGTGGTGAAAGTGCATGGCCTGGCGGAACAGCCTTTGCCCGCCGTCGCCAGCATCGGCGTGCGTCCTACCGTCGACGACAGCGGCCGGGTGCTGCTGGAGAGCTATTTGCTCGACTTTAGCGGCGATTGCTACGGCAAGCTGATCCAGGTCGAATTTTTGCAGAAACTGCGCGACGAAGAAAAATATGTCGACCTGCCGACCCTGACCGCAGCCATCGAACGCGACGTCGACAATGCGCGGACGTATTTCCGCCAGCATGAGAGTGCAACCGCCGTCGCCTCGCGCGCGCCGACCGCGGCTACCGATCGAATTTGACGCTGCCTGCGATACCTATCGTTGCTTGCGTCGTGCCTGCGCTTAGCAGACCCCACTGAATTCCATTAAAGAAAATTATGTCCGACCAGACCAGCAAACCAGAGAACACCAAGCCGGCCAAGCAAGCTAAGCCGCAGAGTAAATACCCGGTCAACATGACCGAGACGCCATTCCCAATGCGCGGCGACCTCGCCAAGCGCGAGCCGCAATGGGTCAAGCAATGGCAGGAAAAGAAAGTCTACGAACGGATCCGCAAGGCCTCCAAGGGCCGGCCGAAATTCATCCTGCATGACGGCCCGCCGTATGCCAACGGCGAGATCCATCTCGGCCACGCCGTCAACAAGATCCTCAAGGACATGATCGTCAAGGCCCGCAACATGGCCGGCTTCGATGCGCCTTACGTGCCGGGCTGGGATTGCCATGGCATGCCGATCGAAATCCAGATCGAAAAAAAGTACGGCAAGAACCTGCCGGTAGCTGAGGTACAGTCCAAGGCGCGTGCCTACGCCAATGAACAGATCGACTTGCAGCGCAAAGACTTCATCCGTCTCGGCGTGCTGGGCGAATGGAATAACCCCTACCTGACCATGGCCTTCCGCAATGAAGCCGATGAGTTGCGCGCGCTCGGCACCATCCTGGAAAAGGGCTATGTTTACCGCGGCCTGAAGCCGGTCAACTGGTGCTTCGACTGCGGCTCGGCGCTGGCGGAAGCAGAAGTGGAATACCAGGACAAGCGCGATCCCTCGATCGACGTCGGCTTCCCGTTTGCCGAGCCGGCCAAGCTGGCTGCTGCCTTCGGCCTGCCGGCGCTGCCGACCGATAAAGGTTATGTGGTGATCTGGACCACCACGCCGTGGACCATCCCGTCCAACCAGGCGCTCAACGTCCATCCGGAAGTCGACTACGCGCTGGTGCAGACCGTGCGCAACGGCGAACCGCTGCTGCTGATCCTGGCGCAGGACCTGGTGGCGGATTCGCTGCAGCGTTTCGGCCTCGAAGGCAGCGTGATCGCCAGCTGCAAGGGCGAGGCGCTGTCGCTGATCAATTTCAAGCACCCGCTGGCCGCTACCGATCCAGGCTACGACCGCCTGTCGCCGGTCTACCTGGGCGACTACGTGACGACCGACAGCGGCACCGGTATCGTGCACTCGGCGCCAGCCTATGGCATCGAAGACTTTATCTCCTGCAAAGCGCATGGCATGAAGGACGACGACATCATCAGCCCGGTCATGGGCGATGGCAAGTTCGCCTCCTGGCTGCCGTTCTTTGCCGGCATGACCATCTGGGAAGCCTCGAAGCCGATCTGCGGCAAGCTGGAAGAAGCCGGCGCGCTGTTCAAGCTGGTCATGTTCGATCACAGCTACATGCACTGCTGGCGCCACAAGTCGCCGATCATCTATCGCGCCACTTCGCAATGGTTCGCCAGCATGGACAATCTGCCGACGGATGGCCACGCCAGCCTGCGCGCCACTGCGCAGCAAGCGATCGACGAAACCGCGTTTTTCCCCAGCTGGGGCAAGGCGCGCCTGCACGGCATGATCGCCAACCGTCCGGACTGGACCTTGTCGCGCCAGCGCCAATGGGGCGTGCCGATGGCATTCTTCGTGCACAAGGAAAGCGGCCAGCTGCATCCGCGCACGCCGGAACTGCTGGAGCAGATCGCTCAGCGCATCGAACAGCACGGCATCGAAGCATGGCAGGCGCTGGATCCCAAGGAATTGCTGGGCGCCGACGCCGACAATTACGTCAAGAACAAGGATACGCTGGACGTCTGGTTCGATTCCGGTTCGACCCACCAGACCGTGCTGCGCGGCTCGCATGCCGAGCAGCTGCAGTTCCCGGCCGACCTCTATCTGGAAGGTTCGGACCAGCATCGCGGCTGGTTCCATTCTTCCTTGCTGACCTCGGCCATGCTGAACGGCCGCGCGCCCTACAACGCCCTGCTGACGCACGGTTTCGTGGTGGATGGCGAAGGCCGCAAGATGTCGAAATCGCTGAAGAACGGCGTCGAACCGCAAAAAGTGGCGGACTCGCTGGGCGCGGAAATCCTGCGCCTGTGGGTGGCTTCGAGCGACTATTCCGGCGAAATCACTATCTCGGAAGAAATCCTGAAACGCGTGACGGAATCGTATCGCCGTATCCGCAATACCCTGCGTTTCCTGCTGGCGAATACCTCGGACTTCAATCCGGCGACCGATGCCGTACCGATCGCGGAACTGCTGGAAATCGACCGCTACGCAATCGCCAGCATGGCGCAGCTGCAGGCCGACATCCTGAACCATTACGAGACTTACGAATTCCATCCGGTGATCTCGAAGCTGCAGATGTACTGCTCGGAAGACCTGGGCGGCTTCTACCTGGACATCCTCAAGGACCGCCTGTACACCAGCGGCGTCAGTTCGACGGCAAGGCGTTCGGCGCAGACCGCGATCTGGCACATCACCCAGGCGCTGCTGCGGGTGATGGCGCCAACCTTGTCGTTCACGGCGGAAGAAGCCTGGTCCTTCTTCGCCAGCCCGGAAGCGTTTGCCGCCAGCGATGAAACCATTTTCACGCAAACCTATTACACCTTGCCGGAAATCGACGGCGCTGCGGCCCTGATCGAAAAATTCAATGCCGTGCGCGCAGTGCGCGCCGACGTCACCAAGCAGCTGGAAGAAGTGCGGGTCGCCGGCGGCATCGGTTCCTCCTTGCAGGCGGAAGTCGAGATCAAGGCTGCAGCGGCCAAGTACGCGCTGCTGACCAGCCTAGGCGACGATCTCAAGTTTGTGCTGATCACTTCCAGCGCCAGCGTTTCCGAAGTCGCCAGCGAGGCGGAAGAAGCGATACTGGTGACGCCGTCGAGCCAGCAGAAGTGCGAACGTTGCTGGCACTACCGCGCCGACGTCGGCAGCCATCCCGAGCATCCAGGCCTGTGCGGACGCTGCGTCGCCAATCTGTTCGGCAAGGGCGAACAGCGGCATGTTGCGTAGGGTGGGCACATCGTGCCCACGCGTGAATTCAGCCCACGTATTGAATTCACGCCACGTAGATGCCCATTTCGATGCTGCGCGGAATTGCACTCCGGTTATGGCGGTCACGCGTGGGCGCCAGCGCCCACCCTACGAAATTTTCTGAGAATTAATTATGGCTACCAAAAAGCGCTCCACCACTATCTCCACTTCTTCCTCGAAATACGGGCTGGCGCCATGGCTGGCGATCGCTGCGCTGGTGCTGGTGCTCGACCAGCTGACCAAGATCACCATCGTGCGCCTGTTCAGCTACGGCGAATCGCTGGCGGTCACGTCTTTCTTCAACCTGGTGCTGGTGTATAACAAGGGCGCCGCCTTCAGTTTCCTGTCCAGCGAATCCGGCTGGCAGCGCTATCTGTTCACCGCGCTCGGCATTGCCGCTGCACTGTTCATTACCTTCTTGCTGAAACGGCATGCCGGCCAGCGCATGTTCTGCACCGCGCTGGCGCTGATCCTGGGCGGCGCCATCGGCAATGTAGTCGACCGCATCGCCTACGGCCACGTGATCGATTTTCTCGACTTCTACGCGCGCAACTGGCACTGGCCGGCTTTCAATATCGCCGATAGCGCGATCTGCGTCGGTGCGGTATTGTTCGTCATTGATGAGTTGCGCCGCGTAAACAAGTAGATAAACAAGTAAATAAGCCAATAAACGGATTACTGACGCCTTATTCCAGGAGCTGACATGGATCTCGCTGGCAAGAAAATCGTGCTGGGACTGACCGGCGGCATCGCCTGCTACAAGGCGGCTGAATTCACGCGGGCGCTGATCAAGGCTGGCGCCTCGGTGCAGGTGGTGATGACGGCCGCAGCGACCCACTTCATTACCCCGGTCACCATGCAGGGCCTGTCCGGCAAGACGGTGTTTACCGACCAGTGGGACGCCCGCATCGGCAACAACATGCCGCATATCGACCTGACGCGCGACGCTGACGCCATCGTCATCGTGCCCTGCTCTGCCGATTTCATTTTCAAGCTGGCGCATGGCGCCTGCGATGACCTGCTGTCGACCCTGTGCGTCGCCCGGCCAGCCACTGTACCGCTGCTGGTGGCGCCGGCCATGAATGTCGAGATGTGGCAGAACCCGGCCACTCAGCGCAACCTGACCCAACTGCAGGCAGACGGCATCCAGCTGCTCGGTCCTGACGCCGGCGAACAGGCTTGCGGCGAAGTCGGCATGGGCCGCATGCTGGAAGCCCGTGAGCTGCTGGCGGAAGTGACTGCCGCGTTCCAGCCCAAGCTTCTCAAAGGCAAGCGCGTGCTGGTCACCGCCGGTCCGACTTTCGAACCGATCGATCCGGTGCGCGGCATCACCAACCTGTCTTCCGGGAAGATGGGTTATGCGGTAGCGCGCGCGGCTTACGAAGCCGGCGCCGAAGTGACCCTGGTGTCCGGCCCGACCGCGCTCGCCACGCCGTATGGCGTACGCCGCATCGGCATCCAGACCGCGCAGCAAATGCATGACATCGTGATGGCCCAAATGGCAGCGCACGGCGGCAGCGATATTTTCGTCGCCGTGGCGGCAGTGGCAGACTGGCGCGTAGCCAACGCCAGCAGCCAGAAACTGAAGAAGAATGCCGACGGCAGCGCCCCGCAACTGGTGTTCGAGCAAAACCCCGATATTCTGGCAACAGTTGCAGCGCTGCCAAAACCACCGTACTGTGTCGGCTTTGCCGCCGAATCGGAGAACCTGCTGCAATATGGCGAAGCCAAGCGCATCCGGAAAAATGTGCCGCTGCTGGTCGGGAACATCGGCCATGACACCTTTGGCAAGGACGATAATCAGCTGGTATTGTTTGACGCCGGCGGACACACTGAGCTGGCGCGCGCCGGCAAGCAGGAACTGGCGCGCCAGCTGATCGCCGCCATTGCAACCCGTCTTGGCAAATAGGCTGCATCTTTAGCATCCGCGCGACGCCGATTGTTTAGCGGCGGCGCGCAGCAAAAACCAGAATCGGCTTTACATGCAAGCACTTGGCGGGACCGTTCCTGTCCTGCTTTTTCATTTGTTCAGCTTGCCGCTTTATTTTCATTTTACAGATTGTTACCAAATTCCATGAATATCATCGACGTCAAAATTCTCGACCCACGCATGCAAGACCAACTGCCAGCCTACGCTACCGAAGGCAGTGCCGGCCTCGACCTGCGCGCCTGCCTGGACGCGCCGCTGACGATCAAACCCGGCGAGACCCACCTGATTCCAACCGGCCTGGCGATTCACATCGGCGATCCGGCGTACGCCGCCATGATCCTGCCGCGCAGCGGCCTGGGCCATAAACATGGCATCGTGCTGGGGAACCTGGTGGGCCTGATCGACTCTGATTACCAGGGTCAGCTGATGGTATCCACCTGGAACCGCGGGCAGACCGAATTTACCCTTAATCCCATGGAACGGCTGGCGCAGCTGGTGATTGTGCCGGTAGCGCGCGTCCGTTTTAATGTCGTAGCAGATTTCGAGAGCAGCGAACGCGGCGCAGGCGGCTTCGGCAGCACCGGAAAACATTGATGGAGAAAATAATGAGATTGACCAACGCTCCCGCATGGCATGGCTTCAAACGCTATGCCGCGGTGACTTTGCCGCTGGTATTGCTGGCGGCCTGCAGCACCACGGAAAACATCCCGCCCGGTATCGTCAAGCCGGCGACACCGGTGGTGGCGCCGCCGGTAGTGGTAGTGCCGCCGCAACAGGCTGAACTGAAATCCTTGATCGCCCTGCAAGACCGGCTGTACGACGTTGCGGCTCCCTTGCTCGTGAATAATGCACTGCTGTGCCGGAACAATGCACGCAACCTGCTGGGCTTCACTGCAAAAACCAAATACTCCTTTACCGCGGAATTCATCGCCGCGGCGTCCTCGCTCGGCTTGACCGACCAGTTGCAGATCACCGGCGTGCTGGCCGGCAGCGGCGCCGCCAAAGTCGGCCTGCAGCGCGGCGACCTGCTGGTAGCGATACAGGACAAACCGGTGCCGGTAGGCGCCGATGCGGAACGCCAGACCGCGCTGATGCTTGGCCCGCTGGTCAACGGCCGCAACAATATCAAGGTCACGGTCGCCCGTAACGGCGCCAACCAGACCATGAACGTGCCGCTGACCCGCGCCTGCGCCTTTGGCATCGAACTCGGCAACACCGACAATGTGATCAGCTATGCCGACGGCCGCCGCGTGCTGGTCAGCACCGGCATGATGAAATTTACCCAGAACGATGACGAACTGGCGCTGGTGATCGCCAAGGAAATGGCGCACAACTCGCTGACCCATGCTTCACGCCAGCGCAACACGGCGACCATGACCGGCGTCATCGACAACCTGATCCGCTTGCGTCCCGACACCACCTCGCTGAGCGGCGCGGCCGGCGTCAAGCCTTATCCGCAGCAGCTCGATGCGGCGGCCGACAAACTGTCGCTGTACATGGTGGCACGCGCCGGCTACAAGGTCGACAACGCAGCGGCCTTCTGGCAGCGGCTGGCAACCCAGTATCCGGCGACAGTCCTGAACGGCTATACCGCGATCCACCCTGCCACCGACTACCGCATGAGCGCGATCCAGCAAGCGGTTGCCGATATCCAGGCGAAACAGGCCGGCGGCGCTGTCATCCAGCCGTAAGCGAACTTTTCGCCCGGCGATAAAAAAGCCTGAATCACTTGCGTGGTTCAGGCTTTTTGCTTTACTGCAGCCGTTTCAGGCCCAGGGAAGGCTTACTCCACTTCCACCGTTTCCTCGGGAGCGGACGGCGTGGAGCTGTCTTTCTCGGCGAAATCGAGGCTGATCTGTTCCTTGTCGTCGAGATCCACGGTCACGCGGCCACCGGTCACCAGCTTGCCGAACAACAGTTCGTCGGCCAGCGCCTTGCGTATCATGTCCTGGATCAGGCGCGACATCGGCCGCGCGCCCATCAAGGGATCGAAACCCTTCTTGGCCAGGAATTTCCGCAAGTTCTCGGTAAACACCGCCTCCACTTTTTTCTCGTGCAGCTGCTCTTCCAGCTGCATCAGGAACTTGTCGACCACGCGCAGGATGACTTCTTCATCGAGTGCGCGGAAGCTGATGATGGAATCGATGCGGTTGCGGAACTCAGGCGTAAACATGCGCTTGATATCCGCCATCTCATCGCCGGCTTCCTTCTTGTCGGTGAATCCGATCGAGCGTTTCTGCAGGCTTTCGGCGCCGGCATTGGTGGTCATGATGATGATCACATTGCGGAAGTCCGCCTTGCGGCCATTGTTGTCGGTCAACGCACCGTGATCCATCACCTGCAGCAGGATGTTGAAAATGTCCGGATGGGCTTTTTCGATTTCATCCAGCAGCAGCACCGCATGCGGCTTCTTGGTTACCGCTTCGGTCAGCAGGCCGCCCTGGTCGAACCCGACATAACCCGGCGGCGCGCCGATCAGGCGGCTCACAGCATGACGCTCCATGTATTCCGACATGTCGAAACGGATCAGGTCGATGCCGAGGATGAACGCCAGCTGCTTCGCCACTTCGGTCTTGCCGACGCCGGTCGGACCGGAAAACAGGAAGGAGCCTATCGGGCGGTCGGTCTTGCCGAGGCCGGCGCGCGCCATCTTGATCGCCGACGCCAAGGCATCGATGGCCGGATCCTGGCCGAACACCACATTGCGCAAATCGCGGTCTATGGTTTGCAGCTTGCTGCGGTCGTCCTGGTTGACCGATTGCGGCGGAATCCGCGCAATCTTGGCGATGATGTCTTCGATCTCGCCCTTGCCGATCGTCTTCTTCTGCTTCGACTTCGGCAGGATGCGTTGCGCCGCGCCCGCTTCGTCGATGACGTCGATCGCCTTGTCCGGCAGATGGCGGTCGTTGATGAAACGCGCCGCCAGTTCCGCTGCACTGGTGAGTGCCGACGCCGAATACTTGACGCCATGATGTTCTTCAAAGCGCGACTTCAGGCCGCGCAGGATCTGCACGGTTTGCTCGACGGTCGGTTCGTTGACGTCGATCTTCTGGAAGCGCCGCGACAGCGCGTGGTCTTTCTCGAACACGCCGCGGAATTCGGTGTAGGTGGTGGCGCCGATGCACTTCAACTGGCCGCTCGACAACGCCGGTTTCAGCAGGTTGGATGCATCCAGCGTGCCGCCGGAAGCCGAGCCGGCGCCGATGATGGTGTGGATCTCGTCGATGAACAGGATGCCGTGCGGGCTGTCTTTCAACTGCTTGAGCACGGCTTTCAGGCGTTGCTCGAAATCGCCGCGATACTTGGTGCCGGCCAGCAGCGAACCCATGTCGAGCGAATAGACGATCGCATTCTGCAAGATCTCGGGAACCTCGCCCTGGGTAATGCGCCATGCCAATCCTTCGGCAATCGCCGTCTTGCCGACGCCGGCTTCGCCGACCAGCAGGGGATTGTTCTTGCGGCGGCGGCACAAGGTCTGAATCACGCGCTCGACCTCGTACTCACGGCCGATCAGCGGATCGATCTTGCCTTCAGTCGCCAGCTTGTTCAGGTTTTGCGTGAACTGGTCGAGCGGACTTTCCTTGGCCTGGCCTTCGGCCTGCACCTCTTCCGCGCCTTCCGAAGATTTCTGCGCATCGGCTTGCTGATCCTTGCGCACGCCGTGCGAAATGAAGTTGACCACGTCGAGACGGGTCACGCCTTGCTGATGCAGGTAATACACCGCGTGCGAATCCTTCTCGCCGAAGATCGCCACCAGCACATTGGCGCCGGTGACTTCCTTCTTGCCGTTGGAAGCCGATTGCACATGCATGATGGCGCGCTGGATGACGCGCTGGAAACCCAGGGTCGGCTGGGTATCTACCTCATTCGAACCCGGCACCGTCGGCGTGTTGTCGCCAATAAAGATGGTCAGCGTCTTGCGCATGTCATCGATGTTGACGGCGCACGCGCGCAGCACCTCTGCTGCCGACGGATTGTCGAGCAAGGCCAGCAGCAGATGTTCCACGGTGATGAACTCGTGCCTTGCTTGCCGTGCCTCGACAAACGCCATGTGCAAACTTACTTCCAGTTCCTGCGCAATCATGCTTCCTCCATCACGCATTGCAGGGGATGTCCCGCTTTGCGTGCGTGCGTTAATACCAGTTCAACTTTTGTGGATGCAATATCTTTAGGATACACACCACACATGCCTTTGCCATCGCGATGCACTTTCAACATAATCTGGGTTGCGGCTTCACGATCCTTTTGGAAGTATTCCTGCAGGATAGCGACCACGAACTCCATTGGAGTGTAGTCGTCATTCAGTAAAAATACCTGATACATGGGTGGCGGCTTGAGCTTCTGCTCTTGTCGCGTCGCTACTGTCCCGTCTTCGTGCTTGGTTACCATGCGCCTATTCTAAAACCTTCCTGCAAATGCGCAACGCGCCACACTGAATAAAATAACGTTTATATCGATATTACGCGTTTTCCGATTGCTATGCAGATGACGTTGGAACAGATTAAATCAAGAGCTAAAAAAGCATCGATTTCTGAAATTTAATTGCATATTGGAAATTACTTGACTTTTTTATTTTTTGCGCAAAGAATGACATTCATTGGTGAGCATGTTTCCGCTTATTAATAGAAGTGAGCAAGTTCTAGAAGGGGCAGCGTTACGCGAAGCTTCTTGCTTTTACGGCTCGTGTGATTGTTATTATTTGAAAGACGCTATTTTATGGCAACAGGTACAGTCAAGTGGTTCAACGATTCTAAGGGCTTCGGCTTTATCACTCCGGATGACGGCGGTGAAGATTTGTTTGCAC
>NZ_DATMRB010000175.1:0-11112 GCF_035566555.1 Collimonas sp.
TAAACGTTTACATCGCGGGTTGCATCATGCGTCCATCCATCAAGCAAGTTGCTTTAGAAGCCGGCGTCTCCATCGCCACTGTCTCGCGTCTGCTGAACCAGCCGGACTCGGTCAGCGTCGATACTGCCAGCAAGGTCAACCAGGCCATCGAGGCGCTGGGCTTCCGGCCGAACTTCAACGGACGCAATCTCCGCGCCGGCCGTTCGCACACGGTCGGGGTGGTGGTGCCGACTTTATCCAATACGGTATTTGCGCAGTGCCTGCAGGGCATTGAAACGGCGGCGCGCCAGCGCGATTACTCGGTGATGTTCACCGCCACCGAATATCGCCAGCAAGACGAAGCTGCGGCGGTGGAACTGCTGCTGGCGCACCGCGTCGACGGCGTCATCCTGACCGTTGCCGATGCAGAAGCCAGCACCACGCTGGATGTGCTTGATCGCGAAAGAATCCCCTACGTATTGGTATATAACCAGCCGCAGCAGAGCGCACGGCCGTCGGTGTCGGTCGATAATCGCGCCGCTGCTTATGACGCGGTGACCCACCTGATCAAACTAGGCCATCGCCGCATCCAGATGCTGGCCGGCCAGTTCCATGCCTCGGACCGCGCCTTGCAGCGCTATCATGGCTACCTGCAGGCGATGCAACAGCACGGCCTGGAGCCGCTGGCGCCGATCGAGGTTGCGCGCCATACCTACACTTCGCTCGCGCTCGACTACCTGCAGACATTCCGTGATCCACTGCAGCGGCCGAGCGCTCTGTTTTGCTCCAACGACCTGCTGGCCTTGAGCGTGATGCGCGATCTGCGTGCACTCGGCCTGCGCGTGCCGGACGACGTCTCGGTCATGGGCTTCGATGGCATTCCGCTGGGCGAACTGATGGATCCGATGCTGAGCAGCGTCGAACAGCCGTCCGAGCAGATCGGCGCTCTTGCACTGCGCACGCTGGTGACAGCGATCGAAGAAATGCAAGATGGCTATTCACCCGCCAGCTCGCACCTATTGCCGCATACCGTCCGCATCGGCGCCTCGGTCAAGCCGTTCACGAATCCCCTTTAATCCAGCCAACATAGAAAGGAAGCAGCATGCGTTCAGCACGTGTTTTCCATGCCATGGTCGCCGCCGTCGCCCTGGCCGCTACGGTTCATGCCGCCGCTCAGAATGCCATCTGCTATAACTGTCCGCCCGAATGGGCAGACTGGGCGACGCAGATCAAAGCCATCAAGGACAAGACCGGTATCACGGTGCCGCCCGATAACAAGAACAGCGGCCAGTCGCTGTCGCAGATCATTGCGGAGCAAGCCAGCCCGGTGGCTGACTTCACCTACGTCGGCGTGACTTTCGGCATTGAAGCAAAAAAGAAGCAGGTGACTGCGCCCTACAAGCCGGCCGGCTGGAATGAGATTCCGAACGAACTCAAGGATCCTGACGGTTACTGGTTCACCATTCATTCCGGCACCATGGGCTTGATGGTGAATGTCGATGCGCTTAAGGGCAAGCCGGTGCCGCACTCGTGGCAAGACTTGCTGAAGCCGGAATACAAAGGCCTGATCGGCTATCTCGATCCAGCCAGCGCTTTCGTCGGCTATGTCGGCGCGGTGGCTGTCAACCAGGCGCTCGGCGGCACGCTGGACAACTTCACGCCGGGCATCAATTACTTCAAGGCACTGCAAAAGAACCAGCCCATCGTTCCCAAACAGACTTCATACGCGCGCCTGCTGTCAGGCGAGATTCCGATTCTGTTCGGCTATGACTTCGATGCCTATCGCGCCAAGTACAAGGACAAGGCCAACGTCGCTTTCGTGATCCCAAGCGAAGGCACCCTGACCGTGCCTTACGTCGTCAGCCTGGTGAAAAATGGCCCGAATCCGGCCAACGCCAAGAAGGTGCTGGATTTCCTGCTGTCCAAAGAAGGCCAGGCAATCTGGGCCAATGCCTACCTGCGGCCGGTACGCGCTTCCGCCATTTCAAAGGAAGCCCAGGCGCGCTTTTTGCCCGCAACGGAATATGCGCGCGCCAAGTCGGTTGACTACGGCAAGATGGCCGAGGCCCAGCGCGGCTTCAGCGAACGTTACCAGGCAGAAGTGCGGTGACAGTCGGTCTGTCAATCGGGCTGTCGAAGCGGCGCCCGCAACGCCGGCTATACCTGCTGTTCGCCTTGCCAGGCATGGCCTTGTTCGTGGCGTTCTGGCTGCTGCCGATGTTGCGTCTGGTGGCGGTAGGGGCCAGCGGCCCTACTGGCGCCGCGGCATATTTTGCGGTGCTGACCAATCATCACTATCTGATGAGCCTGATTTCGACATTGCTGCTGTCGGCGGCGGTGACCCTGGCCACTTTGCTGATCTCTGCGCTGGTCGGCCTGTTCTTGCAGCGCAACCGCTTCGCCGGCAAAGCTCTGCTGCTCGCCATGCTGACCTTCCCGCTGGCTTTTCCCGGTGTGGTGGTCGGTTTCATGGTGATCATGCTCGCCGGCCGCCAAGGCTTGATCGGCGTCGTCAGCAACTGGCTGTTCGGCGACGCCTGGGTATTTGCCTATTCGCTTGGCGGCTTATTCCTCGGCTATCTGTACTTCTCGATTCCACGCGTCATCCTGACCATCATGGCTGCCGCGGAAAAACTTGATCCGGCGCTGGAGGAGGCCGCCCGTTCGCTGGGCGCCAATCCTTTGCAGGTGTTCGCCAACGTCGTACTGCCGGCCCTGGCTCCAGCCATGATTTCCTCCGGCGCGATCTGCTTCGCCACCAGCGTCGGCGCGTTTGGCACGGCTTTCACCCTGGCCACCAATATCGATGTGCTGCCGATGGCGATCTACAATGAATTTACCAGCTATGCCAACTTTGCAATGGCAGCCGCATTGTCGATCGTGCTGGGAGCAATCACCTGGCTGGTGCTGGCGCTGGCGCGCTCCTGGTCCGGCAATGCTGCTGGCGCCGCGGCGTAAGGAACCACAACATGCAGAAATCGTTCCGCTTCTATTTCCAGCTCGGTTTCACCCTGCTGGTATGCGCCTTCCTGATCATCCCCATCATCCTGTCAATGCTGGCGGGGATTACGGACAATTTCTTTATCGGCTGGTCCAGCGGTTTTACCGCGCGCTGGATCGTACAGGTCTGGGATAGCTACCAGGTCACCATCTGGCGTTCGATTGCGATTGCGCTGGCCTGCCTGGCGGTCACTACCTTGGCCGGCGTGCCGCTCGCCTATATGCTGGCGCGCCATAACGGCGGCAACAGCCGCCTGGCGCGCGCCATCGAGGAACTGCTGATGATGCCGGTGGCGGTGCCCGGCCTGGCTACCGCGCTGGCGCTGATCATGGCTTACGGCCAGTATCGCGAATTCCGCGGCAGCCTGCTGTTCATCCTGGTCGGCCACGTACTGTTCACGCTGCCGTTCATGGTGCGTCCGGTGCTGGCGGTGATGCAGACAGCGCAATTACCGGTGCTGGAAGAAGCCGCGGCCAGCCTCGGCGCCGGCCCGCTGCAGCGCTTTTTCGGAATCGTCATTCCCAACGTGTTTTCCGGCATCCTGGCCGGTGCGCTGATGGTGGTGACCTTGTCGATAGGCGAGTTCAACATCACCTGGATGCTGCATACGCCGCTGACCATGACCTTGCCGGTCGGGCTGGCCGACAGCTATGCCTCGATGCGGCTGGAAGTGGGATCCGCCTACACGCTGATTTTCTTCCTGATGATTATCCCGCTGCTGATCGCCATGCAATGGGTGACCCACACCACACGTTCAAGAGTCCGCTTATGAAGAATGCCGTTTCCATCAAACTGATTCAGTGCGCCAAGACCTTCGCCAACGGCGCGCAGGCGCTGCAGCCGATAGAACTGGAAATCCGCCCCGGTGAAACCGTGGTGCTGCTGGGGCCTTCCGGCTGCGGCAAAACCACCACCTTGCGCCTGATCGCCGGCCTGGAATTCCCGGATGCCGGCGGCCAGGTCCTGTTCGACGGCGAGGATGTGACGGACTTGCCGATAGAAAAACGTGGCGTCGGCATGGTGTTCCAGAATTACGCCTTGTTCCCCAACATGACGGTCGGCGAGAACATTGCCTACGGCCTGAAGATCCGCAAGATGCCTGCCGCTCAGCGCCTGGAAAAAATCGCAGCCCTGCTCGAGATGGTGCAGCTGCAGGGGCTAGGCCAGCGTCGCATCGACCAGCTCTCGGGCGGCCAGAAACAGCGGGTAGCGCTGGCCCGCGCACTGGCAGTCGAGCCCAAGGTATTGTTGCTGGACGAGCCTCTGACGGCGCTCGACGCCAAGCTGCGCGAAACCCTGCGCGCCGATCTCAACCAGCTGCTGCGCAAGCTCGGCATCACCGCCATCTACGTCACCCACGACCAGAGCGAGGCGATGGCGCTGGGCGACCACGTAGTGGTAATGGAGCGCGGCAAGATCGCCCAGATCGGCAGCCCACGGGATATCTACTACCGTCCCGCCAGTCATTTTGTCGCCGATTTCATCGGCACCATGAATCGCGTGAGCGGCGTCGCCGGTGATGGTCAGCTGCGCTTCGGCGGCGGCCAGCTGCCCTGCGATACCTCGTCCGCCGGTTTGCGGGCGACCCTGATGTTCCGGCCGGAAGACGTCGAGGTGGTCGCCGACGGCATGGGCGGCGCCGACATGCAGGGCGAGATTCTGTCGACCTTCTTTTTGGGCGACCGTACCCGCCTGCTGGTCGATGTCGGCGCCGAGCAGGCGGTAGTGGTCGACAGCGGTCGCGGCGCATCGTGGCAAGTGGGAGAGCGCATCGCGCTGCGCGTGCCTGAGCATGCCTTGCTGCATTTCCCGGATGAGGTGGCGGCATGATTCTTTGCCAGATTTCGGATTTGCATATCAAGGCGCAGGGCAAGAAATCCTATCGCATCGTCGATACCGCGGAAAGCCTGAAGCGCTGCATCGCCCAGGTGAACGGACTCAGGCAGCGCCCCGATGCCGTGGTGATTACCGGAGATCTGGTGGATTTCGGCCTGCCAGAAGAATATGCATTCCTGCGCCAGCTGCTGCAGGCGCTGGAGCCGCCGTATTACCTGATTCCTGGCAACCACGACGAACGCAGCGCCTTGCGCGCGGCCTTTCCCGAACACGTGTACCTGCAGCAAAGCCAGGACAGGATCGAGTATGTGATTGAGGAACATGCGCTGCGCATCGTGGCGCTGGATACGGTGATTCCGCATGCCAGCGGCGGTGCGCTGGCCGCCGACAGCCTGGTCTGGCTGGAGCAGGTGCTGGCGGCGCAGCCGCACAAGCCGACCGTGATCGTCATGCATCATCCGCCGTTTCATACCGGCATCGGCCACATGGATAAAATCGGATTGGCGCAGCCGCAGGCGCTGGCTGCCGTGGTGCAGCGCCATCCTCAGGTAGAGCGGATCCTGTGCGGCCATTTGCACCGTGCCATCCAGGTGCGCTTCGGCGGCAGCATTGCCTCGACCTGTCCCGGCGTCGCCCATCAGGTGGCGCTGGATCTGAGCCAGCAGGCAGAGTCCCGCTTCGTGATGGAACCACCGGCGTTCCAGCTGCATCTGTGGGATGCAGCGCACGGCTTGATCAGCCACACCGCCTATGTCGGGGAATTTGACGGGCCCTATTCGTTCTACGATGGCGACAACCTGATCGATTAAGCCGTTCTTTAGCGCAGGATCAGTTTCAGCGCCGGCTTCTCGCCGTAGTCGTCGTAGCGCTCGTTGATCGCAGCAATGCAGAATTCCAGCTCTTCGAGGATTTCGGCGGCGTGCTGGCGCAGCTTGTCGCTGTGCAGCACTTCAATGTTCAGCACCTCGTTTTCCTTGAGGCGGAACTTGCTCATGCCGTCCTCGTCGCGCAGATAACTCAGGCAATCGATCCAGGCATTCATGTTGCGGCCATAGAATTCGGGGAAGCCGAAGGCCTTGGCCGATTCGCTATGGAAGCTGTCCCAGCCGGTGATGATTTCGCCATTCAGGCTTGCGCTTGGCATGTCAGTTCTCCTGCGTATCTGGTGTCATGCCGTGAACTTACCACATCTTGACGGCGGCTCGCGCGCCACGGCGGAGTCAATCGATACAGTACGGCAAGGATAGGGAAAAGAAAAAGGGGTTCCGCTGCCGGAACCCCTTTTTATTCGTTGCAGGCAGGACACGACACTAGGCTTATTCCAGCCCGCTATGCAGCACGCTGTCAGGCAAGGGCGCCTTGAACCAGCGTTGGGCATTCACGTTGAGCATGCCGTTTTTCTTGATGCTGCTCAGCATGGTGTTGATCTTGTTCAGCAAGGCGGTTTCGTTTTTGTTAACGCCGATGAAGCAGGGCGAATCCTTCAACACGATTTTCAGCTGAGTGCTTTCTGCCTGCTCCTTGGTAAAAGCGGAAATCAGCACGTTGCCGGCAGCCAGCAGCTTGGATTCGCCTTGCAGATAGGATTTTTCCGCGTCCTTGCTGGTAGAGAAGCGCTTGATGATGGCGGAAGGCGGTGCGATCTTGGTTAACTCAACATCTTCGATCGAATCCTTGAGCACGGCGATTGTCTTGCCGGACAGGCCGGCAGCATTTTTTACGTCCAGGTTCGGAGCGCCGAACACGCCCAGGTAAAACGGCGCGTACGCTTGCGAAAAATCGATCTGTTTCAAGCGTTCCGGATTTTTGCCAAGGCTGGAAATCACCAGGTCGACATGATGGTTCAGCAGCGAAGGAATACGGTCCGCGCTGGCCAGCGGCACCATGTCGAGTTTCACTCCCAGCTCCAGCGAAATCATCTTGGCGATCGAGATATCGAATCCTTCCAGCGACTTGTACTGGTTTTCCGCGCCGAACGGCGGCGTATCTTTCGGCACGGCGACGCGAATCGCGCGCCGGCTCTGGATGTCATCCATTGCATCCGCGCGGCTTTCCTTGGCGGGAATCAAGCCCCCTGCGATGGCGATGAAATAGACAAAAATGCATGCAACAACACCGGTGTAACGCTTCACAAGAAGACTCCCAGAATGAATTGAATGTAGTGCATGTCTATCCACGACGACAATGGCAGAGACATTGCTGCAATGCCCAGCAGCACCGGATTCTATGTCTGGGTGGAAAGTTTGTATACGGAATAATCGAGCAGGAATGCCAGCTGTTGCGTGCCGCCCACTTTGGCTGCGAGTGGGCTTTGGCAAATGCATTGGGTGGTCGCCAAAACCTTGTCACAAACCAGGCTGTGGGTAATCTTTGGTAGCCAAGCAGAATACCTCCGCCACATTAGCCGGCGGCCATTGTGTACCGTCAAGCAGCGCTGATGCTTGCTACCTGATCTAGCTCTTTTATCACGTCGTCCGACAGCGTCAGCGCGCCTGCCGCCAGATTCTCCTGCAAATGCGCGACAGACGAAGTGCCGGGAATCAGAAGGATGTTGGGTGCGCGACGCAGCAGCCAGGCGAGCGCGACCTGCATGGGTGTGGCGCCGAGACGCGCAGCTACATCCGACAAGGTAGAGGATTGCAGCGGGGTAAAGCCACCGAGCGGAAAGTAAGGCACGTAGGCGATACCGTCGCGTGCGAGGTTGTCGATCAGGACATCGTCTTGCCGATGCGCCACGTTGTAATGGTTTTGCACACAGACGATCTCGCAGAGACGGCGTCCTTCAGCGATCTGCGCCGGAGTCACATTGCTCAATCCGATGTGGCGCACCAGACCCTGGCGCTGCAACTCGGCCAGAATCGTGAGCGGTTCTTCGATTGATCCTTCGACAGGTCCATGAATGCCGAACATGCTGCGCAGGTTAACCACATCGAGTACATCCAGGCCAAGATTGCGCAGATTGTCGTGGACTGCCTGGATCAGTTCTTCACGCGACATGGCTGGAATCCATGAACCGTCGTCGCCGCGCCGGGCGCTGATCTTGGTCACGATGACAAGATCGTCTCGATAAGGATGCAGCGCTTCGCGGATCAGCTGGTTAGTGACGTGAGGCCCGTAGAAATCGCTGGTGTCGATGTGATTCACCCCGCGCGCGACGGCTTCGCGCAGCACGGCCAAGGCCGCGTCCCTATCCTTGGGAGGACCGAATACGCCAGGGCCGGCAAGCTGCATGGCGCCATAGCCAAGCCGCTTTACGCTGCGGCCGCCAAGTGCAAAGCTGGGAGATACGTCGATATTAGACATCATTGTGCTCCGGTATATGAAAGACGACCCATGGTAGGCTTTTCCAGCTTTCACGATAACTGGGTACAATCAATACGGGTTGTGCGGATTGGCGAACAGTGGGAGTGCGAACAAATGAAGGTCGATCTGGGTGATCTCAATGCTTTTGTGGTGGTGGCGCGCGCCAAAGGCTTTCGCGACGGCGCGCGCGCAAGCGGCAGCAGCGCATCAGCGCTCAGCGAGGCAGTACGCCGCCTGGAGGCGCAACTCGGTGTGCGGCTATTCAATCGCACCACGCGCAGCGTGGTGCCAACCGAAGCGGGCGAGGGCTTGCTGGCGAGGCTCAGTCCGGCCTTGAGCGAGATGGAGTCCGCACTCGATGTGGTGAACGGTTTCCGCGACAGGCCAGCCGGCACCTTGCGCCTCAACGTGCCAGTCAGTGCGGCGCGGCTGGTGTTGGGCAGCATCGTACCGCCGTTTCTCGCTGCCTATCCCGACATTCAGCTGGAGGTCATCACCGAGGAAAGTTTTGTCGACGTCATCGCCGCCGGTTGCGACGCCGGCATCCGCTACGACGAGAGGCTGGAGCAGGACATGATCGCGGTGCCGATCGGGCCGCGCGTACAGCGCTTTGCCGCTGTCGCTTCCAGCACCTACCTTGATCGGCATGGCCGGCCGCAACATCCGCGCGAACTGCTCGACCATGCCTGTCTGCGCGGCCGCTTTCCCAGCGGTTCGATGCCGCCGTGGGAGTTTGAGCGCAACGGAGAATTATTGCGAGTTGATCCGAGCGGGCCGCTGATCGTACAGGCGGGCGGCGGCGTGGATCTCGCGGTTGAAGCGGCGATCGCAGGCAGCGGCATTTTTTATCTGTTCGAGGACTGGCTGCGCCCCCATCTTGAGAGCGGCGCACTGGAAGCTGTGCTGGAGCCGTGGTGGCCGCGCTTTTCGGGGCCGTTTCTTTATTATCCCGGACGACGTCTCGTACCGGCGCCTTTGCGCGCGTTTATCGATTTTATTAAGATGCCATCTGGCCAGCGGTGAGCTCAGGCGGTGGCGAGTGACCGGCGGCGGGAATCTCCCGGGTTTTCGCCTGCAGGCGAAAACCGCTCAGACGGCGGCAAGCATGCTTGCAGAAACCCTGTCTTCGCCCCGCGTCCGTGCCGGCCGCGGGCTCGATGCCTGTCACATCAGCACCAATAAAAAAGGCCACCCTTCGGGTGACCTTTTGTATTGGTGGTGGAGGCGGCGGGAATCGAACCCGCGCCATATTTCCCTGCAAAGCCTTTATCTAGGCGAGTTTCAGCTTCTTAACGATGGGCGTGGGCGAAATTTGGGCGAAAAACGCTTGCAACTGCCGGCATGTCTCCTGGTCGTTCCCCTGTTCGATCCAGCGGCCATATGTCCTGGTAATCATTTCCGTATCACGATGCCCCATCTGTTTGGCAACATACAGCGGGTTCGCGCCGGATGACAACAAGGTACTAGCGTAAGTGTGGCGCGTTTGATAAGGGTTGCGATAGCGAACGCCAGCTTTGCGCAAAATGCGCATCCAGCGCTTTTTAAGCGCATGGTCGTCTGCCCAGCCGATATCATAGCGCGGGTCATGGAAGACCAGGCCGGCGGCCGAAAACGTGTGCGCCTTTTGCTCCATAAGCGCGTTGTATGCGCCCCGGAGCATATCGATTTTACGACGTCCTGCCGAGGTCTTGGCTTCGTCCTTAGTCACGCCTTCGACGCGCACCTGGTCAACGCTGATATTGCCATGTATCCAATCTATCGACGCCCATTTCAGGGCGATGAATTCCGATGTGCGCATGCCGGTTGCAAAGGCATGTTGCCACAGGTTTCGCTCCTGGCCTTCACAAGCGCCCAATATAGCCAATATCTCGGCCATGTCGAACGGATCGACCACGTAATCGGACGTGCGTGACTTACGTGTCATGATTTTTTCCAGTTTGACGCGGTCCAGCGGATTGGATTCGATCAAGTCATCGTTGACCGCCTGTTCCAGCGCATTACGCAACGGCGTCAAGATGTTGCGCACGGTCTTGATCTTGCAATCCAGTGAGCCTATCCAGGCGCGTAACGCCGGCGGCGCTAGGTCCAGCAAGAGAGTTTTTTCCCATTGAGGGAACAGGTGCGAATCACAAACCTGCCGATAGCCGCGTAGGGTGCTCGGCGACAGAGTGCGCTCAGCGATTCTCAATTGTTCGCGCAACAGCTCCCCAATAGTGATGCGCGCCGGCGCAGGCGCCGCACCGAGTTTAGTGGCCATGGGGGAATTCGGGAAATAGTCAGCATAGTTAAACGCCCCTTTTTCAATGGCATTGAGAATTTCACCACGTAACCGGATCGCAAAATTTATATTCTGCTTTGTGTGCGCGAGTTTCAACGACTCGCGGCACTCCATGCCGAGATACATGAACTTGACCCGAATCGATTCGCTGTGAGCGCCCTTGCGCAGCTCCACTCCACGAGCGCCTGACAATGCGGCTACCATTGTTCCGCCCATTTCTCGACCGCTGCCAGGTTGATCCACAATCTACCGTCCACGATCTTGCATTGTTTGCCGTCTAGCCATTTTCCTGCCTTGCGCCTAGCCATGACCGAGTCGGCACTGTCGCCGGTGATCTCGGCGTACTTTTCTAGTTTCACCCACTTGATGGTGTAAGTCATTCCCTTGTCCTTTTTTTTGTTAAATAACGTAATGTAGTTTTGGTGCCTGGCAGGCGATCACGCCGTCGATGTCCTTAGCTGCATATTTGGCGATGAAGCTGGCATCCGCTGTATTGGGTGCGATGGCGGCTTGGCAGAATTTCGTCCAATCCAGGTAGAGGGCGGAAGGCGGTCCGATTGGGTCGGAAGTGAGAATGTTCGATATGGGGATCTGCGCATACAACGCCAGTTTCTTAACGCCGCCCAGCTCGACTTCCTCGGCTTTCACTGCCGTCACATCGCCATAGGCCTTAAAGGCGCCATCGGCCCAGGTGCTGCGCAGGTGTTCGACCCAG
>NZ_DATMRB010000176.1:0-27178 GCF_035566555.1 Collimonas sp.
CGCCTGGAAATTGCCCGCGCGCTGGCGACCGATCCGCAGCTGCTGGCGCTGGACGAGCCTGCCGCCGGCATGAACGCTACAGAGAAACTGGCGCTGCGCGAGCTGCTGGTGAAAATCAAGAATGAAGGAAAGACCATTTTGCTGATTGAACATGATGTCAAGCTGATGATGGGCTTGTGCGACCGCCTGACAGTGCTGGACTACGGCAAGCCGATTGCCGAAGGATTGCCGGCCGAAATCCAGAAGAACCCGGCCGTGATCGAAGCCTACCTGGGAGGTGGTCACTAATGGCAACCAATATTCTCAAAGTCGATAACCTGAAAGTCGCCTACGGCGGCATCCAGGCGGTCAAGGGTATCAACCTAGAGGTCAACGATGGCGAACTGGTGACGCTGATCGGCGCCAACGGCGCCGGCAAGACCACCACCCTGAAAGCCATCACCGGGACTTTGCCGCAGTGTAAAGTCGAGGGCGAGATGCACTACCTGGGCGAACACACCAAGGGCATGACTTCGTTCAGCCTGGTCAAGCAAAAGCTGGCCATGGTGCCGGAAGGGCGTGGCGTGTTCACCCGCATGAGCATCCAGGAAAACCTGCTGATGGGCGCCTACACGCGTGACGACAAGGCTGGCATCGCGGCCGATATCGACAAGTGGTTTACCGTCTTCCCGCGCCTGAAAGAGCGTGCCGCGCAGATGGCCGGCACCTTGTCCGGCGGCGAACAGCAGATGCTGGCGATGGCGCGTGCACTGATGAGCCATCCCAAGTTGCTGCTGCTGGATGAGCCGTCGATGGGCTTGTCGCCGATCATGGTGGAAAAGATCTTTGAAGTGATCCGCAGCGTTTCTGCGCAGGGCATCACCATCCTGCTGGTCGAACAGAACGCCAAGCTGGCGCTGGAAGCGGCACACCGTGCCTACGTGATGGATTCCGGCCTGGTGACCATGAGCGGCAACGCCAGGGACATGCTGGACGATCCTAAGGTGAAGGCGGCCTATCTCGGCGAATAGGCCCGGGTTGCCTGATGTGCAAAAAGGGGACCAGGCTTTGCGCCAGTCCCCTTTTTTGTTGTCGCCAGAAAGTCTTTAGAAGCGATATTGCAAGTTGAGGCCGAGCGTATCCAGCTTCAGTTGACGGTCGTCAAAGTTCAGGCCAACCTTGCCATAGCGTGTGTAGTCTGCAATCAGGTCAATGTTTTTATCCAAGGAATACTTGACGCCGAGGGCGCCGAAGAATTTGTTGCCTTTGCCGTTGGAAGTTGTGCCGCTGTGCCTGATTGTATAGCGCATGACACCAGCCTCGCCGACCAGCGCCCAGTCTGGAGCGATAGCATAGGAGCCCACCGCGGAAAGGCTGACGCCCTGGGTCCTGGCAGTCCCGCCTGGCAGGACTGCGGGCGATATGGTCGCCTTGCCGAAATTCCGGTAGCCCAGCTTGACGCCGAAATTCTCATTGATGTTGTAGCCGCCGTAGAGGTTGAATGCGGCCTTGTCGCTGGATGCCTGGCCGCCTGCCGGCGCATCCGCACGATCACCGATCGCGTAGCCGATGCCGGCGCCGATGAACGGACCGCTGGCATTTTCGGCTGGGGCAGGCTGACCTGCTGCGAAGGCTGTGGAAGACGCCATGAGACTGGCGAGCAGGATGACGGTAGAGAAGTTTTTTTTCACGATGAATGATCTTTGTAAAAATTGACGGAGACTGTAAATACTTCCTTGTGGAAATATATATATCTTGGTGTAAGTAATTGATATATAAGGAGTATTCTGCCAAGTATCGACCTGGGTAATGTCAGGGTCATGTCAATTCATACATGCGCTGCCGGGATTTTCAAGCTGGCGGGCGCGATCGTTCAAGGCGCGGCGATGCGGAGTACGAAAAAAAGCCCGCCTGGTGAAGAGGCGGGCCTGTTCTGCGCTGCGCAAGCCGAGGCTTGCGGTCGCGCGGGTGCTCAGGTCAGAGGCAGCGGATTGAGCTGATTGTCCGATTGCTGGATGCGATGTTCGATAGCATCCGGCACCGTCACCGCAGCTTCGGCCGGTGTCGGGCTTGCGGCATCGGCAGGCGCCACGGCTTGTATCGGCCGCGCCTTCGGCGTGGCGATTGGCGCTGTCGAACCGGTTGACGGCACGTTCTTGCCGGTGGCGACGTCTTGCAGGCGGCGATATTCAGCCAGCACCTTGTAGCCGTAGCCGCCGTCATTGGCAAAAGCCGCAGCGCCGACATAGCGCTTCAGGCCTGCTTCGACCGAGCCGCCCTGGGTCACATAGTCTTTCAGGATCATGGAGCCGACCTTGATGTTGGCGGTCGGATTCAGCGCGGCCTTGATGCCGCCCATGCTTTCGAACTTGTCTTCATGCACCTTCGACATGACCTGCATCAGGCCTTGTGCGCCAACCGGGCTTTCGGCAAACGGATTCAGGCCGGACTCGATCGCCATCACAGCCAGGATCAGGAGCGGATCCAGCTTGGTTTCACGGGCGGTCTTGTAGGCCGTGGTCACGAACATGTTGGTGGCGTCGCCGGCCACGCGATAGCGCTTGGACAGCCAGCTGGTGACCCATTGCTGCTGGCGTGCGCTGTCCATCGGTTTGGCGGCACGGCTGGCCAGGCCATCCATGTGCAGCAGGTGATTCATGTTGGCGCTTGGCGCCGGCACGGTCAGGCTGGCGATATTCTTGCCGGCCGCCGGAACGGCTGCCTGCATTGTCACGGCTGGCACGGCCGCTTGCGGTGCTGTCGGCTGCGGCGCGCTGCTGGCGAACAGCGGCAGGCTTTGCAGCTTGAGGGCCAGATCGGGTTTCACCAGCATGGTGGTGAAGCCGATGATGGCCAGCATGGCGCTGAACAGTACGGTGATGCGCGTGGTGGCGATGATGCCGCCGACGGTGTGGCGCGCGTAAAACACGCCGTTAACGGATTGCATGCCGAATTTCTTTGCTTGGTCGAGCGTCGCCCAACCGGGTAGTGCTCTGGTAGATCTTGCTAACAATTGAACCTCCTGAATCGTCGCGGCGCATGCAGGCTCCTGATTAAAGCTGGAGCGGATCTACCGAATGCTGCGTGCACCGTAATCAATATCGCAAGGCATCGCATTTGGCTGCGGTGTGCCGTTACGTCGTTGTTGTCTGCGCTTAAGTAGCTTTGGAACTATCGGCCGCAGTAGAGCGCGCCGGCTACAGGCAAACAACTTGTTCGGGGGAGAAGGCTGACGCCTTTTGAAAACACTCCTTAAAATGTCATATGGGACCCCGATCCCGTGAGTATTGAGAGCCGTCCTGAAAACGCTTTTCGGGCGTTGCGGCTTCTTCAAGCTGGGCGCATTGTAGGGGGCGGTTTATATCAAGTCAATACTATAAAAAACAAAATACATAACTTTTATGTATAAAGAATATCCCGGTTTACCGCTGCGAGCCAATAAAATCAAGCACTTCGCGGGAAAGCCTTAATTGTTTAATTAATACTCATAAAGATTGTAAGAATCCATGAAATACTCAGATTTGCGTGATTTTATTGTCAAATTGGAACAAATTGGCGAGCTAAAACGGATTTCAGCGCCGATTTCGCCCTATTTGGAGATGACGGAGATCTGCGATCGCACCTTGCGCGCCGGCGGTCCGGCGCTGCTTTTTGAAAATCCGACAGGACATTCGATACCTGTGCTAGGCAATCTGTTCGGTACGCCGCGCCGCGTGGCGCTTGGCATGGGAGCCGACGACGTCAGCGAATTGCGGCGCATCGGCCACGTGCTGGCGAGCTTGAAAGAACCGGAGCCGCCCAAGGGTTTTAAAGATATCCTCGGCCTCGGCACGCTGGTGAAATCCTTGTGGGACATGGCGCCCAAGGAGCAGCGCTCGGCGCCATGCCAGGACATCGTCTGGGAAGGCAACGATGTCGACCTGGCGAAGCTGCCGATCCAGCACTGCTGGCCGGGCGACGTCGCGCCGCTGATCACATGGGGCCTGGTGATCACCAAAGGACCGCACAAGAAGCGCCAGAACCTCGGCATCTACCGCCAGCAGGTGCTGGGCCGCAACAAGGTCATCATGCGCTGGCTGGCGCATCGCGGCGGCGCGCTGGATTTCCGCGAGCACGCGATCGCCACCGGCGGCAAGCCGTATCCGGTGGCGATAGCGCTGGGCGCCGATCCCGCTACTATATTAGGTGCGGTGACGCCGGTGCCGGACAGCCTGTCCGAATACCAGTTCGCCGGCCTGCTGCGCGGCAGCCGCACCGAGCTGGTCAAGGCAATCGGCAGCGAGCTGCGGGTGCCGGCTTCGGCCGAGATCGTGCTGGAAGGGCATATCAATCCCGACCCCTCGCATCCGTCCGGTTACGAGATGGCGCTGGAGGGACCTTACGGCGACCACACCGGCTACTATAATGAGCAGGACTGGTTCCCGGTATTCACGATCGACCGCATCACGATGCGCAAGTCGCCCATCTATCACTCTACGTATACAGGCAAGCCGCCGGACGAGCCGGCAGTGCTGGGTGTGGCGTTGAACGAAGTGTTCATCCCTTTGCTGCAAAAGCAGTTTTCGGAAATCACCGATTTCTATCTGCCGCCGGAAGGCTGCAGTTACCGCATGGCGGTGGTGCAGATGAAAAAGGCTTACGCCGGCCATGCCAAGCGGGTGATGTTCGGCGTCTGGAGCTTCCTGCGCCAGTTCATGTATACCAAGTTCATCGTGGTGGTCGACGAGGACGTGAATATCCGCGACTGGAATGAAGTGATCTGGGCTATCACCACCCGTGTCGATCCGATCCGCGACACCACGATCGTGGATAACACGCCGATCGATTATCTCGACTTCGCTTCGCCGGTGAGCGGCCTCGGCAGCAAGATGGGGATAGACGCCACCAACAAGTGGCCGGGGGAAACCAGCCGCGAGTGGGGCCGCACCATCAGCATGACGGACGAGGTGAAGCTACGGGTCGACCAGATCTGGCAGGAGCTGGGCCTGTAAATCCGGATTTGCAGGATACGCTTTATATAAATAGCGCGGAAAATGGCAGCGCCTGCCAAAAAGCTGTAAAAAGCGCTGCCAGCAATGACGCAATGCGGTACAATTCACCCTGGCGGGCCCCTGCGCATTGTGGCGTGGTCAACCTGGTCAGGTCGGGAACGAAGCAGCCACAGCCATTTCCTGCAAGTGCCGCAGACAAGGCTCGCCTCTATCCTTAGTATCATTCCGCACGGTTTTTTCGGCAGTACCTTTCCACGCACCAATCCATTGACCGATTGCCGGCTTGTATCCGGCAACCGTTGTCGCTCAGGCAAGCCGTTTCATTGCGCCGCAACAGTTGTGGCTGGAATGCTGAAGCCGATGGTCGTCACGCCTGCCACGCTGTCGGCAAACACGCCGCCGCCGTGCATCTTGGCGATCGCCTTGACGATCGCCAGCCCGAGGCCGTGACCGTGCAGCTGGCTTTGGTCTTTATCGTTGCGGGCAGCGTCGACCCGATAGAAGCGGTCGAACAGCCGCGGCAAATGATTCTCGGCGATCGGCTGACCGGGGTTGGAGACGGCGATCCCGATCGCTGCCGGCTGCTGCGTGATGGTAACGACAATGGCCGCCCCCGGAATCGAATGCTGGATCGCGTTATGCAGCAGATTGCTCATGGCGCGCTTGAACAGCGAAGTTTCGATCGACGCTTCGGCGTCGATATCGCCAGCCACCTTGACGGTCATCTTCGACTCATCCAGCACGAATTCAAAGAACTCCACGGTCTTGTTGATTTCCTGCGCGATCAAGGTGCGCACCAGGCTGGTGGCAGCTTCGCCCTGGTCGGCGCGCGCCAGGAACAGCATGTCGTTGATGATGGAACGCAGGCGTTCCAGTTCTTCCAGGTTGGATTGCAGCACTTCTTCGAATTGCGGCGCGGTGCGCTGGCGCGACAGGGCGACCTGGGTCTCGCCGATCAGGTTGGCCAGCGGCGTGCGCAGTTCGTGGGCGACATCGGCATTGAATGCTTCCAGCTGGTTGTAGGCGCCTTCCATGCGCTCCAGCACGCCGTTGAAAGCGCCGGTAAGATCCGACAGTTCGCCCGGCAGCGGCGCGATCTGCAAGCGCTGCGACAGCGTCCTCGGTCCCAGCGACTGCGCCGCGCTGGACAACTGCTTCAGAGGCCGCAGTCCCACCAGCGCAATCCAGTAGCCGAGCAGCATCACCAGAAACACGCCCAGCAGCGACAGGCCGACCAGCGCGCTCATGAAGGCGTGCAGGGTATGCATGTAAGGCGCCGCATCCACTGCCACGATCAGCCTGACCGCAGGCCGTTGCTCGAATGCCGGCAGGGCCTTGGTCAAGGTGTGTAGCGGGTATTCGCGGCCGCGCAAAGTCAGGTTACCCATGCCGTCGGGATTGCGGTCTATCCTTTCGATGTCGGCCAGGTCTTTGCCGTACTGGAAACGCGGGTCGTCGCTCAGCACCCAGTAGCGGAAACTGCCGTCGGCCGGCGTCAGCGTATCCAGTTTGGCCTGCACCCGCGGCCAGCGGGCGGGATCGCCGTTATGCTGGATCATGTACTGGGTATCGAGAAAGCGGGTGTTCAGCTCATCGTGCTGATGGCGCGCCAGTTCGCGCTGCAGCACGCCGTACAGAGCGCTGCCGATCAGGGAGAAAATCAGCAGTGCGGCCAGCGCAAACATCGCCACCAGGCGGACCTTGATGGAGCGCCTCATTCGATGCTCTCGTGATGCGGCGCTTCGCGCGGCTCGCGCGGTTCCAGCACATAACCCATGCCGCGTATGGTATGCAGCAGCTTGAGGCTGAACGGCGCGTCGATCTTGGCGCGCAAGCGCTTGATGGCGACTTCCACTACATTGGTGTTGCTGTCGAAATTCATGTCCCACACCAGTTCGGCGATCGCCGTCTTCGACAGGATTTCGCCTTGCCGCCGCGCCAGCACCGCCAGCAGGGAAAATTCCTTGGCGGTGAGATCGATGCGGACATTGGCGCGATACGCCTTGCGGCTGATGAGGTCGATTTGCAGATCGGCGATGCGCAGCTGCGCCGGCTCCAGCGCGCGGCCGCGCCGGGTCAGCGCCTGCAGGCGCGCCAGCAGTTCAAGGAACGAAAACGGCTTGACCAGGTAATCGTCGGCGCCGCCCTGCAAGCCTTTGATGCGGTCTTCCACGCGGTCGCGCGCGGTCAGCATGATGACCGGGGTCTGCTTGATTTCACGCAGCGCGTGCAGGACTGAAAAGCCATCGACGCCGGGCAGCATGACGTCCAGCACGATCACATCGTAATCGTGCTGCAAGGCCAGGTGCTGGCCGTCAACGCCGTCATGGGCGACATCGACCGCGCAGCCTTGCTCGGTCAGCCCCTTGCATAAATAATCGGCGGTCTTCAGTTCATCTTCGACGATCAGGATCTTCATGTGCTGCCGGTCTCCTGTTCTGTCCTGCCGGCGCCAGCGATACGGCGCCGTGCAGGATTGAGCAATTTCTGTTTTGATTATTTCGAATCTATCACGACTGGCGCGCTTGCAGCTGTTGTTCCAGCCTGACGCGCCGCCTTGCGCGCCTTACGCGCTTCCTTGCGGCGTTCATACCAATAGTGGGCGCGGTCCAGGTACAGGTAGACCACCGGCGTGGTGAACAAGGTCAGCGCCTGGGACAGGATCAGGCCGCCGACCATGGCGTAGCCTAGCGGCCGGCGCAGTTCCGAACCGGCGCCGTGCCCCAGCATCAGCGGCAAGCCGCTCAGCAGTGCGCACATGGTGGTCATCATGATCGGCCGGAAGCGCAACAGGCAAGCCTGGTAGATGGCTTCCTCCGGTTTCATGCCGTGCTGTCGCTCGGCGGTCAGGGCGAAGTCGATCATCATGATGCCGTTTTTCTTGACGATGCCGATCAGCAGGATGATGCCGATCAGCGCAATCACGCTCAAGTCATAACCGCCCATCATCAGGATCAGCAGGGCGCCGACTCCGGCGGACGGCAAAGTCGACAGAATCGTCAGCGGATGGATGTAGCTTTCATACAGCAGGCCCAGCACAATATACACAGCAACGAGAGCTGCGGCGATCAGGTAAGGCTGCGACGACAGCGAGTCGCCGAAGGCCTTGGCAGTGCCCTGAAAAGCCCCGGTCAGGGTCGGCGGGATACCCATCTGGTTCTGCGCCTTGTTGATGGCATCGACCGCTTCGCCCAGCGCCACGCCTGGCGCCAGGTTGAAGGAAATCGTCACTGCCGGGAACTGGCCCTGGTGGCTGATCGACAGATAGGACGTCTTGTTGGTGTCGATGGTGACGAAGGTCGACAGCGGCACCTGCTGGCCGGTCACGGGGGAGGTCAGGTAAAGCTTGTTGAACAGGTCAGGGTCCTGCTGCAGCTTGGGCGTCACTTCCAGGATCACGTGGTAGCTGTTGATCTGGGTGAAGTACTGGGCTACCTGGCGCTGGCCGATGGCGTCGTAGATGGTGGAGTCGATCAGCGCCGGCGTGATGCCGAAACTGGAAGCGCGCGCGCGGTCGATGGTCAGGCTGGCGGATGCCGCGGCATTCTGCTGGTCGGAAGCGACATCGGTCAGCTCCGGCAGCTGGCGGAAGCGGGTCATCAGTTTCGGCGCCCAGACGTTCAGTTCGTCCAGGTTGGAGTCGGTCAAGGTGTACTGATATTGGGTACGCGAGAGACGGCCGCCGACGTTGATATCCTGGCCAGCCTGGAGGAACAGGTTGACGCCCTGCACCTTGGCCAGCTGCGGCCGCAGGCGGGTGATCACTTCGTCGGCGCTGGCGGTGCGTCCTTCGTCTTTCGGTTTCAGGCTGATGAAGAAGTTGCCTGTATTGAAGGTGTTCTGGCCGCCGCTCATGCCGAAACCGGTGACATCCGGATCCTTGCGCACGATGTCGGCCAGCGCCAGCATGTGCTTGTTCATCGCGGTGAACGACGAGTCCTGCGCCGATTCGGCAAAGCCGTAGACGAAACCGGTATCCTGCTGCGGGAAGAAGCCCTTTGGAATCACGATGAACAGCACCACGGTGGCCGCCATGGTGGCGAAGAACACCATCAGAGTGATGAACTGGTGGCGCAATACCACGTTCAAGCCGCGCTTGTAGCCGTTCAGCATGGCGTCGAAACCGCGCTCGAACATCTGGTACATGCGGCCATGCGATTCGGCGGAATGCGGTTTCAGGAAGCGCGAGCAGAGCATCGGCGTCAGCGTCAGCGAAATCACCACCGAGACCGCAATCGTCAGTGTCACGGTGATGGCAAATTCACGGAACAGGCGGCCGACGATGCCGCCCATCAGCAGCAGCGGAATGAATACGGCCACTAGCGAAACCGAGATCGAAATGATGGTGAAGCCGATTTCTCCGGCTCCCTTGTAGGCCGCTTCCATCGGCGTCATGCCTTCTTCCACGTAGCGGTAGATGTTTTCCAGCATGACGATAGCGTCGTCGACCACGAAGCCGACCGCGATGGTAAGGGCCATGAGCGACAGGTTATCCAGGCTGAAGCCCAGCAGATACATGACGCCGGCGGTGCCGAGCAGCGCCAGCGGCACCGTCACGCTAGGGATCAGGGTGGCCGGCACGTTGCGTAGGAACAGGAAGATCACCAGCACCACCAGGGCGATGGTCAGCACCAGCGTGAATTCGACGTCGGCCACCGAAGCGCGGATGGTCTGGGTGCGGTCGATCAGGGTGTTGATATGCACGGTTGGCGGGATCGCAGCCTGCAGGCGCGGCATGGCGGCCTTGATGCGGTCGACGGTTTCGATGACGTTGGCACCCGGCTGCTTGGTCACGGCCAGCACGATAGAGCGGCCGTTGATGATGGTGTTGCCGGCGGGCGCTGCGGCGCCGGCGTAGGCCCAGCCGGCGACCTTGACGTTTTCTGCGGCATCGACGGCGACGCCGATGTCGCGCACGCGGATCGGCGCGCCGTTCTTGTAGGCCAGCACCATGTCGTTCCATGGCTCCGCGCTCAGCAGCTGGTCATTGGTATACACGGTGAAGCTTTGCTTGGCGCCGTCGACCGTCCCTTTCGGCTGGTTGACGGTGGTGTTGGCGATCACGCCCCGAATGTCTTCCAGATTCATGCCCATCGCCGTCAGCTTGGTCGGATCGACCTGGATCCGCACCGACGGTTTCTGCACGCCGCCGATATTCACCAGGCCAACCCCGGGAATCTGCGAAATCTGCTGCGCCAGGATGTTGTCGGCGAAATCATTCACCTGGATCAGCGGCAAGGCATCCGATTGCACTGCGATCACCAGGATAGGCGAGTCGGCCGGGTTGACCTTGCGGAAAGTCGGCGGGCTCGGCAGGTTGGCCGGCAACTGGCCGCTGGCAGCGGTAATGGCCGCCTGGACGTCGAGCGCAGCGGCGTCGATGTTGCGGTTGAGGTCGAACTGCAGCGTGATTTGCGTAGAGCCGAGCGAGCTGCTGGAGGTCATTTGCGACAAGCCGGCAATCAGCGAGAACTGTCGTTCCAGCGGTTGCGCCACGCTCGACGCCATGGTTTCAGGGCTGCCGCCCGGCAGGTTGGCGGAGACCTGGATGGTCGGGAAATCGACCTGCGGCAGCGGCGCGACCGGCAGCAGGGGCCAGACCGCGGCGCCCACCAGGAAAATCGCGATGGCGAGCAGGGTGGTGCCGATAGGGCGTTTGATGAAGGTAGCGGAAATGCTCACTTGCCTGCTCCCGCCGTCGTAGCCTTAGCCGCCGCGCTGGAAGCGTTGGCGGCTGCCGACGTATCTTCGACGACCTTGATGCCGGGCTTGAGCTTGTACTGGCCGTCGACCACTACCCGTTGTCCCGCACTCAGGCCCTTGTCGATGATGGCGATACCGTCCTGGATATTGGCGACCTGGATGGTCTGGATCTGCGCTGTGCCGTCGGCCTTGATGACATACGCGTAAGTACCGTCCTGGCTGCGCTGCACTGCCGCCGCCGGCACCGTCAGCGCCTGTTTACGGTCGCCCAGCACCAGCCGCACGTTGACGTATTGCCCCGGCCACAGTACATGCGAGGGATTCTGGAACAGCCCTTTCAGCTGCACCGTGCCGCTGGTGGTGTCGATCTGATTGTTGAGCAGCGTCAGATTACCCTGGGACAGCATGGTGTCGCTGTTGCGCGGGAAGGTCTGCACGCTGAGCGGCTTCTGGCTGCCGTGCAGGGCGTTGTTGATGCTCTGGAAGCTTTCTTCCGGCAGCGTGAACACCACCGCGATCGGATCGATCTGGTTGATCACCACCAGGCCGTTGGTGTCGGCGGCGTGGACGATATTGCCGGGGTCGACCAGGCGCGCGCCGACGCGGCCGCTGATCGGCGCCAGGATGCTGGTAAAGCTGAGCTGCACCTTGGCGTAGTTGATCTGGGCGTCGTCGGATTGCACTGCGGCTTGCAGCTGGTTGACCAAGGCCTTTTGCGTGTCCAGCGTCTGTTGGGTGGCGGCGTCTTGCTGCACCAGCGTGGTGTAGCGTTGCAGGTCCAGCCTGGCGTTGACCAGTGTCGCCTGGTCCTTGGCTTTTTGCGCTATGGCCTGCTCCAGCTGCGCCTGCAAAGTGCGCGGGTCGAGCTGCGCCAGCAGCTGGCCGGCTTTCACATCCTGTCCTTCGACGAAGCCGACCTTGTCGAGCTGGCCGTCGATGCGCGCCTTGACCGTCACGCTGGCATTCGAGGTGACGGTGCCGACGCCGGTCAGGTACATCGGCATGTCCTGTTGCTTGACGGTGGTGGTGCTCACCGAGACGGCACTGGTGGCGGCAGCGGGCGGCGCGGCGGCGTCAGCCTTGTGGCTCAGGCTCCAGCCGGCAGCGCCGATCAGGACCAGTATCGCGGCGGTGATCAGCAGCGTGGAACGGGTTTTGGAAAGTGTGGTGGTCATGTTGTCGGCTCGGAAAATTAATTGGCAGTATTGTTGTTGTTTGCTTGCGCGGCGTTGTCAGGCTGGCTCAGCTGGGAAGCATCCCAGCCGCCGCCGACCGCCTTGACCAGCGCTACGCTCGCGACCAGCTGGCGTCCCACCAGCTGCACCAGCGTGCGTTCGTTGCTCAGCGCCAGCGTCTGTGCTGTAACTACTGTCAGGTAGGTAGCGGTGCCGGCGCGGTACTGGCTGAGCGCCAGCTGTTCAGCCAGCTGCGAGGCTTTCACGGCCTGGCCTTGGGCTACCGATTCCTGGTCGAGCACGTTCAGCGTCGCCAGGTTGTCTTCGACTTCCTGGAAGCCGCCCAGCACGGTTTGCTTATATTGGGCGACGGCAGCGTCATAGACGGCCACTGCCTGCGCGGTATGCGCGCGGCGCAGGCCGCCGTCGAAAATCGTCTCGGCCAGCGCCGCGCCCAGCGACCAGACCCGGCTTGGCGTATCGAACCATTGCGCCAGGCTGGCGCTATTGAAGCCGCCGCTGGCGCTCAGCGTCAGCGCCGGGAAATAAGCGGCCTTGGCGACGCCGATATTGGCGTTCGCCACCGCCACATTGCGTTCAGCGTTGGCGATGTCCGGCCGCCGTTCCAGCAGGTCCGACGGCAGTCCGGCTGGAATCGCCGGCAAGCTCGCCTGCATCTTGGCCGCCATTTGCGGATCGGCTGCGGTTGCCGCCAGCGTGAATCCGGCCGGCGCCTGGCCGGTCAGGATGGCGATGGCATGCTCCAGCTGGCTGCGTTGCGCCTGCAAGTCAATGGCTTGCGCCTCGGCAGTCTTCAGCTGGCTTTCCGCCAGCGCCACATCGGAGCGCAGCGCGACGCCGACGGCATACTGGCTTTGCGTCAGCTTGAGCGAGCGGGCATAGGCCGCCGTGGTGCGCGCATACAAGTCTTTCAGCAGGTCGGTGACGCGCAATTGCAGATAGTCCTGCGCCAGCGTGGCCTGGATGCTGAGGCGCGCTGCCGCCAGGTTGGCCGCGCTGGCCTGGGTGCCGGCATCGCCGGCTTCGACCGAGCGCCGCACGCTGCCCCAAACGTCCGGTTCCCAGCTGCCCTGCAGGCCAACTGTATAGCTGTCGCCAAGGTTGAGGCCATTGGTGTTGGTGCGGGCCCGGCCGGTACCTGCGCTGGCGCCGATGGTCGGCCAGAAGCCGGCGCGCGCGGCGTCGGCGGCGGCACGCGCCTGGCGATACTGGGCTCCCGCCTGGGCGATATTCTGGTTGGCCTGGTTGGCTTGCTGCATCAGCGTATTCAAGGTGGCGTCGCCATACGCTTCCCACCAGTTGTGATTGCTGTCGATCTGTTTCGGCTCGGCCTGTTTCCATGGCCCGCTTTCTTTATAGTGGGCGGGCACATCCATGGTCGGGCGCACGTAGTCTGGACCGACTGCGCAGCCGGCCAATGCTAGCGCTACCGCGGCAGCCAGAATAGCGCCGGAGAGATTTCTTGAGGGGGGTGAGAAATTCATGAGTCTGATTAGGCTGACGTTCGGAACATCGGATGGAAACGTCCGGGCCGCCTAAGTTGGAAATGAGATTCAGGCGGCAGCGGGCAGTGTGAGGACACTTTAAATCCTGCTGCGGTACCTGATGCTGTCGCTAATATGACAATTCTGTCAGTTTCAGACAGAGTGGCTCAGGAAACCTCTTAGACGGAAGTTTCCTGTACACGCCCGTGGCGGATACGCAAGGCGCTGATGATGGTGGCAAGCAAGGTTGCACTGGCGGCAAGCCAGAGCGACAAATGCACTGCGCTGGCGTCCAGCTGCGCAGTACTGGCGCTGGCCTGGGCGATGCTGGTCGCGGCCAGCACCACGGCAACCAGCGCTGCTCCCAGTGACTGGCCGAAGGTGCGGGCAATCGCCAGCACGCCGGAGGCGGTGCCGCTGCGGGCGCGCGGTGCGTTGCTCAGCATTTCGCGGTTGTTGGGGCTTTGGAAGAAGCCGAAGCCGAGTCCGCAGACGAAGGCGCGCCATAAAATATCCGGGATGGAAGCGTGTTCGCCGAGACAGGCCAGCAGCGCCAGGCCGGTGGTCAGCACCAGCAGGCCGCAGGTTGACAGCAACGCCGCCGAGTAGCGGTCGGCCAGGCGGCCGGCAATCGGCGCCGTGATGGCGATCGCCACAGGCCAGGGTGTGAAGAGGGCAGCGGAGAGCAGCGGCGTGAAGCCGTAGGCGCCCTGGAACAGGAATGGCAATGCAATAAAGGCAATCCCCTGGCCGACGAAGGAGCAGAGCGAGGTGGCGACCGCCATTGAAAAGCGCGGCGATGCAAAAATATCAAGCGGCAGCAGCGGTGCGGAATATTTCCGTTGTCGGATAATAAACAAAACGATCGCGATCAGTGCAGTGCCGCCTAACAGCAGTTCCTTGCTCCAGCTGTCGTGGCGCGACAAGCCGTCCACCGCCATCACGAAAGTGCCGAGTGCGACCGCCGACAACAGCGCGCCGGTGGCGTCGAACTTGCCGCCGCGGCCAGGGTCGCGCGGCAGTACGCGCCGCGCCAGCAGCAAGGTGACAATCCCGATCGGCACGTTGACGGCGAACAGCCAGGGCCAGCTCAGCACCGACAGCATCAGGCCGCCGATGGCCGGCCCGGCGGCGGTGGAGGAGGCCACCACCAGTGCATTGACGCCCAGCGCCGTGCCCAGCAGCCGGGTCGGGAAGATGTTGCGGTACAAGGCCGGTCCGATGCTCATGGCGGCAGCGCCGCCCAGCCCTTGCAGGAAGCGCATGCCGTTGAGGACCGCCAGCGACGGCGCCAGGGCGCAACCGAGCGACGCCAGGGTGAACACCAGGATGCCGCTCATGTATAGCCGGCGGAAGCCGAACACCTCGCCGATCGAGGCGAACGCCACCATGGTCATGGCGCCGGCCAGGATATACGCGTTGGCGATCCAGACTGCGGCAGCCGGATCGACATTCAGGCTGCGCGCGATCATCGGCAGCGCGACATTGACGATGGAACCGTCCAGCACGGTCATGCTGGTGCCCAGGATCATGACGATAATGGCGACCCGCCGTGCTGCGCCGGGCAGGCCGTCGTCTTCCGGCATATCGCCGAACAGCTGGCTCATAAAGGCAGAACGCGCAGCATCGGCGCAACACTTGATTGGAGGAGAGGCAAGATAAGCACGTTCGAATGGGGGAATGGAGAGGAATCGACAGGCCCGGGGGCCGAAGCCGGGAATTATTACATGAAGCGCAATTTCATGCAGGCAGCCAAGCGGCCGCTTGCCGATGGTGAAACACAACAGGCAGTATTTTTCCGCGCAGCGGCGGCTGTCGGGGGCGCTGTTTGATGTATAATTCGAATTTCCCGCATGTGCCGTTCGGCACCTTCTGTAATGACTAAGTTTGTATTTGTTACCGGTGGCGTTGTCTCATCCCTTGGTAAAGGGATTGCAGCCGCCTCACTCGCCGCGATTTTAGAATCACGCGGTCTTAAAGTCACCCTTCTTAAACTCGATCCGTACATCAACGTCGATCCAGGCACCATGAGCCCGTTCCAGCACGGCGAAGTGTTTGTGACCGACGATGGCGCAGAGACCGATCTCGACCTCGGCCACTATGAGCGCTTCATTACGGCCAAGATGAAGAAGGTGAATAACTTCACCACTGGCCAGATCTACGAATCGGTGATCCGCAAGGAACGCCGCGGCGAGTACCTGGGCAAGACGGTGCAAGTCATTCCGCACATCACCAACGAAATCCAGGATTACATCTACCGCGGCGCCGAAGGCTTCGACGTGGCGCTGGTGGAAATCGGCGGCACCGTCGGCGATATCGAATCCCTGCCATTCCTGGAAGCGGCGCGCCAGCTGAGCCTGCGCGCCGGCCGCAAGGCAGCGGCTTTCGTCCATCTGACCCTGGTGCCTTACCTGGTGTCGGCCGGTGAGCTGAAGACCAAGCCGACCCAGCACAGCGTGCAGAAACTGCGCGAAATCGGTATTTCGCCGGATGCCTTGCTGTGCCGCGCCGACCGTCCGATTCCTGACGATGAACGGGCCAAGATTTCGCTGTTCTCCAATGTCCAGGGCGACGCCGTGATTTCGGTGTGGGACGCCGACACCATCTACAAGATTCCGCAAATGCTGCACGACCAGGGCCTGGACGCGATCGTCTGCGAAAAGCTGGGCCTGTCGCCGAAGCCGGCCGACCTTTCGGTCTGGACCAAGCTGGTGCACGCGCTGGAAAACCCGACTTACGAAGTCACCATCGGCATGGTCGGCAAATACGTCGACCTGACCGAATCGTACAAATCGCTGACGGAAGCCTTGCGCCACGCTGGCATCCATACCGGCAGCCGGGTCAACATCGAATACCTGGATTCGGAAGAAATCGAAGCGACTGGCACCGGTCCGCTGGCCAAGTACGATGCGATCCTGGTGCCTGGCGGTTTCGGCAAGCGCGGCGTGGAAGGCAAGATTGCCGCAGCCCGTTTCGCCCGCGAACACAAGATTCCTTACCTCGGCATCTGCCTCGGCATGCAGGTCGCGTTGCTGGAATATGCCCGCAACAAGGCTGGCCTGCCGCACGCCAATTCGACCGAATTCGATGCCCAGACCGACCAGCCTGTGGTCGCCCTGATCACCGAATGGCAAAACCACGACGGCAAGGTAGAGTTGCGCGACGTCAACTCCGACCTGGGCGGCACCATGCGCCTGGGCGCGCAGACCTGCGATATCAAGCCGGATACCCTGGCCGCGGAAATCTACGGCCCGACCGTGACCGAACGCCATCGCCATCGCTACGAAGCCAACAACCATTACCTGGAGCGCATCGAAGCGGCCGGTCTGGTGGTGTCGGCCCGTACCCCGACCGAAGACCTGTGTGAAATCATGGAACTGCCGCGTACCGGCGACAACGCCCACCCTTGGTATGTCGGCGTCCAGTATCACCCGGAATTCAAGTCGACTCCGCGCGACGGCCATCCGCTGTTTATTTCGTTCATCAAGGCTGCGCTGGCGCACAAGCAAGCTAATACTGCAACTGCAGCGTAAGGAAAGAACATGAAACTTTGTGGCTTTGACATCGGCCTGGATCAGCCGTTTTTCCTGATCGCCGGTCCGTGCGTGATCGAATCGCGCCAGATGGCGCTCGACACCGCCGGGAAACTGAAAGAGATCACCAGCGAGCTGGGCATCAATTTCATCTACAAATCGTCGTTCGACAAGGCGAACCGCTCATCCGGCTCCTCGTTCCGCGGTCTCGGCATGGATAAGGGGTTGGAGATCCTGGCGGAAGTCAAAGCGCAAATCGGCGTGCCGGTGCTGACCGATATTCATGAAATCTATGAAATCAAGCCGGTGGCAGCGGTGGTCGATGTCTTGCAGACGCCGGCCTTCCTGTGCCGCCAGACCGATTTCATCAACGCTTGCGCGCAGTCCGGCAAGCCGGTGAATATCAAGAAGGGCCAGTTCCTGGCGCCGCACGACATGATCAACGTCATCGCCAAGGCCCGCGCTGCAGCGCGCGAAGCCGGCCTGGACGAAGATAATTTCATGGCCTGCGAACGCGGCGCCTCGTTCGGCTACAACAACCTGGTGTCCGACATGCGCTCGCTGGCGATCATGCGCGAAACCGGTTGCCCGGTGGTATTCGACGCCACCCATTCGGTGCAACTGCCCGGCGGCCAGGGCAGCACCTCGGGCGGCCAGCGCGAGTTCGTGCCGGTGCTGGCGCGTGCCGCCATCGCCGTGGGCGTCTCGGGCGTGTTCATGGAAACCCATCCGAATCCGGCGGAAGCCAAATCGGACGGCCCCAATGCGGTGCCGCTGGGACGCATCAAAGAATTGTTGTCGACCATGATAGACCTGGACCGGGTCGTCAAAAAGAATGGCTTTATCGAAAGCAATTTCGGTTGATTGCTTGGGGGGACTATATAGCTGCTGCTATACAAGTAAGTGGTGAAGCTTGAACCTTGTCCCCGCAAATGGTTTTAATATCGCGCATATTTTTATTTGATAGGGAAATACATGAGTGCAATCGTTGACATCATTGGCCGCGAAATTATTGATTCGCGCGGTAATCCGACTGTAGAGTGCGACGTCCTGCTGGAATCCGGCGTGATGGGCCGTGCGGCTGTGCCGTCCGGTGCCTCCACCGGTTCGCGCGAAGCGATCGAGCTGCGCGACGGCGACAAGAGCCGTTACGGCGGCAAGGGCGTCCTCAAAGCCTGCGAGCATATCAACACCGAAATCTCCGAAGCCATCATGGGCCTGGATGCCAGCGAACAAGCGTTCCTGGATCGTACCCTGATCGACCTCGACGGCACTGAAAACAAGGGCCGCCTGGGCGCCAACGCCATGCTGGCAGTATCGATGGCGGTGGCCAAGGCTGCTGCCGAAGAAGCCGGCCTGCCGCTGTACCGTTATTTCGGCGGCAGCGGCGCGATGCAGATGCCGGTGCCGATGATGAACGTCATCAACGGCGGCGAGCATGCCGACAACAACCTGGACATCCAGGAATTCATGATCATCCCGGTCGGCGCACCGAGCTTCCGCGAAGCGCTGCGTTACGGCGCAGAAGTATTCCACGCGCTGAAGAAAATCCTGCATGACAAGGGTTTGTCGACCGCGGTTGGCGACGAAGGCGGTTTTGCGCCTAACCTGGCCAGCCACGAAGAAGCGCTGAAGCTGATCATCCAGGCGATCGAAGCCGCCGGCTATGAGCCAGGCACGCAAATCGCCCTCGGCCTGGATTGCGCGGCCAGCGAATTCTACAAGAACGGCAGCTATGTCCTGGCCGGCGAAAACATGACCCTGACCGGCGCCCAATTCACCGGCCTGCTGGCATCGTGGTGCGACAAGTACCCGATCATCAGCATCGAAGACGGCATGGCGGAAAACGACTGGGATGGCTGGAAACTGCTGACCGAAACCCTCGGCAAGAAGATCCAGCTGGTGGGCGACGACCTGTTCGTCACCAACACCAAGATCCTGAAAGAAGGCATCGACAAGGATATCGCCAACTCGATCCTGATCAAGATCAACCAGATCGGCACCCTGACCGAAACTTTCGCTGCGATCGAAATGGCCAAGCGCGCCGGCTACACCGCAGTGATCTCGCACCGTTCCGGCGAGACCGAAGATTCGACCATCGCCGATATCGCGGTTGGCATGAACGCCTTGCAGATCAAGACCGGCTCGATGTCGCGTTCGGACCGCATGGCCAAGTACAACCAGCTGCTGCGCATCGAAGAAGACCTGGGCGATGTCGCCAGCTATCCTGGCCGTAGCGCGTTCTATAATATTAAGTAATTCGCAAGGAGTAGGGTGGGCACTTGTGCTCACCCTACGTTTGATTTGATAAGACGGTAAGTCGACCCTGACACGATGCGCTTAATTGCTATTTTCCTGACCGTTCTACTGCTGCTGGTCCAGTACCCGCTGTGGCTGGGCAAGGGCGGCTGGCTGCGCGTCTGGGACATGGATCAGCAAGTGCATGCCGCGCACGACAAGATCACCGAGCTGAAAGCGCGCAACGCCAAGCTCGACTCGGAAGTGCACGATTTGAAGGAAGGCACCGGCGCCGTGGAAGAACGGGCGCGGACTGAGCTGGGCATGATCAAGCAGGATGAGATCTTCATCCAGATCCTCGATCCGAACGGTAATCCGGCCGATGCGCCGGCGCCGCCGAATCCGGAACTGACCGCGGTGGAAAAAACGATTGCGGTTGCGGTCCCGGATGAGCGAGGCAAGAAGCCGCAGCATTGAGGTACAGGATTTCGCGGGCAGAGAGCAGGAACTGGCCGCCGCAGGAGAAGCGACGGCGCCGCATTATGTTGAATAATGCGGCGCCGTTTTGTCTTAGTGCTTGCTGGATCCGGTAGGCAGCAGCGCCTCGACCGGCGCTTCGGTGGCGAACAGGTGGGCGCAGTCGACCTTGTCGAATTCATAGTGCTGGCCGCAGAAGTCGCAATCCACCGCCAGCTTGCCGAGGTCCGCCAGGGCTTCTTCGATTTCAGGCTCGCCCAGCATTTTCAGCATGTTGCCGACTTTCTCGCGCGAACAGTTGCATTGGAAACTAGGCAGCTGCGGCTCGAACACGCGGATGTTTTCTTCCCAGAACAGGCGTCGCATCAAGGTCTGGATATCGGTCGTCAGCATTTCTTTCGGCTGCAGGGTGCCGCCCAGCGCCATGAAGCGGTTCCAGGTTTCCAGGTCGTCGTTGATGGGCGCATCGATGCCACCGTGATTCGGCAATTTCTGCAGCAGCAGGCCGCGCGCCACCTTGTCGTCAGCAGCCAGCCACAGCTTGGTGTCCAGCTGCTCCGAGCGCAGCATGTAGTTTTCGATGACCGTGGCGACACTCTCGCCATCCAGCGGCACGATGCCCTGGTACGGTTTCTGGCCAGGCATCTTGTCCTGCGGGTCAAGGGTAATGACGAAGCGCCCCTGGCCGTCCAGGTTGACCAGCTGCGACATGCTGGCGTCGTCGTCGATCACGGCATCCGGCGCCAGCTTGGCGGTAGCGCGCATGTGCAGCTGCGAATCGCATTCGGCCACCAGCAGGCGCACCGGACCATCGCCGTGAATCTGCATGACGATGACGCCATTGAATTTCAGGTTGGCCGACATCAATGCTGCCGCGGCCATCATTTCACCCAGCAGCGTCGTCACCGGCCGCGGATAATGATGATGCGTCAGCACCTGCTGCCAGGTCGTCGACAGCTCCACCAGCTCGCCGCGCACCGCGGCATTTTCCACCATGAATTTCTGCAGCGAGTCGCCGGCCGTGCCGTTTGTTTCCGCCATCGTTGTTACGTCCATATCTTTATCCACTGTTTTCTGTTGATTGACTGCTGCTTGTTTTACTTGCGGGTTATCCGATCTGCTTGAGCCCGGCCTTGTATTCCTGGCCGCGTTCGATGTAGTGCGTGGCGTTGCCGGCCAGTGCCGCGACATCCTGTTCACTGAGGGTGCGCACCACTTTGGCGGGCGAACCGATGATCAGCGAATTGTCGGGAAATTCCTTGCCTTCGGTGACCAGCGCACCGGCGCCGACCAGGCAGTTCTTGCCGATCTTGGCGCCATTCAGGATCACGGCCTGGATGCCGATCAAGGCACCGTCGCCGATCGTGCATCCGTGCAGCATCGCCTGGTGGCCGACGGTGACATTCTTGCCTATCGTCAGCGGGAAACCCATGTCAGTATGCAGCGTGCTGCTTTCCTGGACATTGCTGCCCTGGCCGACCGTGATCAATTCATTATCGCCGCGGATCGTGACGCCGAACCAGACGCTGGCGTCGGCTTCCACCCTGACTTTGCCGATCAGGTTGGCGGAAGGCGCAATATAGGCCGATGGGGCGATGTCGGGGGCATGCTCGCCCAATTGGTAGATGGCCATAATTGTGTAAAATTCGCTCCGTAAAAGACTGATTGCCATTAATTAATCGCTATACATATGTCCGAAGTCCGATTTTTCAACCATAGCGCCATTCTACCGCCGTCGACATGAACCAGCCTGCCGAAACTAGCCTTGCCGTCGCCACTGCTGCCAAGGCAGAGCTGCGTGCAGTCGCCCTGCAATGCCTGTGCGAGGCAGACGTCGCCGCCAAAGTGGCCGCGGTCGAGGCCTTGGCTGCGGCCTGGAGCAAGGGTGATATGAGGCTGGACACGGATGCCGTGCTGAGCGCCGTTGCCGCCGTCCCGGGGCGGCCCTTGCTGCCGGCGCTGGTGCCGCCGCGCGAGGTGAAGCATCGCTCCATGGCATCAGTGGAAGGGCGTGCCGCCATGATCCATGCATTGGCGCACATCGAATTCAATGCCATCAACCTGGCGCTCGACGCCATCTGGCGTTTTGCCGGCATGCCGCCTGAGTATTATGCCGACTGGCTGCGGGTGGCTAGGGAAGAAGCTTACCACTTTAGCCTGCTGGCAAGGCATTTGCAGACACTGGGCTACGCCTACGGCGATTTTTCCGCGCACAACAGCCTGTGGGAGCTGACGGAAAAGACCAGCGACGACGTCGTCGCCAGGATGGCGCTGGTGCCGCGCATGATGGAAGCGCGCGGGCTGGATGCTTCGCCGCGCACCCGCGCCAAGCTGGCGCAAGCCGGCGACGAGCCTGCGGCAGCCATCATCGACATCATCCTGCGCGACGAGATCGGCCATGTGGCGATCGGCAACCGCTGGTACGGCTGGCTCTGCCGGCGCCGCCGGCTGGAACCGCTGGCGACCTTTGCCGCCCTGGCGATCCGCTACAAAGCGCCGATCCTGCGCGGACCATTCAATCTGGAGGCGCGGAGGGCGGCCGGGTTTTCGGAGCAGGAATTGCTGGCCTTGCAGCAGCAGGAATGAAAAAAAACGCTCAGGATTCCGGCTGAGCGTCTTTCAGATGATTAGTGATACCACTTGTGCTTGCGGGCGGGAACCACGATTTCCGCCATGTCCACCAGCCTGGTGCCGGCGATGCGGTCGTGCAGGAACTGGCGTTGCGGATCCAGGTAAATCGTCATGGCCCAGAGGATGAAATTGGCGGCCGGCACCCAGACCAGCATCCAGGTATGCGCACCCAGCGCCCAGGCCAGCGCCAGTCCCGGCAGGAACCAGCACCAGCTCAGCAGGAAACGCAGCGCCGCGCGCCCGGCCCTGACCGCACTGCCGTCGCGGTTGACCAGCCGTATGCGCCAGGTTTTCATGGCCAGGGTCTGGCCGCCGTGGCTCCAGCACCAGACGAAATATACGGTTAACACCAGGAACAGCCAGGCTTGCTGGGCATGCCGCAGATAGAGGGCGTTGCGTTGCTGCAGCAGGGTGGAGAAAATCCAGCCTGAAATGAACAGGATGCCGAACAGCAGCATGGCTTCATACATGATGCTGCCGAAGCGGCGTTTCAATGAGGGTGTTTGCTGCGCGCTGGCAAGCGCCGGGACGGCCGGCGAAGCGGGAGTGTTCAAAATGCTTATTTTGTGCCGGGCGCCGCAGCCGGCGCCGGTGTCGGCACGGCAGCCGCTGCCGGGGTCGCCGCTGCCGGTGCTATCACGGCGGTTTGTTCGGTAGCTGCAGGCGGCGCCAGCTTGACCGGCGCAGCTGGGTTGTTCTTGTTCAAGTGGGCTGGCGGCATGGTGGTCACACGTTTATGCAGCGGCGTGGCTTGGTCGGCCAGCTCTTTCTTTTTTTCTTCGGAAAGCTGCTGGTATTGCTGCCAGCGCAAGGCTCTCTGTTCTGTATCCAGCTTGTTGGCGCGCGCATAGTTTTCACGCGCGATGCGGCGCTGTTCCGGCGTCAGCGTGACCCAGCCGCGCATCCGCGCCTGCAGCCTTTCCTGTTCGGCCGGCGTCATGTTGACGTAACGGCCGCTGATTTCCAGCCATTTCTTGCGGGTAGCCGGCTTCAGCTTGTTCCAGTCCGGCTCCAGCGGCGCCAGGATATGCTGCTGCACCGCAGTCAGCTCAACCCAGTTAGGCACGGCGTTGCCGATCACTTTGGTCATCTTGGGGACGTTGACGTGCATCTCGCTGGCGCTTACAGCCAGCGGGGCAGCATGGGTCGGCACCACCGGCCCGACTACCGCCAGCACGGCGCCGCCGGTGATCAGCACTGCAAAAGCAGCGCCGAGCAGGCGTTTGGCGCGGCCGCTCAACTTGCCGGCGGCCGTCTTGTGTTCATTCGGATGGGAAGAAGTGGCCAAGGTCATTGCTCTTGCTGCGTGCTGTCTTGTTGCGGTTCTTGCTGCTGAGCCAGGAAGGCGCTGAAGCCGCGGTCCAGATAAGCCGACGGCGGCAGTTCGTCCGACAGCACGGCGGCATCGATATCGGCAGTGGCGGCAATCCGGTGCTGCTGCTCGAACTGATACAATCCAGACAACAGCACCGCGCCGACTAGGATAGGCGCAACGACGCCGAGCCGCCTCAGCCAGGACAGCGGGTCATTGAAGAAATTACCAGCGAAGTTGCCAGCATGGCCAGCCAGCACGCCCTGGCGCGCCACGACACGGACCGGAGCGTCTTTTTTCTTGCGCGCAAGCGCAGCCTGGCGTGCCGCGGCCAGGCGGTCGACGGCCGGCGCCGGCAGCTGGTCCAGGTTTTCATTCAGTGCATGCCGCACCTTGAAAGCGAAGTTGATTTGTTTGTGGTTCATAAGCTGATTCCTTTGGCCTTGAGCGATAGCGCCAGAGCGTGCGTTGCGCGAGAGCAGTGCGTCTTTACGCTGCCTTCCGAGCATCCCATTGCAGCCGCGGTCTCGGCAACATCCATGTCCTCCCAATAACGCATCAGGAAGGCTTCCCGTTGACGTGCCGGCAGCTTCTGTACTTCCTGATCGATGATATTGAGAATTTGCTCACGTTCCAGCTTGTTGGCGCTGGATTCCGTGGCTTGCGAGTCTTCCGGCGACTCGAAGGTTTCCAGGACGTCGTAGTCTTCGTCATTGGCGTTGTTATGCCCCATGCTGGAAAACAGGCTGACCCAGGTGTTGCGGACTTTTTCCCTGCGGAAATAGTCATGGATGGTGTTCTGCAGGATGCGCTGGAACAGCATCGGCAGCTCGGCGGCCGGCTTGTCGCCGTATTTTTCGGCCAGCTTGATCATGGCGTCCTGGACAATGTCCAGCGCCGACTCGTCCTTGCGGACGGCATACACCGCCTGCTTGAAAGCCCGGCGCTCGACGTTTTCGAGGAAGTCGGAAAGTTCTTTATCGGTGGCCATGCTGTGCGGCGAATTCGGTCATTGGCGGGCTAATTAACGGGCTATTGCTGTGGTTCAAGTTGCTGTTTCTCTATATTGTCATGCTGCCGGAAAACGGCCACGCCTGGAGCTGACCCCGGTGTTGACTCGTTGACGCCAGCCGCCCTTGGCCTGTGTCCGGAATTGTTGCGGCCATCGCCTCGGCAGACAATGGTTGACAATTAATTCCAGACTGGCCGAATGCTAGCAAAAAAGCAGGGTGTTGTGGGTAAAACTACAGCAAAAGGCATGATTTAACGCGGATTTCATGTAATTTGGCTTGACCGAAATGAAACTACGCATTATGGTAGCTATCCACCTCGGCATCCTGGGGTGTGACTAAGCCTTTTCGTTGACGACCCAACATGTTGCTCAACGGATAGGCATGCTGCATATATTTGTAAGCTGTTTGCTCTAACCCGTGCCACAAGCGCGAGAATCAGGCGACAACGTAAACAGGAATTTCGGCTGAACGAGTAGCGTTTAGCGCCATTTTGAATCGTATCTACGGCTACGCAACGGAATGACGTGACCGCACAAAGAAGGGACGCCGTAGCACTGATACGCTTCGCCATTTCGTCAGGAAAGAGCATCCGATCAATTTCCAATGGACCTTGAAAGGATCTAGTAAATGAGCAAAGACACGAACCTGCCTATCACCGGCGCGGAAATTCTCGTGCGCTGTCTGGCGGAAGAGGGAGTCGAACACGTGTTCGGTTATCCCGGTGGCGCTGTGCTGTACATCTACGACGCCATTTTCCAGCAAGAAAAATTCCAGCATATCCTGGTACGTCATGAGCAAGCTGCGATCCACGCAGCCGATGCCTATTCACGCAGTTCGCAAAAGGTCGGCGTGGCGATCGTCACGTCCGGTCCCGGCGTCACCAATGCGGTGACCGGCCTGGCCACGGCCTATATGGACTCGATCCCGATGGTGGTGATTTCGGGTCAGGTGCCGTCCTATGCGATCGGCGAAGACGCGTTCCAGGAGTGCGACACAGTCGGCATTACACGTCCGTGCGTCAAGCACAACTTCCTGGTCAAGGATGTCAAGGATTTGGCATCGACCATCAAGAAGGCGTTCTTTATCGCCAGCACCGGCCGTCCCGGTCCCGTGCTGGTGGATATCCCTAAAGACATCACCATGCACCGCCACGTGTTCGACTATCCGAAGGAAGTCGAGATGCGTTCCTACAAGCCGGTCGACAAAGGTCATTCGGGCCAGATCCGCAAGGCGGTGCAGCTGTTGCTGACCGCGGAACGGCCGATGATCTATGCCGGCGGCGGCGTGATCCTGGCGAATGCCTCGCCGGAGCTGAACAAGCTGGTCGACCGCCTCGGCTACCCGTGCACCACGACCCTGATGGGCCTGGGCGGCTACAAGTCGTCGAGCGACAAGTTCGTCGGCATGCCGGGCATGCACGGCACCTACGAAGCCAACATGGCGATGCAGAACAGCGACGTGCTGATCGCCATCGGCGCCCGCTTCGACGACCGCGTGATCGGCAATCCGAAGAACTTTACCTCGGTGTCGCGCAAGATCATCCATATCGACATCGACCCGTCCTCGATCTCCAAGCGCGTCAAGGTGGATATTCCTATCGTCGGCAACGTCAAGGATGTGCTGCAGGAACTGCTGGCGCAGCTGGATGCCGCCGAGACCCGGCAAAATACCGCGGCCTTGTCCAGCTGGTGGAAACAGATCGAAGAATGGCGCGGCCGCGACTGCCTCAAGTTTGCTGACTCGAAAGAAGTCATCAAGCCGCAGTCCGTGGTGCAGAAGGTCTGGCAGATCACCGACGGCGACGCTTTCATCACCTCCGACGTCGGCCAGCATCAGATGTGGGCGGCGCAGTACTACGGTTTCGACAAGCCGCGCCGCTGGATCAATTCCGGCGGCCTCGGCACCATGGGCGTCGGCCTGCCGTACGCGATGGGCGTGCAGATGGCCAACCCAGGCTCGACTGTAGCCTGCATCACCGGCGAAGCCTCGATCCAGATGTGCATCCAGGAACTCGCCACCTGCAAGCAATATCATTTGACGCCGAAGATCATCCTGCTCAACAACCGTTTCCTCGGCATGGTCCGGCAATGGCAGCAGATCGATTACGGTTCGCGCTATTCCGAGTCCTATATGGATTCGCTGCCGGACTTCACCAAGCTGGCGGAGTCCTTCGGCCACGTCGGCATGAAGATCGAAAACCCGGCCGACGTCGATGGCGCGCTGAAGGAAGCGTTCGCCATGAAAGACCGGCTGGTATTCATGAATTTCATCACGGATCAAACCGAAAACGTCTGGCCGATGGTCAAGGCGGGCAAGGGCTTGACTGAAATGCTGCTCGGTTCGGAGGATCTGTAATCATGCGCCATATCGTTTCTGTACTGCTGGAAAATGAAGCCGGCGCGCTGTCGCGCGTGGTAGGTCTGTTTTCGGCCCGCGGCTACAACATCGAGACATTGACGGTCGCACCGACCGAAGATGCAACCTTGTCACGCATGACCATCGTGACAAGCGGTTCGGATGACGTGATCGAACAGATCACCAAGCACCTGAACCGTCTGATTGAAGTCGTCAAAGTGGTCGACCTGACCGAAGGCGCACATATCGAACGCGAGCTGATGCTG
>NZ_DATMRB010000177.1:0-27037 GCF_035566555.1 Collimonas sp.
AACGCTGACCCAGGCCCTGATCAAGGACAAGCATTGCGAGAACCTGTTCATCCTGCCGGCCTCGCAAACGCGCGACAAGGACGCCCTGACCGAGGAAGGCGTCGAGACTGTTCTCAACGACCTGATCAAGATGGACTTCGAGTACATCATCTGCGACTCCCCCGCCGGTATCGAACGCGGCGCAGTGATGGCGCTGACCTTCGCCGATGAAGCCATCGTGGTCACCAATCCGGAAGTATCGTCGGTGCGCGACTCCGACCGCATCCTCGGCATCATCCAGGCCAAGTCGCGCCGCGCCCAGAATGGCGGCGAACCGGTCAAGGAACACTTGCTGATCACCCGCTACTCGGCAAAACGGGTAGAAGCCGGCGAAATGCTGTCGTATACCGATGTCCAGGATATCCTGCGCATCCCGCTGATCGGCATCATCCCTGAGTCGGAATCGGTGCTGCACGCCTCCAACCAGGGCAATCCGGCGATCCACATCAAAGGCAGCGATGTCGCCCTGGCCTATGAAGACGTAGTCTCGCGCTTCTTCGGCGAAGAAGTCACCCTGCGCTTCACCTCCTACGAAAAGCCGGGTTTCCTGCACCGCATCTTTGGAGGAAAATAAAATGGCATTGCTCTCGTTCTTGTTTAACAGCAAGCCCAAGACCGCGTCGGCCGCCAAAGAGCGCTTGCAGATCATCATCGCCCGCGAACGGAATGGCCGCTCGGGACACGATTTCCTGCCGGCGCTGCACAAGGAGCTGATCGAGGTGATTTCCAAGTACACCAAGGTCAATGCAGACGACATCAAGATCTCTCTGGATCGCCAGGGCAATCTTGAAGTGCTGGACGTGAATGTGGTGTTGCCGGACGCCTAAGCCGGTATCCGGCATCCCCGGCCCCGCAACAATCTGTTCGCCGCACAGCCACCAGCTATGTGACGGCTGATTCAGCTCCCCGTGCAGACGCTAACCATGGCGTGCGGCCTCGAAGGTGGAATTTTACAAATCCCGTCATACACTGTATGACAATCAAACCCGGACAAACCCGGCGCCAGTCAGCGTTTTGGCGCATGCTTTGTCAAATTCACCTGATATCGCCATTTTTAATTTATTTGTGGCAATTGCAAGACACTGGTGGCATATAGAACATTTATCTACAGCAATGTAGCAATAAGAATAATATACTCCTTGTACGCGCCACAATATCGATGCCTGCTACCGAGGCCGGCTTCACCTAACATATATAAAACATGAGAATTGCTGTCCTTGATGACGACCCCAGTCAAACCGATCTAGTTTGCCAGGTGCTCACATCCAGTGGTCATATTTGCCACCCGTTCCAAAGCGGGAAAGAAATATTGAACCAGCTGCGACGGGAGAGCTATGACATGCTGATTCTGGACTGGCAGGTCCCGGATCTGAGCGGGCCAGAGGTGTTGCGCTGGGTAAGAGACAAGCTGCCGCGGACTATCCCGGTCCTGTTCATCACCAGCCGCTCCGGCGAGGACGACATCGTGGAAGGCCTGGCCGCCGGCGCCGATGACTACATGATCAAGCCGATCCGGCGCAGCGAGCTGGTGGCACGGGTACAAGCCCTGCTGCGGCGTGCTTATCCGATCCAGAACACCAGTGAACAAATCGTTTTCAACGACTATCTGTTTGAGACGCGTTCGGGCCGTCTGACGCTGGCCGGCAAGCCCATCGAGATTACCCAGAAGGAATTCGACCTCGCCCTGTTGTTTTTTCGCAACCTAGGCCGCCCCCTCTCACGCGCCTATATCCTAGAGGCAGTCTGGTCACGCGACGTCGACATCCCCTCCCGCACCATGGATACGCACGTCTCGCGGGTAAGGAGTAAGTTACAATTACGACCAGAAAACGGCTATCGGCTCGCACCGGTTTATAGCTATGGGTATCGATTGGAACAATTAACAGGATAAGGCGCGTTGCGGTTGCGCTGATAGACAAATATGCGCAGCACATTCACCAAGCTAGCTTTACTGGCGCTGTTATCCGCGCCTTTCTTGCCGTCACTTGCCGCCCCCGCAGCGCTCGACCCGGCAGCGCTCCAGGTGGATGCCGCGACGATCACCTATCACGCGCAACAGGGCGACACCTTAAGCGTAATCGCCGACCAGCTCACCGGCAACAAGAGCAACTGGGTGCAACTGGCGAAGCTCAATCACATCGGCAACGACCGCACCATCCCGGTCGGCACCGCCATCATCATCCCGGTGGCGCTGCTGCCGGACGACCCCAGCTCGGCCCAGGTGGCGGCTATGTCCGGCACTATCGATGCCACCGGCGCCGATGGCCGTGCGATCACCATCGGCATCGGCACGACGCTGACCGAGGGCACCATCATCAACACCGGCAGCAACAGCTTTCTGACGCTCAGCCTGCCCGACCAGTCGCATATCGCCATCCCGTCCAACAGCCAGGTGAAACTCAGCAAACTGCGCAGCGCGCGCTATACCAAAAGCCCGCGCACCGAGATTAGCTTGCTGAAAGGCCGGGTCGAATCCAAGGTATCGCCGCTGGAAAAAAACAAAGGCCGCTTTGAAGTCCATTCGCCGCTGGCGGTTGCTGGCGTGCGCGGCACCGATTTCCGCGTCGATCTGGTCGGCGACAAGGTCATGACCGAGGTGTTGAGCGGCGGCGTGGCCGTGGCGAAGAAAGATAGACCGGCAGCGCTGACCCTGCGCGCCGGCCAGGGCAATATCACGAACAGCAAGGGCGTCGGCAAAGCGGTAGCGCTGTTGCCACAGCCAGAATTCACTGGCCGGCCGCAGCTGCAGGAGCGGCCGACAGTGCGCTTCACCGTCAGTCCGGTCAGCGCCGCCCGCGGCTATCGCGCCCAAGTCGCCACCGACGCCGGCCTCAATAACGTCGTCAGCGAAGCCGAGTCGGACAGTCCTGAGATCAAGATCAACGGCCTGGACGACGGCAAGTATTTCGTGCGCATCACTGCGCTGGACCAGTCCGGCTTGCAAGGCAAGCCGCTGATCGCTGCCTTTACCCTGAAGGCGCGGCCGGAGCCGCCGATCTCGATCGAACCGAAAAACAAGTCGCGCAGCGAAAGCCTGGTATTCAGCTGGGCCGAAGTCAGCAACGCCCAGGCTTATCATTTGCAGGTCGCCAGCGATGCCGAGTTCAGCCACGTCATCATCGATGAAGCAACACTGAACGCAGCGCAATTCAACGCCGGCAAGCTGGCCCTGGGCGACTACTACTGGCGCGTGGCGACCGTCGTCGACAGCGCCGGCGTCCGCGACCAGGGGCCTTACGGCGATCCGCAAGGCTTCAGCCTGCTGCCTGCCTTGCAGATTCCAAAGATTGCCGACGCAGTGGACGGCGACCTGTCGTTCCGCTGGACCGGCGAGCCGGGACAGAAATTCGTGGTCGAGATCGGCCATGACGCCGGCTTTTCCAGCCTGCTGCTGACGCAGGACACCGCCACGCCGGAAATCAATGTCCCGCGCCCGGCCAGCGGCACCTACTTCATCCGCATCAAGGCCATCGATGCCGATGGCTACGTCAGCCCGTTTTCGCCGGCGCAAAAAGTGTATATCGGCAGCCGCTGGGTCACCAGCGACGGCTCGCCGCTGCTCAACGTCGGCGGCAATACCCAGGCTGGCTACTAACCCGGACGCCGCCATGCAAGCTCTCGCGCGCCGTCCATGATCAAACAGGTGATCCCACTCATCCAGCGGGTGGCGTTTCGCCAATGGCTGGCGATTACCGTGCTGATGCTGATCGTGGCCGGCAGCATGGGTTATGTGAACGGCCTCGGGCGGCTCGACACCACGCTGTACGACCAGTTCATGCGCGCCGATTCGCGGCCGGCGCGCGACGACATCATCATCGTCGCCATCGACGACTACAGCATCAGCAAACTGGGGCGCTGGCCATGGGAGCGCAGCCTGCACGCCAAGCTGCTGAATCGCATCATGCACGCCAATCCGCTAGCGATCGGACTCGATGTCATCATGTCGGAGGCCGAGCAGGGGCAGACGCCCGGCCAGCGCGCCGACGACCGGGCGTTGACCAAAGCACTGGCTGCCAGCAAGCTGACCGTGCTGCCGATCGTGGTCGCCAATGCCGGACCAGGCCTCAGGGCCTTGTTGCCGACTCCGGAGTTTCTAAATGCAGCACGCGGCGTCGGTCACATCCATCCGGAACTGGATCCGGATGGCGTGGTGCGTAGCGTCTTCCTGCAAGAAGGCCAGGACGGCAAATGGTGGCCGCACTTCGCGGTAGCGCTGGCGGGAGTCGCCGGACAAAAGATCACCGACGCCAGCGGCAACCTGCCCGGCGCCCGCCTGGGTCCGATGCCGCCCGAGGTCGAGCAGCACAAGGCCGACAGCTGGCAGCGCGACTACCAGATCCAGATCCCGTACGCCGGCAGTACCGGCCATTTCCGTTCGGTGCCTTACGCATCGGTGCTGCGCGGCGACGTGCCCGATCAGTTCTTCACAGGTAAATATGTATTGATCGGCGCCACCGCGCTCGGCATGGCAGATACCTTTCCGACACCGGTGTCGGGCACCTCCGGCGTCATGCCGGGCATCGAAATCAACGCCAATATCCTGGCCGGCCTGCTTGACCACAAAACCATCAGCATCGCACGGCCCTTGCAGACGGCCTTGTTCAGCATCATCCCGGTACTGATCGCGCTGTCCAGCTATCTGCTGTGGACGCCGCGCATCTCGCTGCTGATCACCGCCGCCCTGATGGTGCTGACCGTGGCGGTCAGCTATTTCCTGCTGACGCTGGGAATATGGATCGCGCCGACCGCCGCCCTGATCGCGCTGGCGATTGCCCACCCGATATGGAACTGGATCCGCCTGGAATCGGCGATTTCCTACCTGGGGCAGGAATTCATGCTGCTCGACCAGGAACCGCATCTGCTGCCGGAAGTGAACACCGAACGCGCGCCGCAGCAGGTAGAAGATTTGCTTGAGCAGCGCATCAACGCCATGCGCGTAGCGGCGCGCCGGGTGCGCGATTTGCGCCAGTTTATTTCCGACAGCGTCAACAGTTTGCCGGACGCCACCCTGATCACCACCATCGACGGCCACGTGCTGGTGTCCAACCAGTTTGCACGCGACTATTTTGCCGCCGCCGGCATCCGCAACATCGACGGTGCGCTGCTGCCCTACCTGTTCTCCAACATGAGCATGCCGCAGGCGACCAATACCTCGGCCAACCACACCTTCAGCTGGTGGGACCTGATCGACCTGGAGCATGTTTCCACGCTCACCAGCGGCACCGCGGTGCAAGACCAGCAGGGCCGCGACCTGCTGATCAAGAGCGGTCCCTGCCACTCCGCGCACCAGGTGCTGACCGGCTGGATCGTCAGCATCGTCGACATCACCATCATCCGCGCTGCCGAACGCAGCCGCGACGAAACCCTGCGCTTCCTGTCGCACGACATGCGCGCGCCGCAAGCTTCTATCCTGGCCTTGCTGGAACTGCAGGGCAACGCCGCCTCAGCCTTGCCGCAAAAGGAGTTTTTCGCGCGCCTGGAGCAGGCCGCGCGCAAGACCCTCGGCCTGGCCGACAATTTCGTGCAGCTGGCGCGTGCCGAGTCATCGGAATACCGGCTCGACGAAGTGGATTTCCAGGACGTGCTGTACGACGCCGTCGACGAAATGTGGAGCCTCGCCAACAACAAGAAAATCGAGCTGATCACGGACATCGAGGGACCGGAATTCCTGACCAATATCGACCGTTCGCTGATGGCGCGCGCACTGTGCAACCTGATTTCCAACGCCATCAGCTACAGTCTGCCGGATACCCGCATTACCTGCACTCTGCGCCTGAAATACATCAAACTGCTGCCGCAGGTGGTGTGCCGCATCAGCGACCAGGGCTTCGGCATCGCGCCGCACGACCAGATCAAGCTGTTCCAGCGTTATCAAAGAGTCAGTGCTCCCGGCCAGCCGCATTCGGACGGCACGGGCCTCGGCCTGGTATTCGTCAAGACTGTGGTCGAGCGCCATTTCGGTGAGATCGCGCTGGAAAGCACTTTGGGCGAAGGCAGCACATTCATTGTCACTTTGCCAGCTATCGCCAGTTAAATCTGCTTGTATTACTGGCAGGCATAGCCGGTATGGGCGGCCCGCCGCTTCGATCCAGGCGACTAGGCGTATAATCGGGGGTTAACAATATTGCCTTAATTGCCCCGGTAAACGCCCTTCCCATCCGCAACCGCCCTATGCACCTGCTAACCGTCGGACTCAACCACACCACCGCGCCGGTTTCCCTGCGCGAAAAGGTGGCATTCCCGGCTGACCAGATCGGTCAGGCGGTGATGGCGGCGCGCGCCTGGTTCAGCGGCGGCAATGAAGTCAGCATGTCGGACGAAGCGGCAATCCTGTCAACCTGCAACCGCACCGAGCTGTATGCCGCCGGCAGCAATCTGCATCACGGCGTCGACGCCGCGATCGATTCCACCGCGCATTTCCTGGCCCACTATCATCAGCTGCCTTACGCCGACCTGCGTCCGCACCTGTACACCCTGCCGCAAGACAATGCCGTACGCCATGCCTTTCGCGTGGCTTCCGGACTCGACTCGATGGTGCTGGGCGAAGCGCAGATCCTGGGGCAGATGAAAGACGCAGTGCGCCATGCCGACGCCGCAGGCGGCCTCGGCACCTATCTGCACCAGCTGTTCCAGCGTACCTTCGCGGTCGCCAAGGAAGTCCGCAGCACCACCGAAATCGGCGCCCACAGCGTTTCCATGGCGGCAGCGGCGGTGCGCATGTCGGAACGGATTTTCGATACCGTCGCCGGACAACACGTGCTGTTCATCGGGGCCGGTGAAATGATCGAGCTGTGCGCGACCCATTTTGCCGCGCAAAATCCGAAATCCCTGACGGTCGCCAACCGCACCATGGAACGCGCCGAACTGCTGGCCCACCGCTTCAATGGCCAGGCCATCCGGCTGGCCGACCTGCCGACGCAGCTGGGCAACTACGACATCATCGTTTCCTGTACCGCATCGAGCCTGCCCATCATCGGCCTCGGCATGGTCGAGCGCGCCGTCAAGGCGCGCCGCCACAAGCCGATGTTCATGCTGGACCTGGCCGTGCCGCGCGATATCGAGACCGAAATCGGCCGCCTCGACGATATCTTTCTGTACACCGTCGACGACCTCGGCTCGATCGTGCAGACCGGCATGGAAAACCGCCAGGCCGCAGTCGCCCAGGCGGAAGCCATCATTGAGACCCGCGTGCAGTCGTTCATGCACTGGGTCGACAACCGGGTCGTGGTGCCGGTCATCCAGGACCTGCAAGAATCGAGCGAAGCGATGCGCCGGCTGGAACTGGAACGCGCGCGCAAGATGCTGGCCAAGGGCGAAGATATCGAGGTAGTCCTGGAAGCTCTTTCCAAAGGCCTTACCGCCAAATTCATGCACGGCCCGCAACAGGCTTTGCACAATGCCCAGGGCGACGAACGCGCGCGCCTGGCAGCCCTCCTGCCGCAACTGTTCCGCACCAAGCGTTAGCGCAGCTGCGCTACTCCCGCTTGCGGACATGCCGCGTCGTATCTGATTGCCGGCAACTTACTTTCCCACGCTTTAAACCGTCTTTTTCTGACTGAAACTCGCCATGAAACCATCAATGCTCGCCAAGCTCGACCAACTCGCCAACCGCCTGGCCGAGGTCAATGACCTGCTGATGCAGGAAGACGCGACCGCCAGCATGGACAACTACCGCAAGCTGTCGCGCGAACATGCGGAACTGGGGCCGCTGGTAGCGCTGTACCAGTCCTACCAGCAAGCCAATGGCGATATCGAAGCCGCGCAGGAAATGCAGTCCGACCCGGACATGAAGGAATTCGCCCAGGACGAAATCACGGCGGCCAAGGCACGCATGGAGCAGCTGGAAGGCGACCTGCAAAAAATGCTGCTGCCGAAAGACCCCAACGACGAACGCAATATTTTCCTGGAAATCCGCGCCGGCACCGGCGGCGACGAATCGGCGCTATTCGCCGGCGACCTGCTGCGCATGTACAGCCGCTTTGCCGAACGCAACCGCTGGCAGGTGGAAATGGTGTCCGAATCAGCCTCGGAAATCGGCGGCTACAAGGAAGTGATCGTGCGTGTGCTCGGCTTCGGCGCCTATTCCAAGCTCAAGTTCGAATCCGGCGGCCATCGCGTACAGCGCGTACCGGCGACCGAAACCCAGGGCCGCATCCATACCTCGGCCTGTACCGTCGCCATCATGCCGGAAGCGGACGAGGTCGGCGACGTCGACATCAATCCGGCCGATATCCGTATCGATACCTACCGCGCTTCAGGCGCCGGCGGCCAGCACATCAACAAGACCGATTCCGCGGTGCGCATCACGCATATGCCGACCGGCATCGTGGTCGAGTGCCAGGACGACCGCAGCCAGCACAAGAACAAGGCCTCGGCCCTGAAGGTGCTGGCGGCACGCATCAAGGACGGCCAGCTGCGCGCGCAGCAATCCAAGGAAGCCGCCACACGCAAATCCCTGATCGGCTCGGGCGACCGCAGCGAACGGATCCGCACCTACAATTTCCCGCAGGGCCGCATGACCGACCATCGCATCAACCTGACCTTGTACAAGCTTGACTTCATCATGGATGGCGATCTGGAAGAGCTGACCAACGCGCTGGCGGCCGAACACCAGGCCGACCTGCTGGCGGCGCTGGGCGATGCGATCTAATTCAGTTGGGAACAGAGCTGCTCGGGCAGAGTTTAAGAGTCGCCGCTGCGCGACGAATTACAGTCCCCGTGCAGCTCTGTCCCAACTGATCGGATAAAAAAACCGTATGCTACTGTCTGGCCCGGAACCAAGCGGCAGAGGTACTATCTGATGCTCGGCATGACCAAGCCCTCTTCGACTCACCATACATCGGTAAAAAAATGAAAACATCGAAATCCATTTTGCTCGCAGTCGCCTTCATCTGCCTGGCCATCCTTGGCGCCGCCCTGTATCTGCAGCATTACCAGAACATGCAGCCCTGCCCCTTGTGCGTGATCCAGCGCTACGCCTTTGCGGCGATTGCGCTGATTTGCCTGATTTGCGCCAGCTTGCCGTCAGGCGCCCAGAAAGCCGGCGCCGGCCTCGGCATCCTGGCCGCACTGGGCGGCGCCGGCACCGCCATCTGGCATCTGTGGATCATCGCCCATCCAGCCATCTCCTGCGGCCGCGATGCACTGGAAGGGCCGATGAACGCCTTGCCGCCGGCGACCCTGCTGCCGTCGGTGTTCCAAGTGGATGCCTTCGCCCTGTGCACCACCGCCTACGATCCGATCATGGGCCTGTCGATCCCGCAATGGTCTTTGCTGGGTTTTGTGATACTGCTGGTGATCCTCGTGGCTACCTTGTTCAAACGTGGTAACGGCCTCAATCGCCGCTACTGATCGGCCCTCGGACTGATGCGAAAATGACAGGGATTGCCGACACATTCACGGTAGAGGCCGGCTGCAGCATCGGTGCGCTCTTGAAAAAAGCGCCACTGGCACCGCTGGAAAACCGCATCCTGCTGATGCATGCCCTGCAACTGACACGCATCCAGCTGATTACCCAGGACGAGCGCAGCATCGATGCACGGCAGGCGCAGCAGTTGTCGGACTTGTTCCGCCGGCGCCTGCTTGGCGAGCCGATTGCCTACATCATCGGCCAACGCGAGTTCTACGGCTTGCAGCTGGAAGTAACGCCGGACGTCCTGATTCCACGCCCTGAGACGGAATTGCTGGTGGAACTGGCCTTACAATATCTGCCGTCGGATCCCCGGCAGGCGCTGAGCGTGCTCGATCTCGGCACCGGTTCCGGGGCGATTGCCATCGCCATTGCGCACAGCCGTCCCGATCTCGCCGTGACCGCACTGGATGTCAGCAGCGCCGCGCTGGCAGTAGCCGGCCGCAATGCGGCGCACCATCTGCAGCTGGAACACGGACCGTTCCGGCTGCTGCAAAGCAACTGGTACGATGCGCTCGTCGACCAGCAATTCGATGTCATCGTCGCCAATCCACCCTATATCGTCGCCGGCGACCGGCATCTGGCGGAAGGCGACCTGCGCTTTGAACCGCAAGATGCCTTGACCGATCATGCGGATGGCTTGAGCGCCCTGCGCAACATCGTCGGCGGCGCCGGCCGTCACCTGAACAAAGACGGATGGCTGCTGATGGAACACGGTTACGATCAGGCGCCCGCAGTGCGCGCCTTGCTGCAAGCGCAGCACTTCGAGACGGTGCAAAGCTGGCAAGACCTGGCCGGGATTGAGCGTGTCAGCGGCGGTAGACTGCGAACCACAACCTGATCAAGCAATAAAAAAGCGCGGCATGCCGCGCTTTTTTACTTTCTTGCCGGACTGGAAATCAGTCCTTTTCACCCCAGATGGCCGGATACACAATCCCGGCAATCACGGCGCCAACCAGCGGCGCCAGCCAGAACAGCCACAGCTGCTGCAAGGCCCAGCCACCAACGAACAGCGCCTGGCTGGTGCTGCGTGCAGGGTTGACCGAGGTGTTGGTCACCGGGATGCTGATCAGATGGATCAAGGTCAGGCACAGGCCGATCGCGATCGGCGCAAAGCCGGCCGGCGCACGCTTGTCGGTAGCGCCCAGGATCACGATCAGGAAGACGAAGGTCATCACCACTTCGCAAATCAAGGCCGCATTCATCGAATACAGGCCTGGCGAATGTTCGCCGTAACCGTTGGCGGCGAAACCGCCGATTTCCGCGCCTGGCTTGCCGGTGGCGATCAGGTACAAGATGCCTGCGGCAATGATGCCGCCCACCACCTGCGCGACCCAGTAAGGCAGGATCTCACTCTTGGGGAAACGGCCGGCGGTCGCCAGTCCAAGCGTCACTGCCGGATTCAGGTGGCAGCCGGAAATATGGCCGATGGCGAAAGCCATCGTCAGTACAGTCAGGCCGAATGCCAGCGCGACGCCGTGGAAACCGATGCCGAGGCCAGGGAACCCTGCCGCCAGCACTGCGCTGCCGCAGCCGCCGAGAACCAGCCAGAATGTGCCAAGGGCTTCCGCGCCCAGACGTTTAGAAAGATGCATAGTTGACTCCTGAAGAAATGCTACTGTGATTAATGAACAACGGGTCTTGCCCCGTCGCATACGGCCACCAGCATATTTGCTGACTCATCAGCAAACAAGAAAAAAATTATCATTTAACAAGAATTTTCATTTACAACCGTTTTCTTCACATCCGATCAGATTCGCCTGACAGTTGTCTATTGAATAGCCTGACAAGCAAGCGTAAATAATACCATTGGGAAATATAAATATGGTGATATGACAAACGTTTCAGCCGTGCGGATTTTCGTGAGGGCTTCTTTTCGGACTGTCAAGACTGGCGGAATTATCTGGATTGCGTATGATCCAACGCTTGATTTTCATTCTTAAGAATCCTCATGCTGCCTTCGATCGAACAACGCCTCGCCCTTGAACTTGCCGCCAAACCGGCGCAAGTCGCCGCTGCCGTCGCCCTGCTGGACGAAGGCGCCACCGTGCCTTTTATCGCCCGCTACCGCAAGGAAGCGACCGGCGGCCTGGATGACATCCAGCTGCGCCTGCTGGAAGAACGCCTGCGTTACCTGCGCGAACTGGAAGCACGCCGCGGCGCCATCCTCGCTTCCATCGAAGAACAGGGGAAAATGACGCCGGCGCTGCTGCAGGCAATCACCCTAGCGGAAGACAAGACTCGCCTTGAAGATCTCTACCTGCCTTATAAGCTGAAGCGCCGCACCAAGGCGCAGATCGCCGCGGAAGCCGGCCTGACCGTGCTGGCCGACGCGCTGCTGGCAGATCCGGAACTGAATCCTGAACTGGAAGCCGAAAAATACCTGAAGCCGGCCTTCAGCACCGACAATGGCGACAATCCCGGCGTCGCCGACGCCAAAGCCGCGCTGGACGGCGCCCGGCAGATCCTGATGGAGCGCTTTTCCGAAGATGCAACGCTGCTGCAGGCGTTGCGCGAATACCTGACCGAACACGGCGTGGTCGAATCCAAAGTGGTGGAAGGCAAGCAGGATGCCGGTGAAAAATTCGCCGACTACTTCGATTATTCGGAAACCATAGGCACGATTCCATCGCATCGCGCGCTGGCCTTGTTCCGCGGCCGCCGCGAAGAAATCCTCAACGTGGTGCTGCGCCTCGACAGCGAAGAAGAAAAACCGAAGTGGGATGCGCCGCACAACCCGTGCGAAGGCCGCATCGCCGCCCGCTTCGGCATCAGCAACAAGAGCCGCGGCGCCGACAAATGGCTGAGCGACACGGTGCGCTGGAGCTGGCGCGTCAAGGTCTTCATGCACCTGGAAACCGAGCTGATGACCAAGCTGCGCGAAAAGGCGGAAGTCGAAGCAATCAATGTCTTCGCGCTCAATCTGAAAGCCCTGCTGCTGGCGGCGCCGGCCGGTCCGCGCGCTACCATGGGCCTGGACCCGGGCCTGCGCACCGGCGTCAAGGTGGCGGTGATCGACGCCACCGGCAAGGTGGTCGCCACCACCGCAATCTATCCGCACCAGCCGCGCAACGACTGGGACGGCTCGCTGCACACGCTGGCGCAGCTGGCGCAACAGCACCAGGTCTCGCTGATCTCGATCGGCAACGGCACCGCTTCGCGCGAAACCGACAAGCTGGCGCAGGACCTGATCAAGCTGCGCCCGGAACTGAAGCTGACCAAGATCGTGGTGTCGGAAGCCGGCGCTTCGGTTTACTCGGCCTCCGAATTCGCTTCGCGCGAACTGCCCGACATGGACGTCTCGCTGCGCGGTGCGGTATCGATTGCGCGCCGCCTGCAGGATCCGCTGGCGGAACTGGTCAAGATCGATCCGAAATCGATCGGTGTCGGCCAGTACCAGCATGATGTCGGCCAGACCCAGCTGGCGCGCTCGCTAGACGCCGTGGTGGAAGACTGCGTGAATGCCGTCGGCGTCGACGTCAATACCGCTTCGGCGCCGCTGCTGGCGCGCGTTTCCGGCCTCAACGCCAGCGTGGCGCAAAGCATCGTCACCTATCGCGACATGAAGGGCATGTTTGCTTCGCGCGCGGCGCTGCGCGACGTGCCGCGGCTGGGCGATAAAACCTTTGAACAGGCCGCCGGCTTCCTGCGCATCATGAACAGCGACAATCCGCTGGACGGTTCGGCGGTGCATCCGGAATCCTATCCGCTGGTGGAAAAAATCCTGGCCGACATCAAGAAAGACGTCAAGGGCGTAATCGGCGACAGCCGCTTGCTGGGTTCGCTCAACCCGGCCAAGTATGCCGATGAAAAATTCGGCGTGCCGACCATCGCCGACATCCTCAAGGAACTGGAAAAACCGGGGCGCGACCCGCGTCCGGAATTCACCACCGCCACCTTCAAGGACGGCGTCGAGGAAATCCGCGATCTGCGTCCGGACATGATCCTGGAAGGCGTGGTCACCAACGTGGCGGCCTTCGGCGCCTTTGTCGACATTGGCGTGCACCAGGACGGACTGGTGCATATTTCCGCGCTTTCCAACACCTTCGTCAAGGATCCGCACAGCGTGGTCAAGGCCGGCCAGGTGGTGAAAGTCAAGGTGCTGGAAGTTGATGAAAAGCGCAAACGCATTGCGCTTACCATGCGCCTCAGCGACAGCGCGCCGGTCGCCGGCGCCAAGCCGGAACAGCGGGCCGACCGCAACGACGCCAAGCGCCTGTCCCAGCACCAGCAACGGCAAGCTGCCCCAGCCCCGGCCAACAACGCCATGGCGGCGGCTTTCGCCAAGCTCAAGGGATAGCAGTTAAGCAACTCCGCCAGCCGGCGCCGGTTCACCGGCGTCGGCTGAATCTCCGCCACGCGGACAAAATCAATCTGGACCTAATGCCTGGCCCCTTGTCATCGTATAATCACGGCACAATCGATTTCCAACAGGTTTTATTTTGTCAGCCGCTCCCAATACCTCATCCTCACAATTCATGATGTCCCCGATCGCGGCCGATATGGACGCGGTCAATGCGGTGATTCGCCGGCAGTTGCATTCGGAAGTGCCCTTGGTGAATCAGATTGCCGAGTACATCATCAGCGCCGGCGGCAAACGCCTGCGCCCGGTGCTGGTCTTGCTGATGGCGCGCGCCTGCGGCTATGCCGGCGCCAAGCACCATGAACTGGCGGCGGTGATCGAATTCATCCATACCGCCACCCTGCTGCACGATGACGTGGTGGACGAGTCTTCCCTGCGGCGCGGCCGGCAGACCGCCAATGCCCTGTTCGGCAACGCCGCCTCCGTGCTGGTCGGCGATTTCCTGTACTCGCGCGCCTTTCAGATGATGGTTGCGGTGGATAATGCGCGCGTGATGCAGATCGTCGCCGACGCCACCAACGTCATCGCCGAAGGCGAGGTGCTGCAGCTGCTGAACATGCACAACCCGGATGTTTCGGAAGAAAATTATCTGCAGGTGATCCGCTCCAAGACTGCCAAGCTGTTCGAGGCCGCGGCACAGCTGGGCGTGCTGATCGCCGGCGCCGATGACGCTGCGATTGAAGCCGCGGGAGAATACGGCCGTTCCCTGGGAACCGCGTTCCAGCTGATCGACGACGTGCTGGACTATTCCGGCAACGCCAGCGATATCGGCAAGAACGTGGGCGACGATTTGCGCGAAGGCAAGCCGACCTTGCCGCTGATTTACCTGATGAGCCATGGCACGCCGGCGCAGCGGGAGCTGGTGCGCAGCTGCATCGAAAATGGCGACGAACAGCATTTCGATGAAATCCTGGCGGCCATCACCAGTTCCGGCGCCCTGGACTACACCCGGCGCGAAGCCGAGAAAGCGGCGCAGCGCGCGGCGGCGGCAATCGCAGACTTGCCAAATAGTCAGTTCAAGGATTCTTTGCTACAATTATCTGTGTTCGCAGTGGATCGCAATCACTGAGGATCCACGAGTAACGGGACTGCCGCTCCACCACCGTAAGGCGCGGCAGCCCAAAAACCTGTTCAAGTTATTGAACGGCTAAATCGGGGTGTAGCTTAGCCTGGTAGAGCGCTACGTTCGGGACGTAGAGGCCGGAGGTTCGAATCCTCTCACCCCGACCAACCAATATTGGTTTATCAACCTTTTCTTTACGGTGACCCTTTGGATGCCGTGCCCTTTTGGGTGCAGATTCTTGCACTAGTCGTACTCATCTTCCTGTCAGCATTTTTCGCCATGGCGGAAACTGCCTTGATTGCCGCCAACAAGCACCGCCTGCGCCATCTGGCCAAGCGCGGCAGCAAATCCGCCGCCACCACCCTATGGCTGCTGGAACGCACCGACAAGCTGCTGTCGCTGATCCTGATCGTCAATACCCTGGTCAATGCCCTGGCTACTGCGCTGGTGACGGCAATCGCCATTACGACATTCGGCAATCACCAGAACGTGATCACGGTGGCCACCGCCGGCATCGCTTTCCTGCTGATCGTGTTTGCCGAAATCACCCCGAAGGTGATCGGCGCCACCTATCCGGAACGGATCGCGCTGCCGACCAGCTTCATCCTCAAGCCGTTGATGGCGCTGGCCAAGCCTTTGATCTGGTTTGTCAATCTGTTCGTCTCCGGCATCCTGAAAGTGCTGCACATCAAAACCGGCAAGCATGCACAGGAACAGCGCGTCTCGCCGGAAGAACTGCGTTCGATCGTGCTGGAAGGCGGCAACTTCATGCCGCAAAAGCACAAAAGCATTTTGCTGAACCTGTTCGACCTGGAAAAGATTTCGGTGGAAGACGTCATGACGCCGCGGGCGCAAGTCGAAGCGTTGAACCTGGCCGCTTCGGTGGACGAGATCAAGCATCAGCTGACGACTTGCTATCACAATAAATTGCCGGTGTACGAAGGCGAGATCAACCAGATCGTCGGCATTCTGCATGTCCGCAAGGCGATGGTATTGCTTAACCAGGAAGCCGAGCTGACGGTCGACCATTTCCGCCAACTGCTCAGCACGCCATATTTCATCCCGGAAGACACCGACGTTTTCACGCAACTGCAATACTTCCAGGAAAATCACGAGCGGCTCGGCATCATCGTCGACGAGTACGGCGAAGTGCAGGGACTGGTGACGCTGGAAGACATCATTGAAGAAATGATCGGCGAATTCACCACATCCAAACCCGGCGCAGCCCGCGCCGACAGTTTTTCCTGGAATGCCCAGGGCCAGTGCCTGCTGGAGGGCGCCACCACCCTGCGCGACATCAATAAGCGCCTTGGCCTGAATTTCCCGCTGGACGGCCCCAAGACCCTGAACGGCCTGCTGCTGGAATGGCTGCAAGATATTCCGGACAATAATGTCAGCCTGAAAATTGCCGGATGCATCATAGAAATCGTACAAGTGCAAAACCAGGCGATCAAGGTTGCTAAATTGATTCGGCCGAATACACTATAAGAACGACAAAAAACTGCCATACGGCAATTTTTGCGACACATTTCTTCACAAAACCTTTACAACCCAGTTTCCCGTAGGGCATCATTGGCCGGTTGTAATGGCTCCACACATCTTTTGATATTGATCCCCTATGGCTGCAGTATTTCCTAACACCAGTACCACCGGTCCGATCTCGGGACTTGCCCGCGCATTGCTGCAAGCCGGTCGCTTGTCGACGGTGCAGATGGAAGCCTTGCACAAGAAAGCCAGCGGCGATCAAACGCCGTTCATCGCCGTCTTGCTGGAGAGCGGCCATCTCGATGCGCGCGCGCTGGCGCTGTTTTGCGCCGAGACCTTCGGTTATCCGCAGCTGGACCTGAGCGTGCTCAACCTGAGCACGCTGCCGGAAAAAGCCATCGACGCCAAGCTGATGGAAAGCCACTTCGTGCTGCCGCTGGCGAAGCGCGGCAACAAGATCTACGTGGCGCTGTCCGACCCGACCAACATCCAGGCGCTGGACCAGATCAAGTTCCAGACCGAACTGATGGTGGAGCCGATCATTGTCGAGCATCCGGTGCTGGTGAAGCAGATCCAGAAACTGGTCAAATCGGCCGAGCAAAGCCTGAGCGAAATGGTCGGCGACGACCAGGAAATCAATTTCGTCGAAGAGGATGCGGCGGCAGTTGCCGATGCCACCGCCGATATCGATGACGCGCCGGTAGTGCGCTTCCTGCAAAAAATCCTGACCGACGCCATTAACCAGGGCGCATCCGACTTGCATTTCGAGCCGTTTGAAAAATTCTACCGGATCCGGTTCCGGGTCGACGGCGTGCTGCGCGACATGGCGCAACCGCCGTTGTCGATCAAGGAAAAACTGGCTTCCCGCATCAAGGTGATCTCGAAGCTGGATATTTCCGAAAAACGGGTGCCGCAGGATGGCCGCATGCGGCTGGTGGTGTCCAAGACCCGCGCCATCGATTTCCGGGTCAGCACCCTGCCGACCTTGTTTGGCGAAAAGATCGTGATGCGTATCCTGGATCCAAGCCAGGCGCAGATGGGGATTGACGCGCTGGGCTACGATCCGGACCAGAAGGCGATCTTGATGGACGCCATCCAGCGCCCCTACGGCATGGTGCTGGTGACTGGCCCTACCGGCTCCGGTAAAACCGTGTCGCTCTACACCTGCCTGAATATCCTGAACCAGCCCGGCATCAATATTTCCACCGCCGAAGATCCGGCTGAAATCAATTTGCCCGGCGTGAACCAGGTCAACATCAACGACCGCGCCGGCCTGACTTTCCCTGTGGCGCTGAAGGCCTTCCTGCGGCAGGATCCCGACATCATCATGGTCGGTGAAATCCGCGACCTGGAAACCGCCGACATCTCGATCAAGGCTGCGCAGACCGGACACATGGTGTTTTCCACCTTGCATACCAACGATGCGCCATCGACGCTGACGCGCCTGATGAACATGGGCGTGCCGGCATTCAATATCGCCTCTTCGGTGATCCTGATCACCGCCCAGCGGCTGGCGCGCCGCTTGTGCAGCTGCAAGCAGCCGATCACGATCCAGGATGAGGCCCTAGCTGAAGCCGGCTTCACCGAAGACGACATCGACGGCAGCTGGCTGCCCTACAAGGCCGTCGGTTGCGAGCGCTGCAACGGCACCGGCTACAAGGGACGGGTCGGCATCTATCAGATCATGCCGATCACAGAAGAAATAGAACGCATCATTCTGGCCCATGGCACGGCGCTGGAAATCGAAGCACAAGCCAAGCGCGAGGGCGTCAGGACTTTACGCCAGTCGGGACTGATGAAGGTTAAACAAGGGATGACCAGCCTCGAAGAAGTGCTCGGTTGCACCAATATCTAATTAGGGGAATAGTTCATGGCAACAGCGGCAAGCTCACGTCAGGTCAAGGAATTGGTTTATCTTTGGGAGGGCAAGGATAAAAAAGGCAAGGTCGTGCGCGGCGAACTGCGCGCAGGCAGCGAGACCGTGGTTAACGTCACCATGCGCCGGCAAGGAATCCTGGTCACCAAAGTCAAAAAGAAGACCTTCCGCAGCGGGAAAAAAATCTCGGAAAAGGATATCGGCCTGTTCACCCGCCAGCTGGCGACCATGATGAAAGCCGGTGTGCCGCTGCTGCAATCCTTCGATATCGTAGCCAAGGGCCATGCCAATCCATCGGTTTCCAAGCTGGTGAATGATATTCGCGGCGATGTCGAGACAGGCACCAGTTTGAGCCAGGCTTTCCGCAAGTTCCCGCTGTATTTCGACCCGCTGTTCTGCAACCTGGTCGGTGCCGGCGAGCAGGCAGGTATCCTGGAAGACTTGCTGGAACGGCTAGCAATCTATAAAGAAAAAACGCTGGCTATCAAAGGCAAGATCAAGTCGGCATTGTTTTATCCTATTTCCATCCTGGCGGTGGCGTTCATTGTCACTGCGGTCATCATGATCTGGGTAGTGCCGGCGTTCAAGCAGGTGTTCTCAAGTTTCGGCGCAGATTTGCCGGCGCCTACCCTCTTCGTCATGGCGATCTCGGATTTCATGGTGGGCAACTGGTACATCATTTTCCCCACCATATTTGCCGGCTTGTATTTGTTTTTCCAATCCTGGAGACGTTCACTCAAGATGCAGCGCGTCATGGATCGTTTGCTGTTGAAAGCGCCGATTTTTGGCGAAGTGATCCGCAAAGCCACGATTGCACGCTGGACCAGAACCCTGGCGACCATGTTTGCCGCTGGCGTGCCTTTGGTCGAGTCGCTCGACTCGGTCGGTGGCGCGTCCGGCAACGCTGTATATCTGGATGCGACCAAGAAAATCCAGAGCGAAGTGAGTACCGGCACCAGCTTGACTACTGCAATGGAAAACGCCAACGTGTTCCCGAATATGGTGACGCAGATGGTTTCCATTGGCGAAGAATCGGGTTCGCTGGACCAGATGCTCGGCAAGGTCGCCGATTTCTATGAAGCAGAAGTCGACGATGCGGTAGCCTCGCTGTCCAGCCTGATGGAGCCTTTGATCATGGTGATCCTCGGCGTCCTGATCGGCGGCCTGGTGATTGCCATGTATCTGCCTATTTTCAAACTGGGTTCGGTGGTCTGATGCAAGAAGGTATTTTTTTCCTGGCGGCGGGGAGCCTGCTTCCCACCGCCATCGCAGCTATTTTTGGCTTACTGATTGGCAGTTTCCTGAATGTCGTGATTCATCGGCTGCCGATCATGATGCAGCGCGAATCGGATAACTACGTGGCGCACGAAAGCGGCCAGCCGCTGCCGCATACCGACCGCTACAACCTGGTAGTACCGCGTTCTGCCTGTCCGCAATGCAAACACCAGATCGGCGCGCTGGAAAACGTGCCGGTGCTGAGCTATCTGGCCTTGCGCGGTAAATGCACCTCCTGCAAGACGCCGATCTCAGCGCGCTATCCGATCGTGGAGGCATTTACCGGCGTCCTTTCGGGGCTGCTGATCTGGCATTTCGGCAGCGGCTGGGCTGGCCTGGCGACCCTGGTCTTTGCCTACCTGCTGATCGCCATGACGTTTATCGACGCCGATACGCAGCTGCTGCCTGACGACCTGACCCTGCCGTTGCTGTGGCTGGGCTTGCTGCTGAATATTTCCGGCTTGTTCGTACCGCTCAGCGAAGCGGTGATCGGCGCCGCCGCCGGTTACCTGAGCCTGTGGCTGATCTACTGGGCATTCAAGCTGCTGACAGGCAAGGAAGGCATGGGCTACGGCGATTTCAAGCTGCTGGCGGCGCTGGGCGCCTGGCTGGGCTGGAAAATGCTCCCCATTATCATCCTGTTCTCGTCGCTGGTAGGCGCCGTGGTCGGCCTCGTCCTGATCATCGTTGCCCGCCGCGGACGCGACATTCCCATCCCATTCGGCCCATATCTGGCAGCCGCCGGCTTGCTGGCGCTGTTCTACGGCCACACAATCATGGAAACTTATTTCAATTTCGTTGCCTAACACCGCATGAACCCGCGCCATGCCAGCAATCCCGCCCCACCAGCGCCGCTCAAGCCAAGATTCAGGGTTGGCCTGACCGGCGGCATCGGCAGCGGCAAGAGCACCGTCGCCGACATGTTCGCTGAACGCGGCGCGGCCGTCATCGACACCGATGTCATCGCGCGCCAGCTGACGGCTCCTGGCGGCATCGCAATTGCACCAATCAGAGCCCGTTTCGGCGATGATTTCATCGATGCCAGCGGCGCCATGGACAGAGCCAGGATGCGCGCCCATGTATTCTCCGACCCGACGGCGAAGCGGCAGCTGGAAGCGATACTGCACCCCCTGATCCGCACCGAGACAGACTATGCCGGCGAACGCGCGGCAGGTTCGTATCTGATCTTCGCCGTACCGCTGCTGGTCGAGTCCGGCAACTGGAAACAGCGGGTTGAGCGCATACTAGTCATAGATTGCGATGAACAGGTCCAGCTGCAGCGCGTCATGCAGCGTAACGCACTGACTGAGCCACAGGTGCGCGCCATCATGGCGACGCAAGCCACCAGAGAGCAGCGCTTGCAGGCTGCCGACGACGTCATTGTCAATGACGCCGGACTCGCGGCGCTATTGCCGCAGGTAGAGCGCTTGCACGCCTTATATGAGGCATTTAGCCGATCGTTATAAATGGTATAAAGCCATATGCGCTTGCCACGCAAATCTATCGCGTAATGTTAAAAACAGACCGGCATTTGTAATTTCTGTTCGCATCGTTCAGAATCATGTCTTATCTGGCTCAAATTTTTAAGGGATGTCACTTTGATCGTCTACGAATATCCTTTCAACGAGCGCATTCGCACCCTGTTGCGGCTGGAAGATCTGCATGAAAGATTCGGCTTCTTCGTGCACCAGGAAAGTCCGCTGCAGCACCATATCGCGCTGTCCACCATTTTTGAAATGCTGGAGGTCGCCGGGCGCGCCGACTTGAAATCGGATCTGCTGCAAGAGCTGGAACGACAAAGACAAACCCTGCTCGGCTTCAAATCGAATCCGAATGTAGCGCCGGACATGCTGGACGCCATCCTGCAAGAGATCGACCGCATCAGCACCGCCTTGATGGCGACCCAGGGCAAGACCGGCCAGCACATCCGCGACAATGAATGGCTGATGAGCATCCGCGGCCGCACCATCATCCCCGGCGGCGCCTGTGAATTCGACCTGCCGTCCTATTACGCCTGGCAGCAACATCCTGCGGAACAGCGTTTTGCCGACATTCTCGGCTGGTTCGGACCGCTGGCGCCCTTGCTCGACGCTATCAGCATCGTGCTGCGTTTATTGCGAGAAACCGGAAGTTCGGTAAAAATAGATGCACAAAACGGTAGTTACCAGCAAATGCTGCAAGGAAAATCTTATCAGATGCTGCGCCTGATCATCGACGAGCAATTGCAGGCGATTCCTGAAATATCCGCCAACAAGTATATGCTGTGGGTGCGCTTCACCTCGCAAGGCGGCGACCTCAAGCCCAAGGCTTACGAAGGCGATGTGCCGTTTGAACTGACCTTGTGTAATTTTTAATTGTTTTTTGAATAGAGTTGTATGACTACTACCGTCGATTGCCCAACCTGCGGCACAAAAGTTGAATGGATTGCAGCAAACAAATTCAGGCCGTTTTGCTCGGAGCGCTGCAAGCAGATCGATCTGGGCGCCTGGGCTGAAGAGAAATATGCCATCCCGGCAGTCAATCCGCCAGACGAGATCGACGACGATAGCAAGCTGAAGCAATAATTTTCCACAATTTACGAGAAGATAGACGCTTAAACTGGCATTTCACGCCGCAACTCGTCCAGCCACTCAATCAAAGGGATGGCCGCCGGCAGCAGAGGCTCGACGCCGACGCTGCCCTGCCAGGAAAAAGCCTGGCCTTCCAGGCTTTGCGGTTCGCCCTGCCAGTCGCGGCTGATGTAAAAGTGCAGGCGGACGTGTGCATGGGCGTATTGATGCTCGATGCCGCACCATGGCTCGGCAGAATTGACCTCTATTCCCAGCTCCTCCAACAGCTCGCGCTTCAGCGCATCGAAAATCGATTCTCCAGACTCGACCTTCCCACCCGGAAATTCCCAATAGCCCGCCATCGGCTTGCCCTCGGGCCGCTGGCCGAGCAGCACATCGCCATTCGGCTTCATCAAAATGCCGACGGCTACGTTGACCGGCAATATCTGTTCTTTTGTCATCAAATTCCTGCTTAATCGTTGCTGTTCATGCGGCCGGCATAATCACGCGCAAACTGCCAGGCGACCCGGCCGGAGCGCGAAGCCCGCTGCAAGGCCCAGCGCAAGGCGTCGGCGCGCGCTTCTGCGATCTGCTCGGCGTTGCAGCCGAAATGACCGAGCCAGTGGCCGACAATATCCAAGTAGTCGTCCTGCTTGAAGGGATAAAACGACACCCACAAGCCGAAGCGTTCGGAAAGTGAAATTTTTTCCTCGACGGTTTCGCCCGGATGCAGGTCGCCGTCTTCAGTCGTCTTGTAAGTAGCATTGTCGGACATCCGCTCAGCCAGCAGGTGACGGCGGTTGGAGGTGGCATAGATCAAGACGTTGTCCGACTGTGCTGCTATGCTGCCGTCCAGCGCCACCTTGAGCGCCTTGTAACCGCTCTCGCCCTCTTCAAACGACAGGTCGTCGCAGAAGATGATGAAACGCTCGGGACGCGATGCTACCAGGTCGACGATATCCGGCAAGGCCGCCAGATCGTCCTTGTCCACCTCGATCAGGCGCAACCCTTGAGACGCATACTGATTCAGGCAAGCCTTGATCAAGGATGACTTGCCGGTGCCGCGAGCGCCGGTCAGCAGCACATTATTGGCCGGCCGGCCGTCGACGAACTGGCGGGTATTCTGGTCGATCTGCTGCTTTTGCACTTCGATATTATGCAAATCGGCCAGGGCGATATCCGAGATGTGGCCCACCGGCTGCAGATAGCCGCCGGCCGCGCCGCCGCGATGGCGCCAGCGGAAAGCAGTTGCAGCGCTCCAGTCAGGCACGGCATTGGCGCTGGGTAGAATGGATTCGAGACGGCCCAGCAGGGCCTCGGCGCGGATAAGAAACTGGTCTAGTTGGGTCATGGCTCAAGAAATCAGGAATGCAGGCAATCGGATGACGCTGGCTGACTATCATTTTGACGCAAAGGACAATGATAGTAGATGAATATTATTCGTCGCACTGACTGCGCGCCGGGGCCGCGGCCGGAGCAGAACCGGCCGCAACTCTTTTTACAGCAGCTCAGGAACGGTAGTCTGCGTTGATCGATACGTAGTCGTGCGACAGATCGCAAGTCCAGATAGTCGCCTCAGCGTCGCCGCGCGCCAGCTGCACACGCACCGTAATTTCGCTTTGCTTCATCACGCGCTGGCCATCCGCTTCCTGATATTCAGGATTGCGGCCGCCGTTCTTGGCCACCAGCACATCGTCCAGGTACAGGTCCAGCTTGCTGACATCCAGGTCGTCGACGCCGGCATAACCTATCGCGGCCAGGATGCGGCCCAGGTTAGGATCGGAGGCAAAGAACGCCGTCTTCACCAGTGGCGAATGGGCAATCGAGTAAGCGATCTTGCGGCATTCCGCGACATTCTGCCCCTGTTCGACCGTCACCGTGATGAATTTGGTGGCGCCCTCGCCGTCGCGGATGATCATCTGCGCCAGGTGCTGCGAAATATCGGTGACTGCGGCCGCCAGTTCGGCATATTCAGGACTGTCGACGCTGGTGACTTCCAGCTCGCCGGCGCCGGTGGCGATCAGCATGAAGGAATCGTTGGTCGAGGTGTCGCCATCGATCGTGATGCAGTTGAAGGAACGGTCGGCAGCCTGCCGCACCATCTTCTCCAGCACGGGCTGCGCCACTTTTGCATCGATCGCCAGGAAACCCAGCATGGTCGCCATGTTCGGCTTGATCATGCCGGCCCCCTTGCTGATGCCGGAAAAATTCACCGTTTTGCCGGCGATGACCAGGCTGCGCGAGGCCGCTTTCGGCTGCGTATCGGTAGTCATGATGGACTCGGCGGCATTGAACCAGTTATCGCTCTTCAGGTTGCCGATCGCCAGCGGCAAGCCGGCAATGATGCGCTCGACCGGCAGCGGTTCAAGAATCACGCCGGTGGAAAACGGCAAGATCTGCGCTGCATGGCAGTCCAGCAATTCCGCCAGCGCATCGCAGGTCGCATTGGCTGCCGCCAGGCCGGCTTCGCCGGTGCCGGCGTTCGCGTTGCCGGTATTGATCAGCAGTGCACGGATGGGCTCGCCGGAGATCTCGGCAGCGGCCAGATGCGCCTTGCTGACCTGCACCGGTGCGGCGCAAAAACGGTTTTGGGTAAACACGCCGGCAACGGTAGCGCTTGGCGCCAGTTTCATCACCAGCAAATCCTTGCGATTCGCCTTGCGCACACCGGCTTCGGCATGGCCAAGCTCGATGCCGGCAACGGGCAGAAGGTCAGCAGCAACAGGAACGGGGGAATTGACGGCCATGAGAATCCTTAACTAAATATAAATATTAACGTTGATAACTACAGCATCTAGATGCTGCTGAATGCGGCCAGCACGATATTTTAAGGCGTATGGCCAGGCTGCGTGCGATCTGCTGCAACAAAAGCAAAGGGCGGAGATCTCTCCGCCCTGCTCTGCTTCTTCAACCACGGCTGGCCACAGCGTTTACATCAGCTGGCCATGGCATTGCTTGTACTTCTTGCCGCTGCCGCAAGGACAAGGATCGTTACGGCCGACCTTCGGCACTTCGCTGGCCGACTGCGACTCGTCGCTACGAGCCGTTGGCGCCAGCAGTGCTTCTGGCGCTGCCGCCGGATCAAAGTCAGCATGCTGATAATGGACATTTTCAACATGCGACTGCGCCAGTTCTTCTTCCACCGCAGCGATTTCTTCGCGGTTTTCGATGCGCACCGTCATGACAACCTTGACCACTTCATTCTTGATCAAGTCCAGCATCTGGCCGAACAATTCAAAGGCTTCGCGCTTGTATTCCTGCTTTGGATTCTTCTGTGCGTAACCGCGCAGATGGATACCTTGGCGCAGATGGTCCAGCGCCGCCAGATGCTCGCGCCAATGGCTGTCGACGCTTTGCAGCATGACGCTGCGTTCGAAGCCGGCGAACGATTCCTTGCCGACGATCTCGGTCTTGGCGGCATAACTGGTTTCGGCAGTCTTCAGTACGCGTTCCAGCAATTCTTCGTCGGTCAGGTTCGGCTCCGACTTCAGCATCTCGCCCAGCGGTACTTCCAGGTGCAGCTCGTTGGCCAGGGTCGCTTCCAGCGCAGGAATATTCCATTGCTCTTCCAGCGACTCCGCCGGCACGTGGGTGCGGAAAGTGTCGTCCAGCACGCCTTCGCGCAGCGATGCCACGGTCTCTGACACGCCCTGCGATTCCAGCAATTCATTACGCTGCTGATAGATCACCTTGCGCTGGTCGTTGGCGACGTCATCGTATTCAAGCAATTGCTTGCGGATATCGAAGTTGCGCGCTTCCACCTTGCGCTGCGCCGATTCAATCGAGCGCGACACGATGCCGGCTTCGATCGGCTCGCCTTCCGGCATTTTCAGGCGGTCCATGATGGCGCGCACGCGGTCGCCGGCGAAAATGCGCAGCAAGGCGTCGTCCAGCGACAGGTAGAAACGGGAAGAACCCGGATCGCCCTGGCGCGCGGCACGGCCGCGCAACTGGTTATCCACCCGGCGCGATTCGTGGCGTTCGGTGCCGATGATGTGCAAACCGCCGGCATGCACCACGTGGTCATGCAGCGATTGCCATTCGTCGCGCAGCTTGTCGGAACGCAGCTGCTTTTCGGTTTCGCTCAGCGCTTCGTCGGCTTCGATGAACTGGATCTGCTTCTCGACATTCCCGCCCAGCACGATATCGGTACCGCGACCGGCCATGTTGGTGGCGATCGTGATCGCTTTAGGACGGCCGGCCTGGGCAATGATTTCCGCTTCGCGCGCATGCTGCTTGGCGTTCAGCACATTGTGCGGCAGCTTGGCTTTGCTCAGGATGTCGGCCAGCAGCTCTGAATTTTCGATCGAGGTGGTGCCGACCAGCACCGGCTGTCCGCGCTCGTAGCAATCCTGGATATCCTTGAGCATCGCATTGTATTTTTCCTGCGATGTCTTGTAGACCTGGTCCTGGCGGTCTTTACGCTGGTTCGGACGATTTTGCGGGATCACCACGGTTTCCAGGCCGTAGATTTCCTGGAATTCGTAAGCTTCGGTATCGGCAGTACCGGTCATGCCGGCCAGTTTGCCGTACATGCGGAAATAGTTCTGGAAAGTGATCGAGGCCAGGGTCTGGTTCTCGTTCTGGATCTTGACGCCTTCCTTGGCTTCCACCGCCTGGTGCAAGCCGTCCGACCAGCGGCGGCCGGTCATCATGCGGCCGGTGAATTCGTCGACGATGACGATTTCGCCGCCCTGCACCACATAGTGCTGGTCCTTGAAATACAGCGAATGCGCGCGCAGCGCAGCGTACAGGTGATGGATCAGGCTGATGTTGGCAGCGTCGTACAGCGACGCGCCTTCCGCCAGCAAGCCCATGCTGGTCAGGATCTGCTCGGCCTTTTCGTGGCCGGCTTCGGTCAGCAAGACCTGGTGCGCCTTCTCATCCTTGGTGTAATCGCCGGGCAATTCAACCTTGCCCTTGCCGTCCGGCGTTTCTTCGCCGATCTGCTGGGTCAGCAGCGGCGGCACTTCATTGA
>NZ_DATMRB010000178.1:0-9377 GCF_035566555.1 Collimonas sp.
CCGCCAGGCACAGCAGCGCGAGGAATTCCTGGCGCGGGATATGCAGGGTGCCGACGCCGTAGGACAGCGAAAATACCGTCGCAATATAGAACAAGGTGTAGCAGACAATCATTGCCACCGAGCCCAGCAGCACCGGACGCCAGTGGTGCTGGAACAAGGTGAGGGCCGGCACTTTCACGCGCTCGCGCTTCTCCAGCGCGGCGGCAAATACCGGGGTTTCAGCGATCTTCATCCGCACATACAGGCCCAGCACGACCAGCACGGCGCTGAAAATGAAAGGGATGCGCCAGCCCCAGCTTTTGAACTGCTCATCCGACAAGCTCAAGGCCAGAGCGAGGAACAAGCCGTTCGCCATCAGGAAACCGACCGACGGACCGAGCTGCGGGAACATGCCATACCTGCCGCGCTTTCCCTGCGGTGCATATTCGGTCGCCAGCAACGCCGCGCCGCCCCATTCGCCGCCCAGGCCGATACCTTGGGCAAAGCGCAGCACGCATAGCAGCACCGGCGCCAGCGCGCCAATCGAAGCGTAGCCAGGCAAGAAGCCGATCAGCGTGGTGGCGACGCCCATCACCAGCAGAGACAGCACCAGCGTCGATTTACGGCCGATGCGGTCGCCGAAGTGGCCAAACAGAAAGGCGCCGACCGGACGCGCAATGAAGGCGATGCCGAAGGTGACGAAGGCAGACAACGCTTGCGCGGTCGGCGAGTCGTGCGGGAAAAACACCGGGCCGATGACTAGCGCGGCGGCGGTTGCATACACATAGAAATCGTAGAATTCGATAGCGGTGCCGATGAAGCTGGCGAAGATCACGCGTCTTGCGCTATTGGCTGCCGGGGCGGCGGAGGTGATTTGCTGCGACGCAGTATTCATCGTTTTTCCTTATGGTGGTCTCGGCCTAAGCATAGCCGAGATGGCCCGAAAACGACACAACTGCGGCTGCCGCCTGTCTGATTCATCCCACTGGCGCCGGCAGTCTTTGCAGCACGCGCACTTCTGAAGCGTAGATGATCCAGGCCTGCACCACGAAACCGATCAGCGCCAGCACCAGGCAGGCGGCTTCGCCCCAGCGGGCGCCGACCAAGCCGCCCAGCGCGGCGCCGATCGGCCGCGCGCCGGTATTGACGGTCAGGAAAATCGCCGACACCCGCCCGAGCATGGCGCCGGGCGTGACGGTCTGGCGCAGCGTGGTCGAAGTGATGACCCAGATGATCGGACCGACGCCGAACAGGAAGAAGGACAGCGCCGCCAGCACGCCGCTAGGCACGGCCAGCGTCGCCACCATGGTCAGCGCGGCCAGCACCGAGACCGCGGGGCCGAGCTGGATCGCGCGGCCGAACGGCAGCTTTGCGACTATCCGCGGCGTCAACAGCGCGCCCAGCATCATGCCGACGCCATAGGCGCCCAGTGTCATGCCCACTTCACCGGCACTGAGGCCGAGCTTGCGCACCGCGTACGGCACATAAGCTGCCTGCAGCACGAACCAGGAAATGTTCCAGGCCACCGCGGTCAGCAGTATCGGCCGCAGCAGCTTGTCGCGCCACACCATGTGCGCGCCGTCGCGCAGTTCCAGCAAGGGATGGCGCGGCGGCGCGGCGACGCGCTGCGGTTCGCGCAGCTGCAGCAGCAACACCACGGCCGAGCCGGACAGCATGGCCGCCAGCACGAAGGCAGTCGAGGCGCCGGCCCATGAGGTCAGCGCGCCGCCCAGAGCTGGGCCGGCGGCAAAGGCTGCACTGCGCGCCAGTTCCAGGCGGCCGTTGGCTTTCGCCAGATGTTCGCGCTCCACCAGCGCCGGCACGATCGCGGGCGCAGCGACGCTGAAACCGACAGTGCCGACAGCGCCGATGAAGCCAAGCACCGCCAGCAGCGGTATCGAGAGGTGGTTGAACAGCAACGCCGCCAGCACGCCCAGCAAGGCCAGCATGCGCAACATCTCGGCGATCACCATCAGGCGCTTGCGCGAGGTGCGGTCGGCCAGCAAGCCGAACGGAATCGACAGCAGCAGGAAAGGCAAGGACTGCACTGCGGCGAGTGTGCCGATTTCGCCGGGGCCGGCGCCCAGCAGCAGCACCGCCATGATGGGGGTGGCCGCCAGGCTCAGCTGCTCGGCCGATTGTGCTGCCAGGTTGGACCAGGTAAGGGCGACCAGGGAGCGGGGAAGGGCGTGCGGAAGTTTTGAAGTCATGAGGTTCTTACGGTTTGTTCGACAACGGCAGTGTAGTGCCGGCGACGCCGGCAAACACTCCGTTTCTTGGCGCGCAATTCGCATGCGCGCCGCTTGCGGGTTTTAGCGGCGTTGCGGCGTCAGTACGGTGGGCAAAGCCTTGGCCAGCGTTTCCGGATAGTCCTGGCTGTAGTGCAAGCCGCGGCTCTCGTGGCGCGACAGTGCGCTTTCGACGATCAGCGACGCCACCTGCACCAGATTGCGCAGTTCCAGCAAGTCGCGGCTGATGCGGAAGTGGGCGTAATACTCGTCGATCTCTTCCTTTAGCAGGCGGATGCGGTGCTGGGCGCGTTCCAGGCGTTTGTTGGTGCGCACGATGCCGACGTAATTCCACATGAAGCGGCGCAGCTCGTCCCAGTTGTGCGAGATCACGACTTCCTCGTCGGCGTCGGTGACGCGGCTTTCATCCCAGGCCGGCAGCGCGATGGCAGGCGGTTTTTCCTGCTGTTCGATGAACTTGGCGGTGGCGCGGCCGATCACCACGCATTCCAGCAGCGAATTGCTGGCCAGGCGGTTGGCGCCGTGCAGGCCGGTATAGGCAGTCTCGCCGACCGCATACAAGCCAGGCAGGTCGGTCCGGCCACTCAAATCGGTGGCGATGCCGCCGCAGGTAAAGTGCACCGCAGGCACGACCGGGATCGCCTGCTTGGTGATGTCGATGCCGAGCTCCATGCAGCGTGCGTAGATGGTGGGGAAATGCTCTTTCAGGAATTCCGGCGACTTGTGGGTGATGTCGAGGTCGACGTGATCGAGGCCGCGTTTTTTCATTTCAAAGTCGATGGCACGCGCCACTACGTCGCGCGGCGCTAGCTCGGCCCGTTCGTCATGGGCTGGCATGAAGCGCAGGCCGGCGTCGTCGCCTTCGGTATCCGGCAGCTTCAGCACGCCGCCTTCGCCGCGGATCGCTTCGGTGATCAGGAAAGACTTGGCGTAAGGGTGGTACAGGCAGGTCGGATGGAACTGGATGAATTCCATGTTGGCGACCCGGCAGCCGGCGCGCCAGGCCATGGCGATGCCGTCGCCGGTGGCGCTGTCGGGATTGGTGGTGTACAGGTAGACCTTGCCGGCGCCGCCGGTAGCCAGCACCGTGTGGCTGGCGGCCAGCGTCAGCACCTTGCCGGTCTTGACGTTCTTGGCGTACAGGCCGAGGCAGCGCGGCGCATTCTTGCCGTCTGCGCCGGCAGCCACTTTCTTGGACGTGATGAGGTCGATCGCGTAATGATCTTCCAGCAGGGTGATGTTGGGATGCGCGCGCACTTTCTGTTCCAGCGTCACCTGCACTGCATGGCCGGTGGCGTCGGCGGCGTGGATGATGCGGCGTTGGCTGTGGCCGCCCTCGCGTGTCAGGTGAAAGCCCATCTCGGCGCTGGCATCGGGCGTAAACGGCACGCCTTGTTCGATCAGCCATTCGATGGCAGCCTTGCCGTTTTCGACGATGAAGCGGGTCGCGCTTTCATCGCACAGGCCGGCGCCGGCCACTAGCGTGTCGTTGATATGTTCTTCGTGGCTGTCGCCGGAATCGAGCACGGCGGCGATGCCGCCCTGGGCCCAGTTGCTGGCGCCGTCCAGCAGCGCGCGTTTGGAGATGACCGCGACCTTGCTGGTTTCGGCGAGGTGCAGGGCGACTGACAGGCCGGCTAGGCCGCTGCCGATAATGGCGACATCGAATTTCATGGCGAATTGTTGGTTATTGTTTTCATCGGGTATCGCCCCGCGCGGGCGCACGGGGCGATGTCTCTATCTACTGCCTATCCTTTGCTGCAATGCTGCCTGATGCTGCTTAGTGCTGATTTATTCGACGATCACCGGCTTGACCTTGGCCGCCGCCTGCTTGGCGCGGATGCGGGCGGTCTCGACGTCGTCGGCGCTGGCGAGGGCGACGCCCATGCGCCGGCGCGCAAAAGACTCCGGCTTGCCGAACAGGCGGATGTCCGCGCCCGGCACGCGCAGCGCATCGGCCACGCCTTCGAAGGCAATGCCCTTGGCGTCGTGCTGGCCGTAAATGACAGCCGATGCCGCCGGCGTACGCAGGGCGACATTGACCGGCAGGCCGAGGATCGCCTTGGCGTGCAGCTCGAATTCGCTCTGCTGCTGGCTGGCCATGGTGACCATGCCGGTGTCGTGCGGACGCGGGCTGACTTCGGAGAACCACACCATCTCGTTCTTGACGAACAGCTCAACCCCGAACAGGCCGAGGCCGCCGAGATTGTCGGTGACCTTCTTGGCGATATCGCGCGCCTTGAGCAAGGCTTCCGGATGCATCGGATGCGGTTGCCAGGATTCGACGTAGTCGCCTTGCACCTGGAGGTGGCCGATCGGCTCGCAGAAATGGGTGGCGACGCTGCCGTCCTGCTGTAGCGCGCGGACTGTCAGCAGCGTGATTTCATAATCGAAATCGATGAAGCCTTCGACGATGACACGGCCGGAATCGACCCGGCCGCCGGCGGCGGCATAGGCCCAGGCGGCTTCCACTTCGGCGGCGCTGTCGATTTTCGACTGGCCTTTGCCGGACGACGACATCACCGGCTTGATCACGCACGGAAAGCCGATGGCTGCGCAGGCTGTCTTGAGTTCATCGAGGTTGTTGGCGAAGCGGTAGGGCGAAGTCGCCAGCGCCAGCGTCTCGCCGGCCAGGCGGCGGATGCCTTCGCGGTTCATGGTCAGCCAGGCGGCGCGCGCGGTAGGAATCACCGTGACCTTGCCGGCGGCTTCCAGGGCAACCAGGGTTTCCGTGGCGATGGCTTCGATTTCCGGCACGATCAGATCCGGCTGCTCCAGCGCGATCAGCGCTTCCAGCGCGGCGCCATCGGCCATGTTGATGACGTGCGAGCGATGCGCGACCTGGTGGCCGGGCGCATTCGGGTAGCGGTCGACGGCAATCACTTCTACGCCCAGGCGCTGCAGCGAGATGATGACTTCCTTGCCGAGTTCGCCGGAGCCCAGCAGCATGACCTTGGTGGCGGAAGGGGAAAGCGGGGTACCGAGTCTGATTGATGTCTTCATATTGGAAAAGAGGGCGCCGCCGAAAGCAGCGCGATAGTCATGGATAAGGTGTGGTGGCAGCGATGGAGCGTATGAGGGAGGTTTCTAGTCTAGGCGACTCTGTCTAAAAAGCGGCGGGCTATAGGTCTGTTTCATGGTTATCGGCTGCCAACGCCCGACAATAGCAAATATCGGCGCGCATGGACAGTTGGCAAAATGAAAAAAGCCGCCAGAATCATCTGGCGGCTTTTTTTACGCTGCTCAGGCATAACCGTAAGGATATGCCATATCGATCAAGCGCGCTCGGTCTGGTAGATATCGTTGTCCTTGGTTTCCTTGACAAACAGCATGCCGATGATAAAAGTGGCAACCGCAATCACGATCGGGTACCACAGGCCGTAGTAGATATCGCCCTTGAAGGCCACCAAGGCAAATGCCGTGGTTGGCAGCAAGCCGCCGAACCAGCCGTTGCCGATGTGGTAAGGCATCGACATCGAGGTGTAGCGGATGCGGGTCGGGAACATTTCAACCAGCATTGCCGCAATCGGGCCATATACCATGGTGACGTAGATCACCAGGATGAACAGCAGCAGCAGCACCATGGGCTTGTTCATTTGTTCCGGGTCGGCCTTGGTAGGATAGCCGGCAGCCTTGATGTCGCCCGACAGTTCGGCCGAAAATGCCTTGTCCTTGGCGGCAGCATCTTCTTTCGACAGGCCGTTGGCATCATATGAAGTCAGTACCTTGTCGCCGATCTTGATGGTGGCCACCGAGCCTGGCGCACCGACGACATTCTCGTAATTGACCGACGCAGCGGATAGTTTAGCTTTGGCGATGTCGCAGGAAGAGGTGAATTTCTTGGTGCCGGTCGGGTTGAACTGGAACTGGCAGGCTGCTGGATCGGCGGTAACGATCACCGGCGCATTTTTCAACGCTGTTTCCAGCGCTGGATTGGCATAGTGGGTGAGGCCGGAGAAGATCGGGAAGTAGGTCAGGGCGGCAATCAGGCAACCTGCCATGATGATAGGCTTGCGGCCGATCCTGTCGGAGAGGCTGCCGAAGATCACGAAGAAAGGCGTTGCCAGCAGCAGAGCCAGGGCGATCAGGATATTGGCAGTCGACATATCGACCTTGAGCGATTGCGTCAGGAAGAACAGGGCGTAAAACTGGCCTGTATACCAGACCACAGCCTGGCCGGCGGTCAGGCCGATCAAGGCCAGGATCACGATTTTCAGGTTTTTCCATTGGCCGAATGCTTCAGTCAACGGTGCCTTGGAAGTCTTGCCTTCCGCTTTCATGCGGGCAAACGCTGGCGATTCGTTCATCGACAGCCGGATCCAGACGGAAACGGCCAGCAGGATGATGGACACCAGGAACGGAATGCGCCAGCCCCAGGCTGAAAAAGCTTCTTCGCCAACCGCGCTGCGTACGCCCAGGATCACCAACAGCGACAGGAACAGGCCCAGCGTTGCTGTCGTTTGAATCCAGGAAGTGAACGCGCCGCGTTTGTCATCCGGTGCGTGCTCGGCGACATAGGTAGCTGCGCCGCCGTATTCGCCACCCAGCGCCAAACCTTGCAGGATACGCAAGGTGATCAGGATGATCGGTGCGGCGATGCCGATAGTGGCATAGTTAGGCAGGATGCCGACGATGAAGGTCGAGGCGCCCATGATCAGGATCGTCACCAGGAAGGTGAATTTGCGGCCGATCATGTCGCCTAGGCGGCCGAATACCAAAGCGCCGAACGGACGCACGATGAAGCCTGCCGCAAAAGCCAGCAGGGCAAAGATGAAGCCGGTATTAGGATCTGTGCCCGAAAAGAATTGTTTGGCGATAATTGCCGCGAGCGAGCCGTACAGATAAAAGTCGTACCACTCGAACACCGTGCCCAGGGACGACGCAAAAATGACCTTGCGCTCCTCTGCCGTAATGCCGCGGTTGGCAGGTTTAACCCCGCCTGCGGCAGGTTGTAGTGTAGCCATGCTGGTCTCCTAGAATATTTATATTTGGTACAGCTAATCTGGAGTGTGCGGTCCGAACCTTACGCAGGACTTGCTTGAAACTTACAGAAGCTTACACATGGGAAATGTCATCGATATCATAAGTTTCCTCCTGTCAACTTTGACAGCTGTGCCGGATTATCGGCGAAGTTACAATAACTCCGTCTTCTACACTCTCCCCGAGTATGGATTCGGCCCGTGACCGCAAGGTATCGCGGGCCTTTTTTTGCCTCTGCGCATGCGACGGAAGCGCCAATCGTCATGGTGCCGTCATACCGCTGTCATTTTGCCTGCGTAAAATGCGAGGTGTTGACTTAGTGCTCACTCATAAGGCCGGATCCGGACGGATGCGCGTTTTTCGAAGGGTGTCTTGCCATCAGCAGGTTAGCCGGTAGCCTCGATCACCGGCACCAGATACCCCCGTTGCCAATGAACCCGCTGCCGCAAGGTGTGCGGGTTTTTGCATTGCTGCGGCGGCAATCCGAGGCGCATCGCCCGGACGCTATAATGTCTGGCCCGACGGCGATCCGCCCAGGACCTTGATCGAAAAACCATGCCATTTTCCGTTGACCCCATGACTGCTTCTCTGTTACCGCAGCTGCCGGATTCCGTCAGCCAGGCTGGGTTGCGCTACGTCGTCGACGCCGCCCAGCTGGCCAGCCTGAAAGCCGCCGGCATTGTGCTGCCGGCGTCGCTGGCCAATGCCGTGCTGAAGCGTCAGGTGGAATTTGCCGCCGGCAGGTTGTGCGCCCGACTGGCCCTGCACCAGCAAGGCTATGGCGGGAGCGAGACGCTGGCGATCGGCGAGCACCGGGCGCCGCTCTGGCCGCCGGGCTACATCGGTTCGATCAGCCATGGCGATGGCCAGGCGGTTGCAGTGGTTGCCGTGAACGGGGCATGGCGAGCGCTAGGCATCGATATCGAAAGCATGCTCAGCCGCGAGGCGGCGCAACCCTTGGTGGCGCATCTGATGGACGCAGCCGAACAGGCTATCGGCGATGCTGCCGGCCTGCCGCTGGAACGCTGGCTGGGACTGGTGTTTTCGGCCAAGGAAAGCCTGTTCAAGGCCTTGTATCCCTTCGTCGGACGCTATTTTGACTTTCTCGACGTCGAGGTCTGCGAGCTGGATGAAACGCAGGGCAGCCTGATGCTGAGACTGCTGGGCAGCTTGTCGCCGCAGTGCGTCAAGGGCAGCGAATACTGCATCCGCTACCGTTATTCAAACAATAATATCGCCACGCTTTGCCTATTCTGAGGGCCTGTCCGATAGTTGCGAACGACTGGATATTTGCGGCACGGCATCTATACTAAAAATCTTCTGGAGGTTTTTATGAAGGCAGCCAAGATCATTGAAATGTGGGGCAGGGCCAGTCGCCAGGTGCCGCTCACCAGCGACGACGACATCGTGCAGATGTTCGCCAACGAAATCGCCAAATTATCCTATAAGCTGACCGAGGAAGAGCTGTTCCGGCTGATCGCGGTCGGCGCGCTGGTCTATCAGCGCGGGTTCCGCGAATTTGACGGCAACGTCATGGCGGACCTGCTGATCCGGACCTTGCGCGAGGGCGGACGAGCATAGGACGCTTCCTGTCCTGCCGGCCATATGAAAAAAGCCTGCGTGGTGCGCAGGCTTTCTCATGTCGGCTAAAGCGGGTGTCTGAAGCTGTCCAGACGGGGTCGCCGAGACGGGGTCGCCGAGACGCTTAGACCCTGACGATTTTTTCACCGGTCTGGTCAATCACGAATTTTCCTTCCGCATACGGAGTCAGCGCCCGTCCGTCCGCCAGCTTGTAGATTTCACGTCCCGGCAGGGAAGCGACGGTGCCGTTTGCCGCAGCTCTTTCAATCGAGTCTTTATAGCACTCAACATGATAGGCGTTCCCTGTTTCTTTGCCTTTGGCGTCGAATTTTTCTGCTAAATCCATAAATGTCTCCTTGTGCGCGAGGTTGGAATACCTGCGGTTACGATACCAGATTTTATTTAACGATTGTAGTAATCAATGTATTCCTCCGCCATCGCACTTGCCCGCCTGGCCGCTATCCATTGCCGCTATCCTCTGCGGCGCGTACCATGAGGGTCGCAGCATGGCAAATTCTACAGAGGAAGCAGTAATGAACGACGGTTTGACAAGATATGAGTACGACGCGCTGGAACAGATCGGCAAGG